>NZ_CM001442.1:5415303-6030607 GCF_000244915.1 Bradyrhizobium sp. WSM471 | reverse complement strand
GCCGCCGGAGTTTCAGGTGGCAACACGTCTGAAGTTGCTGCTTCAGCGCGCCTGGGCCTGGCGGGCCAGTGGAGATTTCCTGAATTCCCTGCAGGATCTCAGCGCTGTCGTCGCGCACGCGGCGGAGAACGGGCACGTGCGCGAAGAGGTGAACGCGCTGGTCGATCTCAGCCGATTCTGTCTTTACGTCGATCGACGCCAGAGCCTGCCTGTTGCGGAACAGGCCCTTGTCAAGAGCAGGGCGATCGACGACGCCGCGTTCAGCGCTCTGGTCCAGGGCAACCTTGCCAATTTGAAGCTGATGCTCCGCGGCTGGGATCGCGAGAATGCGGAGCTTGCCGAGCGTGCGTCAGCACTGATCACCGGAGAGCAGGATCTGAGCATGCGGCTGCGGCGCTGCTCGATGGAGATGGTGCTGGAGTTCCTGCGCGCGAATTATCCCGCCTGCTGCGATGCGACGACCAGGGGAAAGGAGCTCGCCCGCCTGGTCGGTGATGTCTATCTGTTCGTCCTCTATGAGTCGGTCGAGGCGTTTGCCCAGATTTATCTCGGTGAATGGGGCCAGGCGCAACGAAACCTCGTCTCCGCGTTGGCTATCTCGGAACGGAATGCAAATCCGCAGGCCGTCGCGCTGTGTCATCTCGCGATCGGATGGCTGTATTCCGAGGCGGAGGAATATGGCAGCGCGTCACGGCGTGCGGAGGATGCGCTCGGCCCGATGATCGAGGCCAATCCGTTCACCTTCTTCGTCGGCAGGAACCTGCTGGCGCGGGCTTATGTCCGGATGGGCGACCTGCCTCGGGCGCGGCAGCATCTCGATGCGATGGAGCGGCGGATGGAGGTCGACCGGGTGCCGATGGAGTCGCTGGTCATCCCCCATTATTGGCTCACTTGCTGCGACTATTGGATCGCGATCGGCGATCTGGACCTTGCCCGGAGTTCGGCCAGCCAGTTTCACGAGGTGACGAGCGCGGCACCCGACCGGCCGTTTCTCGCGCTGTGCTACGAGACCATGGCGAGAATTGCGATCCTGCAGCAGGATGCGCAACTCGCCGGCGGGCATTTGTCGGCGGCAATTTCGATCGTCCGTCGTGCCAGGTTGCCGCATGCCGCCTGGCGGGTTTATCGCACGACCGCGATGCTCTATGAAAGCCTCGGACAAGCGCAAAGGGCTGCCAAGTGGCGGGACCGCTCCTGCCAAGTGATTGCGTCGCTGGCAGAGACGCTTGATCCCGGCGATCCGCTGCGGTCGGCGTCCTTTTTCGACGCAGGCCGGGACAGCGGGCCCCATCATGAGGGACGGTGATCGGCTCAATCCGGCAGGTCTGCGATCTCTCGCGGTTCGCCGGGCGCTTGCTTGATCTTGAAGTGATTTTGCTGCTGCCGCAGCGTGCGGGAGGCCCGGTAGGCATCCCTGCGCAACCGCATGATCGAGCCGAGCGGCTGATGCGCGGCGAGACATCGCCATGGATCGAACGAAAGCACCTCGTCGGAATAGACGCGACGCGCGGGGCTGTCGGCGGTCTGGCGCGGAAGCGCGATCTTGCCGAGTGCTTGCGGCGGCGCGACGTCTTCGGGCCAGTCGATCGAGGCATCTTCGATCGGTGTTCGCTCCAGGTCGGTGCAGAGCTGGGCAAATAATTCGTACTCGGCCGCATTGTCCTTGAAGAAGGCAACGACGCTGTTCAGCACGGCATCATCGGCATCGTGGCAGGGCTGGCCGGTGAGTTGGCGAACCGACGCCGACTTCGGCACCAGGCGAAGCCTTGCGATATAATCGCCAAACCGCAATGCTCCCTCCGTGTGAAAGGTCTCTCCGAGAATGTTGCTGCCGGCATCACCGAGCGCCTTCAAGACGATCGGGATCGGAATGCCTGTTCTGTCCGATGCGGCGACCAGGACGCGCGCGAAAAAGCCTATGGGTCCGTACGCCAGATCAGGCAGGAACAGGGTGTGCTCGACCTTATGCTGTGCGCGCATATAGGCCATCGCATCCGCGAAATAGCTGGGGTGATTGACGAGTAGGAGATCCTGGTTCGTCGAATCGTCGTCGCCGAGCGCCTTGGGCCCGGTCACGCCCAGGACCTTGATGGCAAACCCCCGTGGCGAGCGGACGCGATCGCTCCTGTTGAATGCGGTGGAGAGGCGGACGATGATCGGGAAGTGGCCAGCCTGCTTGAACAGGCCCTGGCGCAGATGATCCGGCAAATCCTCGTAGACGATCAGCTCGCCCCGGAGATAGCCGGCGCCCTTGGCGTGCTGCTGCCGGGTCCCGTGCTTGTCTTTGCGAAAAGTGCGATCGCTCGTTCGCGAAATCGAAGCAACGATTTCCTCGACGGCCGCCGCTTCCTCCGGCCGGATGTGTTCGACGGATGGATCGTAACGAAGATACTGATCGGCTGACATGGCGCTGATCTCCAGCCCGAAGGTCGCCTTCCCATTGCAAGCGTCGACGGCCGCAGGGCAAATCACTGTAAGCCCGTCCGGTCGGGATCGGCAACCCGAGAGCGAGTTGTGATTGCCTGGACCAACCGCGGGATGAGGCATCCTGTTACCGACGCGATCACACGGTCGATGCTAGGCCAGCGGCGTCTCGGAAGTCCTTATGGGCTCCTTATGTTGTCCTGATCTTTTCCTTAAGGCCGGCCCGAGGCACGAGATCTCACAAGGCTCTCAAGCATCCGTGAAGCGGACAGAGCGCATTCCAATCCGAGAGGATTCCGCGAAACGTTCGTTCTGCGCTTCATGCTAACGACAACACTCGCATTGCTATTTGCACCAACTCCCTTGCAGCACGCACCCGCCCGGCAAAAATCATCCGGACGACCACATCGGGAGACTGGCCATGGGCCTGCAAGAAATAAAAATCGAATCGCTTCCCTTCGTCACCGCTGAACTCAACTATCTCGCGCCAGTTTCCGGCAAGCCGCGCACCTATGCCTTCGATCCGCCGCCTGGCGAGCCCAAAAGCACGTCGCTGCCGGAACCGCATCAGGTCCCGATCTTCGATGCACGACTGATCGCGCAGAATTTCTCGCTCGACCGCGAAGGCTTTGCGCTGGTGCGGCATCCAACCCGGGTCAAGGACTTCAGCAACGACGAAGAGGTGAGGGCGGTCTACTATCCCGCCGTCGAGGCCTTCCTGCGCGCAACGCTGAAAGCCGACCGCGTTGTCATCTTCGACCATACCGTGCGCAGGCGGATCGAGGGCGCCACGGACATTCGCGACGCTGGCCCGCGTCAGCCGGCAACGCGCGTCCACGTCGACCAGACCGCCATCTCCGGCGCCAACCGCGTGCGCGAGCATCTGCCCGATGAGGCCGATGAGTTGCTGAAGGGCCGCGTCCAGGTGATCAATCTGTGGCGGCCGATCCGCGGCCCGTTGCGCGACTCGCCGCTGGCGATGGCTGACGGAACGACGGTCGCGCCCGACGATCTCGTCGCCTCCGATCTGATCTATCCGAACCGTCGCGGCGAGACGTATTCGGTGAAATACAATCCGAACCATCGCTGGTTCTATTTCCCCGAGATGACGACGGACGAAGCGCTGCTGCTCAAGTGCTACGATTCCGCAACCGATGGCCGCACGCGCTTCGGGCCGCACACCGCGTTCGTCGATCCGACGACGCCGGCCGATGCGGCGCCGCGCGAAAGCATCGAGGTCCGGACGCTGGTCTTTCACAAACAGTAACAATGTGTGATGGCACCGCCGGGCGCGGCCCGGCGGCTGCTCAGGAACTCACCGGAACTAACAAACGTTGCTGCGCGGGGCAGGGCCAACCGGGAGCGGTGCCGTGCGAGCGCAGACCACGCTATTTTCTTGCCTTGTTTCTTGCCTTGCCACTTTTTCGCTTTCTGCTGTTTCCTTTGCACACGCCGAAAGCGGGCTTGCCTCCTATTACGGATACGGAAAAGCCGGGAAAGGCGAGCTGACCTGCGCGCACCGGACGCGCCCCTTCGGAAGCGTGCTGAGGGTGTCCTACGGCAGCCGCTCGATTCAATGCCGCGTCAATGATCGCGGCCCCTTCATCCGCGGTCGGATCGTCGATCTCTCGGTGCCGGCCGCCAAGGCGCTGGGCATGATGAGTGCCGGCGTGGTGCGGGTCTCGGTGGAATAGACCTCCCAGCGCGCTATAGTGCCGCCCACAGCATGGGTCAGGGGGCGCTATGGCCAGGATCAGGGTGGGACTCGTCGGCTGCGGCTTCGTGTCGGAGCTGCATATGTATGCGTTCCGGCGTGTCTACGGCGTGGATGTCGAAGTCGCGGCAGTGGCTGCGCGCGGCGACCACGTCGTCGAATTCGCTGCCCGCCACCAGGTCCCGCGGGTCTATCGCAGCTTCGCCGAGCTGATCGCGGACCGCGAGCTCGATGTCATCGACATCTGCACGCCGCCCAATCTTCATGCGGGAATGATCGTCGCCGCCATGCAGGCCGGCAAGCATGTGATCTGCGAAAAGCCCTTCGCCGGCTATTTCGGCCGCCACGGCGACCGGCAGCCGATCGGCAAGCATGTGCCGAAGGCGCTGATGTATGAGCGCGTGCTGGAGGAGATGGACGCCACGCGTGCCGCGATCGAGCGCACTGGAAAGCTCTTCATGTATGCCGAGGACTGGATCTACGCACCGGCCGTGACCAAGACCGCGGAGATTCTCAGAGCGACCAAGGACAAAATCCTGTTCATGAAGGGCGAGGAGAGCCATTCCGGCTCGCACGCGGCCCATGCCGCGCAATGGGCGATGACCGGCGGCGGCTCGCTGATCCGGATGGGCTGCCATCCGCTCTCCGCCGTGCTGTATCTCAAGCAGGTCGAGGCCAAGGCGCGCGGCGAGACCATCCGCGTCGCCAGCGTCAGCGGCGATGTCGGCAACGTCACGGCCGTCCTCAAGCCGGAGGAGCGCACCTATATCAAGGCCAATCCGGTTGACGTCGAGGATTGGGGCACGCTGACCGCGACGTTTTCGGACGGCACCAAGGCCACCGTGTTCTCCGGCGACATGATTATGGGCGGCGTGCGCAATCTGATCGAGACCTACACGTCAGGCGGCTCGCTGTTCGCCAACATCACGCCGAACAATCATCTGATGAGCTACCAGACCTCCGAGGAGAAGCTCGCCTCCGTCTACATCACCGAGAAGGTCGACCGCAAAACCGGCTGGCAATATGTCTGCCTCGAGGAGGAGTGGACGCGCGGCTATCTCCAGGAGATCCAGGACTTCATGGAATGCGCCGCGACCGGACGGCAGCCGCTGTCGGATCTGACGCTGGCGTATGAGACGATCAAGGTGAACTACGCCGGCTATTGGGCGGCGGAGGAGGGGCGGCGAGTGGTGTTGTAGGGGGTGATGAACTCGCTGAGCTAGCCGCAGCCGCGGTGCCAATCCTTCTCCCCTTGCGGGAGAAGGTGGCGCGAAGCGCCGGATGAGGGGTTATCTCCGCGAACGCAAATGTGAGAGGATCGCTCGCGGAGACAACCCCTCACCCGTCTCGCCGCTTCGCGGCGAGCCACCCTCTCCCGCAAGGGGAGAGGGGAAGATGGCGCCGACGCGGACAATCCATTTCGGCACGCCGCCATCACGTCCCGTAGGTCGATCCCTTCGGTAGCGGAAACACCGGGTCCCGCGTCCGGATGTTCGTCGGCCACACCACCGAGATGTGCTCGCCGGCGTTCTGCATCACCACTGGGGTCGAGCGCTCGTTCTGGCCGGACATCGGCGTGCCCGGCGGGAAGAATTTCACGCCATAGCCCTGGATGGTGCCGCCGGCGGGAATGTCGACGTCGAGCGCGGCCTTGCGAATGGCCTCGGGCTCGAAGCTGCCGTACTTCTCCTTGGCGACCGGCAGCACGTTGTTGAGCAGGATCCAGGTCTGGTTGAAACCCATCGAGCAATGCGGCGGCACGTCGGTGGCGCTGGTCTTGGCTTGATAGCGCGAGACCATGGTCTTCGTGAGATCGCCGATGCCCGGCGCGAGCTTCGCCGGATCGAGCAGTTGCGCCGGCACCGGATCGATGTTGCAGAAATTATCGATGTCGGGGCCGAAGGTCGCGCGCAGCTTGTCGAGCTGGCTGTAGCCGGCGCCCGCGCCGAACAGCATCTTGAAGCGCAGGCCGCTCTCGCGGGCCTGACGCAGGAACAGGGTGATGTCGGGGTTGTAGCCGGCATGCGAGATCACATCGACCTTGGCGCGCTTGAGCTTGGTCACAAGCACCGAGAGATCGGGCGCGGAAGCCGAATAGCCTTCGCGCATCACCACCTGGATGCCCGCCTGCTTGGCATAGGCCTCGTCCGCCGCCGCGACGCCGACCCCATAAGGGCCGTCCTCGTGGATCAGCGCAACCTTGACGTCCTTCGGGTCCATGCCGAGCTTGCCCTGCGCGTGCTCGGCGACGAAGCCCGCGAACGCCTGGCCGTACTGATCGGAATGGATCTGCGCGCGAAACACATATTGCAGGTTCTTGTCCTTGAACACGGCGGTCGAGACCGCGGTCGTGATCCAGAGGATCTTCTTCTGCTGCTCGACCTTCGCCGCCATCGGCACCGCATGCGCGCTGGAATAGACGCCGTTGATGATGTCGATCTTCTCTTGGCTGATCAGCCGCTCGGCCTCGTTGATCGCCACGTCCGCCTTGCTCTGCGAGTCCGCCGCGACCGGCACGATCTTGGTCTTGCCGCCGATGCCGCCCTTTTCGTTGACGAGGTCGATGGCGATCTGCGCGCCGACCGAGGAGGCGACCGAGCCGCCGGCGGCGAACGGACCGGTGAGGTCGTAGATCAGGCCGATGCGCAAATTCTCGGCTTGCGCCTGGGCCCGTGTCCAATCGAGGCTGAGTGCGGCGGCGGCAACCGCCGAGCTCTTCAGCAGCTGCCTGCGTGAAGTCGGCATCCTATCCTCCCTCAAAATCGTTTTATGACTTGGTCTTGTTATCTTTTTTCGAAGTATGGGGAGCGGGGCGGCGGAAAGTCAACATGGCGAAAGTCGGGGTCTGGCTCCGCGGCGCAGAACGCAATTGCGAAATGGGTGACGACGAGATCGCCCGCTACTGTTTCAAGCGTCGGGCGAGATAGCCGGCGGTCTTCCCGCCGGCCTCCGCGACCTCTTGCGGTGTTCCCGACGCAACGATACGGCCGCCTTCATCACCGGCACCGGGACCGAGGTCGATGATCCAGTCGCTATGAGAGACGACATCCATGTCATGCTCGACCACGACCACGCTGTTGCCGGCGTCCACGATGCGCTCGAGCTGGGCGATCAGGCGCTCGACATCGCTGGGATGAAGGCCGGTGGTCGGCTCGTCCAGGACATAGAGCGTGTGGCCGCGTTGCGGACGCATGAGCTCGGTCGCGAGCTTGATGCGCTGGGCTTCGCCACCCGACAGTTCGGTCGCGGACTGACCGAGGCGGATATAGCCGAGGCCGACCTCGCGGACGACCCCCAGCGAACGGTTCAGTGTTGGATCTTCGCGGAAGAATTCGAAGGCCTCGTCGACGCGCATCGCCAGCACATCCGCGATGGATTTTCCGCGGATCTTCACCTCCAACGTCTTGTCGTTGTAGCGCGCGCCCTTGCAGGTCGGGCAGGGTGCGTAGACACTGGGCAGGAACAGAAGCTCCACGCAGACAAATCCTTCGCCTTCGCAGGTGCTGCATCGGCCCTTCGCGACATTGAACGAGAAGCGCCCGGCATCGTAGCGGCGGGATTTTGCCTGCGGCGTCGCGGCGAACAGCTTCCGGACGTGGTCGAACAGGCCCGTATAGGTCGCAAGGTTGGACCGCGGCGTGCGGCCGATCGGCTTCTGATCGACCACCACGAGGCGATCGACCTGATCGAGGCCGGCGACGATCTTGCCACCCAATGTCTCGATCGCGGGTGCTGCCAGGCTGTCGTCATCCGCTTCCGCGGTCCGTGTATGGCCGAGATGCTCCGCCACGGCATCGACGAGGAATTGGCTGATCAGGCTCGATTTGCCCGAGCCCGACACGCCGGTCACGCTGGCGAGAACCCCGAGCGGGACATCGACGTCGAGGCCGCGAAGATTGTTGCGGGTCACACCCCGGACTTTCAGATGCGCCTTCGGTTCGCGGCGCACCGTCGGCAGCGGCTTTCGTGGATGGGCGAGATAATGGGCGGTTCGGGATTGCGCGACCTGACTGAGCCCTGCGGGCGGTCCACTATAGAGGATGTTCCCGCCGCCTTCGCCGGCATCCGGCCCGACGTCCACCAGCCAGTCGGCATGCCTGATTACCTCGATCTCGTGCTCGACCACGAAGATCGAATTGCCTGCGTGTTTCAGCCGGTCCAGCGCCCGCAGCAGCGCCTCGGTGTCGGCGGGATGCAAGCCTGCGGACGGTTCGTCGAGCACATAGACGACGCCGAACAGGTTCGAGCGGACCTGCGTCGCCAGACGCAAGCGCTGCAACTCGCCCGGCGACAGCGTCGGCGTGCTGCGCTCGCAGGCGAGATAGCCAAGCCCGAGGTCGAGCAGGACGGCCAGCCGCGCCGACAAATCCTCGCAGATGCGCCTTGCCACGACCGCCTTTTCCGACCTGTCGCTCGAGGCTTTCGCGAACGGCCTGACCACCACTTGCAGTTGCTTGAGCGGCAGATGCGACATCTCGGCGATGTTGAGGCCGGCAAACTTGACCTTGAGCGCCTCAGGCTTCAAACGCGTGCCGTGGCAGGTCGGGCAGTCCTGGGTGATCATGAATTGCGCGACGCGGCGCTTCATCATCGCACTCTCGGACTTGGCATAGGTCTGCATCACGTAGCGCTTGGCGCCGGTGAACGTACCCTGATAGCTCGGCTCCTCCTTGCGGCGCAGGGCCCGTTTGACCTCGGCCGCAGTGTAACCGGCATAGACGGGAACGGTCGGCTGCTCCTCCGTGAACAGGATCCAGTCGCGGTCCTTCCTGGGTAGCTCACGCCAGGGCTTGTCCACATCGTAGCCCAGCGTTGTCAGGATGTCCCGGAGGTTCTGTCCCTGCCAGGCACTGGGCCAGGCCGCGACGGCGCGCTCGCGGATGGTCCTGGTGTCGTCGGGCACCATCGATTTTTCGGTGACGTCAAGCATCCTGCCGATGCCGTGGCAGGTCGGGCAGGCGCCTTCCGGCGTGTTCGGCGAGAATGATTCCGCATAGAGCATCTTTTGTCCGCGCGGGTAATCGCCGGCACGGGAATAGAGCATCCTGAGCAGGTTCGAGATGGTCGTCACGCTGCCGACGGACGACCTCGTCGTTGGCGCGCCGCGCTGCTGCTGGAGCGCGACGGCGGGCGGCAGGCCTTCGATGTCGTCGACTTCGGGGATCTGCATCTGGTGGAAGAGACGCCGCGCGTAAGGCGACACCGATTCCAGATATCGTCGTTGTGCCTCGGCGTAGATCGTCCCAAAGGCGAGCGATGATTTTCCGGAGCCCGATACGCCCGTGAACACGACGAGGGCGTTGCGCGGAATACTGACGTCGACGTTCCTGAGGTTGTGCTCACGCGCGCCTCGCACGCGAACGAAGCCGTCATCCTGCATCAGGCCATCGGGTTGTCTTGGTCGGTCGTCCATCTGGCTGCTCCGGCCCACGCATAGGAGGTTAACGGCAGGATCGCAGGATGGGTCCACCGATGCCAGCGTACCCGTTGCGTTCTGCACAAAACGAAGGCCCGCCGCGATGGAAGCGACGGGCCTTTCAGGGTGATGGGTGCCCAGTACCGAGCCCGGTGGCGGGCTCGGCCGGTTACTGCGACAGCTTCACGAAACTCGGAAACTTGAGCTTGCCCTCCGCGATCTTCTCGGGCCAGACCACGACCTGCTTGGAGTCCTGCCACTGGAAGACCAGACCTGACACGGTCGTCGGACCCGACTTGATGCCGTGGGTGAACTCGTCGTCCTTGCCGTAGAACTGGATGCGGCCGATCGTGCCCTCGTAGTCGGTCTTTTCGAGTTCAGTGACCATCTTGTCGGGATCGGTCGAGCCCGCGCGCTTGATCGCCTCCGTGATGAAGTAGACCTCGTCATAGGCAGTGTAGCCGGTGTAGGCCGGCGGCGAGCCGAACTTGGCCTTGAACGCCGCCGCGAACGGTTTCGTCTTGGAGGTCACGGCGACGTCGGGCGTTGCGACCGCCAGCGACGGGACGCCGTCGGCGGCACCATTGGTGTCCTTCCAGAAGGTCGGGCTCAGCGCCTGCGCGCTGATGCCGAACATCGGGACCGGCACCTGCTGGTTCTTCCACTGCACGGTCGGCTGCACGCCGACATGCGAGATGCCGGTAACGATGACGTCCGGCTTCTTGGCCTCGATATTGTTGAAGATCGGCGTGAAGTCGGTGGTGTCAGGCGAGAACCGCACGTGCTCGACGACCTTGAGGCCTGCTTTCGGAAGACAGGCCTCGTAGCCGACGTCGAGCGGCTTGGTCCAGGCGGCGTCCTCGCTCATGATCGCGACCGTCTTGAACTTGAGCTTGTCGACCAGCAGATCCTTGGCGGCGTCGCAGACGAGCTGCGCTTGCGCGGCCGAGGTCAGATAGCCGTGGAAGGTGTACTTGTTCTTCTCATAGTCGTTATGGATCGCCTTGGTGATCTCGTTCGAGGCCGCGCCGGGGGTGATCAGCGGCATCTTCAGCCGCGCCGCCCAGGGTTCGAGCGCGAGAACGACCTCGCTGATGTAGCTCGCGATCACGGCGGAGACCTTGTCCTCGCTCACCGCGCGCTGGAATGCACGCACCGAGTCGGCCGAGGAGCTCTTGTTGTCGTAGGTCACGATCTCGATCTTGCGGCCAAGAATGCCACCCTTCGCGTTGATCTCGTCGGCGGCGATCTGCGCGCCGCCAGGCGTCGCGGCACCCGCAATCGACTGCACTTCGGCGATGACGCCGATCTTGATCGGGTCGTTCGACTGCGCGTAGGCGGGAGCAGCGAGGCACAGCGCCAGCGCGGAGGCGAGGAGGAAGCTGCTGCTCAAATTCGGCGATGGTCGCATGGTCGTTTCCCTTTGCTTCTTTTGTTGTTGGTATGCGCGAACTAGAGAAAATCGGCGCCAGCCTCCGCGGCGAAGCGGCCCGGATCGCCTTCCCAGACGATCCTTGCATGTTCGAGCACATAGACGCGGTCGGCATGCGGAAGCGCGAAGGTCACGTTCTGCTCGCCGAGCAGCACCGTGATCGACGTCGTCTGCCGCAGCTTCTCCAGGGCCTTGGACAGGAGCTCGAGGATGACGGGGGCGAGGCCCAGCGTGGGCTCGTCCAGGATCAGGATCTGCGGCTGCATCATCAGCGCACGGCCGATCGCAAGCATCTGCTGCTCGCCGCCGGAGAGTGTTTGCGCCATCTGGCCCTGACGCTCTTTCAGGATGGGGAACAGCTCGAACAGCCATGCGAGCTGTACCGCACGCTTGTCGTCGGCCAGATGTTGCCCGCCGAGATCGAGGTTTTCACGCACGCTCATCTCGCCGAACAGCTCGCGCGATTCCGGGCACTGCACGAGGCCGCTGCGGGCGATCTTCGCCGGCGTCGTGCCGCGCAGCTTCTCACCGCTGCGCACGATCTCGCCGCTATAAGGCAGGAAGCCAGAGATGGTGTTGAACAACGTGGTCTTGCCGGCCCCGTTGAGGCCGACGATCGAGACGAACTCGCCCTCATGGACGTGGATCGAGACGTTCTCCAGCGCCTGCGCCTTGCCGTAGAACACGCTGACATTCTCGACCTGGAGCAGCGGCACCTTGTCCTTGAAGCTCGTCTCGGGTCGCGCATGGGTCTCGATGGCGCCACCGAGATAGACCCGCCGCACCGTCTCGTTCTTCATGACGTCATCGGCCTTGCCCGTGACGATCTCCTCGCCGAGATACATCGCGAGCACGCGGTCGACCAGCGCCGCGACACTTTTGACGTTGTGGTCGACCAGCATCACCGCGCGGCCCTCGTCGCGAAAGCTGCGGATCAGGTCGGAGAAAACGTCGACTTCTGCGCGCGTCAGCCCGGCAAAGGGCTCGTCCACCAGCACGACCTTCGGATCGCGCGCGATCGCCTTGGCGAGCTCGAGCCGGCGCAGGTCGGCAAAGGGCAGCGTCGGCGGGCGGCGGTTCATCACGCTGCCGAGCCCGACGCGGTCGGCGATCCATTTGGCGCGCTCGACCAGCGCCTTGTCCGGAAACAGCATGAACAGGCTGTCCGGCAGCAGCGCGACCATGATGTTCTCCAGCACGGTCTGCCGGTTCAGCGGCCGCGAATGCTGGAACACCATGCCAAAACCCTTGCGCGCGATCTTGTGCGCGGGAAGGCCGGCCAGGTCCTCGCCCTCGAAGATCACCTCGCCTGATGTCGGGCGCTCGATGCCCATCACGCTCTTCATTGCGGTCGACTTGCCCGAGCCGTTCGGCCCGATCAGGCCAAAAATCTCGCCGCTATTGACCTCGAAGCCGAGGTTCTTCACCGCCGTCAGTCCGCCGAAGCGCTTGGTCAGGCCGCGGACTTCGAGCACGGCCCTGTTTGAAGATCGCATATCCATCACGAGCGCGCCTCACGCGAGAGGGCCGCTCCGAGGAAGCCGCCGGGGAAGAACAGCACGACGAGCAGCGCGACGGCCGAAACGATAAAGGTCGCGAGCTCGCCGGTGGGCCTTAAGAACTCGCCAGCGACGATCAGGAAGATCGCGCCCAGCGCCGCGCCAAGCACGGTGCGCCGGCCGCCGAGCACGGCCGACACGATCACGTTGACGCCGACCGCCACGTCGACGACGGTGCCGACCGAGGCGGTGCCGAAGTAGAACACCAGCAGCGCCCCCGATAGCCCCGAAAAGAACGCGCTGACGATGAAGGCGGCGAGTTTGTGCTTGACGATGTTGAAGCCGAGCGCGCCGGCCTGCACCGGGTCCTGGCCGCTGGCTTGCAGCACCAGGCCAACAGGCGATTGCGACAGGCCATAAAGAATGGCCGCCGAGATCGTCATGAAGCCGAGGGCGATCCAGTAATTGGCGCCGGCATTGATGGTGATGACGTCGGGGATGGTCAGGCCGATCTCGCCGCCGGTGAGGTCGGCGAACACCACGATGAAATTCTGCAGCATCAGCACCGCGACCAGCGTGGTCAGGCCGAAATACGGTCCGCGCACCCGGAGCGCCGGCAGCGCCAGCACGAGGCCGGCGATGACGGAGGCGAGCGCGCCGAGCACGATGCAGGCGTAAACCGACCAGCCGAACTGGGCATTGAGGATGCCCGCGGTGTAGGCGCCGACGCCGATCAGGAAGGTCGGCCCGAAATTGACCTCGCCGGCGAACCCGAACAGCAGGTCCCACGCCATCGCGAACACGCCGAAATAGAAGGCGACGGTGAGAAGCCCGAGCACGTAGCCGGAGACGTAGAGCGGAAGCGTTGCCGCGATGACGACCAGCGCGAGCGAGATGAAGAACAGGCGTGTCGTAAAGAAGCCGGCCATCTCAGCGCCTCCCCAGAAGGCCCTGGGGCCGGATGTACATCACGAACACGAGCAGCAGCAGCGCCGGAATGGTGCGATAGGCCGGCGAGACCAGATAGGCCGTGAGCGTTTCGAGATAGCCGACCACGAACGCCGCGATCAGCGAGCCGGAGACACTGCCGAGGCCGCCTAGCACGACGATCGAGAACGCGCTCGCGGTCAGCGGTCCGACGCTGTAGGAGCTGACGCCGAGGAACATTCCGAGCAGCACGCCGGCGATGCCGGCGAGAATGCCGTAGATCGCCCATACCACGACATAGATGTTGGTGAGCTCGAGGCCGAGCAGGGTGACGCCGCGCGGGTTCATCGAGGCGGCCAGCACCGCCTTGCCGGTGCGGGTGCGGTTCACCAGGAGCCACAACAGCGCGATGACGAAGCAGCACACGATCGCGGTGAAGATCTCATTGCTGGGCGTGCGTACGCCGAGGATTTCGACGACACCCTCGACGATCGGCAGCACGGTCTTGGCGTTGTTGGTGAAGAAATAAGCGATCACCTCCTGGATCATGATCCCCCATAGCAGCGTGCCGGTGAGGACGAAGATTTCCTTCTCTTCATTCGGGATGCGCCGGGAGTCCTGGATCGGCTTCACCACCGCGAAATAGGTGGCAAAAGACGTGAGAAGGGCGACACCTACGCCGATCAGTGCGCCGGCATAGGTGCCGACATTCAGGATGCTCGCGGCGGCCCAGGCCGCCACCGCTGCCGCCACCATGATGGCCCCGTGGGAGAGGTTGAGGACGCCGGAGACGCCGAAGATCAGCGTGAAACCGGTGGCACCGAGAGCATAGAGAGCGCTGATGGCGAAGCCATCGATCAGAATCTGGAAAGCACGCATCTAGGGTTGGCAATCTGAATGATGAGAGACGATGTTGCTGGAGCGACGTGCGGCGGGACCCGCATGTGGAAGCTCCCGGGAGCTGGTCCCGGGAGCGTGTCCCGCTAGTTCGAGAGCTTGATGAAGCTCGGGAACTTGATGTCGACCTTGGCGACTTCCTTGGGCCAGACCGCGCTCTGCTTGCCGCCCTGCCATTGCAGCATCAGCCCGGTGATCAGGCCCTTGCCGTATTTGATCGAGTGCGTGAACGGATCGTCCTTGCCGTAGAACTGGACGCGGCCGATCGTGCCTTCCCAGTCGGTCTTCTCCAAAGCATCGACGAGCTTGTCGGCGTCGGTCGAACCGGCGCGCTTCACGGCGTCGGCGATGTAGTAGACCTCGTCATAGGCGGTGTAGCCGGCATAGGAGGGATAGTTGCCGAACTTCTTCTTGAAGGCTTCGGCGAACGGCACCGATTTCGGCGTCACCGCGACGCCTGGGCCGGAGACGCCCTGGTAGAGCACGCCTTCCGCCGCCTGATTGGTGTCCTTGCCAAAAGTCTCGTTGGTGGCCTGCGAGGCGATGCCGAACATCGGGATCGGCACCTGCTGGTTCTTCCACTGCACCGTCGGCTGCACGCCGACATGGGAGATGCCGGTGATGATCACGTCGGGCTTGGAGCCCTCGATCTTGTTGAAGATCGGCGTGAAGTCGGTGGTATCAGGCGAGAAGCGGATGTGGTCGAGCACCTTCAGCCCGATCTTGGGCAGACATTCCTCGTAACCGATGTCGAGCGGCTTGGTCCAGGCGGCGTCCTCGCTCATGATGACGGCGGTCTTCATGTGCATCTTGTCGACCAGCAGGTCCTTGGCGCCGTCGCAGACCGAGAGCGCCAGCGCGGCGGAGGTCAGATAGCCGTGGAAGGTGTATTTGTTCTTCTCGTAGTCGGAATGCACGCTCTTGCTGATCTCGTTGGAAGCGGCACCGGGCGTGACGAACGGCGTCTTCAGCCGCGAGGCCCAGGGCTCCAGTGCCAGCACGACTTCGCTGATGTAGCTGGCGATGACCGCGTTGACCTTGTCCTCGTTTACCGCGCGCTGGAACGCGCGCACCGAATCTGCCGAGGACGAGTGATTGTCGTAAGAGACGATCTCGATCTTGCGGCCGTCGACGCCGCCATTGGCGTTGATCTCGTCGGCCGCGAGCTGTGCCGCCTGAGGGATGGAGGCGCCGGCAATCGCCTGCGCTTCCGCGATCACACCGATCTTGATCGGATCGGCCGCAAGTGCCGCGCCTGAGGTCATCAACACAGCGGCTGCGGCAGTACCGAGTGCTATTCGCAACGCAACAGAGAGCGGTTTCTTCATCTTGTTCTCTCCCTTCAACAGGCCTCTTATGAGCCATTATGCGCACGACTATACCGGCGGAGACATTCTCGGCAAGTGAAACCGCGTCCAGGATTGTGAGAGACGAACTAAAGTCTAGCGCTGCGCAAATAGCGGGCAGGAAAGCTATCGGATCCCTTTTCACGCGCAGGCATGCAGATTTCGTCGGTAGGCATGCGCAGCGATCGCGGGCGCACAACGATGATCGACAAAGCAACCTTGTTCAGCGCGCTCGCAGCAGCGATGGATCGAGCGGCTCGAGCCGGGCCGGATCGAATGCCGAGATGTCGATGTTACGCGTCGCACCCTCCGCGATCAGTTGCGCCATGACCTCGCCCGTGGCGGGCGCATTCAGGATGCCCCACACATTGTGCCCGGTCGCAACATAAAGACCTTCAGTTCGCGCCACCTTGCCGATCAGCGGCAGGCCGTCCTGCGTCACCGGCCGGAAGCACGCTTGCCGCGCAATGATCCTCTCGGAGCGGAACAGCGGCGACAGCCGCTCGGACATGGTTTGCAGGCGCGCGATCGCGTCGTGGTCCGGCGTCACGGCAGCCGGATCGAGCGGAAGCGGCGCGATGTCGGAGAGAGCGGTGATATGCGTGCTGCCGTCAGCGCGAGGGAAGACCTCGATTGACACGGCACTGCCATTCTCGTCAGACTCCAGGAACAGCGCATCGGCCGGCACATCCGGGCCGGTGTCGTACACGATGCTCGGGCTGCGCTGGCCGTAGACGGCGGGCAGGCTCATCCATTGCGCGGCGAGCAGCGACCATGGTCCCATCGCGATCACGACGGCGTCCGCCTCGACGATGCGGCCGTCGACCTCGACGCCCGTCGCGGTCGTGCCGTCGGCATCGCGCATGATGCCGGTCACCTGGCCGGTGCGAAGCTCGGCGCCTAGCGCGAGCGCCGCGTTCATCACGGCTGCGGTGAATTTTTTGGGGTGAACGATCGCAGTGGTCTCTATCGTGCCGATGCGCTGCGCGATGATGACGCCGTTGCTGAGCCAGCCGAGGGCGGACGGTGCATCCCGGCGTGGATGGCCATCAGCAGTAACGAAGCCGCTATAAGCGGTCATCGGGCGATAGCCCCAATCGCCTGCGATCTCTTCCGGCAGTTGCGCATGGATCGCAAAGCTCCGTCGCGCCAGCGCATCGAGCGGCGAGCCCTCGCACCAGTCACGCGCGAGGAAGCCGCCCGCCTTGCCTGACGCTGCGGCCGCCACCTCCGTCCGCTCCACGACGATGGTTTCGATGCCGCGGCGGCGGAGAAACCAGGCGGTGCAGGCGCCGATCACGCCGCCGCCGCAGATCACAACGCGCATGAATGCTCCCTTACACAATGAAATCCTTCGCATGGAGATCCGCGGTATGGACCCCTTCTAGCGTAATCGCATCGGTCGCCGTCAGGTGGATCACCGCGTTTCCTGTGCTGTCATCACTGATCAGGCTTTTCAGCGCCGCCCAGTCTGCGAAGCCGTAATCGTGCAAATTGATCAAATCATGCTCTCGCGCCGTGCTGCCGACAGCCTTGTTGCCCTGGTCGAAATCGTTGATCACGTCCAGGCCCGAGCCCTTGTTGAAGACGAAACCGTCGTCGTTCGGTCCGCCCCAGAGCTGGTCATTTCCGCCACCGCCATTCAGCATGTCCTTGCCGCCCGCGATCGAGCCGGCTGTGAACGGGGCGTAGGTCTGTGCATCGCCATACAGCCAATCGTCGAGGCTGCTGCCGTGGAGGATATCATCTCCGCCATGCGCATTGCCTGATATGTTCGCGGCATCTCCCACGAGCACGATGGACGTGGAGTCCGGGTTGCCGTCCGCGACCGCGATCAGGATGTCGTTGCCGCCACGGCTATCGTCGCTCATGTAGCCGGCGTCTCCGACCAGAGACGCGCCGCCAGATTGGGCTGCGGCACCGACGGTGTAGATGAGGATGTCGTTGCCGCCGTGCGCATCGCCGCTCATGGAGACGAGGGCATCGCCGGACATTGAGGCGCCGCCGTAACTGCCGACCTGGGTCACGCTGAGGATATCGTTGCCGCCATGCGCATGGTCGCTCATGGAACTGCCGGAGTCTCCGCTGAACGCGCCGGACGATCTGTTTCCCATCGATGCCATGACGACGTCATTGCCGCCCCTCGCGTCGGCCGACATGGCGCTTTCGGCATCGCCAAAAACACCGAGGGCCGCGTAGATCGATGTCGATGCATCGACATGAAGTACATCGTTGCCGCCATGGGCGTCGCCGGACATCGCCTGCGCATCGCCGTCCAGGAACACGTAGTCCCCGAAGCCTGTGACGGTCGCAGCGAGATGGTCGTTTCCGCCGTGAGAATGTGCTTGCAGGGTCTGGTCGTCGCCAACGAATATCAGGACCGCGTTGCTCCCGTCGACGGTCGCAATCATCTTGTCGCTGCCGCCGCGACCGTCGTTCGGCAGGCCCGGGTCCCCGAACTCAGTGACGAATTGCTGGGTCCCAACGCTGACGATGATGGTGTCGTTTGGCATACGGCACATCGCGCAACTCCTCGTTCAAGTCGTGCGCGGGAACGAAGAGCATGAGAGCACATGCCTTGGCGCCGCGCTGCGGCCTTGCCGCGCGATTCAATCTTCGTTGGATTGATGGCGGAGATTTGCCCGAGGCGTAGCTTGATTGCGATCAGGGAACCGCGGGCGCCGGCGATCCACGCCGACGCCCGTGCTTGCGATGTCTCGCGCGGGCTCAGCCCGGTCCTGCGCCTTGCGTGGCCGTATACACCGCATAGAGCGACTGGCTCGCGGCCATGAACAGGCGGTTGCGCTTGGGGCCGCCGAAGCAGACGTTGCCGCACACTTCGGGCAACCGGATGCGGCCGAGCAGCTTGCCCTCCGGTGACCACGTCGTCACGCCGCTGTAGCCGACGGCGCGGCCGGCATTGCTGGAGGCCCAGACATTGCCGTTGACGTCGCAGCGCACGCCGTCCGGCCCGCACTTCACGCCGTCGATCACGCACTCGCTGAATCGCTTCTGGTTGGCGAGCTTGTTGTCGCTGCCAACATCGAACACGATAATCTCGCCCTTGCCGCCGGCACCGGTGTCGCCGGGTCCCTTGCCGGTTGAGACGACGTAGAGCTTCTTGAAGTCCGGCGAGAAGCACAGCCCGTTCGGGTCGGGCACCTGCTCCTCCGTGACGACGAGGTCGACACGGCCGCTAGGATCGATGCGATAGCAATTGGTCGGCAGCTCGCGCTTGCCCGGTGCAAAGCCCGCCGGCTGTCCAATCCGCGGATTGAGCTTGCCGCCGGAATTGCTCGGACCGCCCGCGGCGTCGGGTTCACCTTCGTAGAGCTGGCCGCCATAGGGCGGATCGGTAAACCAGTAGCTGCCGTCAGGATGCGCGACGACGTCGTTCGGCGAGTTCAGCTTCTTGCCGTTGTAGTTGTCGCAAAGCACGGTCGCGGTGCCGTCATGTTCATAACGCGTCACCCGCCGGGTCAAATGTTCGCAGGAAAGTTGACGGCCCTGGAAATCGAACGAGTTGCCGTTGGAATTGTTGGACGGCGAGCGGAACACGCTGACGCGACCGTCGTCTTCGCTCCAGCGCATCTGCCTGTTGTTGGGAATGTCGCTCCACAGCAGATAGCGGCCCTGTGCACTCCACGCCGGCCCTTCAGCCCACAGCAGGCCCGTATGGAGACGCTTGATCGCCGTGTTGGGCTGCGCGAGATCGTTGAAGGACGGATCGACCGCGATGACGTCGGGGTCCCAGAAATAGGTGGTCGGCGCGCCGTGGGGGCCGAAATCGCGTGGCGGAGTGGTGATCGTCGTCGGCGGCGCGGCTGGTCCGGTCTGGGCCAGCGCGGAGCCGGCGCCGGCAAAAGTGGCGGCGCCGAGCGCAAGCCCCTGAACGAGCGTTCGTCGTGAAAGCGCAGCATCCTGGTCACGCTGCTTTTGGCGTGTCATCGCGTCCTCCCGGTCATGTTGGGCTGGCCGGTTGATCCGGCCGAGCGGGGTGAAGGTTAGTCCGGTCCGATGACGGTTGCGAGGGGGAGGTACGCATCCTCAGCGAGATATCGGGGCGGCAAAAGCGCTGCAACATCGAACACGGAAACGACAAATTCGTCCGGCGTGACGGGGTTTACCGGAGCTGCGCTTGGGGCATTGCCAAGCTGTGGAGCATGTCAAGCCTTGACCTCCTGCGCGATGCTGGCAGAACATCATTCGGGGCGTAGGTCGGAGTTTACTGTGGTCGCTGTCGTCGTACTGGTTTTGCTGCTCGGGATTGCATTTGCGGGAGGCTATTTCACCCGCGACTACGTCTCCCGCAAAAGGCGAGCCGAGGCGCGCCGCTGGCGTGAGTACAGCGAGCCGGATTGGCTCAATGCCAACGCACCAGCCAACACCAACGAGATCGCCATCGCCGGCAAGGCTACGCCGGTCGGCACCGGCGAACTCGGCCAGATGCTGAACCGCTGGGAGAGCAGGGCTCGCGCTCGCCGCACCGCGTAGCTCGACGGTCTCGCCGGCGTTCGGTCGGCCAAACACCCGGCATCGGTCCCTTCACGCATCCGGCGCTGCGATCATGTCAGCCCTTCTGTCCATCTTTTGGCGTTGCGGTTGCTGCCATTTCTCGTCTAGAAACGACGCATCGAGCCTCCCGGCAACCAACCGTCAACGGTTTTGACCGAGGATTTGAGGGCTCAAAAGGGTCTGGCAATGCTGATTCGCGGCCAAATCGATGGGATTTCGAGGGAGGTGGCTCTGGCCGCCGCCACGATCCCGGCCGCGCTGCTGCCCACCCTCCTGATTGGCGGGCTTCTTCTTACTTGCCCCTGAGGGCCGGCTGGGCGCGATGCGCCTGGGCGCTCAGGGGTTGGTCGAGATCACCGGACACCTCAAGCGCCCAGAAGACTGACGGCGCAAAAGCTCAAAAGGAATTTTCGAAATGGCCTCCGTGAACAAGTCCGAGAAGGACCGCGTCATCATTTTCGACACCACCCTGCGCGACGGCGAACAGTGCCCCGGCGCCACCATGACTTTCGAGGAGAAGCTCGAGGTCGCCGAGATGCTGGATGATATGGGCGTCGACGTCATCGAGGCCGGCTTCCCCATTACCTCGGAAGGCGACTTCCAGGCGGTCAGCGAGATCGCCCGCCGCTCCAAGAATGCCGTCATCGCCGGTCTGTCGCGCGCCCATCCGGCCGACATCGACCGTTGCGCAGAGGCGGTGAAATTCGCCAAGCGCGGCCGCGTCCACACCGTGATCGCGACGTCGCCGCTGCATATGCGGGTGAAGCTGAACAAGACCCCGGAGCAGGTGCTCGAGACTTCGGTTGCCATGGTCGCGCGCGCCCGCAACCAGATCGACGACGTCGAATGGTCGGCCGAAGACGGCACCCGCAGCGAGATGGACTATCTGTGCCGCATCGTCGAAGCGGTCATCAAGGCTGGCGCAACCACGGTGAACATTCCGGACACCGTCGGCTACACCACGCCCGACGAATACACCCACTTCATGAAGACACTGATCGAGCGCGTGCCGAACTCGGACAAGGCGGTGTTCTCCGTGCATTGCCATAACGACCTCGGAATGGCGGTGGCGAACTCGCTGGCCGGCGTCATTGGCGGCGCGCGTCAGGTCGAGTGCACCATCAACGGCATCGGCGAGCGTGCCGGCAACGCCGCGCTGGAAGAGATCGTGATGGCGATCAACGTCCGCAACGACAAATTCCCGTTCTGGAACAAGATCGACACCACGCAGCTGACCCGCGCCTCCAAGGTGGTGTCGGCGGCGACCTCGTTCCCGGTGCAGTACAACAAGGCCATCGTCGGCCGCAACGCGTTCGCGCATGAGAGCGGCATCCATCAGGATGGCGTGCTGAAGGACGCTTCCACCTACGAGATCATGCGGCCCGAGATGGTCGGCCTCAAGCAGTCCTCGCTGGTGCTCGGCAAGCATTCCGGCCGCCACGCCTTCGTGCACAAGCTGGAGGAGATGGGCTACAAGCTCGGTCCGAACCAGCTGGAAGATGCGTTCACGCGGATGAAGGCACTGGCCGACCGCAAGAAGGACATCTACGACGAGGACATCGAGGCGCTGGTCGACGAGGAAATGGCGGCTTCGCACGACCGCATCAAGCTGACCTCGCTGACCGTGATCGCCGGCACTCATGGCCCGCAGCGCGCGACCATGAAGCTCGACGTCGACGGCCAGATCAAGATCGAGGAGGCTGAGGGCAACGGTCCGGTCGACGCGGTGTTCAACTGCATCAAGCGCCTGGTGCCGCACGAAGCCAAGCTCGAGCTGTACCAGGTCCACGCAGTGACCCAAGGCACCGACGCGCAGGCCGAAGTCTCGGTGCGGCTGTCGCATGAGGGACGTGCGATGACGGCGCGCGCGGCGGATCCGGATACGCTGGTGGCCTCGGCAAAGGCCTATCTCGGTGCGCTCAACAAGATCGTCATGAAGCGCCAGCGCGACACGGTGACGACTGCGGCGGCGAGCTGACGAACGAAGTTCGTCATTCCGGGGCTCGCGAAGCGAGAACCCGGAATCTCGGGATTCCGGGTCAGGTCCTAACAAACCTCCCCGGAATGACTCTGCATGTGGCGCCGAATAGCTGCCCTGCTAAGGGCCAATAGCGGCTCCGCCTCCCAGCCGCTATTGATGCAACCGGCACTGATAGGCCACCCGTGCGCCGGGCGGCCCAAATAACAACAGGGAGAGATTATGCGCACCTTCGCGATCGCTGCGTCCATCGCGGTCCTGGCTCTTGGCTTGACCGGGCCGGCATCGGCCCAGTCGCCCATCATCATCAAGTTCAGCCACGTGGTGGCCACCGACACGCCGAAGGGCAAGGCGTCGGAGAAATTCAAGGAGCTCGCCGAGAAGTACACCGGCGGCAAGGTCAAGGTCGAGATCTACCCGAACTCGACGCTCTACAAGGACAAGGAAGAGCTCGAGGCGCTCCAGCTCGGCAGCGTGCAGATGCTGGCGCCGTCCAACTCCAAGTTCGGCCCGCTCGGCATCCGCGAGTTCGAGGTGTTCGATCTCCCCTACATCCTCCCTGATCTGAAGACGCTGCGGAAGGTGACGGAAGGTCCGCTCGGCGCCAGGCTGCTCAAGCTGCTCGAACCGAAGGGCATCACCGGCCTTGCCTATTGGGACAACGGCTTCAAGGAGATGAGTGCCAACAAGAAGCTGGTGACGCCGGCCGACTATCAGGGCGTCAAGTTCCGCATCCAGTCCTCGCGCGTGCTCCAGGCCCAGTTCAAGGCGCTCGGCTCGCTGCCCCAGGTGATGGCGTTCGGCGAAGTCTACCAGGCGCTGCAGACCGGCGTCGTCGACGGGCAGGAGAACACCTGGTCGAACATCTATACCCAGAAGATGCACGAGGTGCAGAAGTACATCACCGAGAGCAATCACGGCTATATCGGCTACGTCGTGATCGTGAACAAGAAGTTCTGGGACGGCTTGCCGGCCGACATCCGCGACCAGCTGACGAAGGCGATGAAGGAAGCGACCGACTTCAACAATACGCAGTCGCAGAAGGAGAACGAGGACGCGCTCGCCGAGATCAGGAAGAGCGGCAAGAGCGAGATCATCAAGCTCACGCCGGAGCAGGACGAGGCGATGCGCAAGGCCATGGAGCCGGTCTACAAGGACGCCGCAAGCCGTATCGGGCAACCGTTGATCGACGAATTCCAGAAGGAAGCGAAGAGCACGACGAACTGATTTGAACGGATGATGAATGGGGGCTTCCGTGCCGGGCGCGGAAGCCCCTTTTTGTTGCGAATGATTACCGATTGCGACTGAATAAAGGTTCAGGAGCGTTACATCTTCGACAGAACGCGCTTCCTGTCCAAGTTGTAAGTTGCACGTCAGCCGCGCTGCGCCCATCCTCGTGGCATCCTTCCAGAGGAGAGTTCGCATGAGGAAGTTCACCATCGCCGCCATTGCCGTGCTCAGCATCGCCGGCTCGGGCGCGGTCTATGCCCATTATCATCGCCCGTGGATGCACGAGCACATCCGCATGAACCCGGAAGACCGCGCCGCCATGGTCGACGCGCGGATAGCCGCCGTCCATGCCGGGCTGAAGCTCAACGCCGACCAGGAAAAGCTGTGGCCGCCGGTCGAGGCCGCCGTGCGCGACTTCGCCAAGCTGCGCATCGATCGCGCCAATGCGCGGATGAATGCCGGTTCCGGCGATGCCGGCAAGGACGCGAATAAGGATGCCGACAGGCCGGAGGATCCGGTCGCCCGCCTGCGCCAGCGCGCCGAGGACATGGGGGCGACGTCGGCGGCCCTGAAGAAGATCGCCGATGCCGCCGATCCGCTCTACAAGACCCTGGATGAGGGCCAGAAGCGGCGCCTCGCCGTGCTGACCCGCCACCGCGGCCCGTTCGGCGGCGGCGAAGACGGACCCCGCCGCCACTTCATGGAGCGTGGCATGGACCGCATGATGGAGCGCGGCATGGACCACTTCCACCGTGACCGGTTCGACCGCGACGGCGGCCCGGACCGGGACCGCGAGGGCCGGCTCTGAACCTGCAATTGTTGCAGCGATCAACCCTGGCGAAGCCGCTGGAATCCAGCGGCTTTTCGCTTTTTTGGGGGATGTGGGCCTACCCTTGGAAAACTTGCGTGCCATCGCTTGCCAGACCCGGATCGCTTTGCTAAACGACCGGCCTCGCAAGGCTTTAACCGCCTTTCGGGCGCATAGCTCAGTTGGTAGAGCAGCTGACTCTTAATCAGCGGGTCCCAGGTTCGAGCCCTGGTGCGCCCACCACCCTAAGATATCGGCCCGCAAGGGCTTTTTTAGATTCCTAGGCAGAACAAACCGGGTCTCGTGCGACGTTTTTAATGGTCGCACGCCGTGCGACGAGTGGATAATTAGGACCGAGCCCATCCGACGCTGCAGCACGAGACCCACCGGTCTGCGTTCAGCTCGTCATGACTTCCTTCCGCATCTGCAATTCAAGCCTGTCGATGTCGGAAGCAGCGCGAGCCGCGTTGCGGGCGCGGTAGTGCTTCACGATCGTCTGCGCGCTTCGGTATGAATGCCCAGTGATGTCGCAGATCGTCAGCAAGTCGCAGCCAGCCCGATCGAGAAGCATGCCGCAGGTATCACGCAGGTCTTGGTCTTGCTTTTGGTCGAGTTCGCCGGTGCCGTTGACGAACATCAGCGCGGCGCAGGGCTTTAGACGCCATGCTGGGTCACGGCCATTGCTGTCGCGTGCGGTCTGCGCATCCAGCCGTTCCGCTAATGCGGGCTTGCGCTGATCGACCGCTCGGGCGCGCTGCGCCTTATTCTCCTCATCGAGAGGGAAGGGGGCGAACAGCTTGTCAACGTTTTTTTATCAGTTCGGCGTTCAGACGCTCTGCACGGATAATTGCCTGGCGCGCGTTGTCGTGCGCGAGAAAGCCGAAGATAGCGACGGCTCGTACCGTCGACACCCAATGGCGATAGGTACTCTCGTCATAAGGCTCACCATTGTCCTCGTTGACCACGAGCTCGGTGGCACCTTATCTAGCTGAAGCCGAAGCTTGAGTTCCTTTATTCGTGCACGCGAGGCATTCAGTCGTGCGCTGAGTTGCGGCGCCTCCTTGATGATATGGTCTAGGAAGACCATTCACTGGCCGACACCTCGCAACACATCGAGCCGCAGGTCACGTTTGCCGGGGCTACCAGGACAGCGGTGCGAGCGTCTCCGAACGTCTCGCGCATGATCTGGACCTCTCACAGCAGTACATTGTCTCAACAACGTTATTCATTCCTCATCTGACGTGAAATCGAACGTGCGGGTGGGCGGCCCCTTGTGAACGTTGGCGAACTGCTCGAGCGGCAGACTTAACACAATTGAAGAGGCGTTGAGGTCGGTGAGTTCAAGTTTGAGCTGTCGGCCGGCTTCCATCTGGCCAGCGAAGGTTGGTTCGCTTCCGCGTGCCGCGATGCAGATGTTGGTGAGACACCAGTTGAAGGGCACTTGGGTAGGGCTACCCTGATCTATCGTCACTTTTACACCCTGCTGCAGATTTGCTCCTTGCGGAACGAAGAGCTGCAAGCGAGCCGGACCGTCAGCTCGTTGGATCAGGTCGACACGCACCACCACCTGATCGAGGTCGTCCGTGCCGGCTGATGTCGTCCGGCATATCGTGGTCCCATCGGACGAGTCGAAACAAAGTTTTTCCCAGTTTGAGTAATGAATGTTTTCAGGCACGCGCAGCCGCGGCGGCTTCGCGTGAGGCTCCTGCTGGGGTGAAGAGCTGCTGACTTGTCCGGAGGGCGTGGCGGTTGCCGAATGCTTCTCTAGGAATTGGGCTACCAAAGGCGACCAGATCGGCACTGCGTCCGCGGAATCGATCATGAAGTGCCCGTCACTTCCAAAGGGGGGCAGCATACGATAGTCGACATTGCCGCCCGCTTCGACGAAGCTTTGATACATCCGCTTCGTCAACTCCGGCCCGAAATAGGTGTCGTTTTCCGCGTAGACCCAAAGCATCGGTATACGTGCGGTGCGTCCAAACTCGCCGGTAGCGGCAACAAGCTGATCGGGAGCACAATTGTTATTGGGTTTGCCATCGACGCGGCCTCCACGCCCCGCCGCGAAGGTAATGATAGCTTGAACGGATGACGGGTTCAGGCTTCCAAGAGCAATCGAGCCCCATCCACCGCCCGACTGGCCAAAGACGATGACCTTACCAGGCTGGATCATCTTCTTCTTACTCATGTAGTCGATGACCCACTCATTCAGAGTGGCAATAGCGAGCCCGGGACCACGAAAATTCGGGTTGTCGCAGCTACCAACGTGGCCGAAGACAGCTCCGTACAGCCCCTGATCCTTGTCATCGAGACTGCTGGCTCCGTACCTGATCGGCGAGATGACCACATAGCCGCGACGCGCAAACCAGCGTGCCGCATCCCGATATTCTATCATCGGAAACATGGACCGCTGATTGGCGTCCAGAGAAATTCCGTGGTTCATGATCACGAGGGGAAACGGGCCATCTCCGACCGGTCGTACCAAGAAAGCAAGCACAGGTAGCGGAAACGGCAGCGCCCAGATTTCCTCCTGGATTTGTGGTCCCGCAGTTCGGTCATCTGCTGCAGTAACGGAATGGAGTGAGGAGGGGAAAACCAGCAAAAGAAGAACCACAAGCAAGTGCTTCAGCATCTTCTTTCTCCGACAGATATAGTCTGGCCTGACGCTAGGTCTCGGGGGTAGGCATCCATTGATTTGGATCAAGTGGTGGCCCGCAAGTTCCCCAGGCCATGCGGCTTGGTATCCAGCGAAAACTTGAATGAGCGCCCACGGCCTCTTCATGCTGCTCTTGGCGTCTTCGGGCTGCCGCAGCAGCTGTCGTCGCGGTCCGCTTGTGGCCCTTTGAGACCTGCCGCTTGCCTGAGGTTCGCTCAGTGACGCATGTCGGACAAGATTTGCGAAGGTTGGAGTGCTACGCAGTTTCTCTCATTGATACTTCGGCCGACCGCAGCCGACCTTCCAGTTCGGAAGAGGTCTATCTCACAACCAAATGCTTCCTGGGCGCCACGGCGGCAGGCGCAGACGGGGAAATAGTGAACGTCAGCCAGGTGTTCCATCCCGACGGACGGTTGGCTGCTCCAAATTCGCCGTATCCCCTTAGACTAAGAGAGCCCTGCATATCTCCGATCGGGAAGCTGTACCCGATTTGCGGACCGAGGCCGAAAACGCGTGATCTGAAGCCACCGAGGATCGGGTTCTGCCCTGAGTCGTCGGCGATTTGCTGATAGGCGTATCCAGCAAGCCCGACGAAAAGCTGCTTGGTGAGGTAGTGCGATGCGCCCCAGTCGAAGTGGAAATTGATGCCGCTCTGGTACTGGGTGTCCGGATTTTTGAAATTGTAGGTGAGGCCGACGACGCCCGAGATTTCGTTTCCTGCCGCCGGGTTGAAATAGGTATAAGCGCCTCCAATGTCGATCGCACCATGACCGAGGCCGATATTGGGGATCCGCGTCGGATCATAGTCACCGACGGGAACATTGCCTGTGACGTAAGCCATGTAATTGTGGACGCCATCGTTCCAAAACACCTCCGCGAATGGCGCGAGGTCGCCGTATGAGACAAGTGAGCCTTCGACCGTCCCAGTGCGCGTCACCACAATCGGTCCAGCCATCGCTGTCAGTGTTCCAGCGAGACTGGCGGCGGCTCTGCCGTATTGGCCGGACATGCCCACGACCAACTGACCGCCAAGCACCGTCGCCTCGAAAGTATACGATGGCGCGAGGGCGACTAGATCAGTCCGTCCGCTCAGACCCAGATTCAAACTGACGTTGACGTTGGCGGGGATTCTGCTGGCTTGGATCTGCTTAGCCACGGCAGCGCTCCCCGCGGCCGCTACGCCTGAATGGTAATCGATGACACTGAGCGCCCAGCCCGGTGTCTGCTGCACGGCGGCAAGACTCGCGAACTGGCCTGGAAACCAGAATGAGCTACCGCCCTGGTCGGCATACGAAACATCACTGCAAAGCACGAGTGCAGCAATCGCGGCCGCATAGTTGATGACGCAGTGTTGCGGTTTGTTTGATCCCATTTACAAACCTCTGGGCAGTATTTGCAGCCAAGCGCTGTTACAGCAAAGCGCTCCGCGAACCGCAGGACCCCAGGTTACGACGGCATTCACTACTAGGCACAAGCAACGTCCAAATGCGTCACAGAATGGTAACAGCTCGAGACAATTGTCTTGGGACGATGACGCAGTCGCAGCTCTCTCAAGGTGCTTGCGCTGGAGATGCTCGGCGCTTCTTGAGCGCCAAGGATTCATAAGCACAAAAAAGCCCCGGCATGCCGGGGCTTTGGTTTGCCAAGTTGGGTGCGATCAATATCTCGCCGTGACCGGTGCGCCGTATCCACCGAAACGGTAATTCAACCGAAGCGTGAGCATGTCCACATCCTGGCTGACCCCGCTGCCGGTGAGGACGAACCCTCCGGGAGTGACGACGCCTGCGAAGCCGGCATTGTCACGCCCCATCCAGAGATGGTCGTATTCGATGCCGAACGACCAATTGGGCGTGAAGCCGTACTCCCAGCCCACGCCAAGGGCGCCGCCCCAGCGTGTGTGGCCCGCCGATGCCAGGCCGACCCCGGTGACGTTGTTGAATATATCGAATCGGTTGCGCGTCACGGCGGCGCCGCCCTTCACGTAAAACAGCGAGGCATTCCACGCCCAGCCGAGCTGCGCCGTGAAGAGCCCGATGGCGTCAATCTTACCGGTTGTCGAAATCAGCGGGTCGATCAGACTGACCCGCGTATTCTTGATTTCTGCCCAATCTCCCTGCGCTTCCAGGCCGAGCACAAACTGATTGGTTTGCCAGCGGTACCCGATCTGTCCGCCAGCGAGGCCGCCGGAGCGATCGGCGCAACCACCTGCGACCGTCCCTGCTGGCGTCACGAAATCCACACAGCCGTGGCTTTGTCCCCAACCGCCGTTGGCGCCGATGTAGAACCCGGTCCAATCATAGATCGGCGCGATCACCGGAGGCGGGGCCTTGACGTAAGGTTTAGCAGCCAGATCAGCCGCTGACGCGGGTGCCGCCATGCTCACCGCCAGCAAGGCCATGCAACTCAACCAAATCTTCTTCATTTTTTTTGCTCCATCCACGTTTCACCCTAACGATGCCGGCTCTTTTCTTGGCAGCCGGCATTCCAGTTCGAAGCTAGCTGAGCCGACTGGAATTCGGCGTGCTTACGCGGCAACAGTTGGGAAAATTGAGCAATTTGCGCGCTTGAGTTGTGTCAGGAATATTGACCGGTCAACTGGCCGCCTGAAATTGTTCCGCGATGGTGGGCAAGGGCGCTTGGTCTCATCCCCGCACCCTTATGCTGAGATCCTAGGCCCCGCGCCAGACGTGCAACACGCCTTCGCGGAAGCCGCCGACGAACTGATCAGATGCGTCCGCTGGCAGAATTTCGCTGAGATCATCAAACGACCCGCTCACCATGGTGGCAAGCTCGTGCGCCGAAGCATGCTCTGCCCAGCGGCGACCCAACTCCGAACCTCGTTGCCGATCTGCTTCTGTGTCCATAGTCCTGGACCATCCCCGCGTGGCCCCGGCGAAGCTGATGCCGCGCCGGGGCCTGTACGATCTCGCCAATCCTGGAAGCTTGGGGGCTCGAAAGAATCGGCAAGGCCCACTCTAGACAATCAGATGCGCAGTGCTTGGCCAGTGCACTTTGTGCCAATGGGTGAATGCCCCGGCCGAAAATAGCTTTCGGGCTGTCGGGATAACGGGCTGATCAAGGCTCGTTATCCGAAACAGCCGGGGCGATTCAATGTGCCTGAGAGCTACTGAGGTGTTCGCGGCGGCGGGCTCGTTGAGCCATCTGCAGACTTCGATCGAGGTTGCCTGGTCGCGTCTGGTCTTTAAAGCACCGACTCGGGCTCGTTGTCGGGATGGCTCTCCCAGTCATCAATGGCCGCACGTCCAACTTGGCATTGGGGCGGACAAGCCGCGCAAATCCGACCGGAGGCTTCGCGCGTGATCGACCAGCTACTAGGGCAGAACGGGCTGCCCGCTTGCCCTAGCGCTAGTGTCCGCTTGAGAGCCTTAGTAGCCGTTCGGGCAAATCCAGTTTCCGTAGCCATCGTATCCGCAGCCGCCTCCGTAGTACGCGCCTGCTGCGGCGGCGCCGACTGCCGCAGCGCCTACAGCGGCTGCGCCGTAGCGGTAGCCTCGGTAGGCGCCGTAGCCACGGTACGCGCCGGTTCGATAGCCATAGCGTCCGCCGCGCACAGCAACTGCACCGCCTCGATAGCCTCGAACGGCCACGGCTCCGCCGCGGTAGCCGCCCGCCCGCATCGCGCCGCCGCCGTGATAGCCTCCGGCTCGCACGCCTCCACCACCACGACGGGCGAAGGCTTCGTCAGAATGCAAACTAGCTACAAGCAGCGCGGTCGCGGCTGAAGCTGCAATAAGGAATTGGCGGAGCATGGCACTCTCCTTCTGGAGGAAGAGCCGCAGCGCGCTGATACGGCCGCGACCTTCCTGAAGTGCAATGCAGGTGGCACCATCGCCGATTGACGCAGATCAAACATCTCCGTTCATCTATGTTAACTCGATCGTTCCGGCAGGATGCAAGAGCGCTCAGGGAACAAATCCACTTACGAGCGCCATCGGCGGAACTAGTCATTCGTCAACGAGCGTCAAACAAGATCATCGCTAATCGTTACAAGCCAGCCGGAGCATACGCAGGCGAAACCACCATCTCAACCCGACATCGGGTGCAGCGCGCGCTAGTCCCCACGATCTCGCAAGCTGGGTCAGCCGGCACAATGCCGCGGCAGCACTTCGGGCAAGTGTATCCCGCGATCTCTGGCGTGAAGTCATACTCCGGACCAACATAGCACGTCGAGGATCGACCGCCCCGCGGTGATCGACATCAGGTATTCGACGCTTTGAAGCCCTGTCCATATCGAGTCGCGCTCGTTGCTGATCGCGACGCTGCAACTTGCGCCGGCGACGAGCGGATTGCCGAACGCAGCCGCGAGGCGCTCAACCGCGTTCGGTTCGAAGACAGTGTCGGCATCTACGGTCAAGAGAAGATCGCCGCGGGCAAACCGTGCTGCAGCGTTGATGGCGGCGCTGCGGCCGCAGCGGGTCCCATGGCAGATGACCATGTCAACCAGGCCCTGCGCTCTCGCCCGCTCCGCGACGGCGCGTGTTGCGTCGGTGGAGCCGTCGTCGACGACGATGATTTCGACAGGTCGCAGGGTTTGCCGGCGCAGCGAGCTGATCGAAGGAGCAAGCCCGGAGCCGCCGTTGAATGTCGGGATAATCACGCTTACCGTCGCCTGGCAAACCGTCTTGCCAGCGCTTCGCCGCTTCGAGCTGAACAGAGCAAGAGATACCAGCGATAAGGTGTAGCGGGGGATGTCGAATATCAGCAGCGAGAAGGCGAGTAGAAATAAACTCGTTCCGGCGAGCACTTCCACCATTTCGGACATGCCGCCCACCTCCGCTACGACAGGACCATTCCGAGCATCCGACCAAACAAGGCGCACAAGGCGATTATCAGACGGGAAAATGAAGAAAATCGCGTTGATGGTCGAGTGGCAAATTGCGTAAACATTTGCTTCTTGTGTCTGCGCTATTCACCTGAATCGTCGGCTTCGTCAGTTGACGATGACCGGCTCTCGAAGGCTGATTGTTGGCGTGCCGGCACCAGCGTTGCGGTTGGAGTTGTTCCCGGTTCGATAAATCCCACAAGGTGACCGGTCCGTCCAACCTTTCAGGCGCAAGACGGCCTCAGTCTGGGAAGACTGAGGCCGGTGGGGGGGGGCGTCGATGTACCGTTGGGGTCGGTACTCTAGAATTCTAATCGCGACACACCAATTTGCGTATTGTCCTTGAGGACAACCAATCAGCACGTCGTCCCTCTCACACATCTGCGGACCGCCCGACGGGTATGCCGGACGGTCGTCCGTGCCACGCACACGCCGTTGATACGTGTCCTACCGACGCCGCAGGCAGCAGCGACTTCCGTAATCAGGCTTTCGGGCTGTGCAATCGGGCCAGGCGTCATCGCCTGAGCCGATACTGCGAAGAAGAAGGCGAACGTGGCAATTCCGAGCGACTTGATCATATCGAGCTCCCTGGAAGCGCCCAACCGCCCGGCCGGCGCGGCAGGGCGATGGACGCGACTCCTCCAAACTGATACCCGCTGCTGTCGGAGAATTGAGATAGATCAAAGCGACTTCAGGGACTTGCCATGCGGCCATTGCTTGAGGCCCAGACGCGAGCTTAGGACTATGACCGCAAGAAGACTGCGGAGTCCAAATAGCAGCGCGCAAATATCGTCTGTAACTGCGCGCCGCGAAGGAAGATGGTGTGAGGCGACAAACCACCCCGGCCTGAGATCCAACTCCGAACTGGAGCAGGGTACATCGAATAGATCATCCGTGTAGCTTCTCGATTTGTAACATGGCGTCCGCCGGCGCCGAGATCCCAAGCTGCGTGGAAAGCAAGGTTTGCCCTTTCTGTCACGCAAACTCTATCTGATGGGATCTTTGCTAATAAGATCGTGCAGGCCGACGCGCAGAGGCCATCGATTACCACGGTTTGCCCCGTGCCCTTTAACTCATCATAACGATCCAGGTAACGTTGGATCAAACCACCTCGATCGTTCGCAATTCTCACTACGGCTTGGCTCTGGCCGGCGCATGCAATCGACAATGTGGAAGCGAGCAACAGGGCAATAATTTTCATAATTTGCCTCTTCGACTGAGACCGTCATTGCAGCTCTTCGCCCGCACGAAATGGAATGGCGGCTTCGCGATGCGCGAGCGAACGCTCTGCAGCAAATCGTCTTGGGCGGCCGACCGCTCCGCGATCGGGTGCACCGGGGCGCGAGCGTCCGGCAGCGCCCACCGCGAATGCGTCCAGCGTGAACAGCTCCTCCTCGGCAACTGTCGCCTGAAAACCTCCGGCTCTCATTCGGCCTTCGTGATCCTCCGCCACCCGGAAGCCGCCGCCACCATCGCGACGGGCCAGAGCATCGTCGAGGATCAGGCTCGCGCTGATCAACACGACGACCTCCAAAGCGGAAAGGACGTTATAAGCATCGCGCTTGTCTTCTATATCGTTCGGCCGTCCTGGAATGCCGACGCTGAGCATTCGTGCCCCACGCAATCAATCTTGGATCCCTGGTCGCCCAGTGTTGACCTAGGTCAAACATTGCGAACGCAATGACCTCAGGTATTTGCAGGAAATCGAAGCCCCGCGACCTTTTGAGTTCCCGCCGGAAAAGAAAAGCGGCTTTGGAAGAGCACCGCTTAGACGTTCCGGGGATACGCAGTCGGGCAAATGTGAAAGGGCGCTGCAGCAGGATGTTTCCATTATAGTGACGGGGATCGCCCAATGCTGGATCGCCATGAATGTAGGCTTTGAGGTCTTGAGCAAGGCAGGAGCGAGTTATAGGTCGGCGGGAAGCCTGAGTGCGATACCTAGCGCGACGGGCGGTATTGCACGGTTGGCTTGCGCGCGCGTCGCTGCCTCTGGCCAAGACACAGCTGCGCTACTGTCCAAGGCGGGATTGACGCTGAATGACTTCCGCGACCCTGCAGTCCGGCTCGAGGTGGCGACTCAGATCAAAATTCTGGAATTGGCCTCCCAAGTATTGGAGGACGACATCCTGGGTTTCCGGCTGGCCCGGAGCTTTGATCTGCGTGAGATCGGCCTTGTCTACTACGTTATGGCGTCGTCGGAGAATGTCGCCGATGCGCTTCGTGCCGCGGAACGGTACAGCCGGATCATGAATGAGGGAGTCCGGCTGTGTTTCGACATGGAGGGGCATACTGCGACCGTTGCCCTCGAATATGTCGGTGTCGATCGAAGGGGCGAGCGGCAACAGATCGAATTTTGGATAGTGACGCTGGTGCGGATCTGCAGGCAGGTGACGGATGGCCGTCTGGTGCCGTCCAGGCTCCAAGTGAGGCACCTGCGAGCCGCGCTGCCGCCCGAATTTAGAACGTTCTTTGGCAGGGACGTCGAGTTCGGCGCTGACGGCGATGTGATCTCCTTTCCGGTGCCGGTGGCACTGCTTCCGCTGGTCGGCCGCGACGGCTATCTGCACGATTTGTTGCGACGCTATGCGGATGAAGCGTTGGTACGGAAAGTGCCGCATGGCCCGACGGTCCGTTCAAAAGTCGAAAAGACGCTTACCACACTGCTGCCTCACGGTAGAGGCGTCGCGAAGGAAGTCGCACGGCAGATGGGACTGAGTACCCGCACGTTGTCACGCAAGCTTGGCGAACAGAAGACGTCCTTCGCTGAAATCCTTGATGAGTTGCGGGCCGCGCTTGCAAAGCGGTATCTCAAAGAAGAGCAGCTACCCGTGTCTGAAGTTGCTTGGCTGCTTGGCTATCGCGAACTGAGTTCCCTCACACACGCGTTCAAGCGATGGACCGGAATGACACCACGACAGTTCCGGTCAAGGTCTCAACAGAAGCTGAGTTGCAGCGAAAAGCCCTAATTGCCGTTGATTACTCCGACGAGCGGAGTACTTGCCGACTGTGGAGCGGAGAAAGGGTGACGTCATGGCGCTCGGGTTCGCAGGCCGGCTCAAGTGCTATTCATAGTGTTCCCAAGGACGATGCCCTTTGGTGCAATTGCGAGTCCGTCTACCCTGCTGCAGCTTGCTCCGGAGTAGTTCACTTCGAAGAGGGGGAAATCATGTCTTGTCATGCCTCGATCCGACGGCACTTCCCGGACCCGTCAATCACGGCCGAAGGTACCCGCGAGACGTCTCTGGCGCAAGAATCGCCGCGAGGTTCTATTTTGATCCTTGCAGGATTCCGAACCGAAGTTGAGGCCCAATTAGTGATCGATCGACTCTTGAGTGAGTACATTACGCCTGAATCGCGGCCGGCGTAAGCGCCACCTCGCGGTCTCTTGACGAGCACTTCGTTGCCTTCGCGAGGACATACTTTGCTTGAGCCGGGATGGTTGGCAGGGACATTGCTTCGCCGGCGTTGATCTAGATCAACTAGGCCGTCGCCACAACGCCCGAATGCAGTTGTGGTCACGGGATGTGTGATCACGCTGTTGCTTGGTCTGGTAGCCAATCGTTGCTCGGGAGGTCATCACAATGAGGTGCAGATTGCTTCTGCTTGCGCTGATCTTAGTGTCCTCAGCTTTCGCCAGTGAGGCGCGCGCCACGACGGCCGATATTCGCAGCATCACCTGCGGCGAATATCTTGCCATGCCGGCTGCACCGTCGAGCAAGTTTTCGGCTTGGATGACCGGCTGGTTTGCTTATGAAAGTCGGAGGACTTTTGTGGATTTTGACCTGCATCGGACAAATGTCGCAAGCGTAAGAGGGTGGTGCCAATCCAACCCGAGCGCCAGTGTGATGGCAGGGCTGGAAAAATCGATAGGCGTAACTGCGGTGCCCAACGCTACGCTGGATTTTAACAAGATCACTTGCGGAACCTGGTTGGCGTACGGTCCAGCGGATCAAGAGTTTGTAAGATATTTTATGAGTGGCTACTACAACGCCGCAGCAAGCAACAGTTTATTGGACTTCGACCGTCTGCAGAGGAATTCCAGTGCGGTCGTTACGTATTGCAAGAAGAACAAATCTCGCACCCTACCAACGGCCATTCAGAACAGAGCTACCTAAGTCGGCCAGTTTTCCACCCGGCCCCCCGATCTTCGGTGCTTATGAGCCTTTCCGTAGCTGGAGAGCCTTGGCTCACCAACTTGACCGCTTCGCCCGTCGGTCAATAAGAGGGCAAGGGCTGCGGGGCGGAAACAAAAAGGACCGGAGCGTTCGATCCGCTGCGGCCAAGTAGCAGCAGGCACGTGCTGGGCGCTTGTCTTGGTTTACTCCTCCCTCGGCGGATCATCTTCAGCATGCTTATCTTTCGCAACCCCCGACCCGACAACCTCTTTCGGCGGCTGGGTTGATCTAGGTCAACGTCAGCGATGCTTTCGTGCACAGGCTGCGCGCAGCCGCACCAGAAATGGCACGACGGTGGTGCCGAAGAGAAACGTAGTCATGCGCCACTAGGCAATTCGCAACGAACCAAACAGGAGAAAACATGAAAATATCAGCGGTTTTGGGCGCAGGCCTCGGTGCAGCGATGTTGTGCTTGACGCCAGTGTCGTTTCACCTGTCACCGGCCGGGACAGTCGTTATCTCCGTCGACCAAGCTGATGCTCGTGTCGGTCGTCCGCTCACACCAGGCAGCGTTGCGGGGGTTCATAGGCGAGTGCATCGGCGCGCTTATCGGCGTGGATACTATGGAGCTGCGGTAGGCGCGGCTGCCGTTGGAGCAGCGGCCACGGGAGCGTACTATCACCGTCGACACTGCGGTTATTACCCATATCCGCCGTGCTACTGAGAGCTTCGGTGTCGTTAGAAAGGCACCTAGAAGTTTGCAATCCGGACTCCTGATGACCAAAAACGATTTGAGGGAAAGATGCGCAGCAGCGGAGCAGTGTGAGAGGCATTTGAGCAGCATCCGCCCCCAGGCTTGGATGCCTGCGCGAACTGTTTGACCGGCATCGCCACGATCATGCGCGCCAGCCCGGGATTCTCCAGCCCAGCGGAAATGCGCACGAACGCGGAAAGGTCGTGGGTCTGTGAATCACACTTTGCGGGCGTGATCATTCCAGACCCGAGAAAGTAGGCCACCCACGGCGTGACCGGCCCCGATCAAGATGGTGACTGCACCGGGGCCTTCGACGTTCTCGCCAGTCGTTGGAAGCTTGTACGATTGGCAGGCGCGCCTTAGACAAACAGGATGTCAGTGTTTGGCTACTGCATTGTGTCCCAATGCAGATTGGGCCGTGGCGTGAAGCCCGGCGTGGTGTTGAAGCAGGCGAGGCGGCTATTGGTTACTTCCAAGCGCGCGCCCTAATCGCTCTAATTCAAGCGTTACGCAGAATAGCGCGAACAGCGACGCCCGGAGTTGCAGCCCGCGACGAAACATGAGCCATAGATCGGCGCCCTGATGGATCTCAGGCAAATGTCTGAAGAACACGACGCCGAACAGCGACCCACCAAAAATGAAGGCAAGACGCCCCAGAAACAAAAACAGGTGGCTCAGGATTGGATTCGAGCGCTGAGGGGGAAGCGGAACGCGCTGCAGGCGATACCAATAGGCGACCTGCATTGCCATGATCATGATCGGTGCAGCAAGATTGTCAGATCGTTCGAACGGCAGCTGCTCACCGGGATAGTTCATCAAGTGCCTAAATTCGGGCAAGCCCTCCAAGATTATGAAAAGGGCTCCACTGAGCTGAACCAAAAGAAGAACCAGATAGACGGCTCGCGATTTCAAATTTGTCATTCCGAACACCCGTCGAGACTATGCTAAAGGTTGCAACCGGGTGCATGGAAGCGTTCGAATGCGTGAGCATCGTCCGGAGGTGTTGATGGTCGCCCCAGCTGGCTGCCGTATTCCGCGACGATTCGGCGCGCCATTCCGTGTAGGACAGCTTGAGCTTTTTAGCCGCGCCGCGTTTTCTGACGAGCGGTTTCATGTGCCGACCGTCGGCGCATAACCAAAGGCCGCGTTGAGCTAGATCAAATCTTTGCCCCAGCAGTCCCCAACCTATGTGGTCCGGTACCTGCCTCTGACATGAAGCCGGCCTTCAATGCCAGCTCCACAGCAGCCGCGAGCGTGTTGAGATGTTCCGCAATCTTGGCGAAAAGTTCTCGCTTTTCTGGCGAGGTCGTAAGCGCGCTTATCAACTCAACCTCTGCTGCCTGCTTTCGCAGTGCTTCGAGATGATGCCGGTGATCGTTCATAGCGGCTCGCCCCCGGGCTGGCTCATGGCTGCGGCCTGGGCAACGAAGCCCTCAAGCACCGGTACCGCATCCTCGATGCTGTGGCAGCAGCAGCTGTCGAGTGAAAGCCCGGCACTGAGATCAAACAGCTCTAGCCAAAATAGTGGCACGCCATTCAGATCGAGTGTGGGACCTCGCAACATGCGTATTACACAGCTTGCCACCGTGGCGACCGAAACGGATAAATTTTGATCGTTGTCGGGGATGCACGAAAGCCGAACGTAAGCCTGCGCGATCTTCAGTTGCGTAAGCGCTCTTTCGGGCATGCTGCCGTCGACCAAAATTCGATCCTGGGTGTCTTGTGGGAGCATTGACCAAGCGCTTTGGTCGACCGCGACCAGCCTGCGCATTGGGGTGAGGTCGATCGGAGATAGCAGTACTCGGCAGACACTCGCTTGCGGGAAGTCGCCAAGTTTTTGTTATTTGAGGCCACAAAATGTGTGGGCGCAAAGTCTCTGCCACGGATCGATACGCAGGTAAAAAGAAAGCGCCGCGACGGCGTGAGGTGACCTGTCGCCGATGGGCAGCAGTCAGTAAGGTGCTGACCGGGACGTAATTGCCATAGTTGTCGTATTAGCAGCTGTCGTAGCTCCCTAGGCTGCAGCTCCGAGGGCGGCCCCTCCTACGGCGCCCGCCGCTCCGTATATGCGGTAGCCATAGTATCAGCCCGGATAACCAGCCACGGGACGACAACCGGGCCGACCGGGACGGCCGGCAACAGGATAACCAGGGCGCCCGGGGGCGACCGGCGATGGGGTGCGACGATGCATCGCTCCGCAAGATCTTGAGCGCGGGCGCCATGCACCGCTCATTGATCACCGCCCCTCTTTGCCCAGGTGTAGCGCCAAATTCATCGTGTGTGGGTCGCGGTTGCCGTCCGCCCTGAAGCCAAACTTGCCGAGCACCGCCTGCATGGACTTGTTCTCGGGCAGGACCTCAGCGGTGAGTTCACGCAATCCGGCATTGGAGGCGATCTCGCCAAGGTGGCGCATCAAGATGGAGCCGATGCCTCGGCCCTGCCAAGCGTCGATGACGACGAAGGCCAACTCGGCTCGTCCGGGCTCAAACACGACGTATCGAGCGCCTCCGACAATCATTGTCCGCTCGGGCTGCCCGACCTCGCACACCAGCGCGACGTGATTCATGAAGTCGACATCCATGAAGAACGCGCGCTCCTCGTCCGAGAAATGACGCTTGATCCCAAAAAAACGGCGCTGCAACGACTGCTTGCTGGTCTGATCCAGCGCGTCGAGGACAGCCGTCTCGTCGGCCGGCCGCAACGCTCGGATTTCGGCCGTGCTGCCGTCCCGCAAGCGTTCCGTCACGCTGTATTTGGCGATGTCCGACATGCGAGGTCTCGGCTCGGGCGGCCGGAAAACACGACGGCCTGAGGCTCGTCTATGAACGGGCGGTCGGTTACCCGTTTGATTTGTATCAAGGGCCCCGCAAAAGCCGGCGGCCTGACTCTCGGCAGTCAGCTCGACACATTCGGGCGGGATGACGACGTGACACGACTGGGTCGGCGTACTCGCCGTCCAGCATTGACCTATATCAAAGGCCTGCAGTTGCGGCGGGCTTTGGATGCATTCATACCACATCGAGGTCGGAGCATGCAGATGGAAGTGCCTGGATCACCCGGTGGTCCGATGTCCGGTCTCGTCGCCTCGGCGGTTGAATACATGGTCGATGCTGGGCAACGGAGCATACTCTTCCTCGATGTGATGCGCCGGCGCGGCGACCAATATCGGGAGCACGTCGCCCAAACCGCGCCACACGTTCTGCAATATGCGGCCGAACTGATCATCGACGGCCGCAAGCTGGACGAACCCGTCAATTACGCGCTTGTCCGCATCGTCCCGCCAGCCGGCGTCGAGATCGATTCCACGCGGCGGCCGTTCATCGTGATTGATCCACGCGCCGGGCACGGTCCAGGCATCGGCGGGTTCAAGGCCGACAGCGAGATCGGCGTCGCGATGAAGGCGGGGCATCCCTGCTACTTCATCGGCTTCCTGCCGGAGCCGGTGCCGGGCCAGACTATCGAGCGTATCGCGCGTGCCGAGGCACTGTTCATCGAAAAAGTGATCAGTCGTCACCCGGAAGCTGACGGGAAACCCTGCGTGATAGGCAATTGCCAAGCCGGCTGGGCGGTCATGATCCTGGCTTCGGTTCGGCCCGAACTGTTCGGCCCACTGATCATCGCCGGAGCCCCGCTCGCGTACTGGGCGGGCGTGCATGGCAAAAACCCGATGCGATATTCGGGCGGCCTTCTGGGCGGAAGCTGGCTAACTGCGCTCGTTAGCGATCTCGGCGGCGGGAAGTTCGACGGTGCCTGGCTGGTCCAGAATTTCGAAGGCCAGAACCCCTCGAACACGCTCTGGACCAAGCAGTACAACGTCTATTCAAAGGTCGATACCGAAGCCGATCGCTACCTCGAGTTCGAGCGCTGGTGGGGTGGGCACGTCAATCTCAACGCCGAGGAGATCCAGTTCATTGTCGACGAGCTCTTCGTCGGCAACAACTTGGCAGCCGGCAATATCACCATGTCCGACGGGCAGAAGGTAGATCTGCGCAACATCAGTTCGCCGATCGTGGTGTTCTGCTCCAAGGGCGACAACATCACTCCGCCACAACAGGCGCTGGGTTGGATCCTCGAATGCTACGCCGACGTTGATGACATCAGGGCCTATGGGCAGACGATCGTCTATACCGTTCACGAGAACGTCGGCCATCTCGGCATCTTCGTTTCAGGTGGTGTCGCCAAGAAGGAGCACGCCGAATTTTCCAGCAACATCGATCTGATCGATGTACTACCACCCGGCCTTTACGAAGCAACGTTCGAAGCCAAGGACGAAGAAACCACTAGTTCCGATCTCGTTGTGGGCCAGTGGGTGATGCGCTGCGAGGCCCGGACACTAGACGATATTCGGGCCATGGGTGGCAATTCGCCTGAGGACGAGCGGCGCTTTGCCGCGGCAAAACGCGTCTCGCAGCTCAATCTTGCCGCCTACCGCAAGTTCGTGCAGCCCTGGATCAAAAGCATGGTGGCGCCGCAGACGGCGGAGATGATGCGCAACCTGCACCCGCTGCGGACGCAGTACGAGGCGTTCAGCAGTCAGAATCCGTGGATGAGCGCGGTGAAGTCGGCAGCGGAAGGGCTAGAAGCGAACCGCAAGCCGGTTTCGAACGACAATCCGTTCCTGGCATTTCAGGAGCAGGTCTCGAAGCAGATCGTTCATGCGCTGGACAGCTGGCGCGATTCGCAGGAAGCGATGAGCGAGGCGATGTTCCTCAACGTCTACGGCTCGCCGGCGCTACAGGCGGCGGTCGGCATAGATCCGAAAGCTGACCCGTCGCGCCGGCGCGAGATGCCGGCCGAACACCGTGCCATGCTCGACAAACGGATCGCCGAGCTCCGATCCAGGATTGGCGAAGGGGGGCTTCGCGAGGCGGCCATCCGTGCCCTGCTTTATATCGGCTCGGCGAGAGGAATGGTGGATGAACGCAGCATCGAGGCGTTGCGTCAGGCTCGTCGCGACGACAGCGGAGCGCGATTAACGCTTGCCGAATTCAAGATGCTGGTTCGCGAGCAGTTCTTCATGCTGCTGCTCGATCGCGAGGCGGCGCTGGCCGTTATCCCGAAGTTGCTTCCCGACGACGTCAATCAACGCCGCGCGGCTTTCACGACGATGAGCGAGGTGCTGTCGGCCAGCGAGGACATCACAGGCGAGCGCGCCAGCCGCCTGCAGCGTGTCGCACAGCTGTTCGGTCTCGACGCCGAAACGTCGGGGAGGGCGTCGAACGTTGCCCCTTTCGACCCCAAGGCGAGGGCATCGTAATACTGTCTGGAAGGAACCGGCTCATGTCAGCCGACACGTCGCAGGCACAGTCCCCGAGCAAATACGACCGCTTGATCGCGGCCGCGCAGGCCGTGCCGCCGGCCCCAACCATCGTTGTGCATCCGTGCGATGAGAGCTCATTGCGGGGCGCTGTCGATAGTGCACAGGCCGGCATTATCCGGCCGCTCCTGGTCGGACCTGAAAGGAAGATCCGGGATACGGCCGCCAGGCATGGTCTCGACATCGCGGCCTTCGAGCTTGTTGACGCAGCACATAGCGATGAAGCCGCTGCAAAGGGGTAGAGCTGATCCACGCCGGCCGAGGTGAGCTATTGATGAAAGGCAGCTTGCATACGGATGAGTTGATGCGCGCGGTCACCGCGAAGGCCGGAGGCCTGCGTACCGATCGGCGTATCAGCCATGTCTTCGTGATGGACGTGCCGGCCTATGCGGAGACCATCTTCGTGACGGACGCGGCCATCAACATCTTCCCTGATCTGGACGCCAAACGCGACATCATCCAGAACGCCATTGATCTGTATGTGGAAGCTGGGTTCGGCAAATCGCCGCGCGTGGCAATCCTGTCAGCGGTTGAAACCGTGACCTCGAAAATTCCGTCTACGATAGAGGCGGCGGCACTCTGCAAGATGGCGGACCGCGGGCAGATCACCGGAGGGATCCTCGACGGTCCGCTGGCCTTCGACAACGCCATCGACGTGGAGGCGGCGCGCATCAAGGGGATCAAGTCCGAGGTCGCCGGTCGCGCTCAGATCCTGGTCGTTCCCGACCTGGAGGCCGGCAACATGCTGGCAAAGAATCTCGCCTATTTCGCCAAGGCGGACGGCGCCGGCATCGTGCTCGGAGCCCGCGTCCCGGTCGTCCTGACGTCACGCGCGGATTCGGCGCGTGCGCGGATGGCCTCGTGCGCGGTCGCTGCGCTGTATGCCCATGCCCGGCGCCGGCGTGCTCCAACGATTGCCGCGTGAACGCCATGGATACCATCCTTGTGGTCAATGCCGGCTCCTCCAGCGTCAAGTTCCAGGTCTACTCGATCGAGGGTGACGGAATATTGCGGCGACAGCTGAAAGGGCAGATGGATGGGATCGGCAGCCGCCCGCGTTTGCGCGCGAGTGGCTCCACCGGCGATCCGCTTGCGGATCGCGCCTATCCGATCGAGGCGGTGCCGGATGTTCCGGCCGCGATGGACATTGCCGGTGCCTGGTTGCGGGACGAGCAACGCATTCACCCGATCGCTGTCGGTCATCGCGTCGTTCATGGTGGCCCGGACTACGACCGGCCGATCCAGATCGATCATGGTGTCGTCACCCGGCTGGAGCGGTTCATCGCGCTCGCGCCGCTGCATCAACCCCATAATCTGGCGCCGATCCGCTCGATTCTCGGCAATTTCCCGGAGCTTCCGCAGGTCGCCTGTTTCGATACTGCATTTCATCGCACGCATAGCGCGGTCGCCGATCATTATGCGATCCCGCATCATCTTTATGCCGAAGGCGTGCGTCGCTACGGCTTTCACGGTCTCTCCTACGAATACATTGCGAAGACCTTGCCAAAGGTCGCGCCGAAAATCGCGAATGGTCGGGTGATCGTCGCTCACCTCGGAAGCGGCGCCTCGATGTGCGCTCTCAGCGCGGGCCGAAGCGTTGAAAGCACCATGGGATTCACGGCTCTCGACGGGCTTCCGATGGGAACCCGCCCGGGTCAGATCGACCCCGGGGTGGTGCTGTATCTGATTTCCGAGAAGGGGATGTCAGCCTCCAACATCCAGAACTTCCTTTATCGCGATTGCGGCTTGAAGGGGTTGTCCGGCGTCAGCAACGATATGCGGGAGCTGGAGAGCAGTGAGGATCCGCGAGCCAGACTCGCGATTGAATATTTCAGCTACCGCATAGGGCTCAATGCCGGGATGCTTGCCGCGGCGCTGCAGGGGCTGGACGCGTTTGTCTTTACAGCCGGTATCGGTGAAAATTCCGCAACAATTCGCGCGCATGTCGCTGGCCAGCTCGCGTGGCTGGGCGTCACCCTCAATCAAGCCGAGAATACGCGCCACTCACAGCTGATCTCGGGCCCCGACAGTCGCATTCCAGTCTATGTGGTGCCGACCGACGAGGAGCTGATGATCGCGCAGCACACTCTGTCAGTGCTGATGAAGAGAACATCGAACAATCAGAGGCAGGAGAGGGCATCATGATTCCAGTGTTTCCAGATTCCAAGATTGCCCTGAAGGGGAAAAAAGGCCTCGTCGTAGGAATCGCCAACGACCAGTCGATCGCATGGGGGTGCGCCAAGGCCTTTCGCGCTCTCGGCGCTGATGTCGCCGTCACCTACCTGAACGAGCGCGCGAAGAAGCACGTCGAGCCTCTTGCGCAGGCACTCGAGGCGTCTATTTTCATGCCCCTCGATGTCATGACGGAGGGGCAGACTGAAGACGTGTTTGCCCGGATCGAGAGGGACTGGGGCCAACTCGATTTCCTGCTGCATTCGATCGCCTTCTCACCGAAGGAAGCCTTGCACGGACGTGTGGTGGACGTCGGCCGCGACGGGTTTCTGAAGACGATGGAGGTCTCCTGCTGGTCCTTCATGCGCATGGCTCATCTGGCCGAGCCGCTGATGAAGAACGGCGGCACCATGTTTACCATGACCTATTATGGCAGTCAGATGGTGGTCGAGAATTACAACGTGATGGGCGTAGCTAAGGCCGCGCTCGAAGCGTCGGTGCGCTACATTGCGGCCGAGCTGGGCCCGAAGGGTATCCGCGTGCACGCCATTTCGCCCGGACCGCTGGCCACGCGCGCGGCATCAGGCATTCCCGACTTCGACGAACTGATGGACAAGGCGCAATCGAAGGCGCCGTCGCGCAGTCTCGTCAGCATTGACGACGTCGGCAATGCCACGGCATTTCTCGCGCTCGACGGGGCCAAGCTCATTACGGGAAGCGTTCTCTATATTGATGGCGGCTATCACATCATCGATTGAAGAGGACGGGACGCGGCTCAGCGATAGTGCAGGGCGATCAACTCGGCGACGCAGGCCGGTCGTTTGCCGCCTTCGATCTCGATGACCAGATGATAGTTCACGCGCAGCCCGTCTGGAGGCACATCCTCCGTCTCAGCAACGCTGACGCGGCCACGCAGCTTCGAGCCCGCCGGGACCGGGGAAAGGTACCTGATCCGGTCGGCACCGTAGTTCAGGGTGTTTCGGAGGCCTTTTAACCCCATCACTGAGCGGATGAACATCGGTGCCAACGCCAGGGACAGCATGCCATGGGCGATGGTGGTGCCCCCGGGCATTTCTTTCCTCGCGCGCTCCTGATCGACATGGATCCACTGTTCATCGCAGGTCGCTTCCGCAAACTTGTTGATGCGGTCCTGCGTCACCTCGATCCACTCACTAGCGCCGATTTCGGTGCCGACCGCAGATCTTATCTCATCAAAATCGCCGAATATCCGCATGTCCCTTACCTTCAGATCATCATCTCCCGGACATGGTCGCCGACGAGGAGGTCGGCTTCTGTCGCGGCCATCACTTCGCCGATCGTGACGCCCGGCGCGGTCTCTAGAAGCGTCGCCCTGCCGTCGGCAAAGCCGATCACAGCCAAGTCGGTGACGACCAGATTCACCGGTCGCGCCGAGGTCAGTGGCAAGCTGCATTCGGCAACGATCTTTGACTTGCCCTTTGCAGCATGCTGCATGGCGACGATGACCCGCTTCGCGCCGCTGACGAGATCCATGGCGCCGCCCATGCCAGGAACCATCTTGCCCGGGATCATCCAGTTGGCGAGATGGCCATGGGCATCGACCTGAAGGCCGCCAAGCACCGTGACGTCGACATGGCCGCCGCGGATCAGCCCGAACGACATCGCGCTGTCAAAGGTCGAGGCCCCGGGCAGTGCGCTAATCGGGCGCCCCCCTGCGTCCGTTAGCGTCGGATGAGCCAGGCCTTGCTCGGGGATAGGCCCCGTTCCGATCAGGCCGTTTTCCGACTGGAAGAACACTTTCAGGTCCGTTGGAACGTAGTTCGCGACCAGCGTCGGAATACCAATGCCGAGATTGACGAGATCGCCGCTCCGAAGCTCCTTGGCGACGCGCCGGGCGATGATGATCTGCGGATCCATGTCGTCACCCGTTTGTAATGAGGTAGTCGACGAGCGGCGCCGGGGTCACGACGTGGTCGGGCGCGATCACGCCGACCGGCACAATGTTCTCCGCCGTGACGATCACGGTGTCGGCGGCCATCGCCATGACTGGATTGAAGTTGCGCGAGGTCAGTGCGTACGCCAAGTTGCCGAGGTAGTCGGCAAGGAAGGCGTGCACTAGCGCAAACTGCGCACGCAAGGCCGTCTCAAGCAGAAAAGGCTTTCCGTCGACTTCGATCTCGCGCTTGCCCTGCGCAACCAGCGTGCCGACGCCGGTTGGCGTCAAAACTCCACCCAGCCCGCATCCACCCGCACGAATGCGCTCGACGAAGGTTCCCTGGGGTACCAGATCAACGGCGATCTGGTTTGCCAGCATCTGCTGCTGTGCCTTCGCATTCAGACCGATATGCGTTGCAGTCAATCGCGCGACCAGCGCAGCATCGAACAGCTTGCCGACGCCCTTGCCGGGGATCGCCGCGTCGTTGCAGATCAGCGACAGGCCGCCCTTCTTCTGCCGCACCACCTCGTCGAGCAGGCGCTCCGGTGTCCCGACACCCATGAACCCGCCGACCATGACACTCGCCCCGGCCGGGATCATTGCGACGGCTTCTTCAAGCGAAATGGCCTTCATGAGGGAGAACTCCGGTCGGCGCGTGCAGGGCGGTCGATAAATGCTGGAGGGCGGAAGTCGCGCTGCTTTGATCTGCGTCAAGGCTCCGCATCATTCGCAGACGATTCCCAGGCTCGCGAGCGTGTCGTGCCAGAGCTTGCGCAGTTCGGTGTGTCGGCTTTCCAGGACTGTACTGACGGTGTCGCGGAAGGGTAGCAGGTCGGGACCTTTCAGGAACAGGATTTGCGCCTGCAACAAGCGCCCGCTCTCGAACTCGATGCGGCGCAAAGCCATCACGAAGGGGTCATTCGGGTTTGCCTCAAGCGGTAGTAACGCCGCTGGCCGGATCCCGGCGTGGATGGCATGCGCGAGCGTGGCGAGGTGGACTGCTTGCCAAAGAGAGCGATCGGCAATGCCTTCGTTCGGCGCCGGAAGCCAGGCGGCCTCCCAGGATACGGCCATATAACCCAGGGCGAGATCCGGCACCCATGTGGTTGCGCGCATCAGAAGCGAGACGATCTCGCTTTCGCGGTAGAGCTGAGCGTTCAGTTCTGTCTGCCAACCGGCCTCGAACTTAGCCGGCAGGGCGAGGGCGAACTGCCTTGCGAGAGCGCCATGGGCCGAGATCAGGAAAGCGGCGACGCGGGTCTGCTGGCTGGGCGGCACGCGGCCTTCGGAGTCGAGTGGTCCGAGAAGTCCGCTCATGCCCGGGTCCTCTGGACGGGGATGGCACGCAGATGGTCGTAGCCGGCGGGAAATGGAGTGAGCTCACCGCCAGGATCCTCAGGCGCAATCCAGACCGCCTTGTTCCCCTGCCAGCGTCCGGCCAGCACGTCGTCGGCGAAGCGCGCGAGCAGGTCGGCTGTGAGCGCACCCTTTTCCAACGTGAAAGCGTGATAGGCGCCCGGGATGATCACGAGCGCGCTGTTGGGGATTCCGACTCGCAGGGTCTCGTGTAGGGCGCGCGGCGTCAGGAAGTCGAACTCTCCGTTAAGGATCATGGTTGGGACGGCGATCGAGGCGAGTTGCGGCGTCAGCGGCTGGAAGTCGAGGAACGACTCCATCAGGTTCTGCAACGCGTAGAGGTCATTGACCAGCCAGCCCTGCCGCTTGACCACGTCGAGCTTGTCCAACAGCGGCTTCAACCATTCATCGGACAGATTCATCGGCAGCAGCAGATCCTGGAGATAGCCGGTTCCACCCAGAATTAGGCCGGTGCGTAGTGCGTTGCCGATCAGGAGAAGTTGAGGCGAAAGCTCGGCAAAGCAACTCATTGGCACCAGACCCGAGAGGCGCGCCCCATGCTCGATGGCGTAGCGGAGCGCGATCAGGCCACCGAAACTGATTCCACTGAGGAAGACCGGACCTTCACCGAGCATCTCGATCAAGCGATGCAGCGCAAGGACATGGTCGTTCTGATTGATGAAAAGCGTGGGCTTGTCGGAGGCGCCCTGGCCGAGCAGGTCGAATGTCGCGACGCGAAACCCCCGTGCGATGAGCGCGTCGCGATAAGCGGTCCACAGTTCGGAATATTGAGTCAGTCCATTGACCAGCACGTAGGCCGGCGCCGTCGCAGGACCGTCGAGCTCATACCGGATCCGGTAGGAGCCGTGGGTGAGGAAAGGCATCGCGGCGACCCGGCATGTAATTTGTTCTCAAAATTCTCGCGCGGGCAGCTCGAATTCCCTTGCGCTAGATCAAAGGTCGCGCAGCGTCCGCTCCTAGCTTTCGGCAAAAATCAAGCCTGCCGGAGGAATTCGTCATGATCGGGAGACATGTCATGCGGCGATATCTCATCAGCCTGCTGCTGCTGTTGATCGGGACATCGCTCGCGGTCGCGCAGCCCTTCACACGCCGCTCGTCGCAGATACAGCATGACGGGCTGAAGAAGACGTACGAGATTGCGAATTTCCGGCTTGGCGGCAAGTACGATCTCGCCGATCCCTCGAAGTGGGAGAATGGCGGGGAGGGCGGTGTCACCCTTGAATCGCTTGGCGCCGGGAAACTGCACACCGCCTATATCGCCGTCGGTACGCCGCGGCGCAACGCAGCTGGTGAGATCACCAATGCCGTTGTCATCAACTCATATTATTCCGGTGACTCCACTGACATGTACGAGCAGTGGGTCAAAGGAGCAGCGTTATCAGGCACCGTGCCAATTATCGGCCCGGGCCGGCCGATCGATACGGATCGCTACTATGTCATCATGGTCGATCCGCTTGGAACCTGGGGCGCCAGCAAACCTTCGGACGGTCTCGGCGTAAAGTTTCCGCAGTACAGCTACTATGACATGGTCCAGGCCAATTACCGAATGCTGCGCGACGGGCTGAAGGTCGCGCGCGTTGCGCTGGTGTCCGGCGTTTCCATGGGCGGCACGCAGACCTATGTCTGGGGCGTGATGCATCCCGAATATATCGGCGCACTGATGCCGATCGGCGGCACCACGCAGTCGGATGGCGAAGATCCGGTCGGCAACTGGACATTCCAGATGATGACGGCAGCGATCGAATCCGATCCGGTGTGGCAGAACACGAAGGGTGATTATTACAAGCTGCCCAAGGAGAAGCACCCGATGCCGGGCGTGGCATTCGGCTGGTCGATCCTCGGCATGACGGGCTATGACTTTGCGTTCCGTACGACCCAGAATTGGGGGGCAGTCCAGCCCGAAATCTTCTATTGGGACCCACCGAACGAAAAAGCAGCGTTGAACGTCGTCAACCGTGCCAAGCTTTACGATGCGGTCGACCTGGTCTGGCGCAACCGTGTCGGCGAAACCCACAACATCAACCCTTATCTCGGCCGCATCCAGGCGCGGACGCTGGTGATGCACATCACGAATGACCTGTGGCTAAACTTCAAGCTGGCTCAGAAGGCAGTCGATCGCGTGCCTGGTGCAGACCTTATTGCTCAGGAAAGCCCGGTCGCCCATTATGGTGTGTTTCCGATCATCAACCAGCGCAAGAATGACCCGAAGTTCGTTGCCTTCATGGATGATGTGGCGAGCCTCGACCGGGCGCAGAAGTTCGTTGACAAGAATTATCGCGTGCCCGGCGTCGCCGAGAACATCGACCCCAAAAAGTCGTTCTGGAAAGAGTTCGTGACCTATCCCTATCCGGTCAAATACGCCAATGCCAAAGACAAGGGCGGAAATTCCTGGCAGATCGGCTACATGGATGAATATGCCGGCACGGAGAAGGATCCGAAGATCCTTGTGATCATCCATGGCAAGGGCGCGTTCGGCGGGCACTACGGAAACATCATGCAGTATGCACTACGCAGCGGCTTGCGCGTGATCGTGCCCGACCTGCCGCATTACGGCATGTCAGGCCCCGGCAATCTCGACAAGAGCCCGGCGCGCACCATGCAGGACATGCGCGAGGTCATCTACGATCTCGTCGTCAACCAGCTCGGCGTCAAGAAGGCGTATTATCTCGGCCATTCGCTCGGCGGTCAGTTCGTGATGGGTTATGCCCTGACCTGGCCGGATGCAGTGCAGGGCCTCGCGCTGGAGGCGCCGTCCGGTCTCGAGGAATATCCGCGCGAGATCACCATCGCCAAGGGCAAAAAGGCGCCGCTGTTCGACCGGGCCTTCGATCATGACTTCGACAAATGGAGGGCGACCTGGGACCAGACCGGGATCCTTGCCGCGGAGAAGGCGCGCGACGAGCAGAACATCCGGGACTTCTTCTACTTCAAGAAGCGTGACCCGGAGACCGGCGCGGTGTCGGCCGCCAAAAGTGGCTATTTCTTCAGCGACAGCGAATATGCCCGCCTCCACACCGAGCAGCGCGTCGGACTGACCAAGGGCAATCCGAAGGAGCTGGAGCAGTGGTGTAATATCTTTATCTACGACATCTACACGATCGGCGCGGAACTGCAGCAGGATGATCCGAAGAACCTCTACAAGCGGCTCACGCAGATCAAGGCGCCGATCTTCCTTGCATTCGGCGACAAGGAGCCGTTCATCCCGACGCCGGCATTCAACGGGCTGACGGACCTCGGACGCGACGCCATCACGCCGTTCATGACGCGCATGAGCAATGCAGGCAATCGGCCGATCCTCAAGATCTATCCGGAGACCGGGCATTTCATTCACACAGACAATCCGGTCGAATACCCGTCCGATGTCGTGGATTTCGTGACGCGGGGAAGCGTCGACACCTCATCGCCGGTCGGAACCGATCGCATGATCAAGGGGGCGGTGGTCTCGGCCTTGCCGGTAGCTCCGACACCGCCGGGGGCCGCGCCTACCGCTGGCCTCAACAAGTAGGGCCGGTCGATGCCGAGGGTGCAGGCAGGCGAAGTCCAGCTGGGCTGGCGAGAGTGGGGACAAGGCGCCGTCACGGTCGTCTTCATCCATGGCAATCTCGCCAGCAAGGACTGGATCGAGCTCGCTGCGCCGCTGTTTCCCTCCGGCCTCCGCGTGATCGGGATCGACTGGCGCGGCTGCGGTGATAGCGACCGGCCGAAGCCTACGGTCGACTACACCAACTATACGATGCAGCAGCATGCGGAAGACATGCTGGCCGCGCTCGATACGCTGGACATTGGATACTGCCATCTTGCAACGCATTCGACCGGCGGCATCATCGCGGCCCGCATGCTGCTGATGCAGCCACGGCGGTTCGGGCGTGTATTTGCGCTTGATCCGGTCACGCCGTTGGGCATGGCCTTCAATGCTGATCAGATCGGACTGTTTCGGGCGATGATGGCGAGCAAGGAGTTGACCCGTTCGGTGATGGCGACCGCGGCATCATCGCTGTTCGTGCCGGAAAGCATGGCGCCGAACAAGATCCCGCAATTCCGTCCAGGGGGCGCGGACATCCAGGCGCTGTTCGAGCGGATCATCGAACAAACCTTCGGCGTCTCCGAGGGCATCTGGATCGGGACGCCCGTCAATCTCACACGCGAGCGGGAGAGTCGGGAATTGGAGAGCCGCATGCCGGAGATCGGGCATTCGCATTTGGTATTGTGGGGTGAACGGGACGGCTGGATCCCCCCCGCCGACCTTCGCACGATGGCCGCGGCAATGCCGGACTGCCGCCTCGTCGTGGTGCCCGGTATCGGACATTCGATGAATCTCGAAATGCCCGCGCTCTACGCCGGCTATTTTGGCGCGTGGTTCGGGGGACTTACGGCATAACAAGGAGGAATGACACCATGGCCGATAGCAATCCATCCGCAGCGGGTATCCGCACCATGCTCGCCGAGACGCTTGTTCGCCTGCGCAAGGCAAACGCCGAGTATTTCGAGCAGCTGGAAATGGGCTTAAGTGCCTCAAAGCTGCCGATTGCAAGCGGCGCCAAGGAGTTCTGCGGCTACATGCAACGCAACGTCACCGCGACGTTCGACCTCGGCGACAGGCTCATGCAGGCCAAGGACATGAAGGACGCCCTCGAGATCCAGTCTGATTTCTTCCAGGCCCAAATGCGATTGCTCACCGAGCAAACCAGAAGCATGGGCGAGTCTGCCATGAAGGCGGCGACCGAAGCGTTTGCACCGAAGAATTAAATCACGCTCCTTGCTGCCATGGCGGCCATCAGGCGCGATCCTCGATCGCCGGCGCCTAGCCCAGGCGTCTTGGTCTTGTCCTCGTTCTTCTCGTGTTTTGTGCCGCGCAACGCATCGGCCATCGCTTTGCGGTGGATCGGCTGGCCCTTGTACATGGGGCTTTCGAACACAAATTGCTGATCCTCCCGCGCGAGCGCTTCCTTGATGATCGCCAGATCAGACAAGGGCTGCTGGATCCCGCGCCGCTTTTTGACCCGCTTGAGGGGCATGTCAAACCGCGGATGCTCGCGGTCGAGTCGAACAACTCGCTCCGGTGCGCGCCGAGCAACTCACGCGAGCGCAGCATGGTTACGAGCTCGAACTTGAGCGCCAGCCGGGTCCGGCGGTCCCAGGGCAGGTCCTTGCGATCCAGTCCATGCCAGAAGATCCTGATCTCATTCTCCGACAGGACTCGCGTGCGCGGATGCCCGGGATCGAGCTTCGGCAGGTTGATGCAAGGACTGGCGGTCACATAGTCGCGGCCCGCTTCAGCCGCCCAGTTGAACAGCCCCGAGGCTGCCTTGCGCATATGGCGGGCGTTGCTGACGGAGGGCTTGCCGAACTTCCCCGCGACAATGTCATTCGAGAGTGTTGCGATGTCAGCTTCGTGACGTCTCTCGCGAGTGTCTTGCCAAGCCTCGCACCGAGAAACCGGCGCAGGTGGCTCGCCGTATTTTCCGAAGCCTCAAGCCGGGGCCGCATCTCGCCATCCGGCTTCTTGACTGGCGTCTTCATCCAGTCGATCCGCTCCTCAATGATCTCGGCGACGGTCTTGCCGCGCTTTGCCTTGTTGGCCTTCTGGTCCCGGAAACTCTCGGCGAGAGCTTTGGCACCCAGTCCCTTGAGGCCGTAGGCCTTGCTGTGGGCGTCCTCGACGGTGAAGGTCTCGGGATTGTAGACGCCGAGCCAGCCGGTACGCTGCTTCCCGGTCTGCCGGTCGGTGAACTTGTACGAGAAGGTCGCCACGCCCGCCGCGGTGATGCTGACGTAGACACCAGGGCATTTGCGGTCGTAGAGCTTGGCTTTGCTTGGCGACCCGCTTCTCGCACAGGCGGTCGGTCAGGATGACGCTGCTGTTGCGGCCGCGCTTGCCGGCGGCGGAGGCGGCGATGCTGTTATCCATGTGGTTTCGGCTCCTGAGGCTTGGACCAAAGGGCTCGGCTTTGAGTCTTTCAGCTTGTCGTGCGGACAGCTGGAAGGCTTAGGGCCGGGCCCTCAATTTGGTGAAGCCCGCTGAAACAGCCTGCATCAGGGTAGTCGAAAAATCCGTGCTTCAAGTATTTTGTTAGTTTCGGCGTGTTTCACCGGATGCCAAAATATAGACGTGTGGTCCTGGCCGTCGTTGCTACGGTCAAGCCTTGGCGGATGCGGCATTTGCGCCAACCGGCGATGTTGGCGACTTTCTGTAAAGGCGAGGGAGGGCAGATCGCCGGGCCGCGACAAACAGGCAAGCCGCCCAACCGCTTCAGACAACTGGCACCAATTCAGCATGCGGTCCCATCCGTTATCTTTAGCCAGAAGATTTCCGCCGTCGAAGTGGTGGCCGGAGAAGGGTGAACGGGACGGAGGCGGGAATGGGATTTGCAAGATCACTTTATTGCTCTTAGCTACTCTTTTCTCCGTATGACCTCGAGTTCACCACGCATATCGCATACCGGCCGCTCCGCGGACGCCGTCGCGCCTGCCTCCGTCGGTATCGCTGACAGCGAACTGGTAGTCGGCATTGGCGTAGAAGCTGACGTTGGCGTTCATCCTCACACTCACCCCGCCTCCCAGTTGCAGGCGCGTGGTCTGCTCAAGCAAGGGCACCAGATCGACACCGGAAAATGTCGTCGTCGCCTGCGCCGCCCAATCGCGCCACAGATTGGCGCGAACATAAGGCTGCCACACCTGGCCGCTGTCGCTGACGACGGTCCATCGGCCGCGCAGGCCAATCCGCCCGCTGGTGCCCGACGTAGTACCCAGTGCGACCGCACCTAGGCCATCATGGGCGTCGTCGAACGACACATGTTGCCAGACGATCTGCGCCTGCGGCTCCAGCACGAAGCCCGGCCCGAACATCGGCAGCCGAATGGGATAGCCCGTCTCCAGCGATGAGAGGAAGCCGAAACCGGTGGTTGAAAGGCTGGCGAATTGCGTCGAGGCCGCGCCTTCATAGCGCGTCGCCTGCGCCACCGCGTCGAGGTACCAGTCATTCGGGCCGTAATGCGTCCAGTAAGCGCCGCCCGACCATGCATTGAGATTGAGACCGCCGGTGTGACGGAGCACGTAGCCGGTCGCTGCTTCGTTCGTGACCAGGCCGCTCACATCGACATTGGCGTTGGCATATCCGACATAAATGCCTCCGGCATCGCGATGGCCCGGTATCCATTCGCCTCGCCAGAGATCCATTCCGCTCTGAAAACCCAGCACCTGTCCGGAGGTGCGCGGATCAGCGAACGCCTTGTAGTGGTTGTCGATCTGCTGGCCCAGGAACCGGCCCCAGACCGAAGTTCCCCAGACGGCATTCAGGCAATCTGTCGACGCCTTCACCGGTGTCCTGCGCGGCATCCTGTCCCATGTGTTACCATCGGTTGGGCACGGCGTGTCCGTGTTTGCGGTCGGCGAAGTATCGCCGGTTCGTTCATGCAAGGTGCCAAGCGTCGTCATCCCCAATTGCCGGGCGATCGGCTGGACCACGCCATAGGTCGCGATCTCCGGCCCAATAATTGGATAGACGCCCGGCGGCAGCGGCCCTGTCACCGGCGGCTCGGGCGGCAGGATCGGCAAGGTCGGCGGCTCGATCGGCGGCCCCACGGTGAAGGTCGATCGTAGGAACCAGTCGTTGGGACTGTTGCTGGGGTCGAGGCCACCACGGAAAAGAAAATAGTCAAAGGCGCCACCGCGCACCTCGCCGGCAAGCGCGAAAGCACCTTGAGCCGTCGTGCCGCCGTTAATTGCCTGCACCACTGTAATGCCGTTTGCCACCGTCTCGGCGCCGGGGCCGCCGACATTGGTGATGCGCAAAAAGGAATTCCCGGTCGCATTCCCGCCATTGATGACGAGCCTGTCCGACGGCGAACCGTCGGCGCCAAGAAATGTGTTCATCGCGATCGTTCCGCCAATCCCGATGTAGCCGTTCGTCGTCAGGACCGTGCCGGGGGCAGTGCTCGTACCCATGCTCACCAGACCGCGGTTCGTGAGGCTGAGTACGGTCTGGTTGAAGCCGTTGAGATCGAGCGTTCCAGCTGGGGCCACCGCTACTGCCGAATTTGGACTGAACGTATTCACCGCGCCGGCTCCCAACGTGCCCGCGTTGACGTTCGTCGCGCCGAAATAGCTGTTGGCAGCGGTGAGCCTGGTGGTACCGGCAAGCACATTGACGGTGCCGGTACCGCTGATCGTCGGTGCAAACACATAGTCGGCGGACGTATGATTGAAGTTGATTGCGCCGGCGCCGGCGCCAAATGCCACGCTCGGGGTGTTGAGCGTGCCGGGCGCAGCCGCCGGGGCGCTCGCGCCCGCGCCGATGTTGAGCGTTCCAGTCGCACCTACATTTGCCGCGATCACAACACTAGGCGCCGTAACGACGCCGCCTTCCGCAAGCGTAAGCGTGCCGGTGCCCGAGTTGCCGACGTTCACGCCCGAACTGTTGCTCCAGATAGAGCCCGCGCCCGCCACCCTTACCGTACCGAGCGAGCCTGCATTGCTACCAATGTTGGCAGTGAACGCAGTGTTATTGATGACCGTTCCACCGTTCGTGATCGTGAGCGTGCCCGTGCCAAAACTGCCGATATTGAACCCGCCGCCTGCAGTGATGTTCAAACTGGAGCCCGCGCCGGTAACCGTCACTGTCCCCGACGAGTTGGTAGACAATCCGACGGAGACGCCGCCGAAACTGTTCACGGTACCGCCGCTTTCGACGGTGAGCGCGCCCGCGCCCAAACCGCCGACCACGAGGTTGCCAATGTTCGTCCATGTGGAGCCGGCGTCGGAAACGATCACGGTACCCTGCGAACCCGGCAAATTACCAATAAAGCCGCCTATGTCGGTCAATGTTCCGCCGTTTCGGATGACGAGCATTCCTGTCCCGTTTTGACCGACTGCAAGGTTTAGTGCTGTTGCTCCCGGTCCCCTGACCTCCGTCGAATTTGGGATCACCGTGTCAATGTTTGCGCTGGTCGCCGTGTTCGGAACACCGGCGCTCCAGTTTAGAGGGTTAAACCAGCCATTGGAGAATGCCCCGGTCCAGTTTGTCTGAGCGTGCGTCGAAACCGGTGCTGCAGTGATAAGCGCAATCGTTGCGAACAATCCTGATGAGAGATGTCTGCACGCGGCGCGTGCTGGCGAGGTATCGCGGCGCGGTCGGATGAAGAGAAGTCGATCCGGGTCCAAAGCAACCTCCAATCCGCAACGATAAACGCAGCCGTCATGATGGAGTACAAAGGATCACAATCGTGATGGGATGGCCGTAATTGTGACGACAGGAGATGCAACTTGAGTTTGTTGCCCGTTGATGCTCTTCCGCCACGCAATAGGGAGCAATACTGACCGATCGCTGGCATTACAAATGCCCGCCGCCAACTTTTCGCGGCGCCCCTGTAGTGTGCGTGTATTGTCGCGGGTCCCTGCGACTTGCCGCTCGGCTTCGACTACGATTGGCGAGCGACGGAGGTTCCCACGACCTCACGCGCAATGCGGGCAGTAACCAGGACGGTCGCGCGCTCGGCAACCCCGAAACATCGCCAAGCCGGCAGTAGCCAGGCAGCGAAATTTTCAGCTCATTAACAATGTTGAATCCCTGGCCGGAGCGATTGCCCTACCGTGAACCTTTCCGCTGGGGCTTTCCATGATCGATACCGCGACCAAGGCGTTGTTGCGCACCGTTCTCGACGAGGTGTGTGACGGTGTTCCACGCTGTGAGATCGGCGCCAGGACCCGTGTAGCCTCGAAGCTTCTGGAGACTGCAAGCAGGGGTGACATCTCTGCGGATCGGCTCAAGCAAGCGGCCCGCAATGCTCTCTCAGAAATCCCGACGATGTGACGATGGTCATGTGGGGGCGGGGGTGAATTTCCACGTGACGGTCCTCAAGATCCTGGTGAGCTACCCGGATGGGTTCGCCGCCTTGGAGGATCTCAAGCGGGATATGGCCATTCTGGCGACCAGCGGTCGCGACTGGACGGAGCGTACCCGGCGGCTGGGCGCGCGGGTGCCCGGCCTGGACATCTTTTCGCAAGGGCTGATCGACCGCACGAATGGCGGGTGGCGCATCACGGACAAGGGCCGCGCCGTGCTCGATCTGATGGAAGCTCGTCCGGACCAAGCGCCGATTGCCGCCCAACAACCTCCCCCAGAGCCGGAACTCCTACCGGCGATCACGCGGCACTTTCCGGCGGAGAGGGTCGGAGGACGACTCGCGGCGCGCCGTCGCCGACGCAATGCCCGCAAGCAGGTTCGGGCGTCCTAGCGAGGAACGAGCGTCGCTCCCGAGGCTTGAGCAAACGCCTTGTGATGGAAGACGCTCATGCAAAGTTCCGACGCCACCTTGTCGACCGCCCGTTTGTCGCGAGCGACGGACGATATCCGGGTCGTGGACGACGCCCCGATCAGCGCCGCCGGTCTGAAACTCCCGGTGCGTATGACCGTCATTCGGCTCTCGAACGGTGATCTCGTGCTGCATTCGCCGGTGAGATATTCGCCGGCTCTCCGCGGTGAGCTGGAGCGGCTTGGGACGATAAGGTACTTGCTCGCGCCGAATATCGCGCACTGGATGTTCCTGTCCGAGTGGCAGAGCGAGCTGCCGCAGGTGACGACATTCGCGGCGCGCGGTCTTGCGGCACGCAGGCAAGTGCGGGCGGCACGCATCCGCATCGACCGCGAGTTGGGAGACACAACGCCTGAGGAATGGAGGGCCGACCTCGAGGCCGTCTCGGTGAATGCTCCGATGTTCTCCGAGATCGAGCTGTTCGACAAGCGCAGCCGGACACTGATCCTGACGGATCTCGTGCAAAATCTCGATCCTCATGATCTCAGCGCGCCAAACGAGACCGCGGCGAACTTCCTCGGCATTTCCAAGCCAAACGGAATGGCGCCGGTCTATCTGCGGCTGCTGCTGCGCCTCGGCGGCCGTTCGGTGCGATCCGCAGCCGAGCGGCTCATACGGCTGTCTCCGGAGCGGGTGATCTTCGCGCATGGCGACTGGTTCGAAGCGAACGGAACCGAGCGTCTCCGGCGATCCCTGCACTGGCTGCTTCCGGCGGGCGGCTCCGGATCTGAGCCGCGGCAAATGACTGGCACGCGCGTCGTCATCACCGGAGCCTCGAGCGGAATCGGGCGTGCTGCGGCGCTGGCCTTCGCCGGCAAGGGCGCAAGCGTGGTCCTGGCGGCACGCCGTGCTGAAGCCCTGACGAGCCTCGCCGCAGAATGCGAGGCGCTCGGAGGCCGCGCATTGGCGATCCCGACCGATGTCACCGATGCCGAGGCGGTGCAGCGACTGGCCCGAGAGGCCGAAGACGCCTTCGGCGGCATCGACGTCTGGATCAATAACGCCGGCACTGGCGTTTTCGGGGCCTATCAAGACGCGGATATCGCGCTTCATCGCCGAACGATCGAGGTCAATCTCCTCGGCACGATGCATGGCGCTTTCGCGGTGCTTCCGATCTTCCTCCGCCAGAACCGCGGCATCCTGATCAACAACATCTCGCTCGGCGGCTGGGCGCCGACGCCTTTCGCTGCGGCTTATACGGCGAGCAAGTTCGGCCTGCGCGGGTTCACGGCGAGCCTGCGCCAGGAGCTCAGTGCTTACCGCAACATCCATGTCTGCGGCGTCTTCCCGGCCATGGTCGACACGCCGGGCTTCGTCCACGGCGCCAATATGTCCGGCCGAACGCTTGATCCAGGTCCGCTGCTGTATCAGGCGCAGGACGTTGCCGAGACTTTCGTGAGCCTCGTTCGCGCACCGCGGGACGAGGTCGCCGTGGGCTGGCCGGCCCGTGCCGGCCAAATTGCCTACGCGATGGCTCCGCAGATCACCGAGAACATCGTGGGAGCTGCCTTCCGCTATCTGCTGTCGCGCGCGCGCGCGGCGAAGAGCAGCGAGGGCACCATGATTGAAGCTGGTCCGCAGGGCACGTCGATCGATGGCGGTTGGCTGTCACGCAAGCAGCTCCCACCTGCCGGGGTCATCAGTCAGGGGCTCGCGGCGCTGGGACTGGCTGCGGGCGTGGCTCTCCTGGCTTCAGCAGTTGCGCGTCGCGCCGGCAGACCGGGACAAGGCGTCAGCAAATACAAACAAGCCGTGCCGAGGCAGATCACGGCAGCGCGTAGGCCCGCACGTAATCGCCGAGTTTAGTTCCGAACGAGCCGTGGCCGCCGTCGACCGTGACGACATATTGCTTGCCGCCGGCCTCATAGGTCATCGGCGTCGACTGGCCGCCGGCAGGAAGGCGGTCCTGCCAAAGCTGTTTGCCATCGCGAACGTCGAACGCGCGGATGTAGTCATCCATCGTTCCCGTGATGAAGATGACGCCGCCCGCGGTGACGATCGGGCCGCCGAGCATGGGAACGCCGAGCTTGAATGGCAGCGGCAGCGGGGCCTGATCGCGGATCGTGCCGATGCGATGCTGCCAGACCACCTTGTGCGTCCTAAGATCGATCGCTGCGATGTTGCCCCAAGGCGGGGCAAGGCAGGGGATGCCGAGCGGTGAGAGGAAAATGCCGAGGTCGACTCCATAGGGGGCGCCATACATCGGTTGCACGCCGAGCTCGGTTCCCGGCGGATGCGCCGCGTTCGGCGCGGCCGGATTGTCTTTCCCGCGCGGCACGAGGCGCGAGACGAAGGGAATCGATTGAGGGTTCGCGATCGCGATCTGGCGCTGCGGATCGACGGCGATGCCGCCCCATTCGAACATGCCGAAGTCTCCGGGAAACACCAGCGTGCCTTGTTCCGACGGCGGCGTGAACGGCCCCTCATAGCGCAGGCGCTTGAACTTGATCCGGCAGGCGAGCTGGTCGAACATCGTGCTGCCCCACATCTGCGCGTCCGTCAGTTTGCCCGAGGGGCGGAAGCTCAATTCCGAAAAAGGTTGGGTTGGCGACAGCCGGTCTCCCTTCGCGGCGCCCTGAGGCACCGGCTTCTCCGGTGCGGGCACCAGCTGACGCCCGTCGCGGCGGTCGAGCACGAAGATGTCGCCGGTCTTTGCCGGGATGTAGATCGCCGGCGTCACGCCGCCGTTGGAGCGCAAATCGACCAGACTGGGCTGCGACGGCATATCCATGTCCCAGAGATCGTGGTGCACGTTCTGGAACGACCAACGCAGTTTTCCGGTCGAGACATCGAGCGCAATCAATGCCGAATCGTAGCGCTCCTTTTCGGGCGAACGGCCGCCGCCCCAGATATCCGGAGAACTCGAGCCGAGCGGCACGTAGACGAGTCCGAGCTTCTCGTCGACCGCCGAAATGCTCCACGAATTGGGTGAGCCGGCCGTAAAATGGTGCGAGGCCGAGGGCATCTCGTTCGGATCGGAATTGCCGGCATCGAAGGCCCAGATCAACCGTCCTGAATAGATGTCGAAGCCACGAATTACACCCGACGGCACGCGGTCGGAATAATTGTCAATGACCGCTCCACCGACGATCAGCACCTTGTCCGTGACGACGGGCGGTGAGGTACCCTCGTAGAAGCCGAGTGTCTGGATCTCGCTGCCTTGCTTGAGATCGATCTGCCCCTGGTTGCCAAAACCTTGGCAAGGCACGCCGCTCTGCGCATCGAGCGCGAACATCCGCCCGTCGTTGGTCGGTACGAAAATGCGTCCCGCACAATCGCTCGGCGCCGGCGTGCCGTCGGCAGTCACCGCGCCGGGCTTGGTCGCGTGATAGGCCACGCCGCGGCAGGTCATGTGCTGGAACGCCTTGTTGTGCTGGACCTGCGGGTCAAACTTCCAGCGCAGTTTTCCGGTCGCAGCTTCGAGCGCGAACACGATCTGGTGCGGCGAGCAGGTGTAGAGGAGATCACCCACCTTGAGCGGCGTTGCCTGGTTGGTGATCTCGTCGGGGTCATCAGGGCCCTTGTGGTCGCCGGTGCGGAATTCCCAGGCGAGCTTGAGGTCCTTGACGTTGTCCTTGGTGATCTGGCTCAGCGACGAAAAGCGCGTACCGAAGCCGCTGCCGCCGTAGGCCGTCCAGTTCTGGCCGGCAGCGGGCTGGTCCGGTTCGGGAGACGCAATGGCTCCCTTTGTTTCGCCCTCAGGTATCGTGCCGGCAAGATCGCGGCGATCGCTCGTCAGGGAAATGCCGACGGCGATGGCTGCGGCGACCAGCACAAGGCCAAGCGCCCATCGCGCTGCGCGCAAGCGGGGCGCCAGGCGGGAGGCAATGAAGGGCAGCATCAGCCACAAGCCAAGCGGCACGAGCACGTCGCCGCGCGGCGCCAGCGACCAGAAATCGAGGCCGGCCTCCCAGATCGCCCAGGCCATCGTTCCGGCCAGCAGCGCGGCATAGGTCCAGAGCGCCTCGGCACGGCGGCGCGCGAGCAGCCAGCTCGTGAGTAGAAGCATGATGCCCGCGACCAGATAGTAGACGGAGCCACCGAGGGCCGCGAGCCAGGCACCGCCAGCCAGGAGGGCCAATCCCATGATAGCGACGACCACCATGGTGATGGCCAGCAATGGCGCGTCACGGAACCAATTCGTTGAACGATGCGTCGGAGGCATGATGGTCACTTCAGCGTATAGAGAAATGCCGCGATATCCCGCGCGTCCTTCTGCGGGATGCCCATTCGCGGCATGGCATTGCCCGGCAACGCCCTCTGCGGATCCTCGATCCAGTCGGCCATGTTGTCCGGCGAATTGCGGATGTAGCCGGCGATGTAGGTTCGCGTGCCGATCCGATGCAAGGGTGGGCCGACATTGCCTTCGGCGCCGGCGATACCGGGAATATCGTGACAGCCGCCGCACTGGTACTGCTTGACGAGGTCGGTGCCACGACGCGCGTCGCCTATGAAATTGTCCGGACCCGCAGCCTCGCAGGCGGCGGTAGCGGTAGCCAGGAGTGCAGTGACTAGCAATCTTGTGATCGGATTCACCATCGCTGCTCCGCTCGGCCGGTCAGGGCTTCTGGCCGAAATTGAAAGACTTGGTGGCAGACCAGGGATCGGTCGTCGAGACCTGCTCGCTCGGGACTTGCTCGACCTCGGGCGACGGCAGGTTCGCCGAGAAGGTGCGGCCCCATTGGTGGCGCGGCTCGTTGCTGATCTTGCCGATATAGGTGACGAGGTCCCAGATCACGCTGTCGGGCAGCACGCCGCCCCAGGCCGGCATTCCGTTGGGCCGCCCCTGGTAAATCGAGAGAAAGATGTTCTCGGGCTGCGAGCCGTAAGTAAAGGTGTTGTTGCTCAGCGCCGGCCCCATGCCGCCGCCGCCATTGGGTGCGTGACAGCCGACGCAGTTGAAGTTGACATAGTAAGTCATCCCGCGCTGCTGCGCGTTGGGATCGCCTTGCACTGGGTTCTTGATTTGCGGCGGGTCCGGCTGGGCGCCGGGATGGAGGTGACTGACCGGAACCTGCATGAAGACGCCGGGCCTGCCATTGCCGACGCTGCCACCGAAATTCGGGCGGGGAGACAGCGTCGGCATCTGCGCCTCCTGCGACTGCGGCAAAGTCTGCTGCGCCAGCCCCGCGCCATTCGGCACGACCGCCAGCAGCAACGAAAGGGCGCTCGCGCGCAGTACTGGAGCAGACATCACTCATGTCCTCCCGATACCGCAACCGGTTGGTCCACCAGCGGAACGCCGTAACTGCGCAGCAGAGAAGTGATCTCGGACCGGTGTTCGTCGATGAATGCATTCAGTCGGTCGCGCAAGGCGTCGTCGCCTTTGCGCACGCCCATCGCGATGGCGAACTGGAATTGCTGAGGTGCAAAGCGTTCGTAATCCCGGATTGGCGTGACCGTCAGGGGGACGGGAGAGCGCTGGGCGAAATATCCGCCGAGCGGACCCCAGGCTGCGGCGACATCGAGGCTGCCGCTTTCGACGGCTTCGATCAGGCGCGCCGGCGGATCGGGTTGGCGATAGTCACCGTAGATGGAGTAGCCGCGGACGTTATCAACGATGCCCTGGTCGCCGAGCACCTGCGCCGGCGGCGGATTGTTGCCGTCATCGCCGATCAGGTGCACGCCGATCACAAGGTGATGCAAGCGCGGATCGAGCAGGGACGAAAGCTCAAGGTGCTGGTCCTGCCGCGTGACGAACACGTAGCTCGAGCGATAATAGGGCTTCGTCGTCTCGACCAGATCATAGCCGGACGGCACGCCCATGACGACGTCGCATCTGCCGGCTTTCAGCGTGTTACGGATGAAGCCGCGGCGCTGCGCCCACCAGGTGTAGGAGACCTGCTGGCCGAAATGCTCGGCCATCATGGCCGCGAGCCTGTTCTCGAATCCTGCTTCGGCGCTGTTCGAGAACGGCAGATTGTTGGGATCGGCACAGACGCGAAGCTCGCCCTCTGTGGCCGGCGCAGCCGTGGTCGCGAACGCGAGAAGAAGCCCAAGGACGAAGCCGAGGTGATTACTTGGAAGGCGCATGGCTGGTGTCCTCACCATTCGCGCCGCCGAGCTTGAACACCAGCAGCTCGCTGCCGCCAGCGGTGTAGAACGGCAGATCCTGCGTGGCGCCGGTGAAGCCCAGCGCGGCGTTGCGCACGCGCTGATCGACCTCCGCATTGGCGACCACGCCCGGCCAGCCGCCGACGCCCGACAGGATCGCGACGTATTGCTGCCCGTCGGAGCCGCGATAGGAGATCGGTTGGCCGATGAAGCCGGAGCCGGCACGGAATTGCCACAGCACGTGCCCATCCTTGGCATCCACAGCTTTGAAAAGGCGGTCCATGGTGCCGTAGAACGCGACGTCGCCAGCCGTCACCAGCGCGCCGCTCCAGACCGGCAGCTTCTCGTGAATCTCCCAGACCTTCTTGCGCGCGACAGGGTCCCACGCCATGAACTCGCCGCGATAGCCGCCGGGGCCGGCATACATGTCGACGTCGGCGCCGACATAGGGCGTACCGGCGATGTAGCCGACTTGAGAAGCCTTGAAGTTCATGCAGAGATGCTGATGCGGAACGTAGAGCAGCTTTGTACGCGGTGACCACGCGCTCGGCTGCCAGTCCTTGGCGCCTGGAGCGGTCGGGCAGATGTTCTCAACCGTCTTGCCGACCAGCGGCGTCTTCTCCTCGTTTGGGATGATCTTGCCGGTCTTGAGGTCGACGCCATTGTAAGCGTTCACGAACTCATATGCGTCCGCCGAGATGACTTCACCGGTGGCGCGATCCATCACGTACATATAGCCGTTGCGGCCGGGGTGGATCAGCACCTTGCGCGGTTGTCCATTCAGCTCGAGGTCGACGAGCACGTTCTCGTTGATCTCGTCGTGGTCGAACAGATCGTGCGGGTTGACCTGGTAGGCCCATTTCGCCTGGCCCGTGTCTGGGTTTCGCGCGAAGATCGATGCGCTCCAGAGATTGTCACCGCTGCGCTGGTTGGCGTTCCACGGACTAGGATTGGCGGTGCCGTAGTAGATCAGATTCAGATCGGCATCATACGAGATCCAGCCCCACATCGTGCCGCCGCCGACCTGCCAGCGGTCGGCCGGCCACGTCTTCACGCCGAGATCCTTGCCCTTGAGATTGTCATAGAACGGCTTGAAGTCATCGCCGATCAGCACGTCCTTGTCTGGGCCGGTGGCGTAGGCGCGCCACATGATCGCGCCGGTGTTCTCGTCGAGTGCGGTGACCCAGCCGCGCACGCCCATCTCGCCGCCGCTGTTGCCGACAAGGATCTTGCCCTTCACCACCACGGGAGCCATCGTGATGGTCTCGCCCTTGTTGATCTCGCCGAGCTTCGTGTGCCAAAGCTCCTTGCCGGACTTGGCGTCTATCGCGACGGTGTGGTTATCGAGCGTGTTGAGGAAAATCTTGCCATTGTCGAAAGCGAGTCCGCGATTGACGACGTCGCAGCAGGCAACGCCCGCGGCAGCGGGCTCCGGCTTCGGTGCGTAGGACCATTTCAATTCACCGGTCGTGGCATCGAGTGCGAACACACGGTTAGGGTAGGGGCCCGCATAGGGGCCGACAACATACATGGTGCCGTCCACGACGAGCGGCGCCGCCTCCTGGCCGCGATCGACGCCGACCGAGAACGTCCACGCAAGCTGCAGGCGCGATGCATTGGACGCGTTGATCTGGTCGAGTTCGCTGTAGCGGGTGTTGGCATAGTCGCGCGCCGCCATCGGCCACTGGGCCGGGTCTTTCATCCGGCTAGCCAGATCGGTTTGTGCCGAGGCGGACGACACCACCGCCCAGCAGGCGCACGCCACGCTCAGCAAACGCGTGAGACCACGCACTAACATATGTAAAGATCTCCACGGCGGTGACGAGGCCGTACGCCATTGCAGGCCGGTTTACGAACCTACAAACGTTCCGCCTTCGCTTGGTTCCAAAATGGTGAGGCCGACGAGTTATCTCACGACGTTGCCTGACACGCCGGCGCCGAGGTCGACTGCGATCTGATCCTCTTTGCCGTTGCACTTGGGATGACCAAATCCCGACGGGCTTTTGCCGTCGGGGCCGATGTCATAGATGATCGCGTCCTTCATGTTGGGACTGACGCCAGCGGGCACGCGGTCGAGCCCGAGCTGGTGACGCACGCGCCAGGCCACGTTGTGATCTGCGCAGGAACTGTCGCCGCTGACACCGAGCGCGCCCGTGATGCCGTTGCCGTCATAGAGCGCCAGCCCGCCTCCGAACACGATGGTGCCGCCGATCGGCTTGCCCACCATCGGATCGTTGGCCGTGCCGAAATTGTCCGGAGATCCGGCGTATAAGGCTTCCGGGGACGGTGGGTTGCCGAGTGCCGCGCCGAACAGGAATCCGCCGGGCTGGGCACCGGCATACAGATTGGCCGTCGCCATCGCCTTGTCCTTCAGGCTGAACGCATTCGCCGTGTTGGCCTTTTCGGCTGCGATGGCCCGGCTGCCAAGCCACTGATCATCGGCCTTATTACCGCTGTAGGCGACGGCGCAGACGACGCCCTGTCGATCGACGACGGCAGCCCATTCGTTGTTGTCGAGACCTCCGTTGCTCGGGCCGCCGCCCGGCTTGACACTCTTCTTGAGGATGTCCGCGAGCTTGTCATGGTCGACCGGGCACGAGATCCCTGGCCGGGGTTGATCCTGCGCGTTCAAGACTGCAGGCATCGCGAATGTCGCGGTGAAGACAGCCGTTGCGGCCATGACGGATCGTTTTTTCATGTGAACTCCGTGGAGTGTCGCAGTCGGCAGGCGAACGTCCGAAGAGAAGTTGCGGTTCCTATGCAGCGTCGCTCAGCCCGGATGTTGAAGGAGCGGCAGGTGGGAATGCTCGCCGTTCGCAGTCAACCACCGATGAGCGAAGAACAACGCAGCCCCCGTGTAGAGTATGCCCATGGGCACCCACATCAGGATGCCGGCGAGTTGCTGGTCCTCCAGTGCCGAGAGGCCGAATTCGCTGGCGAGAGCGCCCTGGCCTGGGATCCACAGCCTCGGCGACACTGTCAGCAGAGCCCCCAGCACACCCGAATGCAAAATCGTAATGAACAGGCACGCGACAGCGATGCCGTCGCGAATTCGTGTGTTACGACCCTGACCGCGGCCATGCAGCAGCACCCACCAGAACAACAGCGCGCTTGCGAAGAAGCTGATGTGCTGGAGACGATGGATGGCCGTATTCTCAAGCGCCGACGCATATAGCGGCGGTGCATGCCAGATCCAGAGCGCTGTGCCATGGAGGGCAGTCGCGCTCATGGGGTGCCTGACAAAACGCCACGGCCACGCCAGTATCGGCAGATTGAGCATGCGACCCGCGGCCGGGCGCAGCCGGGCTGGCAGACTCCACAGCATTGGCCCATTGATCCGGGCGTACGCCATCAGCGGTGCCGCGACCACCATGAGCAGTTCGTGCTCGACCATGTGCGCGGTGAACAGACGCTCGCCGAGCCAGTGCAGTGGCGAGGTCACGGCCAGCGCGGCCACCAGCCATCCGGTCCAGAATGCGGCCACCTGGCGGAAGCTGACGCCGCGGCCGCCGCCCGCATGATGCCAGAGCCGCTGGGTTCCGACATAGAAGCCGATACCGACGGCATAGAGCGGGGCCATGAGCCACGGATCGTAGCTCCACAGCGAGCCGGGATCGACCTCCGATAGTCCGTGCGCTGCCGCCGGTCTCGCGAGCAGTGCAAGCAGCAGTGCTGCAAGGCTCAGCGCAGGCATGGGTTGATCATGAGCGAGGCGGCGAACTGGTTCGCAATCACCAGCGCAAACAGCACGCCGAAGCCGACGCCGACCCAGGCCATGAACGTCCGTGGCCCGCCGCCTTGCGCATCCGTCCATTCAGCCCCCGCGCGGCGTCGAACCGCGCGGGCGGAAATGACAGTGCCCGCGAGCGAGACGACAGCCAGAACCGCACTCATGATCGCGCCGCTGATCCTGGTGTTCTCACAGGAGAAATGCGTCAGCACGTAGACCCCTTGCAGATTGATGCCCCATGCGAGAGGCCCCAGTGCAACACCGGCCCAATAGAGCAGTCTGGAACGTCCCTCGGCTTCGGTCATAGGCGCGGCACCCAATCGAGCAGGACATAGAGCGGCAGCCAGGCGAGCACGACGAAGTTCCAATAAAACACGTTATCGGTCACGTCGCTGAAACGGCGCGGTTTCGCATGGCGCGTGAACATCAATACCGCCAGCACGACCGTGTCGCCGAGATCCGTGGCAAGGTGAGTCGTGTGTAGACCCAGAATGAGCCATACAACGGAGCCATAGGCTGAATTGTCCCAGCGGGTGTTGAGATGCGCGAACTCGAAGCCGCGCAGCACCAGCAGCGCGATGCCGATCATGGCCATAACGATGAGACCGATCCGCACCTTCGCGAGATCCTGCCGGTGTGCGGCGCGGTTGGTGAACTCGTTCGGGATGATGCTTAGTACATAAATCACCGTCTCGGCCGTCCCCGGCCAGAGATCCGGCGGGGATGCTCCGATCGGCCAGGTCGGGTTGACTGCGTAGAGATAGAGGTAGGCGCCGATGGCAATGGCAAAGCCCATGCCTTCGAGGGCCATGAAACCCATGGCGCCCCACCACGGACCGCTGCGCGGACCGTAGCCGTAAGTCGGCAGGTCCGAGACGTCGCGGACGATCGTCTGTCTCACTCCTCGTCCTCCTTGCTGCCGGTCGGCCAGAACCAGCCGATCAAGGTCACGGCCATCGGCGGCGTTCCCCACAGCACGGCCCAAGGCGTGAAGATCGACCCGATGAAGAAGATTGTGGTCGCGATCGCCGTGAGCAGCGGCCAGATGTTCGGCTCGGGCGAAGCTTCGCGGGTCTGCGGCTCGGCTTCCGCCAGCGAGGTCAGGAGAACCTCGCGGCGTTCGGCGCTCAGACCCGCGACCACGGGCAGGCTCTCGCTATCAGCCCACAGCGGATCGCGGTGTTTGACGACCGGAATGCGGTCGAAGTTCTGCGGCGGAGGCGGTGACGAGGTCGCCCATTCCAGCGTCGAGGCATCCCAGGGATTGTCACCCGCAAGCGCTCCCTTGCGCAGGCTGTAGATTACATTGACCACAAGCAGCGCGAAGCTGAGCGCGAACACGAATGCGCCGATGCTGGACAGCAGATTCAAATGAGCCCAGTCCATGTCGGCGGTGTAGGTGTAGACGCGGCGCGGCATTCCGATCAGCCCGAGGATGTGCATCGGGAAGAACGCGACGTTGAAGCCGATGAAGGCCAGCCAGAAATTCCAGCGCCCGAGCCGTTCGCTGAGCATGCGGCCGGTGATCTTGGGAAACCAGTAGTAGACCGCGCCCACCAGCGGGAAGACGGCGCCGCCGATCAGCACATAGTGGAAGTGGGCGACGACAAAATAGGTGTCGTGCACCTGGGTGTCGATCGGGACCGAGGCGACCATCACGCCTGACAGGCCGCCGAGCACGAAGATTACGATGAAGCCGAGCACGAACAGCAGCGGTGTCCGGTAAACCGGACGCCCGTCCCACAGCGTGGCCAGCCAGCAGAAGATCTGGAGTCCGCTCGGCACAGCGATCAGCATGCTGGACGCCGTGAACAGCCCGGCGCCGAGCTGGGGCAGGCCCGTGACGAACATGTGGTGAACCCAGAGGCCGAACGACAGGAAGCCGGTGGCGATCAGGGACAGGATAATGACGGGATAGCCGATCACCGGGCGGCGCGCGAAAGTGGCGAGAATCATCGACACCATTCCCGTGCCCGGGATGAAGATGATGTAGACCTCGGGATGGCCGAAGAACCAGAACAGATGCTGCCAGAGCAGGGGATGTCCGCCCGAAGACGAATCATAGAAGCGGGTGTTGACGAGGCGGTCCAGGATCAGCGACGTCGATGCGACCATGATCGACGGCATCGCGAACATCACCAGGAAGGCGGTGACCAGCATGGCCCAGACGAACAGGGGGATGCGGTCGAGGGTCATCCCTGGCGCGCGGAGCTTGAACACGGTCACGACGATCTCGACGGCGACCGCGAGCGCCGCGACCTCGGTGAAGGTGATCATCTGCGCCCAGACATCGGCCCGCTTGGTGGGCGTGAACTGCAGACTGGAGAGCGGAACGTACGAAAACCAGCCGACGTCGGGGCCGACGTTGAACAGAAAGGAGATCCACAGAAAGCAGCCGCCGAACAGAAACATCCAATAGCTGAAGGCATTCAGGCGCGGAAAGGCGATGTTCCGCGTGCCAACCATCAACGGCACCAGATAGACGGCGAACGCCTCCATGACAGGCACGGCGAACAGGAACATCATCGTCGAGCCGTGCATCGTGAAGACCTGATTGTACTTGTCGGCCGAGAGAAACGTCTTCTCGGGCCCGGCAAGCTGAATGCGCATCAGGATCGCAAGAACGCCGCCGAGAAGCAGGAAGGCGAATGCGGTCAGGATGTAGCGACGTCCCACAACCTTGTGGTCAACCGACATGAGCGCACCGACAAGTCCAGACGGCGTGCGCCACACCCGCTCGAGCTGCGTCGAAAGCTGCAGGCCGTTCAGGACGTCGTCGCGCAACTCATTTGGTTCAGCGGCCATGCTCACTTGAGCTGCTCCACATAATGAATGATGGCGATCAGCTCGTCCGATCGCAGCGGCATCTTCGGCATCAGATTGCCGGGCTTGATGTGCTGGGGATCGGCGATCCAGGCGCCGAGCGTCGCCGGGCTATTCGGCAGCGTCCCCGCCGCGATGCTCGTGCGGCTGCCGATATGCGTGAGATCCGGGCCGAGCTGCCCGCCCGCCAGCGTACCGCTGATGTTGTGGCACAAGGCGCATCCGCGCGCCCGGAACAGAGCCTCGCCCTGTTTGCCGAGCTGATCGGTAGGGCTGTTCGCGCTCTGGTTTTCATGGTCGCGCCAGCGGCCGAACTCGTCGGGCGACATCGCGATCACGGCGAACGCCATGTGGGCGTGCTGGATCCCGCAGAACTCGGCGCATTGCCCGCGATAGATGCCCGCGTTCTTCGCCGTGAATTGCAGCTCGTTCTTCTGCCCGGGGATCAAGTCCATCTTGCCGGTCAGGCTCGGCACCCAGAAGCTGTGGATCACGTCGGCGGATTCCAGCTCGACCTTCACCGGCTGGCCGGTCGGGATCCGGATCTCGTTGGCGGTCACGAAACTGTGGTGCGGACTGTCAGCCTCATAGCGGACCTCCCACCACCATTGGTGGCCGATGATCTTCAGGATGTGGGCTTTCTCGTCCTTGGCAAAGACGGTGCGCTGACCGGCATAGCTGACGAGCGAGAGCCCGAGCACGATGATGGTGGTCGCAACGCCAAGTGCGAGGATCACGCGCCCGGAGCGTTCCTCGAAGGCCTGGTGAAGATCGAGCGGCCGATCGGCCGCACGCTTCCGCCGCAACATTCCGACGCCCAAGACGATCACGACAGAGATCCAGACGATCGCTGCTACAGCGAGGAAGATGAACAGCGTGTGCAAGATCCGGCCCGATTGCGGCCCCTGAGGGTCAAGCGCCGACTGCCGGCCCGCGCACGCAGCAAGCGGCCACGTCATGCACAACACCAAAACCCTTCGCACCCAGACCGGCATTGACGTTTTGTCGCACTCCGCTTCACATGCGGAACCGGTCAGGCCTACAAAGGTTCCTATGCGCTGATCGGAGCGATTGGCCGAAGAGGGATATGTCCGACATCGATCACCGGACTAAAATGGCCACCCCTTCGCAGCGATCACGATGGCTGCGTCGCCTGCGGCCATCAGCAACAGGACGGCGAGACAGGCGATGATCGCGCCCGGCTGGGCAAGTACGCGCAACTCTCCGAGCATGTGTCGGCTCCAAAAGCACAGCAATGCCGCGATGACCCTGAGGGTTCCTGCGGATGTGCCGGGAGTTGACGGGCGAGCGCCGGAACGAAGGCTCGACATCGCGCGTTCCTGCGACGGATTCGAGGGTTCACGTGCCGCGCTATCATTTCGATCTGGTCGATTCGAAGACCGTTGCAGACGAGGGAGGTGCTGAATTGCCTGACGACATCATGGCGCTGGATGTCGCCGAGGAGATCGCGAAGAGGCTCCTTGCAGTGCGTCCCGAACTCAGAAATCGTCATTTTTCCATCCTGGTCACGAACCAGGAGGGTGAGGAGATCGGCAAGGTGCCACTGGATGTCCTGCACTGAAGCCTTGGCCTGACATGGCATTGAGGATCACGGCGTTGAGGATCGGAGTGATCTCGGATACGCACGGCCTTCTCAGACCTGAGGCCGAACACCGTCTTGCGGGGGTGTCGCATATCCTCCATGCCGGTGATATCGGCGCGCCGGAGGTTCTGGAGAGGCTTTGCCGAATAGCGCCCGTCACCGCCATCAGAGGAAACGTCGACGTCGGCAGTTGGGCGAGGCGCTATCCCGAAACCGAAACAGTGCACCTTGGCGCTCGTTGTTTCTACCTCCTGCACGATCTCAAGGCGCTCGCCATCGACCCTGCGGCAACCGGTGTGAACGTGGTGATATCAGGACATTCGCATCGGGTGCAGGTCAACACGATCAACGGAGTGCTTTTCCTGAATCCCGGGAGCGCCGGTCCAAGGCGCTTCAAGCTGCCGATCACGCTGGCAACGCTCGATCTGGATGAGAACGGCGACCTGCGGCCCACCATCCATGAGCTCGACGCGTGAACGAGGTACGTGCGTGGCAGCTAGTGGGTATTCGATTTTTGCCACCGTTCCAGATCAATGGGGGGACGCTTTGGGTCGATCTGCTCCTTCTCGGGATTTCCCTGCCAAGGCTGATCCGTCTGCCGGTGGGTTGGCAAATCGGTCTGCTGTCGCGGATCGTCGGCCGGGGTTTCTCTCGGGTCGTTCTCAGGTGCTTTCGCTCTCGGCATAAGCTGTCCTCTCTACAATTTGTCGAAGCGGCGGCACGCGATCAGCGTACCCCAGCGATGATTGCGGCCACGCGGCGCGAATGCTGATCGACGATGACGAGATCATTCCCGGCGATCAGGTACTGGTCGCCCCAGAACCCGTTCAGAACTTGCGTGACCTCGGGCGGCAAGTCGGCCACCTCGGTCTGGCGCGGCACCGAAGTACCGATCATCATTTCGAAATTCGGGCGATCCATCGTCGGGCCATGCGCCGATGAGATGATGGCGCGGAGCTGCTCGCGCTGCTGAGCGTTGAGGCCAGCCGGCTGGGAGGTCTGCTTCACATCCCGCGCACGCGCGCCGGTCGCGTCCTCATTGCGGGCCGGGTTTTCCTTGGCAGCTTTGCTGACGGCTTCGTGCTGCGTCGGAACTCCCGTGCCGACCGTCGTCGCCGCCGCACCCTTGTCTGCTCCTGTGGAGGGGCGGCCCAGATAGTCGGTTGCCCCGAACATCTGCGGGACGGCGAACCAGACAATGAAACCTACAAACAGAACCGCGGCCACGACCGATCCCGCCATCATCAGCTTCCGGGTTCCGTCCTTCTCCGTTTTCCGCGATAGATCCTTGACCATGAACTGAAAGCCTTCGGTATGAACTGCGGGGTCAACACGGGCAGGAATCCTTCGTTCCTAGGGGCATGCATCAGCATCGATCAGGAACGACCGCCGCCGCATCTCATTGCCAGCGCATGAGGTCGCGAGACCTAAACACGGAGCATGCAATGACCAAAATGCCCCCCGTACCGCCAGAGCAGCGCAGCGACAAGGGACCCGGATCTGATCCTGGAATCGAGACGGACGAAAAAGTCCCCGGCCGTGAGAACTTCGACACGCAAGGACGTCATGGCAACATCAAGCAGAACACGACGAACCAAGGCTACCAGCAGGATCGATGAATGCCACACAAGAACTCAGACACTGAGCGCTTCGGTGGTCCGGGCTCCTCGCGGCAGGACCGCAAGCACCCCTGAAAAGGGAGGTCGCGAGCACGAGCGCCCTGCGCCCGGAACGCCCACCAACGACCGCAAATCACACGTCTCCGGAGGCGGTGGTGAGCGCGATCAACATCACACGCACGATGATCGTGAGAGGAACTGAGCAATGGCTAGGACAACTTCGAGCTTGATGCTGATCGCGTTCATGGCGACGGCGTCGATAGGGGCCGCCTCGGCGCAGAGTGGCGGTGGCGGTGGCGGCGGCGGCGGTTCGGGAGGATCGGGCGGATCAAGCGCGAGCAGCACGAGCGGCGGCACCGGCGGTGCCACAAGCCCTGGGTCGGCCGGCGGTGCCTCAAGTCTCGGGTCCGCAGGTCCCGGGTCTGCAGGTTCTGGGTCTGCAGGCCTTGGGTCTGCGGGAGCTACAAACCAGACTGGCGGTGCATCGCCCAGCCTGGGCAATCCAGCCGACGCGGCCGCGGCTTCGCGCGGCACGACGGTTACCGGCACGAACACCGCTGGAACGGCCCAATCGACCGGTGGGGGTCCGCGAGGATCGACTACGGTCGGGCGGGCGGGCAATCCTGCGGGAGGAACCAACAGCGGACGCATCGACGGAACTGCGACACCCGGTCCGTCGATGCCGGGCGACGCCGAAATACGCTCGGAGAACTCTCAGGATTCCCACGTCGATCGGAAGATCAAGAGCATCTGCAAAGGTTGCTAGATCGGCTATCAGGACGCCGGGTTTTCCGACGTCCAATCGAGGTCGTCCTCGCATCGAGGTTCGGGGTCGGGCGAGCAGGGCTTGATCTTCAGGTCGTCCTCGAGCCTAGGCTTGCCCTCGCCGCTTTCGACCAGACCAGCGTCTTCGGCTTTCTTCAGCGTTTCCTCTTTCGTTGAAAACGTTCGGCTCAGTCTCTCGCCATCCTTGAACAACGCATACGCCATCTCGGCTCCTCGCAGTTTGAATCATCGGCAACTCTGACGGGGCGGTCACACACGGCCACCTCCGAGCAGTTTGCGGTGCCCGCGGAATTCTCCAATGTTGAATTCACAAGACGCTGCGACTGTTTCGAACGTTCCTATCATCGCCGTAAACCGCCGAGCGATGCTCCGCCTGATGTTATCGGCATCGTGGCATGAGCCGGCAGGTTAACGCAGGTTATTGGCACAGGAAGCGCGTCATGATCATAGGAACGGCAGCACTGAGGACGGTTTGTCCATCATCCAGATGCCGACCGGCGCACGAGTCAATTCATGAAAGACAGCAATTCATCCAGCTTCCCGATTTCCGCGGGTGTCCTTCTCGGGCTTGGTCTGGGCGGGTTTTTCGACGGCATCGTGTTTCATCAGTTGCTGCAATGGCATCATATGTTAAGCGGCTGGTACCCGCTCGACTCGATCGAAAACGTCAAGCTCAACACGACCTGGGACGGCATCTTCCACAGCGCGGCCTATGTTGTTGTGCTCCTCGGCCTGTATGTGCTGTGGCAACGGGCGCGCAGGTCCGACATTCACTTGTCGGGCAGCCGGTGTCTCGGCGCGATCTTGCTCGGTTGGGGCATCTTCAATCTGGTTGAAGGCGTGATGGACCATGAGATCTTGAAGCTGCATCGGGTGAATGAGACGGTCCCTGACGAGCAGCGCATCTTCTGGGACATCGGCTTCCTGCTATGGGGTGCGGCCATGCTGGTTGTCGGCGTCGCCGTGGCGCGTGCTTGCAAGCAAGGGAGGGTCCATGCGGAAAGCAGTCTACAGGCTCGCTAGAGCGACCCCGCCGGCTCTGGTCTATGCCATTTTCATATTGCTGCTGGTGCTGGCGATGGCACCGGTGTTTCGCATCGTGCTGTTTGGTGTGTCGCTGGACGATCTCCTGCAACTCCGTTGCTTCAATCCCAACTGATGCGCGGTTATCAACGCCTCATGTCCGTCCGGAGGTAATATGGTCGAGTTCAGGCTTCCGAAACACTCCCGCGTCGAAAAGGGAAGGATCTGGCCCAAGCCGGACAGCAAATCGTTGCGCGAATTCCAGGTCTATCGCTGGAATCCCGACGACGGTCGCAATCCGCGGCTCGACACCTACTTCGTCGATATGAGCGATTGCGGGCCCATGGTGCTGGACGGTCTGATCTGGATCAAGAACAACATCGACTCTACGCTGACATTCAGACGGTCCTGCCGCGAAGGCGTGTGCGGCTCCTGCTCGATGAATATCGCCGGCCAGAACGCGCTCGCCTGCACCAAGTCCATGAGCGAGGACGTCCCGCAAGGCGAGCCGCTGCGCGTCCTGCCTTTGCCGCACCAGCCCGTGGTGAAGGACCTCGTTCCGGACCTGACGAATTTCTACGCCCAGCTCGCATTGATCGAGCCTTGGCTGCAAACCGTGTCGCCCACGCCGCAGAAGGAATGGCGGCAGAGCCATGAGGATCGGGCCAAGCTCGATGGGCTGTACGAATGCATCCTCTGCGCCTGCTGCTCGACGTCGTGCCCAAGCTATTGGTGGAATTCCGAGCGTTTCCTCGGCCCGGCGGCCCTGATCCAGGCGGCGCGGTGGGTCAATGACAGCCGCGACGAGGCGACGGGCGAGCGTCTCGACAAGCTCGAAGACCCCTTCAGGATCTATCGCTGTCACACCATCCTCAACTGCGCGAAGGCGTGTCCCAAGGGCTTGAATCCGGGCGAAGCCATTTCCGGATTGCGCCTCAAGATGGTCGAACGGAAGTTCTGATCGGAGATGGACGCTCCCCGCAGAAAGGAACAATGGCTGCGGCGTAGGCTTATCGACCAAACTGGAGGCGCCCGATGGGCAAGAAACAATTCGCCGCGTTGCCGTTCACGCTGAACAATTCCGAATTGCGCGTGATGCTGATCACGACCAGGCGCAAGGGCAGGTGGAGCGTCCCGAAGGGATCTCCGATGCGCAAGACGGAGCCGCATCGTACGGCTGCGCTGGAGGCGTACGAGGAGGCCGGTCTTGTCGGCGTCACCGCAAAGCGCGCGCTCGGGTTCTTCAAGCATCGCAAGCGGAAGGGTGATCGCAAGCGGACCATGGACGTCGCCGTCTTTCCCATGAGGGTCCACGGGCAGGAGCGCTGGTGGCCGGAAAAGGGAGAGCGCGAAGCAATCTGGGTCTCGCCGAAGAAGGCGAGCCGTCTGGTGCACAAGGCGCAGCTTCGGCGTCTAATCGCACGCTTCGCGGCGCAGACGGAGAAGACCCCCTCCTCACCGTTGGTCGATGCTGTGACTCGAGGAACCCGGGTGCCCTCCAATAATTCAAGGTAGATGAACCAGCAGGCGACCGGACACGCATTCGAGGAGCGACCGCCTCATGAGGTCCTGGCCGCTGCGGTCAAGCGGCGCTGCGCGATCCTGTTCGTCGGCGCCGGCGTCTCGATGGCTGTCGGCCTGCCGTCCTGGCAATCTCTGATCGACCATCTGCTGGATGACCTTGGACTTGAACGCAACGTGATCGATGGAATGCACGGCGGCTACCAGATGCTGGCGGAGTACTACCGGCTGAAGCGCGGCGGAATTGGCCCGCTCCGCAGCTGGCTCGACCGCAACTGGCGCGTCGACCCGGACAGGATCGCGGCCTCACGGCTCCACCAGCTGATTGTGGAGCTCGATTTTCCGACCATTTACACCACGAACTACGACCGCAACCTCGAGACGGCATTCGAGGTTCTGGAAAAGCCCTATGCCAAGATCAGCAACGCAAAGGACATTGCAAGCGCCCGTTCCGGCGTCACGCACATCATCAAGTTTCATGGCGACTTCGACGACGATGCCTCGCTCGTCCTGACCGAGACCGACTTCCTCAACCGGCTCGCGTTCGACTCGCCACTCGATATCCGGTTTCGCGCCGATGCCTTGGGCAGCACGCTGCTTTTCATCGGATACAGCATGTCCGATCCCAACATTCGGCTCCTGCTGCACCGGATTTGGCAGAGTTGGGACGAATCCGGGCACCGCCAGGATCGACCGAGGTCCTTCGTTTTCGTCACGCAACGCAATCCTGTGCAGGAAGCGGTGTTGGCGAATTGGGGCATCACCACCATAGCGCCGCCTGACGGCGTCAGCCTGGATGATGGTGTTAGCCGATTTTTGCTGGACATCCGCCAGCGTATCGACCGAAAGACCTAACGCGGACCCTGGCGCGCTGAAACGCTGATGTCCATTCAAGTCCGAGTTGGTCAGCTCACTAGCGCTCGATCGTGCCGATCCGCCGGATCTTCTTCTGAAGCAGCATCACGCCGTACAGCAGCGCCTCTGCAGTCGGCGGGCAGCCGGGCACGTAGATGTCGACAGGCACGACGCGATCGCAGCCGCGCACGACCGAGTACGAATAGTGGTAGTAACCACCGCCGTTGGCGCACGACCCCATCGAGATCACGTAGCGCGGCTCAGGCATCTGATCGTAGATTTTGCGAAACGCCGGCGCCATCTTGTTGGTGAGCGTGCCCGCGACGATGATCACATCTGACTGGCGTGGCGACGCGCGCGGCGCGAATCCGAAGCGTTCGGCGTCATAGCGCGGCATCGACATCTGCATCATCTCGACCGCGCAGCAGGCGAGCCCGAACGTCATCCACATCAGCGACCCGGTTCGCGCCCAGGTGATCAGCTCCTCCGCGCTTGCCGTGAAGAAGCCCTTGTCCGCAAGATCGTCGCGAATCGTCATGAAGAACGGATCGGAAGCGTTGTCCGGCTGTCCCTCACCGGGCCGGCCAAATCCGGGGCTGCCCGGTCCAGGCCGGCCAAGCGAAGGGCCTGAGTTGCTGACGTGCGGAGAGCTGCCTGCCATTCTTGTCCCTGAGCGCTGCGGTCGTTCGGCGATGCGACCACCCGCTCCGGGAAACAGTCATTTGCATGCGGCGTTCCAGCGGCGGCAAGGGGATTTGTGTTCTGTTATCGCAGGTTAGCTTCGGGTCCGGTGGCCGGACCCAACGTTGGCATCACGGATCACCCTAGGAACGATCCACCGAAACTACGGTTGGCGGCAACAAGGCCCATGAAATGGAGAACATGAAATGACGAACGCAGCCCGCGATACATTCGTAGTCGGATTACGTAATGCGCATGCGATGGAAGTGCAGGCGCGAGAGCTGATGGAACGTCAGTCGGAACGACTGGACGAATATCCCGAGGTCAAGGCCAAGGTCGCCGCCCACCTTCAAGAGACCAACGAGCAGCTGAAGCGCTTGGAGAGATGCCTGGAAGCCTGCGGCGAGAGTACCTCCAGCCTCAAGGATACGACGCAATCCATGATGGCGAACATGCAAGCCATGGCACATTCAGTTGCCGGCGACGAGATTCTCAAGAACACATTCGCCAACAATGCCTTCGAGAATTTCGAGATCGCTGCCTACAAATCTTTGCTCGCCCTCTGCGGCGCCGCTGGGCTCGCGGAGGCCAAGGAGCCGCTCGAGACATCGCTGAAGGAGGAGCAGCGCATGGCCGCCTGGATCGACTCAAACATCGAGAAGGTGACAATGGAATATCTGGCGCATCAGCGCCAGGCAGCCTGATCGTACTCCATCGCCATCACGGCGAGACCGCCGGTCCCGTCTGGTGCGAGACCGGCGGGTTCGGCCGCTAAGGTTGCCTGCGCTCTCATATGGGCTCGCAGGACCGAAACCCTCTCATCCGCGTTTTGCTGTCATGGCGCACATCATCTTCAGCGACTACCGCAATCCTGCTGCCGAACAGGCCTATGAGATCGCATGGGACTTTCTCGCCCGCAGCGGGGCGATCCACGATGAGTTCGAGGCGTGCGTATTTCTCGCCCAGCGCATCACCATGATGGTCGAGGAAGGCCAGGAAAACCGGATCCGGATGGCCAATCGCGCGATCTCCGAATACCAGTACCATCTCGAGAACTTCTGCAAGCGGGCCCGCGGCGCGGCTGCTTCACGGGCTTGAGAGCTTGCGAGGGCCCGTGGGTGTTTTCCGCTGATCACTGCCGATCGGCGATCGTCAGCTGGCCGCGTGCCCCGGTACGTCCGCCCCTGCGCGGTGCAATGGCAGGAACGAGTGCCGGCGCTTCCCCGGCCATGCGCATGGCGAAATAGGCGATCGTCGCCCTGAGACCGTCTTTGAGCGCCACGCGCGGGCGCCATCCCAGCGCTCGAACGGCTGTGTCGATCACCGGTTTGCGGCGCTTTGGATCGTCCTTGGGCAACTCCTCGAACCGGAGCGGGGAAATTGAGTCCGTGTACGCCAGCACGTCGCGCGCAATAGCCTCGATGGTGACCTCGTGGGGGTTGCCCAGATTGCACGGACCGGTAATCGAGGATGGACTCTCCATGAGCAGCTGGAGGCCGCGCACGAGATCGTCGACGAAACAGAAGCTCCTGGTCTGCGTACCACCTCCATAGATCGTGATCGGCTCTCCGCGAAGTGCCTGCACGATGAAGTTGGAGACCACGCGTCCGTCATTCTCCAGCATCCGGGGTCCGTAGGTGTTGAAGATGCGCGCGACCTTGATTTCGACCCCGTACATGCGATGGTAATCGAACATCAGCGTCTCCGCGGCCCGCTTGCCCTCATCGTAGCAGGCCCGGGGTCCGATCGGATTGACGTTGCCGAGATAGGTTTCGGGCTGGGGATGGACCTCGGGATCGCCGTAGACTTCGCTGGTCGATGCCTGCAGCACCCGGGCGCCTTTCCGCTGCGCGAGCTCAAGCATGTTGATGGTGCCGAGCACGCACGTCTTCATCGTGCCGACCGGATCTTTCTGATAGTGACGGGGCGACGCCGGGCAGGCGAGGCTGTAGATCCGGTCGATGTCGCCCTCGATCTCGGCGGGATCGCGCACGTCATGTTCGATGAAGCGAAAATTCGGATGATTGAGCAGCGGCCGGATGTTGTCGATCGTTCCCGTAAACAGGTTGTCGAGGCAGATCACGGTGTGGCCGTGCTGCAGAAGCGCGTCGCAGAGGTGGGATCCGATGAAGCCGGCGCCGCCGGCCACCAGAACGGTGGGAGAGCGGCGGGACGCGTTGATGCGGGTCTGAAGTGTCATGGTGCTGCCTTTCAGATTTGGGCGACCTGCATGGGACGCGAGGCGGGAAGTTGCGGGGCTTTCCGGCGGCGACGCACCGATGCCTCGGCGTAGTAGGTCTCCACTTGCCGGGCGCGATGGTCGGAGGTGTGGTCGGCCAGAACGCGGCGCCGTGCGTTTTGCGCGATCGTGCGCCTTTGCTCCTCGGGCATGTCGCGCAGGATCTCCATGACGTCGCGGGGGCTCGATGCGAGCAGGATTTCCCGGGAAGGCTCGAAGACGGTCTCGATTCCGGGCCACCGGTCCGAGATGACGGGCGTGCCGCACGCGGCCGCTTCGAACAGCCGAACGCTGGGCGAGAAGCCGAGCGCGCGCATGTCGGCACGGGTGGCGTTTAGCGTAAAGCGTTGCTCTGCGTAAAATCCCGGATGATGTCTGGGCGTGAGGTGCTCGATCCGGGCGACATTGGCGGGCCAGACCACCTCGTCGGGATATTGCGCGCCGGCGACGACGAATTGCTCGCGTGACAGAGTGCGAGCAGGGGCGAGCAGCAACTGCTCCAGAACCGGCTGCCGGTCCTCGCTGTAGGTTCCGAGATAGCCCAGGGCCCATTTCTTCTCCGCGCGTTGCGGCGCGTAGATGTCGGTGTCGGCACTGCAATACAGCACCCGAGCTAGCGGACTGCCATAGTTCTCCTCGATCATGCCCGGCACCGGGCCGCCGGCAAAGGACAAATAAAGGTCGAAGCGCGGGATCATCGCCGCGGTCAGGTAGTCCAGGCCCTGCTCGAGCTTTGCAAGCGTGACCGGCGTGTCGATGTCGTAGAAGGCGGTAATCCCCCGGGCGTGAGTCGTGATCCATTCGGAGATCGCGATGCCGTCGGGTACGTACGAACCGATGACCACCAGATCGGCATCGCGGATCATCTTGCCGAAGCGCTGCGGGATGTCCTTCAAGGATTGATAAAGCTCGACGGTCCAAGCGGAAGGCTTGGCAAGATCACGATGCTCGCGATACCAGGGGACGTCGCGTTCGAGAAATGTGACCTGGTGACCTCGTCGTGCCAGGGCTTCGATCAGGGCGCGGTAGGTGGTGGCATGGCCATTGCCCCAGGACGAAGTAACCGAAAGACCGACGACGACGATATTGAGGTTCATTCTGCTGCCTCGATTCGCGAATTGCTTGCGGCAAAGAGATCGTTGAACTGGCGCGCGCGCTGCCGGTAGGTGTGATGGCTCAGAATGCGCGCACGAGCGCGCGCTGCGATCGCCTGGGCCCGGTCGGAGCGCAGTGCGGCAAGATGCTCTGCGACCTCCGCCCCGCTCGCGGCCACCAGCACCTCGCGATCTGGCTCGAGAAAATGATCAATGCCGTCCCACTGGTCGGTGATCAGGCAGGCTCCGGCACCAATGGCTTCGAACACGCGTGTTGGCGGCGAGAAGCCGTAGCGCGCCATGCTGTCGCGATTGACGTTCAGCGTGGCCAGACCGGAGCCGAAGAAGGCGTTGTGGTCGCCGGTGCCGACATGCCCGACCTTGCGCAGACTGGCTGGCGTGTCTTTGGAGTCCCACCCCGATCCACCGAGCAGGAACGTCTTTTCCGGCAATTGGCGTGCGACATCGATAAAGAACCGCTCCACGCGTTGCTCGCGATCAGGGAGGCGATTTGCCAGCAAGCTCAGATCGCACGCGAAGTGTGGATTTGGCGGCGCTGGAAAGTGTGTGGCGGGGTCGAGCGCATTGTAGATCGGCACGCAGTCGCGCGCGCCGATGCCGCGATAGGCGGATACGACGGTATCGCCGCCGCCATAGGTCAAAACCATGTCGTAGGACCGGATCGCATAGCGCAGATGATGGTCTGGATTGTCCGCCACCGACTCCAGCGTCGCGGGGGCATCGACGTCCCAGTAGATGCGCATTGCATTCGACGGAATTTCGGCGACCGCGTTCTCCAGTTCCCGATCGAAGACACCGACGCCGCTGGCCTTGACCAGCATGTCGGACGACCGTGCGGCTCCGTCGAGCGAGCTTCGCCAGCCGTCGGGCGTTGCGGCGTAGACCACCACCTTCGCCCAGTCGGGATCGTCGATGTCGCGATGGGCCTGGCGCTCGAAAGCATCGGGCTCGAAGAATGTGACGTCGTGGCCGAGGGCGGCAATCTCCTTCAGTATGCCGCGGTAATAGGTGGCGGCACCGTTCCAGTAGGACGAGACGAGGCTGGATCCGAAGAAGCAGATCTTCATGCGGAGGCTCCGAGATATCGCAAGGGCTGTGTGGCGTGGCCTGAGGCCCTGAGGTCCTGCACGATGCCGACTAGCTGCTCCGCCCGGTGACGGCAGGTGTGACGCTCCTTGATTGTCCGGAGTCCGGTCTCCACGGTAGCGGACCATAACTCCCGGTCATCGAACAGCGTACGAAGCGCCCGCTTCATTTCGGTGCCGTCAGCGGCGCTCAGATAGGCACCTTCCGGGAACAGGCCTTCCGCGTCTGACCAAGGGGCCGAGACCAGTGGAATGCCGCACGCCATCGCTTCGAAGACGCGAATGGTTGGAATGCCCGGAAGCAAGCGGACATAGGGGCCGCGGGGAACGTGGACAGTCGCGCGCGCGCCGGCGAAAGCAATGGGAGCCCAGTGTGCGGGCAGCCAGCCGCCATACCGAATGCCTGCCGCCTGAATGGTCGCGAGCGCCGCGTCCGAATAGCGGACGCCATAGACCCCCGCGCGCAGCTTCAACTCGGCCACGGGTTCGACCAGAAATTCGTTGAGCTCGGCGCTACGTTCGCCGTCGCCCCAATTGCCAATCCAGACGACATCGTCGGTGCGCTCGATATCTGGCAGCGGATGGTACAGGGCGATGTCGGCCGCCTCGTGCCAGGTGAAGGCCCGGTCGGCCCAGCCGAGCTTCAGATAGATTTGACGAAGGATCTCTCCGAAGGCGAGCACACCGTCGAAGCCGTCGAGGTCGAATTGCGCAAGTTCGTCCGGTGAGCTGACGGCGCGATGATGGGTGTCGTGGAACAGCAGCGTGAACGGAGCGCCGTGAGCCCGTCTCGATCCGATGTCCGCGATCAGATCAGGCGAATTCCATTCGTGGACGACGACGAGATCGGCGCCGTGCAACGCTTCATCGAGATCGAGGGAGGCGTCGTAGCGACGGATACCGATGCCGGGAAACAGCATTGGAATGTCCTCCATCGTCTGACTGCCACCCTCGCGGATCGCATTCAAGCGGCTCCAGCCGTCGATCGGCTCGAACACGACGACCTCATGACCCAGCGCGTGAAGTTCGCGGGCATAGCCGCGCAGGAAATGGGCATTGCCGTTGTTCCAGCAGGAGGTGAACGCGTGGTAGAACAGAACACATTTCATGCGCGTACCTCCATGGGGGCGGGCGCGTGATTGACGGCAAGCAGCTCCTCGTAGAGGCTGAGATAGGCGCTCGTGGTTCGGGTCAGCGAGTAGGTCAGGGAATGCTCAAAGGCGGCACGTTGCAGCCGCACCCGCTCGCGATCGTCGGTGCACAGACCTGCGAGTGCTCGATGCAGCGCCCTGCTGTCGGTGGGATCGACGAACAGCGCGGCCCCGCTCCACAATTCCCTGAAAGTGGGAATGTCGGATAGGACGAGGGCACATCCCGCCGCCGCGGCTTCCAGAACGGAGAGGCCGAACGGCTCATAGAGCGCGGGGCTGGCGAAAATGGCGGCGTGCTGCAAGTGCGCGCGCATGGCTTCGTGGGGCAAATGCCCGAGCCAGGTGACGGAAGCGGAAGGGCGTTCATCCGCCGGCCCGGCGACCTGAACGGGCCAGTCCAGCCCAGGCGCTGCAGCCGCCAGGACCTCGATGTTCTTGGCGCGGTCCCAGAGCCGGCCCGCCGCAAAGATCATGTCTTGCTTCCGTCCCGCGTGGCCCTGAGGGCTAATTCCATTCCAGATGACGAGCCCGCGCGAGCGAGGCCGATAGATCTCCACAATGTCATCGTGGAAGGATTGGCTGGGAGTGACCCAGGCCTGTGCCGTGTCGAATGCGTTCGTCACCCGTTCGGTGTAGCCGCGCCATTTCGGTTCGCCGAGCCAGCTCGTATCGCGGCAGGCGAGCCCCCAGGAGTTGGCGCAGGAATGCGCGACGACCACCACCGGAGCGCGCCAGGCGAAGGTCGCCTCGCGAAAACTATTGAGGTGAACGACGTCAGGCCGGATTCCCGCTTCGAGCTTCGCAAGGACGCGCCTGGCCTGGGACAGATCTCGTCCTTCCGGGTCCTGCCATTCGAGTGCAAGGTCCGTTTCGATCAGGCGGACCCGCGAGCCACGGAGCATCTCAAGCTGGCCGGCTCGCGCGCGCGGACCCGTCGTCACCAGGGTGACGTCGGCGTCCTCCGCAGCAAGGGACGAAGCAAGCGATGACGAGTAGGTCCAGACGCCTCCGACGGTATCGGTCGTCATCAGGATCCTGAGCTGCGAGCTGCGGCTCATGATGCCACCTGCAGTTCGAGAGCCTCGAGCGGGACCGGGCGATCGTTCTGCACGTCGCTGAACTGATCGAACATCGCGAGATAGTGCCGGTGCGCGCGCTCCCAGGCGAAATCGTCGGGCTCGCCCCACAGCTTTCGATAATCCGGCGAGCCGGGATAGGGATACAGCGGGACCGGATCGTTGGCCCAGATGCCGGCATCCTGCATGGTGCGGCGCCAGCGCTGCACGATGGGGTCATCGTCCTCGGGGACTTCGATCAAATTGGCCTGCACGAAAGGAACGTGACGGCGCGCTTCAACCAGCCGTTCGGCAAGCTGGTCGGTCGTCATCTTGCAGTTCTTGGCGAGCGCGGCGCGGCCCTCGACGGTCAGGCTCTCGATTCCGGCTTCAATCGAGACGCAGCCGGCGCGGCCGAGCAGAGCCAGCATGTCCGGCTTCCAGAGGTCGATACGGGTCTGCACCCCGAACTTCAGCCCGCGTGTGGTCAGCCCTTCCAGCAGTTCCGCGTTCGGTAGGAAAATCTCGTCGATGAAATAGACATATTCGATGCCCTGATGACGCAGGCCATCGATCTCTTCGAGAACGATGGAGGCAGGCCGCTTGCGGTAGGCGTTGCGGAAGTTCTCCTTGGCGCAGAAGGTGCAATTGTACGGACATCCCCTGGACGACTCGACCTCGGCACCAGGCGCCTGCGGCTCCGCTTCGAAACGATGATGGTGATGGTGGTGCCGCCGGATCATCTCCTCCGGCCAGTCGAGCGGCGGCTGATCCTTGAACGCGACCGCCTGCGGGCCGCCATTGACGCGGAGCGATGCGCCATCGGCGAAGCACAGGCCCGGAAAATCCCGCTCGCCATTGGCCAGACGCAGCAAGGAGGCCTCGCACTCGCCCATCACGATGAAGTCGGTGCCGAGCTTTCGAAGCGCCGCTTTTGGCACAGTCGAGCCGTGGGGACCCACCGCGATGAGGATCGGAGCCAATTCGCGCACCGCCATCGCAAGCTCTTGGGGAACGCGGAGCTCGGGAGGGGCGCAGCGCCAGAACAGATAGGTCGGTGCCGTCGTGATGACGATCTGATCGGGGCCAAACGCGCGCAGCTCGGCTTCGATCTCGGCGAGAGAAAGGTCGAACATGTGGGCGTCGAGCAGCAGCGTCTTGTGCCCGGCCGCCTTTAGGTAGTGCTCGGAGATCCCGAGCTCGAGCGGAAGATGAGGGGATCGGCAGCCAAAATAGATGCTGCCGCCAAAGTCCCAGTTTGGATTGATGAGGGCAACACGCGTCATGCGAGCGCCTCGCGGTTGCCTTGCGACGATCCGAACCGGCCGTGCAGCCAGCTGTGAAGGGATCGGAGGCCGTCTGCGAACGAAATCTGAGGCGCCCAGCCGAGCGCGCTGGAGAGCGCGCGCGTGTCGGTGACGTACCAGGGCTGATCGCCGGGCCTCCAATCGGCAAAGCGATACGCCACCTTGCGGCCGGTCAGACCGGTGATGCGGTCGATCAATTCCAACAGACTGATCGCGTTGGCCGGACCGCCGCCGAGATTGAACACGCGTCCACGGGCGAGCGCGATGCCATCGAGCACGGCCAGCCAGGCCGAGGCCGCGTCGGAGACGTGAAGGGCGTCGCGGACCTGATGGCCGTCGCCATAGATCGTCAGCTCCTTGTTGCGGATGGCGCTCAGCAGGAAATGCGCGATCCAGCCCTGATCCTCGGTGCCGAATTGACGGGGCCCATAGATGCAGCTCATGCGCATCACCACGGTCTGGAGGCCGTAGACCCGCGCATAGTCGTGGACGTATTGATCCGCCGTTCCCTTGGAGCATCCATAGGGGCTGTAGAAGTCGAGCGGCGCATTTTCCGAGATGCCGGCGGCGAGCAGGCCGCTTGTCGGCGTGTAGCGGCGGCCGGTGAGCGCGATGTCGCCATCGTCGATCAGGCGTCCATAGACCTTGTTGGTCGAGGCGAACACGATCGGCGCGGCGTTGTTGTGGAGCCGCACGGCTTCGAGCACGTTCAATGTGCCACGCGCATTGATCTCGAAATCGCCCGCCGGATCGCTCACGCTGTCGGTGACGGCGACCTGGGCGGCCAAATGCAGCACGGCGCGGGCTTCGCGTACGGCGTCGATCACCGGGATCGGCTCGCGAATATCGGCCACGGTGATTGTGACCCGGTCGCCATGCCGGGACTTCAGCCACTGCGCATTCTCCCGCACGCCGGCGCGGGCGAGATTATCCAGGATCAGCACCGGCTCGCCGCGCTCCGCGAGACGGTCCGCGAGGTTGCAGCCGATAAACCCGCAGCCGCCGGTGATCAGGACGGGTCTGTTGTCTCGTTCACTCATCACGCGACCAATCCTCGTTGCTGCAGCTCCCTGGTGGCTCGCTCCGCCTGATCGTCGGCGATCTGGTCGGCGAGATATTCCGCCAGCTCTTCGAGCCCGTCCCTGAATGCGACGCGAGGTTCGAAGCCGAGCACGTCGCGGGATTTTCCCATGTCGGCGAAACAGTGTCGGATATCCCCGGCGCGATATTTCCGCGTCAGCTCGGGCGCAATGTCGCGGCGCCCCATGACTTCGGCCAGATCCTCCGCGACCGACAGAATGGTGCGACTCTGGCCCGAGCCGACGTTGAAGACGTCCTGCGCGTGCTCCGCCTCCAGCGCCATCCGACAGGCGCGGGCGACGTCATGCACATGGACGAAGTCGCGGCGCTGCCGGCCGTCCTCGAAGACGAGGGGAGGGCGGCCGTTGAGCAGCCGGGCGGCAAAGATGGCCAGCACGCCGGTATACGGATTGGACAGGGCCTGACGCGGCCCGAACGCATTGAAGAAGCGTAGCGCCACGGTCGGGATGCCATAAGCCTTTCCCGTGATCAGGCACATGCGCTCCTGCGCATATTTGTTGAGCGCATAGATCGAGCTCAGCGAAGGCTGCTTTGTCTCCGGCGTAGGGACGGGATCGAGCGGGTTGCCGGCTGCATCGCGTAGCTCCCAATCGCCGCGGCGAAGCTGCTCGACCGCCCGCTCCTCGCAGGCGACCACGCTCTGATCGGCGCTCCGGTAAAGGCCTTCGCCGTAAATGCTCATGGACGAGGCCACCACGAGCCGCGCGACCGGGCGTTTGGATAGTGTTTGCAACAGCACGGCGGTACCGAGCTCGTTGGTTCTGACATAGGGTTCGATGTCGTACATGCTCTGGCCGACGCCGACTGCTGATGCGAGATGCAGGACCATGTCGGTGCCGCGCAACGCATGCTCGACCGCGCGAGCGTCGGTGACATCACCGACGACGAGCTCCGCGTCTTTGGCAAGATAGGCGGGACGCTGGCGGTTGCCTCCGTGGACCTGCGGCGAGAGATTGTCGAGTAGGCGGACTTCATAGCCGGCCGCCAGCAGCGCGTCGGCTGCATGCGATCCGATGAATCCCGCACCTCCAGTGATCAATACTCGCGTCATTCACCGCTCCGTGCCGCCGTGAGATCGATCCTGCGGGATCAATCCTTGATGAGAATGAAAGCGCGCTGCTGTTCTGGTCGGGCGACCGGCGCGCCAGTCACATTTGGAATTAGAAGCGATGCAAGGAATGTTCGTTCCTGCGAAACCTACAAACGAATATTTCTCTAACCTGGATCAATAACCCAGGTGAATCTGCCGGATGCAGCCAACTAGAATTGCGCGCCGTGAACCGGCGCCTGCAGGTCGAGATGGCTCGCGACCGTCGCGCCGATGTCCGCAAATCCGTCGCGCTTGCCGATCGGAGAAGTCGACCGCGCGCTCCACGCCAGGATCGGCACCTGTTCCCGCGTATGATCGGTACCGCTCCATGTCGGGTCGCAACCATGATCGGCCGTGACGATCAGGAGATCATCGTCGCGCAGGCGGTTCAGCAGATCCGGAACGCGGGTATCGAAGGTTTCCAGCGCCGCTGCATAGCCCGCGACATCTCGGCGATGGCCGTACAGCGTGTCGAAATCGATGAAATTTGCAAAGAGCATGCCGCCCTCTGCGAGGGAGGCCAGCCCATCGAGCGTGGCATCGAACAGCGCCTGGTTGCCATCGCCGCGCAGGTTCCTCCCGGTCGCGCGATGGGCGAAGATGTCGTCGATCTTGCCGATCGTGACGATGTCGCGGCCCGCGCTTTCGGCGAGATCGAGGATCGTCCGCTCCGGCGGCGGGACGGAAAAGTCCTTCCTGTGCGCTGTCCGCTTGAAGTCACCTGCCGACGTGCCGATGAACGGACGTGCGATGACGCGCCCGATGTTGAGGGGATCGACCAGTCGGCGCGCAACGCGGCAGACCTCATAGAGGCGTTCGAGTCCGAACGTCTGCTCGTGCGCTGCGATCTGAAACACGCTGTCGGCCGACGTATAGCAGATCGGTTCGCCCGTCCTGATGTGAAGCTCGCCGAATTCTGCGATGATCTCGGTGCCGGAGGCGTGACAGTTCCCGAGGATGCCGGGCAATCGAGCCTGTTCGCACAGGCTCTCCGTCAGGTCGCGCGGGAAGCAGGGCTTGGCTCTTGGAAAATAGCCCCAGTCGAATGGGACTGGCACGCCGGCGATCTCCCAATGGCCGGATGGCGTGTCCTTGCCTTTGGAGATCTCGCTCGCGCAGCCAAATCGCGCATGCTCAGGACGGCCATCGAGCCCCGGCGGCACGCGCCCGGTGGCGAGACGGCAAGCTTGGCCAAGGCCGAGCGCAACCAGATTGGGAAGCCGAAGCGGCCCTTCCCGGCGTGGTCCGTCGGCATTTCCGGCCATGCACATGTCAGCAATGTGGCCGACGGTATCGGCACCCTCGTCGCCGTAACTGATGGCATCGGGCGCGGCGCCGATCCCGACGGAGTCCATCACCAGGATCAGGGCACGCATGTCGGCTCCGAAATGGCCGGACGCGAAGACGCTGCGGACGGCGCCAGCCCGGTTTTCACGCAATAGCGTTCGACCATCTGTGCGCAGAAATCCGCGAACTCGTTCACGTCGAGCGGCGGGCTGGTGTGATGAGGCTCGATACCCCGATGTTCCGGGGTGAAGCAGAAGGTCACTGTGACCTGAAACTCGGCCAGCGCGTCCATCTGCCGATCGAACCAGTCGAGTGCATTGGGACGGAAGCTGTCGGCCCAGGACAGGCCGGTCCTGAGATGCTGCACGCCGAGCCGGCGCATCCAGCGCACGGCGTCATCGAGGCGGTGGTCCTCGAAGTGAAACCACTGGCACAGGCCCATCGCAGGTGCATATTGGGCGAACAGGTCCGCCGAGGCTTTCGGCGTTCCGTCCTCGCGTAGCAGGCCCATGTGAAAATGCCTGTAGTAGGACGAACCTTCAGCCTCCTTGTGCCGGGTTGTGGCCTCCCAACTCGAAGGCAGATCGTAGAGGCTGTACCAGTGAATGCGCGGAGCGCGGCCGATCAACAACTCCGCCGTTCGGGTCAGTCCCCAAGCCTGCACCTCCTCGGCGCCGAAAGACGAGACTCCCACCTCCGTTACCCAAACCGGCAGCGGGGTGACCGCCTTGATCTCGTCGAGCTTGGCCGGCCATTCCGCGATCTGCCACAAGTTCCAGTCCAGCGGAAAGCCGTGCACGGCCACGGCATCGACTTGATCGAGCACGCCGCGCGCCTGCATGTTGCGTATGAAGGACGGATCAATCGGCGATATGCCGCCAAGCACTCGCGGGAGCGTGGGATGCGCGCTGCGGATCGCCTTTCCCGCAGCGAGCGCCAGGCTCGCGAACATGGTCCAATCCGGATCGATCAGGATATCCCAGTGCGACTTGTTGTTGGGCTCGTTCCAGATCTTGGCGGCTTCGATCATCGGCCGGTCTCCCGCGACGGATCGACCGGACCTTCCACCGGCGGCCTTGTCACCCGCTTGCAGAGATAGACTTCCTCTTCCGGATGCGCTGCGATCGCAAAGCCGGCGCTGCGCAGCATGGCTTCGGCGCAAGCGCGGTTCGGCACCCACCAATTGGTGGGGTCGTCGGCATATTTGTTCTCGATGAAGTGCAGCTTTGGATAGCCCGGGGAATCGAACTGATCGGTGGTCCAGAAGTCGTAGTTCTTGTCAAGGGGATCCACGCGGCTGTCGCCGCGCTGCATCGACTGGAACAGCAGGAGATCGCCGGCGACGTGCTCGTGGATCAGGTCGAGTGCCAGCAGAGGGTGCCGCAGGTGATAGAGCACGCCCATGAAGATCACGAGATCGAACTTTTCGCGGAGCTGTCCGACATCGTAGGCTGACATCTTGCGGAATTCGATCCTGAGCCCGTTCACCTCGGCCGCGAAGCGGGCTTGCGCGAGATATTCGTCGTCAGTGTCCAGGCCGAGGACGCGCTCGGCGCCGCGCCGCTTCATCTCCATGGCGTAGAAGCCGGCATTGCAGCCGATATCGAGCACGGTCTTGCCTTCGAGGCGGTCCGGAATGATCCCGGAGAAGCGTCGCCATTTCACGTTGGGGTAGTCGCCGAGAAAGTGTGAAGGCGCTGTCGGCACGCCGTTCAGGTCCAGGTTGTGAAACCATGGCCCGAGCGCATCGACGCGCTGGCGGATTTCCTCGCGGGAGAGGGCGCCTCTGCTCATGCGGTCACTCCATTGTTCATTGCGTGGGCCGGGCGGGCTGCCTCCGGCGAACCGCCGGCCAGCAGTCGAGAGCGTCCGTTCCCGGCGGAGCTTTCCGCGAGCAACGCCATTGCCGTCCGGTAGCCGTCGATGGTGCCGACGTCGACATAGGATTCGCCGGCCTTGACGCCGAGACCCTGGCCGCCGGCCGCGATGTAGGCATTGACCAGCGTCCCGAAATATTCATCCCGGCGCTCGCGCTTCGTCCACAGTGACTGGAGCTCGCGAAATCCGTTGCCGGACATCTTGAAGGCGCCCCATATCCATTTTGATGCTGCATCCGGCTGCTTGACCTGGATCTCCGTGACGCGATCGCCGTCGAGCACGACGGCATCGAAGAACTCGGGGTGCTCGACTGGAAACAGCAGAAACGACAGGTCAGCGGCCGGCAATGCCTGCAGGGCCGCCTTTGGGAACCAGACGGTATCCGGAAGTCCGACCAGGATGTCTTCGTCGCGGCCAACCACCGTGCCCGCCCTGAACACGGCATCGCACAGCCCCGACGCATCGGGCTGCACGACATAGGCGAGCTGGGCACTGCCATAATGATCGCCGAAATATTCGAGGATGTCCGATTTGCCGGGCGAGATCACGAAGCAGATCTTGTCCGCACCTCCAAGGATCAGCCGCTCCAGCAGATATTCGGAGACGGCGCACGGACGGTCGATGCCGTCGTCCCGTTGGCTTCCGACCGGAAGCAACTCCTTGGAGAAGGCGAGCGGCTGGATGCGGCTGCCGCGGCCCGCGGCCGGAACGATACCCCACATGATCAGGCCTCCTCGGGTTGCTGTCGGCGCGCACCGAGGGATGCCGTCTGCTCGAGCAGCGAAATCAGTTCGGCTGCGCGCTTGTCGGATGTGTGCTGATCCATGGTCCGTTCATATGCGCGCCCGGCCATGTGCTGAAGCTCGGCGTTGGCCATCGTCAACGCGGCAAGCGTGTCTTTCGCATCGCGTGCGATCAGGATCTCCTGCTCGGGTACAAAGAATTCATCGAGTCCCGGCCAGTCGTCGCTGAGCAGCGGGGCCTTGCAGGCCGCGGCTTCGAACAGGCGGCCGGAGGGACACCAGCCCATCTCCGCCATGGCGCGGCGCGTGACGTTGAGTGTCAGCCGGGACGACGCAAAGAACGACGCGTGCTCCGACGGCGGCAAGTGCTGCACGAAGTAGATGTTCGGCGACCAGGGAAAATCTTCCGGGTATTGTGCACCCCCGATCAGGAAGCGCCGATCCTGCCTGTTACGTGCGGGTTCGACGAACAGAGCCTCGAGCGCGCGCTGGCGATCCTGCGAATACGTGCCGAGATAGGACAGATCCGCACGGTAATGCGGCTGCGACGGCACGGGCCGATGGATGTCCGTATCGACATGGCCGTAGAGCGGACGGACATTGCCGGCGCCGAGCCTGTCGCGAAATTCGTCGCAGATGCGGGAACCGCCGGTGAAGCTCAGGACCAGGGCGAAATCCCGCAGGCCGCGCGGCCCGATATAGGGAACGGCCTCGCCGTCTATGAGCTTCGCCAGCGTGACCGGCGTGTCGAGGTCGTAGAACACGGGCACCGCACGGCCCTCAGACAGGACGAGCTCCGTCGCGGCGATCGCGTCGGGACAATAGGAGGTCACGATCGCGACATCGGCCTCACGAATGTCGCTGCGCGCCAAAGGAAGCACATCGTCCCAGTTCGAAAACAGTCGCAATTGCCCGCCGGGCAGTTCGTGCAAATCCCGCGCCCCGGCGTAATAGGGCACGTCGCGCTCGAAAAAAACGACGCTGTGGCCGGCTCGCGCGAGATGCTTGCAAAGCCCTCGCCACAAGGTGGCGTGACCGTTGCCCCAGGACGAGGAAATTGTCAGGCCGAAAATGACGATCTTCACGCTGGCACCCGCTGATTGATCCCGGTGATCTTGATTCCGCGATTGTCCACGCTGAGGGTGCTGACGCTGCCGGGGTCGATCTCGATCGAGAGAAAGTCGTCGAGCTCTTTCCGGGAATAATGCAGCAGCGCCGCGCGGATCGGTTCGGCATGGCTGACGGCGACGACGACGGTGCCGCTACCATGATCATTGCGCAGCTGGTCCAGATGGGCGACGACGCGCCTCTGGAGCGACCGCATGCTTTCGCCGCCCGGCGGGCGGTTCGTTCCGCGTTGTTCGTTCCAGCGCGACCATCCGGGGTCCCGGGCGAGCGCCTCGAACGACAGACCGGTCCATTCGCCGTAGTCGAGCTCGTCGAGTGCCGGCACGATCTCGACCGGCAAGCCGAAACGCGCCGCCAGGATGCAGGCCGACTGCATGCAGCGCCGCTGCGGGCTCGACTGCACCATGCTCGGCGGCGGCGTGAAGGTATCGGCGCATCGCGCGATTTCATTGCAGCCGAGATCATCGAGTTCTACGCCCTTCATCCGGCCACAGAGCGTGCGGCCGAGCAGGGCATGATGCCCATGGCGGATCAGATGAATGATCTTCGCCATCAGGTATACGCCTTGTCGTCGATGAAGGCGCGCGTCCGTCGCCCGGCCTCTTCGTCCGTGAACTGCTGAGGCGGCGACTTCATGAAATAGCTCGAGGGGCCCGTCAGCGCGCCGGCCTGCCCGCGGTCCATGGCAAGCTTTGCGCAGCGGACCGCGTCGATTACGACACCCGCCGAGTTCGGGGAGTCCCAGACCTCAAGCTTGACTTCCGCGCTCAAGGGCACACCGCCGAACGTCGTGCCCTCCAGGCGGATAAAGGCCAGCTTGCGGTCGGTCAGCCACGGCACATGGTCGCTCGGGCCGACATGGATGTTGTCGGCATCCATGGGCACGTCGAACTGGCTGGTCACGGCCTGGGTCTTGGAGATCTTCTTCGACGTCAACCGCTCGCGCTCGAGCATGTTCTTGAAATCGGTGTTGCCGCCGACATTGAGCTGGTAGGTTCTGTCCAGCCGCACGCCGCGTTCGCGGAAGAGATTGGCGAGCACACGGTGCAGAATGGTGGCGCCGACCTGGCTCTTGATGTCGTCGCCGACGATCGGCAGGCCTGCATCCTCGAAACGCCGCCGCCAGTCCGGATTCGAGGCAATGAAGACCGGGATGCAATTGACGTAGCCGCAGCCGGCCTCGATCGCGCGCGCGGCGTAAAATTCGCTCGCACGCTGCGAGCCGACGGGAAGATAGGACACAAGCACGTCCGTGCGCGAGGTCGCGAGCACTTCGGAGACGTCGGCTTCCGGCACATCCGCAATCGGGACGTCGTCCTTGAGATAATGGCCGACGCCGTCCATGACCGGGCCGCGTTGGACCATGATCCCAGTGGGCGCGACGTCGGAGAAGCGGTGCGTGTTATTCGGTGCTGCGAAGATCGCCTCGGCCACGTCGCGTCCGACCTTGCCGGCATGGACGTCAAAGGCCGACGCGACCTGAATGTCGCTGATGTGGTAGCCGCCGAGATCGGCGTTCATCAGCCCAGGCACCGGCTCATTCGATTTGGCGTCCCGGTAGTAGGAGAGCCCCTGAACGAAGGAGCTCGCACAATTGCCGACACCGACGATGCCGACGCGCACGCGCCGCCTGTCCTGAAGACGAGAATGCATGGATCGAGGCCCTCCGGAAGACGTGCAGCGTTAAGGCATGCAGTGTTGAAGACGTACTGTGTTGACGTAAGTACGTCGGCGAACGTGAGGAACGTATGTTCGTTCCTGAACTCACCCCACTAAGTCCGCCTCACGTCAGATTCCGGCCAAAAAAATTTAGCGCGCTTAACCTGGGATAGAATTCGAGGCCGTTTGGCGGGAACGAAAAGCTTCCATGATGAAGATGAAGAAGATGATGCTCCGAGAGAGCCCCACACCACGAAAGAACAAATCCTCCCGTCCGGCGTTCACGGCGAACAGTCTGACGCGACGACCTATGCGTCGCTCGCTCTTTGTCAGCCATCGAGGTGTCACATGTCATCATCACAAACCAGCGAAGCCCAGCAGACCACCAGCCACGACGTCATCCGGAAATGGGCGGAGGAGCGCGGGGGAAAGCCCGCGACGGTCAAGGCTACCGAGGAGGACGGACACGCCGGAATCCTGCGCATCGATTTCGATCCGCCCGACACAGGGCTCGACCGGATCAGTTGGGACGAATTCTTCGCCAAGTTTGACGAGACCGGCATCGCGTTCCTTCATCAGGACCGCACCAAGGACGGCAAGGTCAGTCGTTTTCACAAATTCGTGCGTCGTTGATCGGATCACCGGGCGTGTCGGGCGGTTGGACGGAGGCGATGCGGGCAGGCGACTTCGAACGCGCCTGGGCGATCAGCGACCGCGATCTGGCGATGCTTGCGTATCCACCCAAGCACACCGGGCCGCGTCATCTCCAGCGGATCTGGCGTGGTGAGGACCTGAGGGGGAAGCATGTGCTGGTCCGCTGCTACCACGGGCTCGGCGACACCATCCAGTTCCTGCGCTTCATGCGGCCGCTTCGTGACGTCGCGCGCCGCGTCACCGTCTGGTGCCAGGGCGAGCTTTTGCCGCTGGTCGAGCGAGCGGCTGGCGTCGATCGGGTCTTCGCGCTCCATGACGGTGCACCTGACATCGACTTCGAGGTCGATATCGAAATCATGGAGGTGCCGCATGCCATACGGGTGGGGCGGGAGCACGTCGAGATGCGTGGACCTTACGTATCGCTGCCGCCGAGGGTTGCGCCACCACTGCCACGAGGCCTTGCCGTCGGTCTGGTTTGGGAAGTCGGCAACTGGGACAAGCGAAGGACCATCCCGCCGTCCCTGTTAGGGCATCTTGCCGTTCCCGGCGTGACGCTCTGCTCACTGCAACGCGGGGCCCGAACGCGCGACCTGGCAGAGATCGGCGCGAGAGACGTCAGTACGCCTGACATTACTGTTCTCGGTCATCTCCTCCGGCGGCTCGATCTGCTCATTTGCGTCGACACCATGGTGGCCCATCTCGCGGGAGCACTCGGCCGTGACGCGTGGGTCTTGTTGCATGCGGATTGCGACTGGCGCTGGCCGTCATCCGAGTCCCACTCCCTTTGGTATCCGAGCCTGCGGCTGTTTCATCAGAGGACACTAGGCAATTGGGATGACGTCCTCGGAGAGGTGCGGGAGGCTCTGATTGCACACTCTGCAAGTCTCCAGGGTGTCGTCCGAAAGGAGCTCAAGCGAGCGCAAGGTCCGCCGTAAGTGGTTTGAGACGCGAGGACGACGCATCGTCGCGGCTGGACTGAATGCCCAGGTAAGTCGGATCGAATCTTGCGAGCCGCACGAGCCCCGGCCAGTCCGTGATCGTTACCGTCTTACCCTGCCATTGCAGGAGATTGCATCGTCGCAGTTCCTGAATCGTGCGGTTGGCGTGGACCGGGGAGATGCTGCATGCTGCCGCAAGGTCCGATTGGGTAAAGGGTGACGGCAGCCTGAGATCTCTCGCCAAGCCGACGCTTTGCAGCCGGGTGGTGATCTCGCACAGCAGATGCGCCACGCGCGTCAATGCATCACGGCTACCCAGGTTCACCGTCCAGTTGCGCTGAATGGCGTGGCTGGTGAGCAGCATCAGCAGCAGTGCGCGAGACATCGCGGGCGAACGCGCGGACAAATCGTGAAAGAAGCAGTGTGGCACGAGAGCGACGATGGCAGGGCCGAGCGCGATCAGGTTGCCGTCAATACGAGGACGATAAAGCGTGTGTAGATCGGCGATGTCACCGGGAACATGGATTGACGTGATCTGCCCGTCCGCACTCTCTGCATCCTGCCACGACAGATATCCCTGAAGGAGCAGACAGCACTGGGTGGCATCGTCGCCATGCCGCAAAACGGCCTGACGCGAACTGAGATGCGCGATTGTGCTTGCCATGTCCGCGAGCAGGTGGAGATCGTCGGCCGTTACGGGAGTGAGGCTCGCCAACCGGTCGGCGAGCTTGGAGAACGCAAATCCTGCCTGCATTGGTCGCCTGACAACTCAGAACCCGTCCCCAATCTGATCGATGAAAACGACAGAGCGCATTAAACTTTGATAGTTTCACTCCATACAGGTCATTGTTTGTCTGCCCAGCATGCGCCCGGAAGTTCGGAGGGACCAACGGTCAAACGGTTCCGGAACAGTAGACGGCGCATGCGATCGTCCTCAGGGATCGGACGATTAGGGAACCGGAAGCGCGAGGAGCGCTCGATCGCGCTACTCATGCTCATACTGTTCCGAGAGAAACTGGTTGATCGCGTCGAACGCCTGCAACCGGTTCTTCTCCAGCAGAACCATGTGCGTGCCTTCGCCGATCTCGACCCATCGCCGATATCGCGCGTGCTTCAGCGAGAGGAAGAAGTCCTGCGCCGAGCTGATGGGCACGTCCCGGTCCCATTCGGCGTGAACCAGGAGCACCGGCACGCGAATGTCGCTGGCGTCGTAAAGGGCCTTGCCGGCGGCCCAGTACTCGCGGATGTCCAGGATCGGGCCGTTCACGGCACGCATGAGCGGACGAGCTCCTGCGCCGGCCTGCGGGTCCGTCGCGAGCGAGATGTTCGCCCAGAGTTCGAAGCCGCCTGCCGGAATTAGACTTGATCGCGCTGCTTCCGGCGCTGCCGAAAGCCAGCGCTCCCTGAAGTCCAGAACAGGGACGTTGCGATAGGCCCCAAGGCGGCCGCCCGCATCGATCGGAGCCGGGCCGTTCAGCAGCCACAGCGGCGCGACCAGCGCGAGCTTTACGATCTTGTCGTGATTGCCCGCCGTGTAAGCGCCGGCCACAGAGCCGCCCCAGGACATGGCGACCAGATTGAGCTGCATGATTTTGCGCTGCTTCAGAATGTAATGAACTGCGCTGGCGAGATCGCGCACGCCCACCTCGGTGCGCACGAGCGGCTCTGAGTCCTCGGGCGGCGCGTCCATTTGGGGCGGACGCGTCGATCCGCCATAGCCGCGCACGTCGAGTGCAAAGACGTCGTAGCCGTGCCCGGCGAGATAATCCATGAAGGAGATGCCACCGAGCGGCGCATCGAACAGGCTTTCCGACGAATAGGTCGCGCCATGCATCATCAGGATGGTTCGCTCGGAGGAAAACGTCGTGTGCATCGCTTGTCGCTTGTTGCGCAAGTGAAGCGAAATGCCGGCCGTGTCGCTCGGGATCATGAGATCCTCGACCACGATGTCGGATACGTCTGCCTGCGCGTAAGTTTTCTGGTCCATGGTCGGTCTCCTTGATCAGATGAATTGCCAGGCGAAGCGATCGCCGCGACGGTCGATGCGTCCGACGGACGATTGTGCGAAATGGGTGGTGAAGACGGTTGCGCCACGCTCGGCTGCGTCCTCCAGGACGCTGGCGCGCGAGCGCAAGGCGGCCTCGGGGAATTCGCAGAAGCAGGAATTGAGCGAAGGCTCATACACCTGCAACGGATGGTGCATCACGTCGCCGGCAAAAAGCGCCTGCTGGCCGCGGGATACGAGACGGATCGACGCGTGATCGATACTGTGGCCGGGCGTCGGAATGAAGGAGACGCCGTCGAGGACCTCCTCACCATTCACGGAGATGAGCTGGGCAAGCCCGGCCTCGATCACGGGCCGCACACTGTCGTCATAGACGCGATCGGCCGGCTTGCGCGCCGCCGGGCCGAGCGCCGGGTCTGGGCGGGCTGCCCCTGTGGGCTCCGCGCCCGCCGCGAGGCGCTCGCCATATGCCTGCTCGATCCCGGAGAAGACGTAGGTCGCATTCGGGAATGTCGGAATCCAGCGACGGTCGACCAGGCGCGTGTTCCAGCCGACGTGGTCAGCATGGACATGCGTGAGCAGGACGTAGTCCACCTGTTCCGGGGTGACGCCCGCCGCGGCCAGCCGCGCCAGGAAGGGCTCGTTCAGACGATGGAGCGGCGGGATGTCGGGCCGGTTCTTGTCGTTGCCGGTTGCCGTGTCGATCAGAATCGTGTGGTGCGGGGTTTTGACCAGCCAGCTGTGGATGCTCTGAATGAAGGTGCCGGTCGCAGGATCGAACGAGCCCGCCTCGAGCCGGTCGCGATGGCGCTCAAGAGCATCCGGCTCGGCGTCAGGATAGAGGGCGCCGAACTTGAATGCGGCAAGCCGCAATTCATCGATCCGCGTGACGGCTGCATCGCCAACGCGATAGGTTTTCGTCGCTTGCGTCATCAAGGTCCTCCACTCCAGGTCGTGGCTGAGCCGGCCTGATTGCCGGCGCCGCCGTGACCGTGAAGTACGAAGCGCACCATGCCGCGAGGAGGGCCGTGGGCTCGATAGGTCCCATCGACCGCGTCGATATCGAAAGGCTGTCAGCCGAGCTTTTCAGACCGCCATTTTGGCTTTACCTCTCTCATCGCGGCTCGTCCGGCCGCGATCATGTGCCTTGAACGGAGGAGGACCGATGCCGGATGCGGAACACGGTCCAGGTCGGCTGCCCGACGACACCGATCTCGCCGAGATCGACCTTGGCCTGTTGCTCGCGTTGGAGGCTCTGCTACGCGAGCGGAACGTCACGCGTGCGGCGTCGCGCCTGAACATCGGCCAGCCGGCGCTCTCGGCTCGGTTGAACCGGCTGCGACAGGTCTTTGCCGACCCGTTGTTCGTGCCGGCGGCGGCGGGCCGCGGCGTGGTGCCGACGACGAGAGCGGTGGAGCTGCAGGCGGAGCTGGCAGACGTGCTCGGCAAGCTCCGTCGCATGGTCGAGGGACCGGCCGTATTCGACCCTGCCCGCAGCCAGCGCACCTTTGTCGTTGCCATCCATGAGAATCCAGCCGTGACGCTGGCGCCCGGATTCGTCGCGCGGTTGACCGCCACGGCTGCACGGGCGCGGCTGGCCTTTGTCCATCCTACGCGCGACGTCGTCGATCGTCTTGAGCGGGGCGAGATCGACATTCTGGTGACGGGGGCTGATGGGGCACACGGCGATCTGATGCAGCGCCCGCTTTTCGAGGACAGCTTCCTCTCCGCCCAGCGCAAGGGTCATCCCCGCGGCAACGGCGCGCTCGATCTTGATCGCTTTTGTGCGCTCGATCATCTGCTGATCTCTGCCGACGGCGGCGGCTTCTCAGGCCTCGTCGACGATGCGCTGGCTGCGCTCGGACGTTCCCGACGAGTCGCCGTCTCGATTCAAACCTATGCGCTGGCGCCGGTCATCCTTGCCCACAGCGACTGCATATGTACTCTTCCGCGGCGTTTTCTGATGCGATTTTCCCACGAGCTCGATCTCACGCCGCCGCCGCTCGATTTGCCGCCGGCACGCATCGTTGCGCTGTGGCATCCGCGCAATCAGGAGGACGGCGCTCATGCTTGGTTACGTGAGTGCCTGTACCAAGCGGCCGCCTCCTGATTCGACTTGCCTCAACCGCACCAGGTTACGCATCCAGACTTGATGATCCTCGAGCGGCGATGGCCGTGATCTCGAGTTTGACACCGGGACCGAGATCGGCCACGCCGATCGCGGCGCGCGCCGGCAGATGAGCGTCTGCAAAATGCGCTTTCCAGGCCGCGTTGAACTCTGCCTTTTCCTTGAGGCTCGTCATGTAGATGGTCACTTGCAAGACGTTGCTCAGATCGGATCCGAGGGTCTTGAGCAACTGCCCTAACTGCGCGAGGACGTCGTTTGCCTGGCCGGACATGTCGAGGCTCGTGTCCTCGGGGACGATTCCACCGATGTAAAGCACGCCATGATGCTCGACCACTTCGTGGAGCAGACCTTCGTAGGGCAAGACGCGCTTGATCATGATGGGACCGATGTTGCTGAGTGACGGGCCGGGATATCGCACATTTCAATGTCAGTGTCGTCGCAAGAGATCTCGCGCCAAGTCTTGCCGGAAAAGTCTTGCCGGAAGGCGGCCCGCGCGGCTCTGAATGCAGACCGCTAAGACGTTGACAATAAAAGCACAAATTGGTCGAAAAATCGCCACCGGTCGTCCCCGCGAATCTTCGTCAAGCTGCCCTTGCACGAGCGCCCGGCATTTTCGCCGGCCCTGACCCGACGACATCGAAGAGCGGATCGCTATACTGCTACCTGGATGACATCGGTGCGGCCGGGACAGTGCCGCAACCGGAACAAGGAATGCGACGATGGACGATACGATTGGCTTCCCCGACCCGGGCCTCGACCTGTCCGACGGCTTCAAGCCGCACACCTCGCATTGGGGTGTGTTCTCGGCACGTCAAGGCGAGGCCGGGCTCGAGGTCAGGGCGTATGCGGGCGATCCCGATCCGAACCGCATCATCGACAATTTTCCCGGCGCGCTGCGCCATCAGGCGCGCATCACCCAACCCGCGATCCGCCGCGGCTGGCTCGAACGCGGTCCTGGTCCCGATCATCGCCGCGGCCGCGACGAATTCGTCTCCGTGAGCTGGGAGAAGGCGCTCGATCTGCTCGGCGACGAGCTGGCACGCATCCGTGACACGCGCGGCCCCGGCGCGGTGTTCGGCGGCTCCTATGGCTGGTCAAGCGCGGGCCGCTTCCACCACGCCCAGAGCCAGGTGCATCGCTTCCTCAACATCGCCTTGGGCGGCTACGTGCGCTCGGTGAACTCCTATTCCTCCGGCGCGTCCTCGGTGCTGCTGCCGCAGATCCTCTGCGGTTACGAGGACATCACCAAGCGCAACGTCACCTGGGAGCAGATCGCGGCCGACACCGACATTGTGCTGGCGTTCGGCGGCATGGCGCTGAAGAACTCGATGGTCGCCGGCGGCTCGATCAGCAAGCATGTCGAGCGCGGCGCGATGGAAGCTGCGCGCCGCCGCGGCTGCGAGTTCATCCTGATGAGCCCTCTGCGCGAAGACCTGCCCGTCGAGGCCGGCGCGAAGTGGATGACGTGCGTGCCCGGCACGGACACCGCGCTGATGCTCGGCATTGTTCATACGCTGGTCGCGGAGAACCTGCACGATCAGGCGTTTCTCGATCGCTACACCGAGGGATGGCCCGTCTTCCTGCGCTATCTCACCGGTGACAGCGACGGCCAACCCAAGCACGCCGAATGGGCCGCCGCGATCTGCGGCATCGACGCGGATACGATCCGCAAGCTGGCGCGCCGGCTCGCCGGCAAGCGTGCGCTCATCACCGTCTCTCATTCGCTCCAGCGCGCCGAGCATGGCGAGCAGCCGGTGTGGATGGGCATGGTGCTGGCGGCAGCGCTCGGCCAGATCGGCCTCTCCGGCGGCGGCTACGCCTATTCGTTGGGGGCGATCGGCTATTATGGCCGCCGAGTCAACGACGTGCCGGGGCCGACACTGGGGCAGGGCCGCAACGCTGTCCGCGATTTCATTCCCGTGGCGCGCATCGCCGACATGCTGCTCAATCCCGGTAGCACCTATCGCTACAACGGCGAGACGCGCATCTATCCGGATATCCGCCTCGTCTACTGGGCCGGCGGCAATCCCTTCCATCACCACCAGGACATCAATCGCCTGCGCAAGGCGTTTGCGAAAGTCGACACGCTGGTCGTGCACGAGCTGGCATGGACTGCCACGGCCCGGCATGCCGACATCGTGCTGCCCTCGACGATGACGCTCGAGCGCGAAGACATCGGCTATTCCAGCAACGATCCCCTGATGGTCGCCATGCACCGGATCGCCGAGCCGTTCGGCCTCGCGCGCGACGACTACGAGATCTTCGCCGATCTCGCCGACCGTCTCGGCGCGCGCGAACCCTTTACCGAGGGGCGCACGTCACGTCAGTGGCTGGAACATCTTTATGAGCCGACCCGGGCTTCGCTCGAAGCGCGCGGCCTGGAGGCACCGAGCTTCGAAGAGTTCTGGCGGCGGGGCAGCCTGGTGGTGCCGCAGCAGCCCGACGACGGTGGCCGGCTGCGCCGCTTCCGCGACGATCCCGTCAATCACGCCTTGCCGACGCCGAGCGGTCGCATCGAAATATTCTCCGCCAAGATTGCGGGTCATGGCGATGCGGATTGTCCGGGCCATCCGGTCTGGCTGGAGAAGTCCGACATGCCCAGGCCGGGGGCGCCGTGCTTCCTGGTCGCGAACCAGCCGGTCACGCGTCTGCATAGCCAGCTCGATTTCGGCGGCCATTCGCTTCAAAGCAAACATCGCGGCCGCGAGGTCGCGCGCATCAACCCACGGGATGCTGACGCGCGCGGGATCAAGGACGGCGACATCATCCGTCTCTTCAACGCGCGTGGCGCCTGTCTCGCCGGGGTCCACGTCACCGACGATATCGCGCCCGGCGTGGTCCAGCTTCCGACCGGCGCATGGTACGATCCGATGGATCCCGAAGACAACGCGCCGCTCTGCGTGCACGGCAATCCGAACGTGCTCACCCGCGACGTCGGCACCTCGTCCTTTGCGCAAGGCTGCACCGGCCAGCTCACGACGGTCGAGGTCGAGAAGTTCACCGGCAATCTGCCGCCGATCCGAGCTTTCGATCCGGTGTAGAAAAAAAGGGGCCGCACTGTGTGGGGTGCAGGGGCGGCCCCGAGTGGCTCGCAGGCCCGGGAGGATGAGGGCGCGAGCGGATGCTTATGCGGCTGCGCTGATCCAGCCCCTCTCCGTAGAAGGACGACGCGGCGGCACTGCTTGCACCTCTCGCCGCTCGCCCTTGCTGGCGAGGCGCCAGCGTGCCGGGGATTGGTCGCTGATGCGCTTGAAGACGGTCGAAAAATGCGCCTGCGTGCTGAAGCCGACCGCAAGCGCAATCTCCGCCAGCGGCCGTTCCGTGGTCGCCAGCAGCGTCTTGGCCTGCTCGATCCGGTGATTGAGCAGATATTCGCGGGGCCGGTAACCGGTCGCGACGCGGAACTGCGCCGCAAAGTGCATTCTGGACAGGCCGGCGACCTTGGCGAGTTCGGACAGGCTGATGCAGCGGTGGAAATGATCGGCGACATATTGCTCGACCCGCCGCAGCCGCCATTTCGGCAAGGCATTGACCCTGGCGCGTGGCAATTCCAGGCGCGCCAGATGCATCGCAAGGGTTTGGCCAATGCAGCGCGTGAACTCGCGGTCCGCGGCGTCGCCAAGTTCGATCAGCGCCTTGCCAAGCTCGGCCGCGAGCGGGTCGCGCAACAGGACGAGATCATTCAATCCTTCGGTCGCCGAAGATTGCTCCGGAAAATGATCCGCGGATATGTGGAAGTGCAGGAAGGCGCATGGCGACTGGAATTGCACAGCGACAGGATTCGACGGCGCGGTGAGATACAGTGTGCCCGCGGGCATGGTGCCGTCGAAAATGACCTGACGATCCCGGGTGAGTTTCGCGCGCGTGGCCTTCAGTGCGATGCCGACGAAATACCGATCCTCAGGCGTCGTCGCCTGGTGCGACGAGGTGCTCCGTGGGTCTTCCCATCGCGAGATCGCGATGTCCTCGGCCGCCGCCCCCGTGCGCGGACCGATCTGACGCCATTGACGCTCCCGAATGATCGCCTGTGTTGCCTGGGGGATCTCGCAACCCCCCGAGCCGCCCGGAAATTCAATCCAGGCATCAGCCGCCTGCAAATTGGTCAACATCGTTCGTCCTCTCCGGGCTTTCTCCGCTGTTTGCGACCAGCAAACGCGCAAAGCCCCGCGTTTTCCATGGTGAGAGGATAGGGGTGAGCTGCGCTGCAAGCTCGTTAGTGGTGATTAGGATGTGTTAGTTTTTGTGGGACCCCATCAGGTGCGACATCCCGTCTCAGGAAGCCTCTTTTTTTCAAATTTTATCAGATATTTGCGCATCTCCGACCCGACTCGGGAGAGCGCAGAACATCCCGTGGAGATCGATGCGGCGGTGTGAGTTCTGTGCGGTGCCCTCGCTGGACCTCGCACCAGTGCCGGGTATAGTCACGCCGCATTTCCATGGAGCAGCTGTCAGGATGAGTCAGAAGTGACCGAGCTCTCGGCGGGACACGGCCCCCGCGGCAGCGAGGCCGCGACGATGCTCGATTTCGATACCGTCGCGTTCGGGCCATTTTCGCTTCGGTCGCGGCTGCTGGAGAAGGATGGCTTGCCGGTCAGGCTCGGCAGCCGCGCGATGGATATTTTGCGCCTGCTGGTCAGTCGCGCCGGCGAAGTGGTCCCGAAGGACGAGATTCTCGGCTATGCGTGGTCCGGGCTCTCCGTCGAGGAGATCAGCCTGCGCGTCCATGTTGCGGAGCTGCGCAAGGTGCTCGGCGACGGAAAGGATGGTGCCCGCTACATCACCACCATTCCGGGCCGGGGTTATTGCTTCGTCGCGCCCGTGCGGCGTGGCGGGCGCGCGGAGGTGGCTGCGCCGGCGTCGCCTGCGCCTGGAAGGGCCGAGCCGCCACCGTCGCTGCCGCGCCGATTGGACCGGATGGTCGGGCGGGAGGACGCTGTGGCCGAGTTGGCGGCGCGCTTGCTCCGCGATCGCTTCGTCACGCTGCGAGGACCGGGCGGCATCGGCAAGACCACTGTTGCGACCGCGCTCGCGCACGAGATGTGCGATAGGTTCGACGGCAACGTCCATTTCCTCGAATTTGGTCCGCTTAAGGACGCGGCCCTGGTCGCGAGCACGGTTGCTGCCGCGTTGGGGCTCGTCGTGCACCACGATGATCCCTCGGCCAGCATCGTCAATTTCCTGCGGGACCGCCGATTGCTTCTCGTGCTCGACAGCTGTGAGCACGTCATCGAAGAGGTCGCGCGTCTTGCTGAAAACATCTACCGGGAGGCGCCGGGCATCGTCATCCTCGCAACCAGCCGCGAGTCGCTGCTGGTGGAAGGCGAGCAGATTTTCGAGCTCGTTTCGCTCCTGGGGCCGCCCCAGGGCACCCGCCTCAGTGCCGGCGAGGTGCTGGCCTATCCCGCTGTGCGCCTGTTCGTCGATCGGGCCGTCGCGGCGGGGCATCGCGACGACATCACCGACGAGGATGCCGAAGTTCTGGCCCGGATTTGCGGCAAGCTCGATGGCATCGCGCTGGCGATCGAGCTGGCTGCTGCACGTGTCGGTCTCTATGGACTGCGCGAGATGGCGGCGCTGCTCGACAACCGGCTGCAGCTCGAATGGCGCGGGTGGCGGACGGCGCCGCCGCGGCAGCAGACACTCGGCGCCACGCTCGACTGGAGTTTCGGTCTGATCGGCGAGAGCGAGCGGATCGTGTTTCAGCGCCTCGCCGTCTTCGCAGGTCACTTCACGTTGAAGGGCGCGATAGCAGTCGCGGCCGGGGCGGAGATGCCGGAGGATCGGATCGTCGAGGCGCTGGAGCAACTCGTGGTGAAGTCGCTGGTTTCCACCCAGCCGGACGGCGCATCGCGGCGCTATCGCCTGCTCGACGCAACGCGTGCCTATGCCCTGCAGAAACTGGCCGACGGCGGACAGCTGGCGCAGATCGCGCACCGTCACGCTCTCTATGTTCAATGCACGCTCGAAGCGGGCATGAAGGACAAGGAGGGCAGCGATCATGCGTCGCGATTGCAGGAACGCACGAGCCTGCTCGCCGATGCCCGCGCTGCGCTGCAATGGGCTTATGCCAACGACGAGGGCTCCAGCTTGCGCGTGCCGCTCGCCGGCAGCTGCACAAGGCTGTTCGTCGAACTCAATTTGCTGAACGAGGCGCGCATCTGGTCCGATCGCGCACTCGCAATGCTCGACGAGGCCGACCGGGGCGGCGCATGGGAGCTCGAACTTCAGTCGACGCTCGGTCACGCCTTCATGTTTACCGAACGTAACAGCGAGCAGGCCGAAGCGGCGCTCAGGCGTGGGCTGGAAATAGCGGAAGCGCTTTCCGATCACGCCAACACGTTCAGGCTGTTGTCCCGGCTCAACATGTTCTACCGCCGGACCGGTCGCTATCGGCATCTGGTGCCGACTGCGCTTCATGCCGAGCGGATTGCCCGCGTCATCGGCGATACCGCGGGCATCGCCGGGAGCAAAGCGCTGCTCGGCGTGTCATATCACCTCGCCGGAGATCAGGCCGAGGCGCAAGCCCATCTCGACCAGGGCCTGCGCGACGACGCTGCGCTCCGCGGGACCCGACCCGGGCATTTCGCCTATTCACGCACACCACAGATTCCGCTCGCGCGTGTGCTATGGCTGCGCGGCTTTCCCGATCGCGCGCTTGAATGCGTCCGGCCGCTTGTCGGTGCTTCAGCGCCGCATGACGTGGTCATGCATTGTATCGCATTATGCTGGTCCGCTTCGGTGTTCGGCTGGCTCGGCGACTGGCCGTCAGTCGAGGCCATGACCGATCGCCTGGCCGCGCATGCGAGCATGCACGGACTCGTGCCCTACGAAGCCGTCGCTGCGGGTTTTCGGGCGCAGAGCATGATCGCTCGGGGCGAGGTCGCCGGCGGCGTCGACCTGATGCGGAGTGCGCTTCCACGCCTGCACGCCGATCGCTACGAGCTCTATGCCTCGGCGTTCGCCGCGGATCTGTCCCAAGGTTTGGTCACCTTAGGACGATTGGCGGAAGGCATTCAGGTTCTTCACGAAACCATTCTGCGGGTCGAGCAGGAAGGCGGCGCCTTCGACATGCCCGAGCTGCTCCGTCTGCGGGGAGAGCTGGAGGCCCATGGCGGCAATCTTGACGCGGCCGAGGCAGATCTTGTCGCCTCGATCTCGCTCGCCGAACAGCAGGGCGCATTGTCCTGGCGGCTGCGAACCGAGATGTCGCTGGCGCGGCTTCGAGTCCGGCAGCGCGGGCAAAGTCCGCTCGAACAGCTCGCTCAAACCTATGCCCGGTTCTCGGAAGGGTTCGAGACCGCCGATCTCATTGCTGCACGGGGCATTCTGAACGAGCCGGCGACCTGACCAGTCGAAGCGAATCGCGCGTGCCGCTACTCGAAGACGGCGTCAAAGATCTCGACGTCCATCAGCACGGGCTTGGCGACCACGGTTCCGTCGGGCCGCAGCGTCTGCGCGCGTCGGAGCGTCGGCACCACGATCCCGCCGAAGCTGTCATGGGCCCACGAGTAATGCGCGACCTTCATCCCGAACAGATCGTGATCGGTCCGCCGTTGCAACGCGTTGTCGTCGAAATAGAAGATCTGCTCGGGCGCGAGCGTGATCAGGCCCGGCGGGAACTGCGCCCGCAACCTCCGCCATGACTCGTTGTTCTCCTGCCACGTTGGCAGTTCTTCCACCACGACATCGGGCTGAGCGAGCAGGAATGGATTGGTCAGATAATTCCAGATCGCGACGCCGCAGAAGAAGACGAGATGCAGTTCGTCCACCAGCGTGGGCGAACCGGCCTCGGTGAACGCAAGGCTTGGATTGCGCCAGGTCCGCAGGATCTCACCCTCGAGGCTTTCGATCGTGATCGCGTCCGGCTGAAAAGAGCCGGAGTGTTCGCCTCCGGTGATGCCGGTGAAGCGGACCGACTGCGTGCGGGTCGAGCCCTCCGCCGTCACGTCCTTGAATTCGCTGGCATGTCCGGTGCTGGAGAACAGCGTTCCGGCGACGGAGAGGTGAAGCGTGAACCGGCTCAAGCTATTCCAGCGGGCCATTCCGCCGCTGGCATCAATTACATCGTCAAGAAGCGCCATGTCCCGCCATATCCACCATGAAGTGCCACCACCATGGCGGGGCGGATGCGGCTTGGCGTGTTAGAATTTGTTAGGAGTTGCGAGCGGAAATTCTTGTGGTATCCCGTTGAAGATATTGTCAATTCAGCGCCGCAAGGAGCTCCCTGGCCGCGACGAGATCACGGGTCTGGAGGCCCTCCCGGTAGCGCGCGACCAGCGGGGCGAGCAGGGCGCGTGCGTCTCCGGCTTTTCCGGCCTGGCGCCAGACCCGGCCGAGACTGATGGCCCCCCGCAGCTCCCAGCCGAGCGCGCATTGGCGGCGTGACAGATCGAGCGAGTTCCGGAAAGAGCTTTCGGCCTCCGCGGCATTGCCCGACCGGGCGAGGATGTCGCCCTTGACCCTGAGCATCTCGGGCATGTCGAAGGATTCGCCGTGAGCGGGGATTTCCGCGATGGCACCATTGATGGTCTGCAAGGCTTCGTCGGCCAGGCTCTGCGCCACGAGTCCCTCCGCGAGCGCGGTCGCAAACACCGTGGTCATGATCCGGTGTCGCGTCGCGTACAGCGTAGCCTGGCTGCGGCGGAGATGCTCGATGCCGGCGGCGGCGTCGCCGCGGCGAAGCAGCAGCTCACCCTTCTGGCCGATGCCGACCGCATGATAGGGCCCGAGGAAGTGCCGCGCGGAATGATCGATCAGTCGCTCGATCAGGATTTCCGCATTGGCCAAGTCGCCGACCCAGAGGAACACGTAGATGGTCCAGATCAAGGAAATACCGAGAGTGAGCGGCTGTTCGAGCAGCTCGGCTTCGCGAATGGTGTATCGGGACGCCTCGATCGCACGATCGGGCCGGCCGGTGAGCCAAAGCCCGCGCGCCAGCGCCACCAGTGCGACGATGCGGTCGTCATAGCCGAGATGCCCGATATTCAGCCGCTGCGAGCCGGGATTATGCAACATCGCGCTCTCGCAGAGCTGCACCGCCTTGTCCTGGTTGCCGATCAAATGATGCGCCACGCCCAGCATCCATTCGACGTTCAGCGTGCTGGCAGGATCGTTCAGCTTCCGCGCGACGCTCTCGCCCTGTTCGCCGGTTCCGAGCGCTCCGTGAAAATCCCCGACCCTGGTGAGGTAGATGTGTAGTCCGCGCAGCAGCCAGAGCTGCCAGTGCAGATCCTGGAGCTCCTGGGCGAGCTGGAGACTGCGCGTGAATGCCGAGCGGACCGCTTCGGTATTGCCCTGCGTGAACATCGCGGAGACGCCGAGCGCCGCCTGCAAGATCATTTCATTGCGGCCATCCACCGCGCTCGCGTCGAGGGACGCCAGCGCCTGTTGGGTCCAGCGGTAGCATTCCGTCAGCAATGTCAGCTCGAGAAAGAATTGCGCCGCTGATGCCGCCAGATCCACGCCGATCGTTCGGTCCCCGCCATCTGAAAAGCTCCAGGTCAGCGCGGCCCGGACATTGGGCAGGTGGTCGGCATAGGGAAGGAAGCCGCCCGCCGTCTGCATGCCCGTGGATTTGACGGCGATGTCGCGCAGGAAGTCGCGGAAATATTCGGCGTGGGCGCGTGCGACGCGGTCAGCGTCGCCGTTCTCGACGAGCTTGTCCGCGACGAAGGCACGTGTGGTGTCGAGCAGGCGATAGCGCAGCCGCCGCTCCGCAGGCGAGGTCGCGATCAGCGATTTGGAAAGTAGATTGGAGATCGCCTCGGCGGCTTCTGCCTCGCCGATGCCCTGACAGGATGCAACCGCAAGCGCGGCTTCCAGCGTGAACGGCCCGACGAACGCCGACAATCCGCGCAGCGTTGCGCTTTCGGTTGGCGGCAGCAAATCATAGCTCCAGGCGAGCGCCGCACTCAGGGTGTGGTGCCGCGGGACAGCGGTGCGCCGCCCGCGCCAGAGCAGGGAGAAACGGCTGTCGAGCAGAGACGCGGTCCCGGCAATGCCATAGGCGTTCACACGCCCCGCCGCGAGTTCGATCGCGAGCGCGATGCCGTCGAGCCGACGGCAGATGTCGGCCACGAGCGGCGCATCCTCTTCGCTGAGCTCGAACTCGCTGAGGCTCTCTGCAATGCGTTCCACGAAGAGCTGAGTTGCGGGATAGGCAAGGATGTCGGCGATGCCGAGTCCGTCGCGCTGTGGCGGGCAATCCAGTGGAAACAGCCGATGGACACGCTCACCTTCGGCGCGGAAGGATTCGCGGCTGGTGGCGAGAATATGCAGCCCGCCCGCTTCCCGGACGATACGCTCGGCGAGAGGGGCGAGATCGTCGAGGATGTGCTCGCAGCTGTCGAAGACCAGCAGCATCCGCCGGTTGCGCAGGAACGTCAGCAACCCCGGCATCGGATCGTCGGAATTGACGGTCAGGCCCAACGCGGCCGCAATCGTTCCCGCAACGAGCCGGGTCTCCCTCAGTGCGCCGAAATCGACAAAACACACATGGCCGTCGAAGGCCTGGAACTCGCGATGCGCGACGGCCAGTGCGACCGAAGTCTTGCCGATCCCGCCGGGGCCGACGATCGTGACGAAGCGATGTTGCGCAAGCTCGGCGGAGATTTTCGCGACCGCATCGTCCCGCCCGATCATCTTCGAAAGCGGCGAGGGCAGCGAGCGCGGCCCAGCAACGGGCAGGCTGGTCCGGTTCTCCGATGGGGCTGCCCGGAGCAGCGCGGCCGTGAAGCAATAACCCCGTCCGGGGACGTTGACGACGTAGCGGGAGCCCTCGCCCGCATCGCCCAAGGCCTTGCGCAGCGTCGTGATGTGAAAGCGCAGGCTGCCTTCGTCCACATTCACGTCGGACCAGACCCGCCGGATCAACTCACGCTTGTCCACGACCTCGCCGGCGCGCTCGGCGAGAAAAACGAGAATGTCGAGCGCACGGCCGCCGAGGTAAACCGGGGCGCCGTCCTTCTCGAGCAGCCGCGTCTTTGCGAACAGCCGGAATGGCCCGAAAGCAATGGCCGAATCCTGGTCGTTAGTGTCCGGCACGGGCCAATCATTCCAGTGAAAGAGCTGAACTCTGCACTTTGATCTACCAGAAGGGAACCCAGAGTAAACTGGCCGAAAGTGGCGAAATCGCGTGGGGCGCCGGCAATTGGCCGGCTCTCGCGGCGATCCCTATCAAATTGGCTTAAACGCCAACATCTTGCGAAGCGATCGGGCAACCCGGCGGCGTGCTTGACGGCCAAGCTTACGGCTCGGAGTCCGGTCGTCGTACCCTCATCATAACAGAATCTTGCAACGTCTAACGAGCAATGCGCGCGAACTGCATCCAGTATCCGTTCCGAGTTTGGCGTTAGTTCCAACGGGGAGGCTACGATGTCCGGTTTCAATGCTCGGCCGAATGACGACGTCGTTCGATCTCAATTTGTGGCCAGTTTAGACGATCAGTCGCGTGACTGGGAGCTCGTGCTGCGGGAATCCCACCATCGGATGAAGAACACGCTGACGATACTCGGTGCGTCAGTCCGCCGCGATTTCACCCGAACGGGTACCAGGGATGTGTCGCTTGCAGCGGACCGGCTCGAGCGGCGGATCGTCGCCTTCGGAAGGCTCTATCAACTCCTGTCCGACAATGACGACCATACGGCGATCCCGGTGGCGGCCTTCTTCGAAAATCTGTGCGGAGCGATTTCCGAGGCGGTCCTGGAGCCAGCGGGCATCCGCTGCGAGGCGGCGATCGAGAACGGCACGCTGCCGGCGTCGCAATGCCACCGGCTTGCGCTGATGCTGACGGAGCTGGTGACGAATGCGGCCAAGCACGCCTTCCCGAACAGGAATGACGCAATGATCCGCATCGACATGGCCAATCGCGATGGCGCCTGGTTCTGCACGGTAACAGACAACGGGATCGGCGCGACCGGGCCGCTTCAGGGCACCGGCAGCCGGATTCTCGAAGGACTCGCACGCAGCATTCACGCCCGGCTGCAGGGCGAAGCGGGAGAAGACGGCACACGCGTAACGATCGTGATGCCGATCGCTGCTGCTTGAAGTTCGTCTTAGATCCAACCCAGGGAGTTCGACATGGCCACTACCGAAATCGACCGCGACGCCGCGGCCAATCCTTCCAACAAGTCTGCGAACGAGCGTTCGACATTGCGTGGCGTTGATCAGAGGCTCGAGGTGATCGTGATCCCCGTGTCCGATGTCGATCGCGCCAAGGCCTTCTACGCGCGTCTCGGCTGGCGACTGGACGCCGATTTTGCCTCCGGCGATGATTGGCGCGTGATCCAGTTCACGCCGCCAGGCTCGGCCTGCTCGGTGATCTTCGGCAGGAACGTGACCGCGGCAGCGCCGGGCTCGGTGCGAGGCCTTTACCTGATCGTCTCCGATCTGGAGGCGGCGCGAAAGGATCTGCTCGACCGCGGCATCGAGGTCAGCGCGCCATTCCATGGCGCCGGCGATGTTCACGCGGGAACCGACGAGCCTTATCTCTCCGGCAGCGTTCGGGTCAGCGGTGCTGATCCGAAGCGCGGCAGCTACGGCTCATATGCCTCGTTCAGCGATCCCGACGGCAATGGCTGGCTGTTCCAGGAGGTCACGACGCGATTGCCGGGACGGATCGCGGGCGACGGTACGACATTCGCTTCGCAGGCTGCGCTGGCCGCGGCAGTGCGCCGCGCGGCGGCGGCCCATGGCGAGCACGAAAAGCGGACCGGCGGGCACGATGAGAACTGGGCCGATTGGTACGCCGATTATATCGTCCGCGAGCAGGCGGGCCAGCCGCTGCCGTCCTGAGTGGGACAGCACGGATTCTCCGACTGATGCAAGTCGACGCGGCGCGCGATGAATGAGTTCATCGCGTGCCGTGTTGCTTTGGCCGCGAGCTTCGTGGATCGCCGATCGCTCGCCTCCGTGTTGCGCGGCTCGCAACGGCTAACGCGGTCTAACAACCCATAACGAGCAAATTGCCAAGGCCTGCGCCAATCTCTCTGCATGACGAACCGAGGCGTTGATGTCGAATTCGGTCAGCGTCACCGACCAAAATCAGGGAGATCGAACATGACCACGCAAGCACGTACCGACATTCTCAATCCAGACCGCCGTCAACTGTTGGGCCAGGCCGCGATGACCGCGGTTGCCGCAGGCGTATCGAGCTTGCTGCCGCTGCATTCCGCCAAGGCTGGCGTGAGTGGCGCGGTTCGCCCGTTCCACGTCAGCGTGCCCGAGCAGGATCTGCTCGAACTTCGCCGCCGTCTCGCGGCGACGCGCTGGCCGGATCGTGAGATCGTTGCCGATCAATCGCAGGGCGTGCAGCTGAAGACGGTGCAGCAGCTCGTGAACTACTGGCAGAACGACTACGACTGGCGCAAGATCGAGGCGCGGCTGAATGCCTTGCCGCAATTTGTCACCGAGATCGACGGCGTCGACATCCACTTTATTCACGTTCGCTCGCGTCACGAAAACGCGCTGCCGATGATCGTCACGCATGGCTGGCCCGGTTCGATCATCGAGCAGATGAAGATCGTCGGCCCGCTCACCGACCCCACCGCACATGGCGCGACGGCGGCGGACGCCTTCGATCTCGTGATCCCCTCGCTGCCCGGTCACGGCTTCTCCGGCAAGCCGACGGAGCTGGGCTGGGACCCTCAGCGCGTCGCGCGCGCCTGGACCGTGCTGATGAAGCGGCTCGGCTACAACCGCTATGTCGCGCAAGGCGGCGATTGGGGCAATGCCGTGACGGAACAGATGGCCGTGATCGCGCCGCCCGAGCTGCTCGGCATCCACACCAACATGCCCGCGACCGTTCCGGACGACATCGCCAGGGCGCTTCAGCCCGGCGGATCGCGGCCGTCGAACCTCTCGGCCGACGAGCGTTACGCCTACGATCAGCTCGATGACTTCTACAAGCACGGTCTCGGTTACGCGATCGAGATGTCGAACCGGCCGCAGACGCTCTATGGCCTGGTGGATTCGCCGGCGGGCCTCGCGTCCTGGATGCTCGACCATGATGCGCGCAGCACCGCGATGATTGCTCGGGTGTTCGACGGCAAGACGGAAGGGCTGTCGCGCGACGACGTAATCGACAACATCACGCTCTATTGGCTCACCAACACCGCGGTGTCCTCGGCGCGGCTGTACTGGGAGAACAAGCTGGTGTTCTTCGAGCCCAAGCACATCAAGATCCCGGTCGCCGTCAGCGTCTTCCCGGACGAGATCTACGCCGCCCCGCGCAGCTGGACCGAGAAGGCCTATCCGAAGCTGATGCATTACAACCGCCTCGACAAGGGCGGCCATTTCGCGGCGTGGGAGCAGCCAGCGTTGTTCTGCGCGGAAATGCGCGCCGCCTTCCGACCGCTGCGTCAGTCGATCTGAGACCTGCGGGGACGCGCACTTCCGCGCGTTCCCCTCTTTCCCCACAGACCAGGAATCCAATCATGAACCGCCCCGAACGCACCTTCACGACCAACGAAATCCGCCTGGAACGTCGGCTGCCGTCCTATTGGCGTGTCACCTTCGACATGCCCCCGGTCAATATCTTCGGCCCCAAGCAGCTCCCGCTCCTCGACGACGTCGTCACGGCGATCGAGACCGATCCTGAGGTGAAGGTCGTGGTGTTCGACAGCGCCGTCGAGGGCTTCTTCATTACCCACTACGACTTCCTCGCGCCGCTGGAGGATTCGCTTCGTATCCCGCCCGGGCCGACCGGCCTGCAGGCGCTGCCCGACATGCTGGTGCGTCTCAGCCGCGCGCCGGTCGTTTCGATTGCCTCGATCAGGGGCCGTGCGACCGGCGTCGGCAGCGAGCTGGCGCTCGCGAGCGACATGCGCTTTGCCAGCCGCGAAAAGGCGATCCTGTCGCAATGGGAGGTCGGTGCGGGCCTGGTGCCCGGCGGCGGGCCGATGGCGCGATTGCCGCGCCTGATGGGCCGCGGCCGTGCGCTCGAAGTTCTGCTCGGCGCCGACGACATCCACGGCGATCTCGCCGAACGTTACGGCTATGTGAACCGGTCGTTGCCGGATGCCGAGCTCGACGGCTTCGTCGAGGCGCTGGCCATGCGCATCGCGTCCTTCGACAAGGAGGCGATTGCCGAGACCAAGCGCCTCGTCGACGTCGCGAGCCTGCCGCCGGATGTCGAGATCAAACCGGAATGGGACGCGTTCCTGGCTTCGCTTGGCCGCCCCGCGAGCCAGACCCGCATCAAGGCGCTGATGTCGCGCGGCTTCCATCGCGCCGGGGATGTCGAGAACCGGCTCGGCTTCCACGTCGGACAGATTGGCGCCTAACGGAACCGCTGCGGCGCTCGGCCGGTTGGAACGGCAAGAGGCGGCCGTGCCAATGTCGCTTTCGTCCGGTATCGAGCGCCGGTGCTAAAAAAATCAGCAAGGAGAATTGAGATGATCCGCAAGGCAACAGCAGTCTGGAAGGGCACCGGTCGCGATGGTACCGGTCAGTTATCGAGCGAATCCGGCGTGCTCGCCGCAACACCTTATTCCTTCAAGACCCGCTTCGAGAACGAGAAGGGCACCAATCCCGAGGAATTGATCGCTGCGGCCCATGCCGGCTGTTTCACCATGGCGCTGGCCTTCGGCCTGCAACTCGCCGGTTTCACGCCGGACGAACTCTCGACGGAAGCCGCGGTCACGCTCGAGCCGGAAGGCAAGGGTTTCAAGATCAGCAAATCGGCGCTGACGTTGCGTGCCAAGGTGCCGAACCTCGACGACGCAGGTTTCGCCAGGATTGCCGGCGAGGCCGAGAAGAACTGCCCGGTGTCGAAAGTGCTCAACGCCGAGATCACGCTCGACGCCAAGCTGATGTAGGGCGCGCTCAATTTAAGTCCATCTGGTGCTGGTTGGGGAAGCTGAGGTCGTCTAAGCTTTGGCCTCCATGAGAGGAACTGGATGGACAAATGCCCGGCTTTCGGCTCGGCCGCCAAAAGCATAGGATGCGACGGATGCAGAACGGACAGACGGATCAATCGGGAGTGGAGATATGACAACGGAACGCGCAATTCTGGCCGGAGGCTGCTTCTGGGGCATGCAGGATCTGATCCGCAAGCAGCCGGGCGTGGTCGCCACCCGCGTCGGCTACACCGGCGGCGCGGTGAAGAATGCCACCTACCGCAATCACGAAGGCCACGCCGAAGCGATCGAGATCACCTTCGATCCCGCCAAGACCAGCTTTCGGACCATGCTGGAATTCTTCTTCCAGATCCACGATCCGACCACGCTCAACCGTCAGGGCAATGATTTGGGCACGAGTTACCGCTCGGCGATCTTTTATACCAGCGACGAACAGAAGCGGATCGCCAGGGATACGATTGCAGACGTCGAGGCCTCCGGTTTCTGGCCTGGCAAGGTCGTGACCGAGGTCGCGCCCGCGGGCGAGTTCTGGGAAGCCGAGCCGGAGCATCAGGATTATCTCGAACGTTATCCTGACGGGTACACCTGCCACTTCATCCGCCCCGACTGGAAGCTGCCGCGGCGCGGGGCTGCAGCGGCAGGCTAGGCTAGTGAGCGCGCGTTCAGGTTCGCAATTGCGCGACCAGATCGCGGGCAACGCGCATATCGACGAAGTCTGAGCCCTCGGCAAACGCTCCGCAGACATGATCGAGAACCGCCAGAGCGTTCGCGCTCTGGCCAGCCCCGATCATCAACCGCGCCAGGCTGACCGCGCTTCGCAGCTCCCAGAAGCGCGCGCCTTGCTGGACGGCAATGTCCATGGCCTCGCGAAAGCCCGTCTCGGCATCCTCTGAATGCCGGGCGCTCCTGAGCATCAACTCTCCCTTGATGCGGATCAGCTCCGGCAGATACCAGAGCTCCTGCCGGTCGTTGCAGCGGGTCAGGACATCCTCGATCACGTCGAGCCCGCGATCGACCTGGTCGGCCTCTCCGGAACACGCGGCGAGCTCGCCGAGCAGGGGTAGAAAGCGCGGCAGGAAGCGCGCATCGCCGGCGCGATTGAGCTCCTCGCGCAGCAGCGGCAGGCCGGTCGTGACGTCGCCGCGCCTGACCATGACTGCGGCGTTGAAGGCCCGTGCCCACAGGCCCCACAGCCGGATGGCGTGGCGCTCGGTGTGTTCGAGCAGCTCGATGCCGTGACGCTCCGCGGCGTCGAAATCGCCGGACCAGAAGGCGATCGGACAGGCGGCTTGTCCGAGTACGCTGCAGAAGGTCAGCGCGTGGCCATTGGCGCGGCCTTCCTCGATGTTTCTGGCCGTGAGGGCCTGTGCCTGATCGGCCAGGCCCTGAAGCCACAGGATGCGAGCCCGAAAATATTGCGTCGAGATTCTCAGATCGAGCGGGAAGATCTTCGGCTTCTCCGCCAGTACATGCAGCGAGGCATTGACCCGGTCGATGCGCAGCCGAGCCTCGTTCTGATCCCCGAGATAGTGCAGCGCCACGGCCATCAGCCGGTCGCCCAGCATGACATCGGTCCTGTCGGACGAGTTCGCAGCTGCGTTCGCAAAGCGATCGGCGAGCGCACGGGCCTTGCCGAACTGTCCGTTGTTGAACTGGTCGATGCACAAGCCCCAGAGCGCGCGCAGCCTGAAATCCTTGTCGTCGAGCCTGTCAGCCAGCTCGAGGGTCGTATCGAGGATCGGTCGCGCCTCCCGCGCGCGACCCTCGCCATACATGAGCGACCAGCCGAGCGCCGACAGGAGCTGCATGCGGATGCGGTCGTCGTCGGCGGTGTCTCCGAGCGCCGCGAGGGCCGTTCTGCTGCGCTCACGGCATTCCGCGAACAGCGAGAGACGCACCCACAGGGTGACCGCGGCCGCCGTCAGCGCGACACCGAGCCTCGCCTCGCCGTCGGGCCCGAACGCCCAGTCCAACGCCGCACGCACATTGTCCAGCTCCGCGCCATAGATGCTCAGCCATTCGGGCAGCGGCGTCGAAATATCGGCCTCCGCGCGCTCGAATAAATCGCGAAAATGCTCGGCATGACGCCGCGCGAACTGCCTGGCTTCGTCGAGCTCGTTGAGTTTTCCGTATGCATAGGTGCGCGTGGTGTCGAGCAGCCGATAGCGCAGCGTCCGCGAGCCGGACGGCGAAATTAGCGACTTGGTTACCAGGCTGTCGATTGCTTCGAGAGTCTCGGATGCGTTGAGGCCGTCACCGGACGCGACCGCCGCAGCCGCCTCCGGCGCGAAAGGCCCGGCAAAGACCGACAGGCGTCGCAGCGTGGCGCTCTCCGCGGCAGGCAGAAGGTCGTAGCTCCAGTCGAGAGCCGCTGCGAGCGTCTGGTGCCGTGGCACGGCGGTGCGCCGTCCCCGCCATTGCAGCGAAAAGCGGCTGTCGAGCAGAGTTGCCGTCCCGGCGATGCCGTAAGCATTGACGCGGCCCGCCGCGAGCTCGATCGCCAGCGCGATGCCGTCGAGGCGCCGGCAGATGCTCGCGACGAGGGGGGCCTCTTCCGCGCTGAGCTGGAACGGGCCCGAGCTCTGCGCAATGCGCTCCACGAAGAGTTGAGCCGCAGGGTAGGCAAGGATCTCGTCGACGGCAAGCCCTTCGCGCTCGGGCGGACAATCCAGCGGGAACAGCCGGAAAATCCGCTCGCCTTCGCTCCGGAACGACTCGCGGCTGGTTGCGAGAACACGAAGCTGCGGTGCTTCGCGAACGATGCGCTCGACGAGCGGCGCCAGATTGTCCAGCACATGTTCGCAACTGTCGAAGATCAGAAGGGCCCGGCCGGTCTTGAGAAACGTCAGCAGGGCCGGCGTCGGATCCTCCGCGCTGATGGTCAGTCCGAGCGCCGAAGCAATGGTGGTCGCGATGTGACTGGCATCCCTCAGCGGACCGAAATCGACAAAGAAGACTCGCCCGGCGAAATCCTGGGAACGGCGATGCCCGACGGTGACCGCGACCGAGGTCTTGCCGATACCGCCCGGGCCGACGACGGTCATGAAGCGATAGAGCGAAAGTCCGTTCGAGATCTTCTCGATGACATCTTCCCGGCCGACCATCCTCGTGAGCTGAGCGGGCAGCGAGCGGGGAGGAGCGGCTTCGGCCGGGAGCGGTGCGGCCGGCGCAGCTGCTTGAGCGAACGAGGCGACAAAACAATAGCCTCGGCCGGGCACGTTGACGACGTAACGGGCCGACTTGCCGGTGTCGCCGAGTGCCTTGCGTAGCGCCGCGACGTGAAAGCGCAGGCTGCCCTCGTCGACATTAACGCCGGCCCAGATGCGCTTGACGAGCTCTCTCTTGTCGACGACTTCTCCGGGGCGTCCTGCAAGGAAGATGAGAATGTCGAGCGCGCGGCCGCCGACATGAAGCGGCGAGCCCTCCTTCTCCAAGAGTCGGGACTTCGGAAACAGTCGAAATGGCCCAAAGGAAATGGCCGAGTCTTCGCTATGATCTGGCACGCGCCATCGCCCCCTCGAAGGGAGTCAAAAGGTATTACTTTCTCGTCTACCAGAACGAGGCGTACAGTAAACTGGCCGAAAGCAGTGGGCAGGGCTGGCAGCCCTGCGTGGACGGCTTGGGTCGGCGCGCTCGCCGAATAACGCTTGGAAAGTAAAGAGTTAGGCCGATGTGACAATGCGGTGACGCCGGGGCTCGCCCAGATGGAGCATTGACTGTCATGCCGGATTGCTGCGATGGCATCGTCCGGGAGCCGGTCCCGCCACCACATTGACTGCCGACTTCCGGAATTTCCAGCATGGCCTCTTTCACGCGGCGACAGTTCGTGCACGCGTTGACAAGCGCAGCGGCGCTCGCCGCGCTTCCCCGCAGCGGACAAGCCGCCAACTATCCGTCTCGTCCCATTCGCCTGGTGATTCCCTACGGAGCCGGCGGATCGGGTGACCAGATCGCGCGCCCCTGGGTGGACAAGATGTCGTCGCTGCTCGGGCCGACCTTCGTCGAATATATCGGCGGCGCGGGCGGCTCCATCGGGACCGCGGCGGTCGCGCGTGAGGAGCCCGACGGCTATTCGCTGCTGCTCGGCAACGGCAGCACTCAGGTCATCATTCCCATGACGTCGGCGAATCCCGGATATTCCGTTGGCGATTTCCGCGCCATCTACCGCCTGATCAACAGCGCATTGGTTTTCGCCGTCAATCCTTCGGTGCCTGCCGCAAACCTGCGCGAGTTGATCACCTATGCGAAAGCCAATCCAGGAAAGCTGTCCTATGGCACGCCGGGGATCGCCACCGGAAACCATCTGGTCGGCGAATCCTTCAAGCAGCAGGCCGGCGCGCTGGACATCGTCCACGTGCCCTATCGGGGCATTGCGCAGGCGACCAACGACCTCGTCAGCGGCCAGATATCGCTCGTCATTGCCGTCATGTCCGTTCAATTGCAGCAGCTGGCCCAAGCGGGGAAAGTCAGGCTGCTCGCGGTCACCACCGAAACGCGGCTGAGCGGCGCGCCGGAGATCCCGACCGCCGTCGAATCCGGCATGCCCGGCATCCGGTATGAGGGATGGTTCGGTCTGTTCGCACCCAAGCACACCGACGATGCGATCATCGACCGGATCGCGCAGGCGACGCGGCTCGCCATGGCCGATACGGCGCTTCTGGCGAGCTATCGCGCCCAGGGCATGGAGCCGGACGACGATTCAAGCCCGGACAAATTCCAGCGCATCGTGGAGGCCACATCCGCAAGCCTCGCGCCCCTGATCAAATCGATCGGGCTGAGCAATTTGTGAGGCCGCTCAGCTGTCGGCGCGCGTAACAATACGCGCCGTCAGCGTGACGAGGCCCATCAGCGCGGTCAGGAGCCAGAACGCCACCGGCAATCCGCCAAGACGTGCCACGAAGCCGACACCGGCGGGGCCGACGAGAACGCCGGCGTAGCCGGCGGTCGTGATCGCCGCGACGGCGAGCCCGGTGGGCATCACCGTCTGCCTCGCCGCCCGGCGGAACAGCACCGGCACGAGGTTCGATGCGCCGAGGCCGATGAGCAGGAAGCCGCCTACGGCGACCGCCACGAGGGGAGCGGTGAGCAGGACCACGAAACCCGCGATCGCAATCAGGCTGCCCCAGAACAATGTCGTGCGGTCTCCGATGCGTGCGACGACGGCGTCGCCGGCGAGCCGCCCGATCGTCATCGCGACCGAGAACACGATGTAGCCGATCCCGCCTTGCGCTTCGGAAACGAGACCCGCCCCGATGACGAGCAACGCGCCCCAATCAAGCATCGCGCCTTCGACCAGGAAGGTGATGGCGCAAAGCAGCGCGAGCAGGAGCACGGCGCCATGCGGCAGCACGAACAGCGGTCCTTCCTGCACCTGCACGGAGCGAAGCAGCCGCGGCCAGGCTGCCAGCATCGCGATCAGCATCAGGACGGAGCAGATCAGCGTGCAAGCGAGCGCACCGAGTTGCAGCGAGAGCAGTGCGGTCATGAGCGCGGCCCCGGCGAAGCCGCCGATGCTGAACAGCGCGTGGAAGCCGGACATCAGCGGACGTCCCGCGGCGCGCTCCACCTCAACCGCGTGGATGTTCATGGCGACGTCGATGGAGCCAAGCGCGGCGCCAAATGCGAGCAGTGCCAGCGCCAGCGTCATGGGCGAGCTCGCGATTGTCAGCAGAGGCAGGACCAGGGCAAGAGCGAGCCCGCCCGCAATGATGATCGGCTTGCTGCCATAGCGCGCGCTCAGCACGCCGGTCAGAACCATCGCGATGACCGAGCCGATGCCGAGGCTGAGCAGGAGCAGTCCGAGGATGCCGTCGTCGACGGCGAGCCTCGCCTTCGCGAACGGCACCAGCGGTGCCCAGCACGAGATGCCGAAGCCCGCGACGAGGAAGGCAAGCCTGGTCGCAAGGCGTGTCGCTGGCCTGTCGGCAGAAGACATGGGAACTCCGGGGAGGGGGAATCAGGGCAGGGGCAATCGACAAGCCTCGCAATTGTCGCGTCTTTATGTCCGCGGCGGACTCGAAGTGTCGCAGGCGGCCCCTGGGCGGCCGGAACGCCAGTGCGAACCAAGGAGTGAGGCTTCGTAGCCCGGATGGAGCGCAGCGCAATCCGGGGCCGCTCGCGCCGTGTTTCGCACCTTCCCGGATTACGCTTGCGCTCCATCCGGGCTACGGGACCTCGCCTGTGTCGCGCCTCTGTCAATCCGCCCGCGTAAAAATATTCCACTTTACCGAAATTCGGAAATGACGTATATGTCGCCCATCCCGGCTCATCCTTGAGGGGCGATCTTGTGGTCGTCACGTTCGCGAGCCGGGCTTGCGGTGGACGCGGCAGCGTTCGGGTGCGAGAGGCCAAGGGCAGGGCGGATTGCTCTCCGTGAGCCCATGGCTTCGTTCCGACGAGCGGCGCTGTTAGGTTCGTCTCGTCTGTAAGTTTCCGGCTCCGTCGACAGGGCTGGAAAAACTGCGGCGAAATGGCGGGCCGTGCGTACGGCAAAACCGTGTGGTCCTGGCCGTCGTTGCTACGGTCAAGCCCTGGCGGATGCGGCATCTGCGTCAACCGGCGCGATGCCGGTGACTTTCGCGAAGGCGAGGGAGGCCAAAGAGAACTCGGCTCCCGGGAGAGCACGGCATAAGCCGTCCAACCATCGCGCAGGGAAGGCCGAGTGATTGGCACCACCTGTATGCTGCTGTGCGGTTTTCCTGCGTGTGCTTTTCGCGCAGCGGACCGCGGGTGCGAGGTCAGCACCCGGCCTTCCCTGCGCCCTCTTGGAATAGAGGGTGGAATGACGAAGCAAAGCTCGGGCGAAACGCGCCGCGAGGCTGCGAGCTGTGTCTGCAATTGGAAAATGAACGCGATGAATATCCGCTCTCGCGCCCCGGACGCAGCGCAGCGCTCTTGCGGTGCGCTGCAGAGCCGGGGCCCATGTCTCCGCATTGTACCGTGTCGCCCCTGGGTCCCGGCTCTGCGCAGCAACGCCATAAGCGCGTTTACGCGCGTCTTCGACACGCTATGCGCGTTGCAGCGCGTCCGGGACACGAGCCTAGCCTCCAAGTATCCGCCGGCAAGCGTCGACGAACACCTGGGCGCCGGTGACGATGTCGGCGTCGGCGGTGTTCTCGGTCCAGTGATGGCTGATGCCGCCGATCGACGGCACGAACAGCATGCCCGCGGGCATGATTGTCGCCAGCATCTGCGCGTCGTGGCCGGCGCCGCTGGGCATGCGGATGGACCGTCCGCCGGCCAGCGCCTTGCTCGCGGCTTCGATCGCGTCCTGGATGCCCGCGTTCATCATGGCCGGCGCGCCGGTACGCAGTTTTTCCACGGTGACGGTGCAGGGGCCGTTCGCGCCGACCTCGTTCGCCATCGTGCGCAGCAACTCCTCCAGCCGCGCGATGACCGATGGATCGTCGTCGCGGATCTGGAACAGCATTTCGGCACCACCCGGAATGATGCTCGGCGCGCCCGGATCGAGCGTGATGCGGCCGGTGGTCCAGACCGTGCGCGGGCCGCAGCTATCGGGGAAACGCTGGTCGATTGCGACGCAGAACTTTGCCAGCGCCAGCCCGGCATCCTTCCGTGCAGCCATGCGGGTGGTGCCGGCGTGATTCTGCTCACCGACGAAATTGATCTGGTACTGCCAGATGCCGACGATGGAGGTGACGACGCCGATCGCGAGGCGGCCGCTTTCGAGCGTGTCGCCCTGCTCGATATGCGCTTCCAGATATCCGACATGCCGGCCCGGCTCCGCGGTGATGCGCGGTCGTCCTGCGAGCCCCATGTCGGCGAGCGCGTCCCGCATGGTGCGGCCGCTGGTACGGTCGCATGCGGCATCGATGTCGGCCTCGGTCACTTGCCCGACATAGGAGCGCGACCCGAGGAAGTGCCCAAAGTGTCCTTCCTCGTCGCACCAGGCGGCAATTTCGATCGCGCCTTTGAGCGAGGGATCGCCGTTGAGCACGCGGGCCGCTTCGAGCGCGTAGACGACACCGAGCGGACCGTCGAGCCAGCCGGCGTAGTTCTGGCTTTCGAGATGCGATCCCGCGAGCAGCTTGGGTCCCGGCTTTACGCTGGTGCCGAAGACGTTGCCGATGCCGTCGATCGCGGCGGTGAGGCCCGCGTCGGGCAGATTCTGCACCAGCCAATCCAGCGAAAGCTTGTGCGGCTCGGAGAAGGTCGGCTTGTGTACGCCGGTCTTGTAGGCGCCGATGGCACGGAGCGCATTGAGATCGGCGAGAACGCGCATCCCGTTTGCGCGCGAAAAAGAGTCAGGCATGTTCGGCAACCTTCAACGCCTCGGTGCGGATCTCCTCGACCAGCCGTTCCTTCAACTGGACGAATTCGGGCGTGGTCTTGATCTTGTAGGACCGCGGATGCGGCAGGTTCACGTTGATCTCGGCCTTGATGCGGCCGGGACGCGCGCTCATGACGATGACGCGGCTGCCGAGGAAGATCGCTTCCTCGATGTCGTGGGTCACGAACAGCACGGTCTTCTGGTCGCGCTCCCAGATCCCGAGCAGCATCTCCTGCATCAGGGCGCGGGTCTGGTTGTCGAGCGCGCCGAAGGGCTCGTCGAGCAGCAGGATCTTGGGGTCATTGGCGAGCGCGCGTGCGATCGCGGTGCGCTGCTGCATGCCGCCGGAGAGCTGTTTTGGCCAATGCTTCTCGAAGCCGGACAGACCGACCTGGCGGATGAAGGCATCGGCGACCTTGTTTCGCTCCGCCTCGGGCATGCCACGCTCGCGCAGGCCGAAGGCGATGTTCTCGCGCACGGTCAGCCAGGGAAACAGCGTGTAGGACTGGAACACCATGCCGCGGTCGGCGCCGGGGCCGGTCACCTCGCGTCCATCGAGCACCACGCGTCCGCCGGTCGGGCGATCGAGGCCGGCGACGATGCGAAGCAGCGTGGACTTGCCGCAGCCGGAAGGGCCGAGGATGGTGACGAAGTCGTTGTTGCCGATCACAAGGTCGGTCGGCTCCAGCGCCTTGGTCGGGGCGTTGCCGTGGCGCGCGGGAAAGGTTCGCGAGACCTGTTCGATCTTGAGGATCGTCATGCGAGCCTCCAGGGAAACAGCCACGCGTTGAACGCCTTGAACAGGAAGTCCGAGACGAGGCCGATCAGCCCGATCACGATGATGCCGAAGATGATCTGGCCGGTGTTGAGCAGCGCCTGGCTGTCGGTGATCATGTGGCCGATGCCGGAGGAGGAGCCGATCAGTTCGGCGACGATGACGTAGGTCCAGGCCCAGCCCAGCACCAGCCGCAGGATCTCGGCAATCTCCGGCGCGGAGGAGGGCAACAGCACGCGGCGGATGATGCCGCGGTCGCTGGCCCCCAGCGTATAGGCCGCCTCGACCAGATCGCGCCGCGTCGTGCCGACGGTGACCGCGATCATCAGGATGATCTGGAACACCGAGCCGATGAAGATGACGAGCAGCTTCTGCAGTTCGCCGATGCCGGCCCACAGGATCAGGAGGGGAATGAAGGCGGAGGCCGGCAGATAGCGCGCAAAGGAGACGAACGGTTCGAGGAACGCCTCGACCGGCTTGTAGGCGCCCATCAGCACGCCGAACGGCACGGCGATGAGTGCGGCCAGCACGAAGCCGCCGACGACGCGCCAGATCGTCATGCCGATGTCGACCAGGAAGCCCTGTTTGATGATCAGATCGACGCCTTCCTGCACCATGGTCAGCGGGTTGGCGAGGAACACTTTCGACACGTGGCCGCCGAAGGTCGCCCAGGACCAGAGGGCAACGAACACCACGAAGAACGCAAGGCCGTAAGCCACGCGCTGCCTTGACGTCACGGGATCGAGGGGACGCATCAAACTGTCTATCCGGGCGGTGAACAAGTTTGCCGGCCCCGCCGCGAGACGGGGCCGGCGGCTCCTGGGAGATTTACTTGATGTAGCTGGCGTCGAAGAGATCCTCGACCTTCGGCGCGGCCTTGATGATGCCGATCTCCAGCAGGAGGTCGGCGGCCTCCTTGTTGAAGGTCAGGAAATCGCCGGCGAAGAATTTCTGGTTCGCGGCCTTGTCCTGCCAGCGCAGATACTTCGCCGAGTTGCCGAACGCCTCGCCGGTCTGCTTCACGTCGGCGCCCATGATCTCGTAGGCCTTGGCCTGGTCCTTGGCGATCATGTCGAGGGCCTCGAAATAGCTGTCGGCGAGCGCCTTGGCGGCCTTCGGGTTCTCGGTGAGGAATTTCGGTGTGCAGCCGAACGTGTCCATGACCATCGGATAGTCGAGCGTGGTGGCGATGATCTTGCCCTTGTCGGGGGCGGCACGAACCGTCGACAGATACGGCTCATAGGTCATCGCGGCATCGTTCTGGCCGGAGACGAAGGCCTGCGCGGCGGCGGCCGGCTCGAGGTTCACGACGGTGACGTCCTTCACCGACAGGCCGTTCTTCTTGAGCATCCAGGCCAGCGCGAAATAGGGCGAGGTGCCGGGCGCGGAAGCAGCAACCGTCTTGCCCTTCAGATCCTTGATCGCGGCGAGATCGTTGCGCACGGCCATGCCGTCGGCGCCGTAGCTCTTGTCGAGCTGGAAGATCTGCTTGGTCGCGACGCCGTTGGCGTTCCAGGAGATCCAGGTCTCCACGGTCGTTGCCGCGCACTGGACGTCGCCGGACGCGATTGCCAGATGGCGATCCTTCTGCGGAATCTTCTTGATGGTGACGTCGAGGCCGTTCTTTTTGAAGATGCCGGCCTCCTTCGCCAGGGTCAGCGGCGCGAAGCCGGTCCATCCGGAGATACCGACGCCGACCTTGACGTCGTCGGCGAGCACGGGGGTGGAGACCGTAAGCGCAATGACTGCCGCAAATACTTTCGAACTACGCATGATTGTCGTCCTCTTGCCGATCGATGGATTGACGTCCTGTTGATCTTGGTCGGTCCGCGTGGACCGCTGCCCGAAACGTTGCACGATTTGTGCCGACATCGTCCTCTCAGCCTCCCTTGAATCGGGCGACAAGGCGGTGAGAGTCACCGGGATAGAGCAGCCGCACCGCGGTGATCGTGCGCGCGCTGCGCCAGGTATAGCGGTCGATCACGAGGCAGGGCGCGCCGACGGCGATGTCGAGCGCTTCGGCCGTGCGATCGTCCGCAACGATAGCGCTGATCGTATGCTCGGCCTCTGTCCATGGCACATGGTGAAGCAGCCACGAGCCGGGCGGTTCACGCGAAAAATCCGCGGTCGCCGCATCCGGCACCGACGCGAGATCGATCAGCCGGTCTTCGACGGCGAAAGGCACGTCGTCGGCGCTGTGGCGGCAGGTGATCGCGACCACCTTGCCGGCCTTCTTGACACCGAGGCGGTCACGGTCGGCCGCGGTCGCGGCGCGGAGCTTGCGGCCGATCAGCTCGTAGCCGTAAGCACGCCCGAGCGCGGTGATCTCGGCGCGCATGTCGGCGATCTTGAGCACGGCAGACTGATGTTGCGGCCGGCGGACGAAGGAGCCGGCACGTCGCCGCCGCTCGATCAGGTCGGCTTGCGCGAGCTCCGACAGCGCCTTGTTCACGGTCATGCGCGAGCAGCCGTAACGCGCGACCAGTTCGTGCTCGAACGGGATGCGATGCCCGGGGGGCCACTCGCCGGTCAGAATGCGCTTCTCGATATCGGCGCGGATCCGTTTGTAGAGCGTCGGCTGGTCGTGTGTATCAGTGGCGAGGCTCATGCAACGAGCCTCCGTACCGATGCGTTGAAGCGTTCGCGCGCGGCCTGGCGCAGTCTGTGCCGGCCGCCTTCGACGACCTTGTCGCCGCCGGCCCAGACGCAGTCAATCGCGCCGCTGCCCGCGGCAAAGATCCAGCCGTCGATGACGGCGTCGTGCGCGCGCCCCGCCAGCGAGGGATGCGTGATGTCGAGCGTGACGATGTCGGCGCGCGCCCCTGGCGTGAGACCGACTGACATCTGTGCCAGTGCCCGCGAACCGCCCGCAAGCGCATGATCGAACAGGGCGCGCCCCGTCGAGCGGCCTGCGCCGGCCGAGAGCACGTTGCGCTCGCGGTGCTTGAGCCGTTGGCCATATTCGAGCTGGCGCAGCTCATCGGCGACGCCGACCAGCACATTGGAATCCGTGCCGACGCCATAGGCGCCGCCGGCACCGACGAATTCGCGGGCCGGGAAAATGCCATCGCCCAGGCTTGCCTCGGTGACGGGGCAGAGGCCGGCGACCGCACCGGTCTTGGCGAAGCCGCGGACTTCCTCGTCCGTGGTGTGGGTGGCGTGAATGAGGCACCAGCGTCGGTCGACCGGCGCGTGCTCCAGCAACCATTGCACCGGACGTCGCCCGGACCACGCCAGGCAATCCTCGATTTCCTTCACCTGCTCGGCGGCATGAATGTGGATCGGGCCGCCCTCAGCAAGCGGAATGATCGCTCCAAGTTCGTCCGGCGCCACCGCGCGCAAGCTGTGCGGCGCGATGCCAATGTTGGCATCCGGCAATGTTGCGATCGCCCTGCGCGACGCATCCATCAGCGCGGAAAATTGGTCAACGCTACAGATGAAGCGGCGCTGGCCGGCGTGCGGTGCTGCGCCCCCAAACGAGCCATGCGCATAAAAACTCGGCAGCAACGTCAGCGCAATTCCCGAGGCTTCGGCGGCCTGCGCAATCCGTGCGGCCATTTCGGCGATGTCGGCGTAGGGCGAGCCGTCGCGATCATGATGCAGATAATGGAATTCGCCGACGCGGGTAAAACCCTGCTCCAGCATCTCGACATAAAGCAGTGTCGCGACCGCTGCGACGTCGTCAGGCGTCATCGCCAGCGCGAAGCGGTACATCGTCTCGCGCCAGGTCCAGAAGGTGTCGGTGCTGTCGCCGCGCAGCTCCGCGAGACCCGCCATGCCGCGCTGGAAGGCGTGGCTGTGCAGGCTCGCAAGTCCCGGAAGCGCAAGGCCGCGGCGTTCGTCGCCGGAGGTCGGCGCCACGCCCGGCGTCACCTCGGCGATCGCGCCGCCGGTGATCACCACCTGCACGTCATTGGCCCAGCCCGAGGGCAGGAGCGCGGAGGCGAAATGCAGTCGTGTCATGTTTCCATGCCGGCTGGACAGAACCGCGACACGATTATATGTCTAGACATATAAGTCAAGCATCCCAGGGCGCAGGGGCATCCGCGAAGGGGCAGTTGCATGGCAGAGCGCTTCGACCGGATCTGGCATAACGCCCGGCTCGCCACGATGCGGGCCGACGGTCCCGATCCCGGCGAGATCGAGCACGGCGTGATCGCCGCGCGCGGCGGCCGTATCGTCTATGCGGGTGCGCAGACCGATTTTCCGGCGAGTGCCGATGCAGCCGACCGGATCGATTGCGAGGGGCGCTGGATCACGCCCGGTCTCGTCGATTGTCACACTCATCTGGTCTATGGCGGCAACCGCGCCCAGGAATTCGAGCTGCGCCTGAAGGGCGCGAGCTACGAGGAGATCGCGCGCGCCGGCGGCGGCATCGTCTCGACGGTGGCAGCGACGCGCAAGGCAAGCGAGGCCGAACTCATAGTACACGCGCTGCCGCGGCTCGATGCGCTGATTGCCGAGGGTGCCACAACGGTCGAGATCAAGTCAGGCTACGGCTTGGACACCGAGACCGAGATGCGGCAGCTGGCCGCCGCCCGAAGCCTCGGCCGGCAGCGGCCGGTCGCGATCCGCACATCCTTCCTCGGCGCGCATGCGCTGCCGATCGAAGCCGATGGCGACAAGGATCGCTACATCGATCTCGTCTGCAGGGAGATGTTGCCGGCGGTCGCGAAGGCGGGCCTCGCCGATGCCGTCGATGCCTTCATGGAGGGTATCGCATTTTCCGGAGAACAGACCGCACGGGTGTTCGAGACCGCGAGCCGGCTTGGACTGCCGGTCAAGCTGCATGCCGACCAGCTCTCGAACCTCGGCGGCGCTGCGCTCGCCGCGAAATTCTCGGCGCTCTCGGCCGATCACCTCGAGCACACCGACGAAGCCGGTGCAGCGGCGATGGCAAAAGCTAAAACGGTGGCCGTGCTGCTGCCCGGCGCCTTCTACTTCATCCGTGAGACGCAAAAACCGCCGGTCGAAGCGTTCCGCAAGCACGGGGTTGCCATGGCGCTCGCGACCGACTGCAATCCGGGCAGCTCGCCGCTGACGTCGCTCCTCCTCGCCATGAACATGGGCGCGACGCTGTTCCGGATGAATGTGGCCGAGTGCCTTGCCGGGGTCACTCGCGAAGGCGCGCGAGCGCTCGGCGTGCTCGACGATACCGGCACGTTAGAGGCCGGCAAATGGTGCGACCTTGCGATCTGGGACATCGAGCGCCCCGCCGAGCTGGTCTACCGCATCGGCTTCAATCCGCTGCACCGCCGGGTGTGGAGGGGACATTGACGGAGTCGGGCGCGGCGATCGTCGTCAAGCCGGGGGCGGTCAGCCTCGACGATCTCGCACGCGTACTCGAAGGCGCATCAGTCGTTCTCGATCCCTCGTTCTGGCCGCGCGTCGACGCGGCCGCAGAGATCGTTGCAGGGGCCGCGCGAGCCGATGCTCCCGTGTACGGGATCAACACCGGCTTCGGAAAACTTGCCTCGAAGCGCATTCCGCCCGACCAGACCGCGCTGCTCCAGCGCAATCTCATCGTCTCGCATTGCTGCGGCGTCGGCCCGGCGACCCCCGAACCGATCGTCCGCCTGATGATGGCGCTGAAGATCATCTCGCTCGGGCGCGGCGCCTCTGGCGTGCGCCGCGAGGTGATCGAGCAGTTGCAGGCCATGCTAGCCCGGCACGTCTCACCGCTGGTGCCGCAGCAAGGTTCGGTTGGCGCTTCCGGCGATCTCGCGCCGCTCGCGCATATGACCGCCGTGATGATCGGCGAAGGGCAGGCCTTCGTCGGCGGCAAGATCGTGTCGGGTAGCGACGCGCTCGCTGCAGCCGGCCTGCCGCCACTGACGCTCGGGCCAAAGGAAGGGCTCGCGCTGATCAACGGCACGCAATTTTCCACCGCCTACGCCGTCTCCGGCGTGCTGCGCGCATTTCGCCTGGCGCGCGCCGCGCTCGTCACCGGCGCGCTGTCGGTCGATGCGGCGATGGCCTCGACGGCGCCGTTCCGCCCCGAAATCCAGGCGTTGCGCGGCCATTCCGGCCAGATCGCGGCGGCGGCAACCCTGATGGCGCTGCTCGAGGGCAACGACATCCGCCTGTCGCATCTCGAAGGCGACGAGCGCGTGCAGGATCCCTATTGCCTGCGCTGCCAACCGCAGGTCGCTGGCGCGGCGCTCGACCTGATCGTGCAGGCGGCACGGACGCTGATCGTCGAGGCCAATGCCGTCACCGACAATCCGCTCGTCCTGGTCGAGACCGGCGAGATCGTCTCCGGCGGCAATTTCCACGCCGAACCGGTGGCCTTTGCCGCGGATGCCATCGCGCTGGCGCTGTCGGAGATCGGCGCGATCAGCGAGCGGCGCATTGCGACGCTGGTCGATCCCGCGCTCAATTTCGGCCTGCCGCCGTTCCTCACTCCCGATCCCGGTATCAATTCTGGCTTCATGATTGCCGAGGTGACGGCGGCCGCGCTCTATGCCGAGAACAAGCAGCGCGCGGCCGCCTGTTCGATCGATTCAACGCCGACCAGTGCCAACCAGGAAGATCATGTCTCGATGGCCGCGCATGCTGCACGGCGCCTGTCTGACATGGCGGACAATCTCGCCACCATCCTGGGCATCGAGCTGCTAGTCGCCGCCCAGGGCATCACGCTGCGCGCGCCGCATGCAACCAGCGCGCCGCTCGCCGCCGTCATCGCCGCGCTGCGCGAGCAGGTGTCGCCGCTTGGCGCCGATCGCTACATGGCCGGCGATCTCGCCAAGGCTGCCGCGCTGGTCGAAGCCGATGCGCTGCCGGCTGCGGCGCTCGCCGTACTTTCAACTGACCCGTTTCCGACACTTGCCTGACGAGGTGCTCCGCATGAACCGCCGACTGGACAATGACCGCACCATCCGCGCGCCACGCGGCAGCGAAATCAGCGCCAAGAGCTGGTTGACGGAAGCGCCCTTGCGCATGCTCATGAATAATCTCGATCCCGATGTTGCAGAACGTCCGAGCGAGCTCGTCGTCTATGGCGGCATCGGCCGCGCCGCACGTGACTGGGAGAGCTTCGACCGGATCGTTGCTTCGCTGCGCGAGCTCGAGGACGACCAGACGCTGCTGGTCCAGTCCGGCAAGCCGGTCGGCGTGTTCCGCACCCATGCCGACGCGCCGCGCGTCCTGATTGCCAACTCCAACATCGTGCCGCACTGGGCGACGCTCGATCATTTCAACGAGCTCGATCGCAAGGGCCTGATGATGTACGGCCAGATGACGGCGGGTTCCTGGATCTATATCGGCAGCCAGGGCATCGTGCAGGGCACCTACGAGACGTTTGTCGAGATCGGGCGTCGCCACTATGGCGGCAGCCTCGCCGGCAAATGGATTCTGACCGCCGGTCTCGGCGGCATGGGCGGCGCGCAGCCGCTGGCTGCGACCATGGCGGGGGCCTCGATGCTGGCGGTCGAATGCCAGCCGAGCCGTATCGAGATGCGTCTGCGCACCGGTTATCTCGATCGCCAGGCCACAACGCTCGACGAGGCGCTTGCGATCATGGCGGAGGCGGCGAAGACGAAGAAGGCGGTCTCGGTCGGCCTGCTCGGCAATGCCGCGGAGATTTTTCCCGAGCTGGTCCGCCGCGGTGTCAGGCCCGACATCGTCACCGATCAGACCAGCGCGCACGATCCGATCAACGGCTATTTGCCGAAGGGCTGGACGCTCGCCGAGTGGGAAGCCAAGCGCGCCGCCGACCCCAAGGCCGTGGAGCGCGCCTCGAAGATCTCGATGGTCGAGCACGTCCAGGCCATGCTGGATTTCCATGCGCAAGGCATCCCGACGCTCGACTACGGCAACAACATCCGCCAGATGGCGCAGGACATGGGCCTGAAGAATGCCTTCGATTTCCCCGGCTTCGTCCCTGCTTATATCCGTCCCTTGTTCTGCCGCGGCGTCGGGCCGTTCCGCTGGGCCGCGCTGTCGGGCGATCCCGAGGACATCTTCAAGACCGACGCCAAGGTCAAGGAGCTGATGCCTGACGACAAGCACCTGCACAATTGGCTCGACATGGCCAGGGAGCGCATCAAATTCCAGGGCCTGCCGGCGCGGATCTGCTGGGTTGGGCTCGGCGATCGCGATCGCCTGGGCCTTGCCTTCAACGAGATGGTGGCGCGCGGCGAATTGAAGGCACCCATCGTGATCGGCCGCGATCATCTCGACAGCGGCTCGGTGGCGAGCCCCAACCGCGAAACCGAAGCGATGAAGGACGGGTCGGACGCTGTGTCCGACTGGCCCTTGCTCAACGCGCTGCTCAATTGTGCCAGCGGCGCGACCTGGGTGTCGCTGCATCACGGCGGCGGCGTCGGCATCGGCTATTCCCAGCATGCCGGCATGGTGATCGTCGCCGACGGTACGCCGGAAGCGGCGAAGCGCATCGCGCGCGTGCTCTGGAACGATCCTGCCAGCGGCGTCATGCGCCACGCCGACGCGGGCTACGACACCGCGATCGGCTGCGCCCGCGACAAGGGGCTCGACCTGCCGAGCCTGCGCTAGGCGCGACTCAGGCCACGACCCTGGCTCCGGCGCCGCTGAGGCGCTGGCGTTCCTTTGCGAGATACTCGTCGATCGCGTCGCCGTGCATGGGCTTTGCGAAGTAGTAGCCCTGGATGAAGTCGCATCCCAGCCGGCGCAGGGTGTCGAGCTGAGCGCGGGTCTCGACGCCCTCGGCGACGCAGGCGATCTCCATGTCGTCACAGAGGCCGGTGAGGGACTTGATGATCTTGTGACTTACTGCATTGTTGTTGACGTCGGCGATGAAGCTGCGGTCGATCTTGATCTTGTCGAGCGGCAGCCAGTGCACGTGGCTCAGCGAGGAATAGCCGGTGCCGAAATCGTCCAGCGAAATGCCACAGCCCATCGCCTTCAATGCCGCGATCGACTGCTGCGCGCGTACGAAATCGAATGTAACGGCGGTCTCGGTGATCTCGAAATCGATCCGGTGCGGCGGCAGCCCGCTCTTCTCGACGATGGCGATCAGCGGCAGGACGCCCTCGGGCGAGCAGACGTCGTGGGCGGACAGGTTGAACGAGAGGCGGATGTGGTCGGGCCAGGTCTTGGCCGTCGCGAGCGCGCGCGCCAGCAGCGCTTGCGTCAGCGGCCGGATCAGGCCGATGCGCTCGGCGGCGGGAATGAAGTCGGCCGGCGAAACCAGGCCGAGGCGGGAGCTGCGCCAGCGCGCCAGGACCTCGAAGCCGGCGGTGTGCTCGCTCATGGCGTCCACGATCGGCTGGAACACCAGGTCCATCTCGGTGCTGAAATCGGCGGTGCGCAGCAAATTCTCGATGACGCCGCGGCTGCGGATCTCGGCCTCGAGCTCGATCGAGAAGATCACGGTGCGGCCGCGCAGGTGGCGCTTGGCGTGATAGAGGGAATAGTCGGCGCATTCATAGAGCGCTTCCGCCGTCGTTGCCGATTGCGGGAATAGCGCGAAGCCGATCGAGCAGGACAGTCCGGTATGGGCGGTGTCGAGCTGGTAGGGCAGCTTGACCTGGTCAGCGATGCGTTCGCCAAGCCGCATCAGATCCGCCTCATCGGGGTCGCCGCACACGACGAGGCCGAACTCGTCGCCGCCGAGCCTGGCGAATTCCACCCGCTGCGGGCCGAAGCCCTCGCAGACCTCGCGGATGCGCCGGCCCGCCTCGATCAGAACGCGGTCGCCAACGGAATGGCCGTAATTGTCGTTGACCGGCTTGAAGCCGTCGAGGTCGATGATCCCGACAGCGACGCGAACTTTCCTGCGCTCGGCGTCAGCGAAAGCGCTCGACAGCTCGGCGAAGAAGCGGCGGCGATTCGGCAGCTCTGTCAGAGAATCGAGGTTTGCGAGGCGGAAGTTCTCGTCCGAAAGGGCTTGGGTGGCTGCCTGCTGCGCCAGCAGCGATTTGCGGCTGGCGACGAGGTCGGCGAAGTCGCGATAGTAGATGAACAGCACCGTCACCATCGCACCCGACACGAGCAGATTGTTGACGGCGATCGCCTTCAGTGTGGGCTCGCCGGTGGTCCAGAAAAACAGAACATAGGGCACGTCGACGACCAGCGTCACAATCAGTGCCGCCGAGCGCAGATGCATCAGCGAGAAGATGCAGCCGATCACAGTCACCGCCATGTAGAAGGCAACCTGGCTCTTGGCGAAAGCATCGCCGTAGGGATACAGGGCAAACGACCAGACAGTAAAACCCGCCGCGATCGGCGCTGCAATCCAGTTGGTGAGACGCAGGTTGCGCAGGATGTCGGCATCGTTGCGGACGACACGGCGCTGGCGCAGCCACCAGAATGTGCGAAAGCCCGTCATCGCGATCAACAGGGCAGGCACGATCATACTGAGCGAGGGCGGTGCCAGCGGCACAAAGGTATAAGCCACCGCGATCGTGTTTGTGATCAGGATGAAATAGAGCAGCGGGATCTGTTTGGAGAAGGCGTCGAATTGCGCCCGCATCAGTTCCGGATTGTCGGCCGGCACCCGAAACAGCTCTGCAACGGCAGCTAGATGAGACTTAAAATTGGTGACAGGCATTGCAATACGAGCCCCGGATCCCCTTCGAAACGCCTGCGATCTTGCACGGCGGGGGTAAAGGTGGCGTTAGGTGGATTTCGCCGGAAAAGCGGGGAAGGTTGTACGCTACCGCGAAGTCTTCCGGCCGCGTGCATTGGTGAGGCCGCGTTAACGATATGTGGCGGCAAAAACGGATGTATCGACTGCAAAGGACTGCAAAAACCTTGGTGAGGTTCTGCTAACCATCGGTGTCGGCGCAGCATTCTGTCGCATCGCCAATGATGGGGCCGACTTGTTCGCATACCTCTCCCCGGCGAGGAGTCGCCTTCCTTCGCGGTGCGATCGACCTTCGCCGGGAAGGCAAGATTGTCGTGCGGTGGATTTCAGAAGCGTCATATCTATCGCGTTTTGATTGGGCGGTCCTTCACGGCGCGGCCGGCCGGCAAGCGACGCCGCGCGAGGTGCGGCAGCAACGGCCAGATGTCTGGATAATTTCGTGGCAGTGCGCGGAATAACCGTCCCTGTCCGGTTTGAGCATGGCGGCCATAGCTGCAATGCGGCCGGCTGGGGTTTGACCGCGCGTAGGTGGCTCGTCATACTTTGCGCCAAGGCGAGCCAGAAAGACTCGTCAGCACCGGGAGCTGAAATGACCAATTCGTTGTCCGTCCTTGCGGGGACGCTGATTTCCCTCGTCTCCTTCACTTCAATCGCGCTTTCGCAGCCGGCCTGCGTCACCCAGAACATGGTGGTGCCGCCCGGGGCCAACACCGCCGACAAGGCGGGCCCGTTCTTCATCGATACGGCGGGTCTCGATTTCAAGACGGCGCCTCCGACGCGCGATCCGTCCAATCCCAACTATCCGCGCGCCACTGAGCTTCCTGACGGAACGCTGCCGCCACCGGGTGCCGAGGGCAATTTCATCATCGGTCCCACCCACAATCCTGCGCCGGAGACGATCGCGAAGGAGGGCGTGCCGCGTGGGACGACAAAGTCCTTCACGCTGTCGTCGAAGGAGAGCACCATCTACAATCCCGGCCTGATCCGCGATGACGCCGCCGGTTGCACCAATTCCTCGATCATGACGACCGTTACGGCGCCGGATGACAAGTCGCACATGATTGTCACCACCAGCCACCCAGGGATCTGGTCGCGCACCATCGACGTCTATGTGCCGGCGCAATATGTGCGCGGCAGCGAGGCGCCGTTCATCGTGGTCGGCGACGGCGGCTCCAACGCCTACAAGGATCTCGCCGTAACGCTCGACAATCTGATCGCGCAGCACCGCGTGCCGCCGATGATCGCGATCCAGATCGGGAATGGCGGGCAGGACGCGCAAGGCAGTCAGCGTGGCCGCGAATATGACGCGGTGTCAGGTGTCTACGCGCAGTTCGTCGAGCGTGAAGTGCTGCCGCTGGTCGAAAAGAACGCCGACGTCAGGCTGACCAAAAATCCCGATGGACGTGCGACCATGGGGCTGAGTTCGAGCGGCGTGGCAGCCTTCACCATGGCGTGGTTCTATCCCGATCTCTATCACCGCGTCCTGGCGTTCTCGCCGACCATGGTCAACCAGCAATGGCCGCATGACCCGTCGCTGCGCGGCGGCGCCTGGGAATATCACAGCGCATGGACGGGGCCGGCCACACCCAACCTCATCTCCAAGGCCGGCGTGCTCACGCCGGCCGAGCCGCCCGGCGTGCCGCTGATCGTCGCTGCGCCGACCAAGCCGATCCGTTTCTGGTTCTTCGGCGGCGACCAGGACCTGTTCTATCCGAACCCCACCATCCCCGACGGCATGCACGACTGGACCCTGTCCAACGCGCTGATGGCCAAGGTGCTGGCGGAGAAGGGCTACCACTATCAGTTCCTGTTCGTGCGCAACGCCAAGCACGTCGACCGTCCGACGATCGCCCAGACGCTGCCGTCGGCGCTGGAGTGGGTCTGGAAGGGTTATCCGATCCCCTGAGCGCAGGGAACAAAGGGTCAGGCGAGAGCGGCCTGGCGTTCCCGCATCGGTTCGCGGACCCGGTCGTGTTTCCCCGGCTCGGCGAGCCGCGTAAAACTGCGCTGGCTTGCGTGTGCGGGTGCCTCGACAATCACGCCTTCGCAGACGATCTGTCCGCCGAGCATCAGGAATTCCAGCTTGTCGTAGCGCGGCATCGTCTCGCCGGGCGCGGGCGGCAGCAGCCCGACGCTTCCCTGGATGTTCAGCGTGGCATCACCGGCGCCGTGGAGGCGGGGATTCCACATCCTGATTCCGGTCTCCGCCCAACGCTGCCGGATCAGCGCGGCACGGTCGGCGGGTTCTACGATCTTTGCACGGGTCTTCGGCGCGCTGGTGATCTCCGGAGCGGGAGCCTCGAGGGCCGGCTCCGGCGCAACATCCGTGACGACGCTGGGCGTGTCGGCGACGACGACTTCCGCGGCACCGGGGCAGGGATTGCTGTCGATGCTATCCTCGGGGACATGCTCTGGCGAGATGTCGCGGTCGGCGAACGCGATACACGTGTCCTCAAGAATCGAGCGAGTATCCACGCTGACGACGAGAGCGATGGCGTCAACCGGAGCGACCTCGACATCGACCGGAGACGCCTTCTCCGCGATAACGGGCTCAACGTCGTCCACGAGTTCGGAAGATGGACCGCTGTTGACGATGATTTCGGGGAGGTCGGCCGACTCGCGCTCGACGTCGATGGTCGTGACCGAAGCTTCCTCCACGACGACCGGCTCGACTTCCGTCAACGTCTCCCGGGATGAATCGTCGCTGCCGCTGATATCGGCTGGCGCTTCCGACGGGCTCTCCGCGATGACAGGGCTGGCACTGTCGTCTTCGGCTGAAGCCGCGACTGCTGCGTCGCAGTTCAACGTATCCGCGCTGATGCTGGTGTCGAGAACCTCCGCGGCTTCTGCAATGTCGGCAACGAGGGCGGGTGAGGCGTCTGCGGTATCAGGCGCGACGTCGATGCCGCCGCCGTGCGGCGCGGGCCGAAGCCGCGTGAACGCCCATTTCACCGCGGGGATGCGGCGCAGCAACGATATCAGTCTCGAAAGCACTGGGAGTTGTCCAAGAGGTACTCGGCTTGAGGCCATCGCTGATTCGCCAGCAATGTAAAAATCCCCGGCTGTCACACTGATGTCAATGTAGGTGGGACCAATTGCAGAACATTCACGCTTTCAGAGCGCACGGCTGCAATTTAGTCGGCGTGACTGTAGTGCCGACGTGACCGCAATCAAAGTGCAGCACCGCCAATATGCTTCGTTCGACACCAAGACCTTCGCGTATGACGTCGACAAGCTCTGACGGCACGAAGACTTCTGGAGAGGGGACGATCGCCCCCTCTCCAGAATTTCCGATCGATGCCAGCCTACTTTCCGGAGCCAGCGCCGCCGCCGGCCTGGCTGCCCATGTTATTGGTGTTGCTGCCGCCGGCCGACGGAGTCTGCTTGCCCTTGCTGTCAGCGGCCTCGTTCTGCATGTTCGAGGAGGCGCCGGTCGTCATGCCCTTGGTCGCGGGGCCCCGCGAAGAGGGGCCAACGTCGCCGTGGCCGGATGCGCCTGGGGCGGGTTGTGTCTGCGCAAAGGCGCCGCCGGTCGCCAGCGCCACGATGCACGCGGATGCCAAAATGAACTTCTTCATCTGGTTTCCTCCTGGGTTGATTTGAGGACAACTTGCGCGCGGAGCGGACGTTCCTCACTTAGGAGCGTCGCGAGGATCATGACCAAGCGCGTTGTGGCGCTTGTCGAGGTTCCCTCTACAGCTCTATCGACGGTAGAGTTTGGAACATCCGCCATCTGGTGTAAGGACGAGGCATGAAAAGGATACTGACTCTCGGAGCGGTTCTGCTCTGGTCCACGATCGCATTCGCGCAGGATCGCACCATCACCGTGGCCTCGACGACGTCAACGGAACAGTCGGGGTTGTTCGGTTACTTGCTGCCGCTGTTCTCAAAGGCCGCAGGCATCGACGTGAAAGTCGTGGCCGTCGGCACGGGCCAGGCGCTCGACATCGGGCGGCGCGGTGATGCAGATGTCGTGTTCGTCCATGACAGGCTTGCCGAGGACAAGTTCATGTCCGAAGGCGAGGGCGTGAAGCGCTTCGACGTCATGTACAACGACTTCGTCATTGTCGGGCCGAAGAGCGATCCCGCCAAGATCGCCGGCGGCAAGGATGTGGCCCAGGCGCTGCGCAAGATCGCGGCCGTGAAGGCGCCCTTCATCTCGCGCGGCGACAAATCCGGCACGCACGCGGCCGAGCTGCGGCTGTGGAAGGAGGCCGGCATCGACCTCGGTGCCGCCAAGGACGGCTGGTATCGCGAGATCGGCCAGGGCATGGGCCCGGCATTAAACATGGCCTCGTCGTCGAACGCCTATCTGCTGTCGGACCGCGGCACCTGGTTGTCATTCAAGAACCGCGGCGAGCTCGCCGTCCTGACCGAAGGCGACAAGCGGCTGTTCAACCAGTACGGCGTCATGCTGGTGAATCCAGCCAAGCATGCGAACGTGAAGGCGCGGGACGGGCAGGCCTTCATCGACTGGCTGATCTCTTCAAAGGGGCAGGAGGCCATCGCCGGCTACAAGGTCGGCGGCGAGCAGCTATTTTTCCCCAACGCGTCCCACTAGCAGGAAGGCGACGGTCGACACTGCGACGCTGAGTGCGAGCAGAATCAGCCCGAGCCCGAGCGCCAGCGGCAGGTCGCCCTTGCTGGTTTCCAGTGCGATCGCCGTGGTCATCGTGCGGGTGAAGCCGCGGATGTTGCCGCCGACGATGAGGATGGCGCCGACCTCGGCGATCGCGCGCCCGAAGGCTGCGAGAAAGGCCGTCAGCAGCGAGGTCCGGCCCAGCGCGAACAGCAAGCCGATGCTGCGTAGCGTTGACAGCCCGTCGATCCGCGCCAGGTCGCCATACTCCGCCCACAGCAGGCTTGCCGGCCGGTGCACCAGTGCCACCACGATCGGTGTTGCGAGCAGCGCCTGCGCGATCACCATGGCCGTCGGCGTGAACAACAGGCCGGCCGCCCCGAACGGGCCGGAGCGCGACAGCAGAAGATAAAGCGCGAGCCCGACCACGACCGGCGGAAGACCAAGCAAGGCATTGGTCAGGACGATGATGACCTGCCGCCCGCGGAACCGGGTGATCGCAAGCAGGGCTCCGAACGGCGCCCCGATCAGAAGCGCGACGATGCTGGCCGTCAGGCTGACGCGGACCGACAGTCCGACGATGCCCAGAAGCTCTGCGTCGGCCTCGCCGATCAGCGTGAACGTGGCGCCGACGGATCGCGCGAAGTCGTTCATCCGCGCCTGAGCTTCGGCGCCCGCCACAATGTTTCGGGTGCGTCGATTTCTGGACTGCGGAGGTGATTCACGTTTATTTCCCTGAGGGGATCGTCGTGCAATGCAGGCGGCGGAGCGGTTTGGTAGCCCGAATTTGACCGGAAATCAAAGCCTCGCGCGGTATGGCCAGAGGTGGCGTTCGGCCTCACCGTTTGACGCTGCCCGATGCCGGGACCGTCGGGGCTCAGATCAAGCCGCGCAGCACTTCAACAAGCCGGGCGCACTCGGCCTCCGTTCCGACCGTGATGCGCAGAAAGTCCTCGATGCGCGGCTTTCCGAAATGCCGGACCAGAACGCCGCGCGCGCGTAGCGCGGTCGCGAGATCTGCTCCGCTCCGGCTTCGATGGCGCGCGAAGACGAAGTTGGCGAGCGAGGGCAACACCTCGAAGCCGAGTGGTCCAAGATCGCGGGCCAAGTTTTCCCGGCTTGCGATGATGCGGGCACGGCTTTCTCTGAACCAGCCGTCGTCCTCGATCGCGGCGACGGCGCCGGCGATCGCGAGGCAATCGACGGGATAGGAGTTGAAGCTGTCCTTCACCCGTTCCAGCGCTTCGATCAGCGGTCGTTGGCCGATGGCAAAACCAACCCGCAGGCCAGCGAGCGAGCGCGACTTCGAGAAGGTCTGGATGACCAGCAGATTGTCATGGCGCGCAACCAGCGGCACGGCGCTTTCGGCGCCGAAATCGACATAGGCCTCGTCCACCACCACCAGCCGGTCCGGCTGTTCGGCCAGCAGCGACGCGATTGCGTCGCGCTGAAGCGCGATGCCGGTAGGAGCGTTCGGATTGCAGAGCAGGATGGCGCTCGATGGTCGCCTGTAGTCGGAGATATCGATCCTCATCGCAGCATCGAGCGGCACCTCGTCATGCGTTATTCCATAGAGGCCGCAATAGACGGGGTAGAAGCTGTAGGTGACGTCGGGGAATAGAAGCGGTGGTTCGTGCTTCAGAAGCGCCTGGAAGGTGTGGGCCAGAACCTCGTCGGAGCCGTTGCCGACGAACACTTGCTCGGGCGCCACATCGCAATGGGCCGCGATCGCCTCGCGCAGGCGCGTTGCGCGCGGATCGGGATAAAGGCGCAGCCGCTCCGCGGCCGATGCGATCGCCGCCAGCACGCGCGGCGAGGGCGGGTAGGGGTTCTCATTGGTATTGAGCTTGACGATGCCGTCCTGCTTGGGCTGCTCGCCGGGGACGTAGGGCGAAAGCGTGTGGACGACGGGACTCCAGAAACGGCTCATGAGCTCCAATCCGAATTTGATCCGGGCACAGTAGGGTATGCGGGACCTCGGCGGAAGTGCGCCTGCATTCAGCATTCCAGGCAAATCCACACGAGGCTTACTGCCGGGACGTTCCCGCAAGCGCGACCCCTATGCTAGGATCGTCGCACCACCGCCCAGAATGAAAACAAGAACGAAGGCTGGCGCGCCCCAAGGCGCTGAACGGCCGAAAAGAGAGGAACACATGCCGGGTGCAGCTCTTCCCACCGCTCCCTCGATTCCGACCGCACCCGTGACGTCGGCCGTTCTCGACCGCTTGCGGGCCATCGTCGGCGGCAAAGGCCTGATCCTGGACGAGCAGGACAAGCTGCCTTTCGTGACCGACTGGCGCGGCACGCTGGCGGGGCAGGCCGCGGCGGTCGTGCGTCCGGCCAGCACCGCGGAAGTCTCCGCTGTCGTCAAGCTCTGCTACGACAACGGCATTGCCATCGTTCCGCAAGGTGGCAACACCGGCCTGATGGGCGGCGCTACGCCGTGGCCCATGCACCGCGGCATAGTGCTGTCGCTCGGGCGCATGAACCAGGTGTTGAATGTCGATCCCGTCGGCTACGCCATGACCGTGGAGGCAGGCTGCATCCTTGAGACGCTTCAGGACACGGCCGCGCGCCACGATCGCCTTTTTCCGCTCAGCCTCGGTGCTCAGGGCTCGTGCATGATCGGAGGCAATCTGTCCACCAATGCCGGCGGCGTGCAGGTGCTGCGTTATGGCAATGCGCGAAATCTGGTGTTGGGTCTGGAGGTCGTGCTGGCTAACGGCGATGTCTGGGACGGCCTGCGCGCACTCAAGAAGGACAACACCGGCTATGACCTCAAGCATCTGTTCATGGGCGCCGAAGGGACGCTCGGCATCATCACCAAGGCGGTGCTGAAACTCTGGCCGGCGCCGAAAGACGTATGCACGGCATGGCTTGCAATCCGCGATCCCAAGGCAGCCATCGACCTTCTGTCGGAGGCGCATGCCGCTTCCGATGACAATGTCGGCTCCTGTGAGCTCGTCAGCCGTGCGTGCACCGACATGGTGCTGCGCCACATTCCCGGCACCCAGGATCCTCTCAAGGCTGAGACCGAATGGTACCTCCTTCTCGAATGGTCATCGGCCCGGCCGCGGCAGGACGGCGGCACGGGCATGTCGGACAGGATGGAGCAGTTCCTGGCTGACCAACTCGAGGCGGGCCGGGTGCTGGATGCTGTGATCGCGCAAACCGAAGCGCAGTCGCGCAACATGTGGCGGATTCGCGAGAGCGTGGCCGAGGCATCGCGCACCGAAGGTCCGGGCTTGAGCTACGACGTGTCGGTCGCGGTCTCCAGGATTCCCGAGTTTATCGACAGCGGTCTCGAGGCCGTGCTCGCCATCCTGCCGACGATCCGCCCCTATCCGCTCGGCCACATCGGAGACGGCAACGTCCACTTTTCTTTCATGGGCCCGAAGGGCATGGACCTCGATACGCTGTCCCAGTATTCTGCGGCGATCACACGGGCCGTCAACGACCTCATCACCTCCATGGGCGGCTCGATCTCGGCGGAACACGGCATCGGTATCGAAAAGCTCGACGAGCTCCAGCACTACCGTTCCCGGGCCGAGCTCGACATCATGCGCACGATCAAGCGGGCGCTCGATCCGAAGAACATCATGAATCCGGGCAAGGTGCTTCGTCTCGGTTGAGGCGCGCCCACCTCGAGCCCGGTGCTCCCGAACGCTCGGCGCTCCCGGAGACGGGATGCCGTGGATAGGCGGGCCAAACAGGCCGGGGGCGTCAAATCATGCCGTTTAGCGGCCGAAAGGCGGCTTTATTCCCGCCTTGGATGCTTTAAGGAAGGGAGAGGATCAGGTCGCACCCGCCCTGGGGCAGTGCTAGACCCTGATGCAGGAACAATGGGGCGGGGCCAGTATGGCACGTCCGTAAGGATAAAGGATTGAGGCAATGATCCAGACCGTTGGCATCATCGGGGCAGGGACCATGGGGAACGGCATCGCGCAGATTTGTGCCGCGGCCGGGCTTTCGGTCGTGATGGTCGATATTTCCGATGCGGCGGTGAACCGCGGGATTTCGACGGTCGGCGGCAGCCTCGAGCGCCTGGTCAAGAAGGAGAAGATGTCGGCGGGCGATCGCGACGCCACGCTCAAGCGCATCACCGGCACCACCGACCGCGCCAAGCTCGTCGATTGCGATCTCGTCATCGAGGCCGCCACCGAGAACGAGGAACTCAAGGTCAAGATCCTGAAGGATCTCTGTGCGACGCTGTCGCCGCGCACGCTGCTCGCCACGAACACCTCTTCGATCTCGATCACGAAGCTCGCCGCGGCGACCGACCGCCCCGACCGCTTCATCGGCATGCACTTCTTCAATCCGGTTCCGGTCATGGCGCTGCTGGAGCTCATCCGCGGCTTGCAGACCTCCGACGACACCCACGCCAAGGCGCTCGATTTCGCCAAGCGCGTCGGCAAGGTGGCGATCACGGCCAAGAATAGCCCCGGCTTTGCCGTCAACCGCATTCTTTGCCCGATGATCAACGAGGCGATCTTCGCGCTGCAGGAGGGGATTGCGACGGCGGAAGAGATCGATGCCGGCATGAAGCTCGGCTGCAATCATCCGATCGGGCCGCTGGCGCTCGCCGATCTTGTCGGGCTCGACACCATGTTGTCGGTGATGGAGGTCTTTTACAAAGGCTTCAACGACCCCAAATACCGTCCGGCCCCCCTGCTCAAGGAAATGGTCGATGCCGGCCATCTCGGCCGCAAGACCGGGCAGGGCTTTTACACTTACGGCGCCTGACCCGTTATTTGCGTTGCGACAAAGACGGGTGCACCGACTTGCACCAAGATGGGCGCGGATGCGTCCTTCCTTCTCCCCTTGTGGGAGAAGGTGGCGCGAAGCGCCGGATGAGGGGTTGGTTCCGCGAGCCCAAATGCGTGAGGAATACGCGGAGAGAACCCCTCACCCGTCTCGCCGCTTCGCGGCGAGCCACCCTCTCCCACAAGGGGAGAGGGTGAAGACAAAACGGACGAAACAAAGATGTCGGATCGACTGAAGGCCGAGCGCGAGGCTGCGACCGCGCGGCGGAATTTGCTGACTCAGGATGCAATCGAGCGCACGGGGATCACCGAAGAGATGATCGGGGAACTCGTGACTCGTTTCTATGGCCGCGTCCGTGAGGATGCGCTGCTGGGGCCGGTGTTCGCGATCGTGCAGAATTGGGACGAACATCTCACCAAGCTCCGGGATTTCTGGTCGTCGGTCGTGCTGATGAGCGGCCGCTACCATGGCTCGCCGATGCGGGCGCACATGCCACTGAGCCTGGCCGGCCATCATTTCGACCGCTGGCTCGATCTGTTCGAACAAACCGCGCGCGAGGTCTGCCCGCCGCAAGCAGCCGCGCTGTTCATCGACAGGGCGCGCCGCATCGCCGACAGCTTCGAGATGGCGTCGGCGACCTTGGCCGGTCGCATCGCTTCGCCGCGTCACGTGCTCCGCTCCTAGAATACAAAATGCCTGCCTGAGAAATGCGCAAGCCGCACTGATCTCGCTATGATCGCGCCGAGCGTCGGCGCATTGCACCAATACCGACAGCATTGACCTGATCTGCAAAATCATCATGCCGGTCGCGTAGCGTGACGTTGCAATTCAGAATAAGCGCGTAAATGCGCATGTTCGCATTCAATCAATGCGAGCAAAGGCATATTGATGCACTGCGGGAAAAATCGCTGCCTTTTTTTCGGCAGAGTTCCAGCGCCTGCTTGCAAACATGTCGCGTGCATCGTTCAACACATCCTCATCATCCTCCGACAACACAGCGGAATCCGAAGCTGACGCCTGCACGGAGCAAACCCGGCGGGCGCTGTTGATGAGTGCGCTGGCCACCACGGCGTGCCTCGCCTGCTCCCCGCAAGTCCACGCGGGCGAGGATGCACCCGGCTCCGACGAGCGGCCTCAGAAGGGCGATCTGCTCGTGTTCTCAGAAGGCGATCAGGAGGGACAGCCCGTCACCGCGGCCGCTCTGTCGGCCGGCGGACCGCCGGTGCATGCCTGGCCGAAAGATCCGAAGACGTCGGTCGTGCGCAGCGCCTCGCGCCTCAACGAGATTCTGATCATCCGGCTCGACCCCGCCGAGCTCGACGAGCAGACAAAAGCGCGCGCTGTCGACGGCATCCTCGCCTATTCGGCAATCTGCTCGCATGCCGGCTGTCCTGTCACAGCGTGGGTGAAGAGCGATGTCGGCGACAAGGAAGTGCTCAAATGCATGTGCCACAACTCCGAATACGATCCTCGCGCGGGCGCGCAGGTGGTGTTCGGGCCGGCGCCGCGGCGGCTCGCTGCGCTGCCGCTGGCGCTGGCTGACGGCTCGCTCAGCGTCGCCGGAAACTTCGTCGGAAAGGTAGGTGGCGCGCAGCCGGGATGATGGGCGTGCGGGTTCTGCCCGCGTCACGAGAGGCCGCATCCGCCGATGGGCGGACGACGGGACGAACGACAAGAATTCAAAACAAGAATTCAAACGGAAAAAAGGGGAACGCCATGAAAACTTCCATGACCAGGAAGCAGTGGTTACTGTCCGGCTTCGTCGCCTTCACATGTCTTGCCTCGACCGCCGCCATGTCAGGCCCGGTCGAGAACTACGCGCCGGTCACCGCGCAGCGGTTGGAAAACCCGGAGCCCGCCAACTGGATGCTCTACCGGCGGACCTATGACGGGCAGGGCTACAGCCCGCTCGACCAGATCAACACCTCGAATGTGAAGAACTTGACGCCGGTCTGGACCTTCGCGACCGGCGTGGTCGAAGGTCACGAGGCGCCGCCGATCGTCAACAACGGCGTGATGTTCGTGGCGACCCCGATGGGGCAGGTGATCGCGCTGAACGCCAAGACCGGCGACGAATATTGGCGCTACAAGCGGCAGCTTCCCGACGACCTGTTCCAGTTGCATCCGACCAGCCGCGGCGTCGGCCTCTGGGAGGACAAGCTCTATCTCGCCACCACCGACGACCATGTCGTCGCGCTCGACGCCAAGACCGGCAAGGTGGTGTGGGACACCAAGGTGCAGGACTACAAGAAGGGCCAGTACATGACCCTGATGCCGTTGATCGTCGACGGCAAGGTCATCGTTGGCGGCTCCGGCGGTGAGTTCGGCGTGCGCGGCTATGTCGCCGCCTATGATGCCAAGGACGGCAAGGAGCTGTGGCGGACTTATACGATTCCGGGCGAAGGCGAACCCGGCCACGACACCTGGCAGGGCGAGGACTGGAAGAACGGCGGCGGCTCGGCCTGGATGACCGGCAATTACGACAAGGACACCAAGACGATCTATTGGGGCGTCGGCAACGCCGCGCCGTGGCCCGGCGAGATGCATCCGGGCGACAATCTCTATACCTCGTCGGTGCTCGCGCTCGATCCGAACACCGGCAAGATCAAGACCTATCACCAGTATCACCAGAACGATTCCTGGGATTGGGACGAGGTCGAAGCCCCGATGTTGATCGACCTGCAACGCGACGGTCGCAACATCAAGAGCCTGGTCCATCCGGGACGCGATGCGATCTTCTGGATACTCGAGCGCACGCCGACCAAGATCAACTACGTCGCCGGCTGGCCGTTCGTCTCCACCGACGTCTGGAAGGGCATCGACGCCGAGAGTGGCAGGCCGATCGTCGATCCCGCGCACAAGCCGATGGTCGGCAAGCGCGTGGAGTTCTGTCCGTCGCTGTGGGGCGGCAAGGATTGGCCGTCGGCGGCCTACAGCCAGAAAACCGGCCTCGTCTACGTGCCCGCCAACGAGAATTTTTGCGGCGGGTTCACCGGCGAGAAGGTCCCGCTCAAGCCCGGCGAGCTCTGGCTCGGTACCAAGCCGGAGGACATCGGCCTGAAGACGAAGCCGGGTGCCGATCATTTCGGCGAGCTCCAGGCCTGGGATCCCGTGACGGGCAAGAAGATGTGGCAACACAACTTCCCCAAGTCGCAGCTGTTCGGATCAGTGACGGCGACCGCAGGCGATCTCGTCTTCGTGGGCGGCACCAACGACCGCAACTTCCGCGCCTTCAACGCGAAGTCCGGCGAGCTGTTGTGGGAGCAGAAGACCAACTCCGGCATCATGGGCATGCCGGTGTCCTATGAGATCGACGGCACGCAATACATCGCGATCCAGTCGGGATGGGGCGTGGATGCGCAGCGCATCCAGGATGCACTCGTGACCAACGATATCGGCATCGAAGCCAACGTGCCGCAGGGCGGCGTGATCTGGGTGTTTGCGCTGAAGAAATAAGCTCCGCTGGCGGATCGAAAGAAGCGGAGTGTCAGGGGGCAAATGCGGCGGACGGCAACGTCCGCCGCATTTTGCGTCGGCGGCTTCCCTTCCCCCCTTGCGGGAGAAGGTGGCGCGAAGCGCCGGATGAGGGGTTCTATCCGCACATCACAATGTGCGAGACTCGCGCAGGCATACCCCTCACCCAAGCGTGATCGTGGCAACCGGCGTCGCTGCCCTCTCCCGCAAGGCGAGAGGGCACATCGATGCGCTTCGGCGAAGAACTAGAGCCGATAATCACGGCGTCAAAACGCCGATGCGCCAGATCGTTACTTCCCCTCGCGCTCGACCTTATCCTTTTCCTTCTGGTTCATCTCGCGAACCTTGGGATCTGGATTGTGCTGTCCGGTGGTCTGGGTGGTCGAGGGCGGCGTGGCATTGGCGTTGGGCAGAGAGTTCTGGTCCGGCGTGCTGGGGCGCGTCGCCGTGGTCGGCGGCGTGGTGTTGCTCTGGGCGTATGCGCCAGTGGCCGTCAAAAGAAAGGCGCTCGACAGCAACGGGACTGCGAGCGCCTTTGAGATATGGGTCATCGATCTGCTCCTGTCAGATCGATGCAAACGGCGCGAGGCCGCCTTGTGTTCCCGCCTTTACGCTTCCAATTGCTTGCCGAGCGGAAGGCTGCGGATGCGTTTTCCGGTCGCGGCGAAGATGGCGTTCATCAGCGCCGGCGCGAATGGCGGGACGCCGGGCTCGCCCACGCCGCTCGGTGGCGTGTCGGGTCCGGGCAGCACGATGTAGACGTTGGTCACCGCAGGGGATTCGTCGATCCTGAGAACCTGGAAGTCGTCGAAGTTCTTCTGCTGCACCTTGCCGTCCTTGAAGGTGATCTCGCCGTATTTGGCGAGACTGAGCCCCATGATCGCCGCGCCCTCGATCTGCGAGGCGATGCGCTCGGGGTTGACATAGGTGCCGCAGTCGATGGCGGTGTCCACACGCGGCACCGTCAGCTTGCCCTTGTCGTCGACGGCCACCTCGACGATGGTCGCGATATAGCTGACGAAGCTGCGGTGCACGGCGATGCCGAGGCCATGGCCCTTCGGCACCTGACGGCCCCATTCGCCCTTCTCGGCGACCAGTTCGACCACCTTGCGCAGGCGCGCGGTGTCGATCGGATAGCTGTCCAGGGGCTCGCCGTAGTTCCACATGTCCTTCACAGCAGGCTTGACGATGCGCGGGCTGCCGATCAGCGCCAGCAGCGTCTCCTTCTGGTCGCGGCCGGTCGCATGGGCGATCTCGCCCACCATCGACTGGACCGCGAAGGCGCGCGGGATGTTCGAGACCGAGCGGAACCAGCCGATGCGGGTGAACGCCGCAGCCTCGGGGTTCTCGCAGGAGATGTTGGCGATCTCGAACGGCATGTCCACGAGGCCCATGCCGAGCTCGAAAGGCGCCTGGTGCTTTGCACCCGCCGCAAACGTTGAGCCGATGCTCGGGGCCACGCTGCGATGGCGCCAGGCGATCACCTTTCCGTTCTTGTCGAGGCCCGCCTCGATCCGCTCCACGGAGACCGTGTGCAGGAAATCGTGGCGAACGTCGTCCTCGCGCGTCCACTGCACCTTGACGGGCACGCCGAGCTCCTTCGACAGCAGCGCGGCCTCGAGCGCAAAGTCGCATTTCGACTTGCGCCCGAAACCGCCGCCGAGCAGCGTGACGTTGACCGTGACATTGCCCTCGGGAATGCCGAGCGTCTTTGCGACGTCCTCGCGCGTACCACCCGGGCTCTGCACCGGCGCCCAGATCTCCGCCTTGTCACCCTTGACGTCAGCGACCGCCACCGGCGGCTCCATGCTGACATGGGCAAGGTGCGGCAGATAATATTCGCCGACGACGACCTTGTCGGCGCCCTTCAGAGCAGCCTCGGCATCGCCTTCCTGGCGCACCACAAGGCCCGGCTTGCGCGAGGCCTCCTCAAGCTCCTTGCGGTAGGCGACGGAGTCATATTTGCCGTTGGCGCCGTCGTCCCAGGTCAGCTTCAGCGCGTCGCGGCCCTTGATCGCCGCGCCGGTGTTGCGGGCGATCACGGCAACGCCGCCGAGCGGCTGGAATTTCGACGGCCACGGCCAGCCGCGCACCTGCATCACCTTCTCGACGCCGGGGACCTTCAACGCGGCGTCCGGATCAAACTTGACCAGCTTGCCGCCGGTCACTGGCGGGCGCGCGATCACGGCATACTTCATGCCAGGCAGCCGCACGTCGGCGCCGTAACGCGCCTTGCCGGTGGTGATGTCATGGAGATCGACGATGCCGATCTGGCCCTTGCCGAGATAGCGGAAGTCCTGGGGATCCTTCAGCTTGAGCCCTTCGATGCTCGGCACCGATTCCTTGGCGGCGTCGGCTGCGAGCTCGCCGAAGCCGAGCTTGCGGCTCGTCGCGCTGTGGACGACCTCGTGATTGACGGCCTTGACCTCGGTGGCCGGCACGCCCCAGCGTTTCGCGGCGGCTTGCTCCAGCATGGTGCGGGCGGAGGCACCGATCTGTCGCATCGGCATCAAATAGTGCCGCGTGCTGCGCGAGCCATCGGTGTCCTGGTTGCCGAACTTGACCTCGTCGCCGTGGGCCTGCTCCACCTTGACCCTGGACCAGTCGGCTTCCATCTCCTCGGCCACGATCAGCGGCAGGCTGGTGCGCACGCCCGTGCCCATCTCGGCGCGGTGGGCGAGGATGGTGACGGTGCCGTCGGGCGCGACCGCGACGAACACGCGCGGATCGACCACGACGCCGTGCGGCATCTTGCCGGCGCCGGTCTCGTAGGCGAACGCCTGGCGCGACATCACGGGCGCCGCGAGCACGAATCCGCCTGTGATGCCGAGCCCCTTCAGGATGCTGCGGCGCGAAACCTTCTCGACTCTGATGTTCTTCTCGAAGCCACGAAGCTTCTTCGGGTTGTCGATGAAATTCATGTCACACTCCCGTCGATGCGAGATGGACCGCATTCTCGATGCGCTGGTAGCAGCCGCAGCGGCAGATGTTGCCGGACATCGCCTCGCGGATCTGGTCGTGCGACGGCTTTGGGTTGTCCATCAGCAGCGCAGCCGCCTGCATGATCTGGCCCGCCTGGCAGAAGCCGCATTGGGGAACGTTGACTTGGCGCCAGGCCTTCTGCACCGGGTGATCACCGTTCGGATGCAGTCCCTCGATCGTCGTAACCTCGCGGCCGGCGACGTCGTTGATCGACGTGATGCAGGCGCGCACGGCTTCCTTGTCGACGATGACGGTGCAGGCGCCGCACAGAGCCTGGCCGCAGCCGAACTTGGTGCCGGTCAGCCCGGCCTCGTCGCGCAGGAACCAGAGTAGCGGGAGATCCGGGTCGCCGTCCCAGCTCTGTTCCTGGCCGTTGATCTTCACTTTGATCATGATCGTCCCTCGCTCTTCATAAGCTTGTTGATTTCAGATTTTCCAAATGCCGGTCGGTGCAATGTCCGCTGCGCGGCGTCGCATTCCAGCGGTTATCCCGCGCGGGCAGATCCCGGCAGAACTCAGGAATGCCAATGTTCATGTCCGGATGTGTTCGATACCTCCCGTTGTGTTCTTGATTATTGAATTCGCGCGGCATCGTCACGTTGCGATCTTAGCAAGGATCGCTTCGGTCTGGCGTTCACAGCCAAGTGTTCTTGAGTCAGCTGTTCTCGATGGGAGAAGATTGCAACGAAGGTTTGTCAAAAGCAGGGCGCCGCATCACGCCGCGCGCCTCTCGAGATGGGCGCACTAAAAAAGCTTCGTCCGCCAGAAGACCTGTGCGGACGAAGCAGGATGCCTCAGTCGAGGGAGGGAGAAACGCAGGCGCCGCGAACTTCAAGCAGGAAGCCGACAGCCCTGCGCAGTCATTCAGAGACCAGGACTGAGGGAGCTGACGGCCCCCACACAAGCGCAGCCGAGAAGCGGCGGCATCGCCGCGATTGTCCCGGGCCGGCTCCGTCCGCTCGCTGGGTGTGGTGGAACCAGCGAGCGGGCGGGGCGCGGCAAACGTCAGGCGGCCTTTTTGCCTAGGCGGCCCTTTACTCAGGCGGCCTCTGCTCAGGCAGCTTTGGCCTTCGCCACGTGGGTCGCGATCGCGTCCATCAGCGCCGGCGACAGGCAGTCATAGGGTTCAAGCCCAAGCTCCTTGAACCGAGCCCGTATTCCGCCCATCTGCTCCGGCTTCACGCCCGATTCGATCACCGACGAGACGAAGGCGGCGAATTGCGGCGCCTGCGAACCCTGCTCCTGGAACAGTTCGGGGTGGATGAAGTCGAGGCCGTAGAACGGGTGACCCTTGTTCTCGATGCGGCCGTACATGTGCGTGCCGCAGGCCTTGCAGGCGTGGCGCTGGATCACCGCCGATGGATCGACGATCTGGAGCTTGTCGCCGTTCTCGAGCACGGTGACGTTCTGGCGGGGTACCACGGCGACGACGGAGAAATTCGCGCCCTGCGGCTTCCAGCACTTGGTGCAGCCACAGGCGTGGTTATGCGCGACGTCGCCCTTGACGGCGACCTTGACCTGATGGTCGCTGCATTTGCATGCGAGCGTGCCGCCGGCGAAGCTGCCGCTGCCCTGTTTGATGCCGTTATCGATCGAGGGATGGAGTGCAACAGTCATGGGTCGATCCTCCTTGGGGTGACGCTTTTCGAGCTAGAACACGACGACTGAACGGATCGATTTGCCCTCATGCATCAGGTCGAAGCCTTTGTTGATGTCTTCGAGCTTGAGCGTGTGGGTAATCATCGGGTCGATCTGGATCTTTCCGTTCATGTACCAGTCGACAATCTTCGGCACGTCGGTGCGGCCCCGCGCGCCGCCGAAGGCGGTGCCGCGCCAGTTTCGCCCGGTGACGAGCTGGAACGGGCGGGTCGCGATCTCCTTGCCCGATTCGGCAACGCCGATGATGATCGAGGTGCCCCAGCCGCGATGGCAGGCTTCCAGCGCCTGGCGCATCACTGTGGTGTTGCCGGTGCAGTCGAAGGTGTAGTCGGCGCCTCCGTCCGTCAGGGTCACGAGATGCGGGACGATGTCGCCGGTGATCTTCTTGGGATTGACGAAATCGGTCATGCCGAACCGGCGTCCCCATTCCTCCTTGGAGTCGTTGATGTCGACGCCGATGATCTTGTCCGCGCCAGCCATCTTGGCGCCCTGGATCACGTTCAGGCCGATGCCGCCGAGGCCGAACACGACCACGTTCGAGCCCGGCTCGACCTTGGCGGTGTTGACGACGGCGCCGACGCCGGTGGTGACGCCGCAGCCGATGTAGCAGCTCTTGTCGAACGGCGCGTCCTCGCGGATCTTGGCGACCGCGATCTCCGGCAGCACGGTGAAGTTCGAGAAGGTCGAGCAGCCCATGTAGTGGTAGATCGGCTTGCCCTTGTAGGAGAAACGGCTGGTACCGTCGGGCATTACGCCTTTGCCCTGGGTCGCGCGGATCGCGGTGCAGAGATTGGTCTTCCGGCTAAGGCAGCTTTTGCATTGCCGGCATTCCGGCGTGTAGAGCGGGATGACATGGTCGCCCGGCTTCACCGAGGTCACGCCAGGGCCGATCTCGCGGATGATGCCCGCGCCCTCATGGCCCAGGATCGACGGGAAAATTCCTTCGCTGTCGAAGCCGTCGAGCGTGTAGGCGTCGGTATGGCAGATGCCCGTCGCCTTGATCTCGACCAGGACTTCGCCGACCTTTGGTCCTTCCAGATCGACTTCGACGATCTCGAGCGGCTTCTTGGCTTCGAAAGCGACTGCGGCACGTGTTTTCATCTTAAACTCCTCAAATTCCAGCAGGGCGCCAGGAACCAGGTCCTGGTCGGGCTCCGCACGTTCACTTCTTGCCCATGCACGAATCTTCGTTCTTGGTATAGGCGTCGTTCTTGTCCTCGTGCTTGCTAGGTCTTGTGCGGCCCCAGGCCTCGTTGGAGCGGGCGCGCAGATAGACGTAGAGATCGTCCATGTAGCAGGCGACGTTCGGGTTATCGCCGAAGGCCGGCATCACGTTCTCTGCGGCAGTCGAGATGTTCTTGCGGCCGGAGGCGACGACGCCGAGAAAATCGGCATAGCTCATCGTCTTCAGCGAATCCTTCAGCGCCGGGGCGTAGGTCGAGCCCATGCCATCCGGGCCATGACACACATGGCAGTCCGAGTGATAGCGGCGGTATCCGGAATAGGTGTACCAGTCGACGGATCCGTCAGTGATCTTGTAGGTCGGGTTGCCTTCCTTGTCGGACCATTCGCCGGTTTCGTTCTGCTTGACGGCGGTCGGATCACCTGAGCCGTCCGCTACGGCAATTCCCCCGGACGCGACCAAGAACATCGCAGCAATGGCAGAGCAGATTTTACGCAAGAGATTTTCCTCGGAAGGCATTCGGTGAGACGAGCCGGCGCGTGGAGTTGATCCACGCGCCGGAGTGATGCTGAGAGGCCTAGTTGGGCAGCGAGAACACGGTCAGCGTACCGCCGAGTGCCGTGTAGTTGCTGAGCGCCGCGTAGCCACCGACTGCGCCGAGGCCGGCGGTCGGATCGGTCAGGCCTGCCGCCAGACCGATGCCGGCCCAGCCGCCCACGCCGGAGAGCACTGCGACATACTGCTTGCCGCCGTTCTCATAGGTGGTGACGTTGCCGATGATGCCGGAGGGAGTCTTGAACTTGTAGAGCTCCTTGCCGGTCTTGGCGTCGACTGCCTTCAGGTAGCCTTCGAGCGTTCCGTAGAACACCACGTTGCCCGCGGTTGCGAGCGCGCCCGACCAGACCGAGAACTGCTCCTTGTTCGACCAGACGATCTTGCCGGTCTTGCCGTCCCAGGCGATGAAGTTACCCATGTGGGTTTCACCCTGCGGCGGATACATCGAGAGCGTCGCACCCACATAGGGCTGGCCCGCGGTGTAGCTCACCTTGAACGGCTCGTAGTCCATGCAGACGTGGTTGGTCGGAACGTAGAACAGCTGCGTGTCCGGCGAGTAGGCTGCCGGCTGCTCGTCCTTGGTGCCGAGCGCGGCCGGGCAGATGCCCTTCACGTTGTGGTCCTCGCCCGCCTTGTCGGTCGAAGCTGAGTCGAGCACCTTCGGGCGGCCGTAGGTCGGCGAGTTCTTGTCCATGTCGACGCCGGAGGTCCAGTTCACCTTCGGATCGTACTTTTCGGCGACCAGAAGCTCGCCGGTGGCGCGATCGAGCGTATAGCCGAGGCCGTTACGATCGAAATGCGTCAGCAGCTTGCGCGGCTGGCCGTTGATCGACTGGTCCGAGAGGATCATCTCGTTGACGCCGTCATAGTCCCACTCGTCGTGGGGCGTCATCTGATAGACCCACTTGGCCTTGCCGGTGTCAGGGTTGCGAGCCCAGATCGTCATCGACCATTTGTTGTCGCCGGGACGCTGCTTCGGATTCCAGGTCGAGGGATTGCCCGACCCGTAGTAGACGAGGTTCAGCTCGGGATCGTACGAGATCCAGCCCCAGGTGGCGCCGCCGCCGATCTTCCACTGATCGCCTTGCCAGGTCTTGAGGCTGGAGTCCTTGCCGATAGGCTTGCCGAGCGCGGTGGTCTTCTCTGCGTCGACCAGGATTTGGTCATCCGGCCCTTCGGAGTAGCCGCGCCAAGCCAGCTTGCCCGTCTTGATGTCGTAGGCGGTCATATGGGCTTGAACACCGAACTCGCCGCCGGAGATGCCGATCAGCACCTTGTCCTTGACGACCATGGGGGCCGAAGTACCGGTCTCGCCCTTGCTGGCGTCGCCGTTCTTCGCGGTCCATGCCACCTGACCGCTCTTGGCATCGAGCGCAACGAGCGTGGTGTCGGCCTGATGCAGGAAGATCTTGCCGTCGCCATAGGCCAAGCCGCGGTTGACCGTGTCGCAGCACATCACGGGGATGACGTTCGGATCCTGCTTCGGCTCGTACTTCCAGACGATCTTGTTCTCGTTGGAAAGGTCAATAGCGTAGACCTTGTTCGGGAACGGCGTGTGGACGTACATCATGTTGCCGATGATCAGCGGGCCGCCTTCGTGGCCGCGCAGCACGCCGGTCGAGAAGGTCCAGGCGACCTGGAGCTTGCCTACGTTTTGTGCGTTGATCTGGTTCAGCTTGGAATAGCGGGTGTTGGCGTAGTCGCCCGTCGGCATCACCCAGTCTTTCGGGTTCTGCGACATCTTGAGCACTTCATCGTTGGCCGACGCGCTGCCGACGGCGAGAGCCGCCGCGGAGCCAAGATAGGCCGCGAGTAGTACCTTGCGCATAGTCATTCCTCCATTGGTCTCGTTTATTGTTTCCGAAGCATTGCTTAATCGCCGGGCTTTTCGTCCGGCGTCTGCTCGTGCAGGGCGGTCACGATTGGGACCAGAAACGATGCTGTGGTGTTTCCTCCTCCTGATGAGAGCCACGGGTCCACGTGCGGAGCGGCCCGTTCTTGTTGTTCCTGATACAATCCCTAACGACTTCGCTATCGGGAAACTTGCCCAAGAGAGAAGCTGGTTTGCTTGACAGCGCACGGGTAGGAAGTTTTTGATTTTGCAGTAGCGAATTCAGCTGCTTCCGCAGCGCTTTGGGAGCGCCATCAACGCTCAGGTTCCCCTTGACGGCGCTGCAACTAAGGCGGAGGATTAACTTACAAGGGTGGCAATGGAACGATGGCGCTCGTTCTAGAAGATCGCTCAAAATCGAGGTAAACGTCACGCAATCACGGTTCAGGGCTCCGGCAGCGCGGCTCGCGATTCGCGTCAAATCTCCGGATCAAACCAGTGGCTGGATTAATGTCCGACACAATTCACACGCTCTCGACGACGGGCATGACGCCGAAACGTCAGATCCAAAGCTGGATCGACGGGCTGACCAGCCTGTGTGGACATTTCGACGTCGATCCGCTGGAAGCGTCTTCGCTCGAAGGCCGCATCGACTACACCAGCGTCTCGCGCCTGAAGCTTTGCCAGATCGAGGTCAGCCAGCATCGCATCGCGCACACGCTGGCGCGCGCCAAGGCCAATGAACACCCGTATATCAAGATCCACTTCCAGACTTACGGTGTGTCCTATTTCGAGCAGGAAGGTCGCCACATCGAGCTGAATCCGGGCGACATCATCGCCTATGACGTCTCCTGTCCGCATTCGATCATCAGCCCCGCTTTCACGCGCCACGACGTGGTGATCGTGCCGAAGGCGCTGCTGCGCGACCGCGGATTCCCGTCGCAGCGGATGCCCGCCTGCAAATTGACCTCACGGACGGGGACGGGGCGGATCGCCCATGATTTCGTGCATGCGACGTTCGACGAGGCGGCCAAGCTGTCGGCAAACAGTGCGGTCGGCGTCGCCGATTCGCTGATCGACCTCTTGCTGCTGCCGCTGCGCGAGGCCGACACGATGCTCGATCGCGTCGGGCCCGAAGCGACCTATGTGCGCGCGCAGTTCTTCATCCGCGAGCATTTGCGCGATCCGGATCTGTGCATCGACCAGATTTCCGGCGAGCTCGGCTGCTCGAAGCGTTATCTGCACATGCTGTTCTCGGAGCGCGGCACCACGGTGAGCGACTACATCTGGCAGGCGCGTCTTCAGAATTGCCGCCAGGAGCTCGAGGCCCACGCCGGCAAGACCATCACCGACGTCGCGTTCTCCTGGGGTTTCTCCAGCTCATCGCATTTCAGCCGGGTGTTCCGGAAATATTTCGGCGTGGTGCCGTCCTCGATCCACAAGGCGCAACAGGGCGCCGTTGCCGCGGACGAGCATTAGGCAAACGCCAGGTTCGGCGTCGACGACGACGATTGACCGTCACGCGCCCGCGATGGTTCTCATGCCGATATGGCGATGTAGGGAATGCTGGTCAGGAGAGCGACGAGCAACACCGCGTTGGCCAGCATTCCACTCCAATGCAGTCGGCGTAGCCGGCGCGGGGCCTCGGCATCGCCGGCGTCCCTGGCGCTGAGCTGTTCGTCCATGCGTTGCATGAACCAGCGGCGTCCATAGATCGCCAAGGCTGCGAGGAGGCCAACGCCCATTGCCGCGACCAGACGACCGTCGAGCAGGAAAGCTACCGCTCCGATTATTCCCGCAGCGCGCATCACCAGAAAATGCGCATTGAACATTCCGCGCAAAAGCTGGGCGACGGGTTGGATATCCAGCTTCACCAGCAGGAAGGCCGGAGACGCCAGCGTGAAATAGCCCATCGGAAAGAGCAGGATGATCATGACGGCTACGGCAACGCCATCCGGTGTCATGGGATCGGCCTTTCTTTTCCGCGCCGGTGAGACCTTCCCTCCGGCGTCGCACAATCATAGCGGGAAAATGCGTCTCCGGCACCAGGCTTTGCTCGGATGCCGCGCCGCGAAGGCCGTCTGCCTCGCGGTTCAGGAGGGTTCGAGGCCGAGCGACCGCGCGCTCTCGATCCAGATCGGCAGCTCGCGCTGATACAGGGCGTTGGTTTCCTTGAAGCCGATCGCGGATTCGAGCACGAACGTGTTGAGCACCTCCTTCACCTTCGGATCGCTGTTGGCAGCGACGCAAAGCTCCGCCAGGCAGTCGACGACCGGCTGCGGTGTCGCTTTCGGCACGGCCCAACCTGAGAAGCCGCTGACGGTGAAGAATTTCGACGTCGCGCCCTGCTCGGGGAGCGTCTTGATATGGGGGATGGCGTCGACCTTCTTCGAATGCACCGCGAACACGGTGCCACGGTCGCTCTGCAAAACCGATTGCGCTGCCGTGTAGCTGCCCATGGCCACATCGAGCGTACCTTCCAGCATGCCCGTCCACATCGGGGCTTCGCCGCGATAGTGGATCGGCTCGATAGCAAGGCCATACTGCTTGTTGAGCTCGTGGACCGTCATATGCGGGGCCGAGCCCGCGCTATAGGTGCCGAAATTGACCTTGCCGCTCTTGCGCGCAAAGGCGACGAAATCCTCCAGCGTCTTGACGCCGGTCTTCGGGTTCGCGACCAGCAACAGGCCGGCGCCCGGAATGACGCTGACCAGCGTCAAATCCTTGTCCATGTCGTAGCCCGGAGTCTTCATCACCACCCGGTTCATGATGTAGGTGGTCGAGATCGAGCACAGGATGGTGTGGCCGTCGGGCTCCGCGCGGGCGACCTCCGCCGTCCCGATCGCGCCCGCGGCACCGGGCTTGTTCTCGACGACGACGGTCTTTCCGACTTGCTTGGCAATGAATTCGCCATAGGCGCGCGCGAGCAGGTCGGTCTGTCCGCCGGCGGGATAGCTGCAAATCATGCGGATCTGCCGCGATGGCCACGCAGCTTGCGCCGAGGCGCCGCGCGAGACGAAAGGCATCGCGAGTGTGGTGGTGCCGGCGGCGATGAAGCGGCGTCGATCGAGTTTTGCGGACATGATTCTCTCCCGGGTTGTCGCCGACGGTACTGCATCGGGTCGCCTCTGCCATGGGTGGCTGGCGAGACAGATTGGCGCATTCCAGGGCTGCGCTAGGCGCGCCAGGTATCCATTCGACTAGCGCTGAATGATCTTCATCCAGACGTCACCGAGGATCGCAGGCTCACGTGGCGGCAGATAGGTCAGCCCCGCCTGCGTGCCGAATTCCGCGATCTTGTCCTCGGCAGCAAGCCCGCTCAGCGCCTTGTTGACGGCGTCGATCAGCGCGGGATCGCTGGCCAGCCCGACGTAGCCGCGATTGGCCCCGATCGGATAGTAGTAGCCGGACGCGGTGATCGCCGTATCGGGGTGCGCGGCGCGATGGGCGTCTAGGCGGCCGAGATCGATCAGCGTCGCGTCATAGTCACCACGGGCAAGTGCACCGGGGAGATCATCGCGGCCGGGGACGAGATGCGTGATGTCATCGATCAGGCGCCCCTTGTCGAAGGTCATGAGGATCGCATCGCCAAGCGAGCCGCTCTCGATGACGAGGCGCAGGCCGGCGAGGTCGCCGATGTCGCCGATCTTGCGACCCTGCGCCTTCGGCCCGAGCACGACTGTCATCGGCGAGTAGACATAGGGCTGGCTCGGCGCGAGCACGCCGAGCGCGACGCGGCGGCGCCGGTCGTCGCGCGTGGCGCCGGCAAAATCCGGCAGGCGCGCCGTTTTCATGCCGGGCTTGACGAGGGAGTCCGTCGTCAGCGCGTAGCCGCCGACGAGCGAGCAGCGCCCGTCGGACAGCAGCGCATTGGCCTCGAGCTGTGGGCTCGAATCCTCATCCAGCTTGCTCTCGAACCACTGGATCGTCAGCGGTCGTCCGAGCCGATCGGCGATCGCCTGCGCCAGCAACACGTCGAAACCCGAGCCCGGCATGCCCTTGTGGTGCACCGACAGCGGTGGCCGGTCCTCGTCGAGACAAATCTTGAGCGGTTCGTCGGCCGCGCGTGCAGTGACGGCCGCCGCCGCGAGGATCGCGGCAATGCTCCAAGCGGCCAGCCAACGCCTCATGGCTTTCTCCGGCTCGAGATGAAGGCCCAGAGATTCCCGATCTCCTCGTCGCTGAGAATGTCGGCCCAGGGCGGCATCCTGTTGTTCTTGCCGTTCTTCACGGTGGTGACGAAGCGCGTCTTGTCGTCGGGGAAGGCGCGCAGGTCCGGCGTGATGGTGCCGGGGTTCATCATGTTGGGGCCGTGGCAGTGCGAGCATTTCTCGGCATAGGTCGACTTGCCGTGGTCGACCTGTGCCTGCACGGGATTGCCGGTTGAATCATCCGCGGCACGTACGGTCGCCGCAAGCGCGACCGTCAGAACCGCGACGGTGGCGAGGATCGCCACCGTCTTGTGAGATAGCTTTCTCAGCATCGCGCCGTGGTTATTGCTTGACCGCAAAAACCCAAAGCGAGCCGCCGGGCGGCACTTTTGCCAGCCGTTCGTCGCCCGAGAACAGCGAGTAGACGCCGCCATAGCCGCTCGTCACCGCGACGTACTGCACGCCGTCCTGCTGCCAGGTCACCGGTTGTCCCTCGATGCCCGAGCCGGTCTGGAACTGCCAGAGCTTCTTGCCGGTGTCGGCATCGAAGGCCTCGAACTCGCCGGTCAACGCGCCCGAGAACACCACGCCGCCCGCGGTCGACAGCACGCCGGAGAAACGCGGGATGTCGCTGGGCGCTTCCCACTTCGCCTTGCCGGTCATGGGATCGATCGCCTTCAAATGACCGCGCGGGCCGTCACCCCATTCCCAGAGATCGGTGAGGTCCATGCCGAGATACCATTCACCCTGCTTGAAGGTGGCGGGTTCGGTCTTGTACCTGCCGCCGAAGGCGAGCGTGTTGGCGTAGGCGAGGCCGGTCTGCGGATTGAACGACATCGGCTCCCAGTTCTTGCCGCCGAGGATCGACGGATAGACGGTCACCTTCTTGCCCTCACGCGCATCCTTCGCGACGTCGGTCTCGATGGGACGTCCGGTCTTCATGTCGATTCCGGTCGCCCAGTTGACCTTCACGTAAGGATTGGCCGCGAGCAGCTTTCCGTTGGTGCGGTCCAGCACGTAGAAGAAGCCGTTGCGGTTGGCGTCCATCAACACCTTGGTCGGCTTGCCCTCGACGTTCATGTCGGCGAGGACCATCTCGGCCACGCTGTCATAGTCGAACGGATTGTTGGGCGAGAACTGGTAGTGCCACTTGATCTTGCCGGTCTTGGGATCCATCGCCAGCACGGAGCAGGTGTAGAGGTTGTCGCCCGGGCGCACTGCGGAATTGAACGGGCCGGGATTGCCGATACCCCAATAGACCGTGTTCAGCTCGGGATCATAGGAGCCCGTAATCCAGGTCGAGCCGCCGCCGAGCTTCCAGGTATCGCCCTTCCAGGTGTCGCCGCCGGGCTCGTCGGGCGAGGGGATCGAATGGGTCCGCCACAGGTGCTTGCCCGTTGCCGGATCCCAGCCGTCGATGAAGCCACGGGTGCCGAACTCGGCGCCGGAGATGCCGGTGATCAGGACGCCGTCGGCGACGAGCGGCGCCACCGTCATCGAATAGCCTTCCTTGATGTCGGCCGCCTTCTGCCGCCACAGCTCCTTGCCGTCCTTGGCGTCGAGCGCGATCACGTTGGCGTCGAGCGTGGTGCGGAACACCTTGCCCTCATAGAGTGCTGCGCCGCGATTGATGATGCCGCAGCAGACGATGCGCGGCGTTTCGGCAGGATATTCGACCTTGGATTTCCAGATCTGCTTGCCGGTCTTGGCGTCGACCGCCATGGTCGCGTTGTGCGATGTCACGTAGATCACGCCCTGGTAGACCAGTGGTTGCGATTCCTCGCTGCGATCGTCGTTGAAAGAGTAGTTCCAAACCGGGACAAGGTTCTTGACGCTGTCCTTGTTGATCTGGTTCAGCGTCGAGAAACGCTGGAGATTGTAGCCCATCCCGTAGTTGAGAATGTTCGATGTATCGGTCGCACCCTTGACCAGCTGCTCGCTAGTTTGTGCATTTGCACAAGTCGATGCAAGCATGACGAGGCTCGCGGCCATCGCAAAGCGTTTCATCCGTCCCTCCCAATATGCGCGCCTATTGACGCTGCGACAGCAACACTCCGCCCGAATGCAAAACGCGTCAATACGAAAGTCGCAATCGCGACGCCGATATGGTGGGCGCCGGATGTCGTCACCTGACGGAGACCTGACAAGCAAGGCTCACTTGTGCGCAGGCGCTGAAGAAATTCCGCGGCACGGATCAGAGCGCGTGCGCGACGGCAGCGGTCGGGCCGACAGGTTCAGCAAGTTGTGCGGTGCGCAGGCTGCAATTCGGGGCTTGAACCGAGGCTCGCTTGTGGACTTATGTCGCTTCGATCCGGTTCGAATCGGCGTCTTGGTCAAGGAGGTCTTCATGATATCGCGTCGCTCTGTTGCACTTGCGTTCACGATTGCACTGCTGTCTGGTCCGGCCTGGTCGGCCTCCGGCAACGCGGTCAAGACGTTCGATACCGACAATGACGGCACACTCGATCTTGCCGAGGTGAAGAAGGGGGCGGCTGCGTTGTTCACCAAGCTCGATCCCGATCACGACGGCACGCTCGACGCCCGCGAGTTGCGCGGACGGTTAACGGCGAAAGAACTCGCCGCCGCCGATCCCGATCGCGACGGGACTCTCACGCTCGACGAATATCTCTCGGTGGTGGAACAGCGCTTCAACGCGGCGAATCCCGATAAGGATGGAACGCTGGATGCGAAGGAGCTGAACTCGCGCGCCGGCCGCGCGCTGCTGCGCTTGTTGCGGTGAGAACCGCGCCCCTTGACTGGGAGCGAAGGCGAGTTGCCCGAGAGAGAAATTTGCAAGCGCGATGCGACAGTTCGCTGTGTCAACGGCGCGATTCCCGACTTGCGTTGTCCCTGACGCAGCCCTAGGTTTTGGCCGGCGCGATGTCGCGCTCAATCCCTTGGGAGTCCCCGAATGGCCTGGAAAGCTCCGAAGATCGTGGAAGTGCCGGTCGGCATGGAAATCAACATGTACGCCTGCGCTTTGCGCAAGTAAGACCACAAGTAAGACTGACGACCTGCCGCGGCTTCGATGGCAACCACCGTCGAAGCCGTGGTAGTGTCGGGGATGCGCGCGAGAGCCCTTACATTCTGGACCATAGCCGCCTGCACCGTCGCGCTCGCGCCGGCATGCGTCAGCGCCGAAGAGGGCTTTGATACCGAGCACATCTTCGGCTTCATGATCGGCACCGATGTCGGCAATCCCGGCGAGCGCGAATTCCAGACCCAGACGACAGGACGATTCGGCAAAGGCGGCGGGACCTATCGCGCCCTCTCGCAGGAGGTCGAGATCGAGATCGTGCCGCTGCCGAACTTCCGCATCGAGGTCGGCGGCACGGCCACGCTGCACGACATCACCGGCGTCCCCGATATCGGCGATCGCCGCCAGTTCAATTTTCAGGGCGCTTCGCTCGATCTGCGTTATCGCCTGCTCGATCGCGAGCGCGCGCCATTCGGGTTGACTGTCGCCGCCGAACTCCATGGCGACCGCATCGACGAGACCTCTGGCGCAAAAGGCCGGATGTACGGTACCGATTTCACGCTCGCCTTCGATCGCGAGCTGATCCCGAACTTCGCCATCGGGGCGCTCAACCTGATCTATCAGCCCGAATGGGCGCGCTTCGAGATAGCGGGACTGTCCGAAAAGAGTTCGACCATCGGCGCGGCCTTCGCCGGCCTGGTGCGCGTGCGGCCCGATGTGCTGCTCGGCGGCGAGGTGCGCTACTTCCGAGAGTACGAAGGCATCGGCCTCGGCGAGTTCGCAGGACAGGCCCTCTTTGTCGGCCCGACCGCTTATTTCCAGCTTTCCGAGCGCTCGCGCCTGACCATGAGCTGGAGCATGCAGGCTTGGGGCCGTCCGGCCGGATCGGGCGGCAATCTTGACCTCGTCAATTTCGAGCGCCACCAGGCAAGGGTCATATTCGGCGTCAATTTCTAGGCGCGCTCTTCGCCTCTCCGCGCGTGCAGGGAGAGGAAAAAGCCCCCGTTTGTTCCACCGGATTGAAACTTCCGGCTCCTCGGAGCGTAATTTTTTGTGCTAATCTTCATCGCCTCTGCGAGGATCCCGGCATGAACCCGATCGACCTGGTAGTGACTGTGTGTGCGTTGCTCTCGCCTGCGACCTGCGAGGAGCAGCATCTGGTGTTCAACTATGCGGGGTCGCCGAAGCAATGCGCGATGGCTGCGCCGCCCTATATCGCGCAATGGGTCGGCGACCATCCGAAGTGGCAGGCGGTGCGGTGGCGCTGCGAATATCCGCATCCGAACGACAAGGCGTGAAGCCGTGAAGCCCTGAGCTGCGTTGCCGGTCGCAACTGGCTTAGGTCCTCATCCTGAGGAGCTTGCGAAGCAAGCGTCTCGAAGGACGGCCGCAGGCGACAGACGGGCCTGCATGGTTCGAGACGCGCGTTCCGCGCTCCTCACCATGAGGGGAAAACGCTCGTAACGCAGCCCGCGCTAGTTGCTGCAGTCCTTCAGATCCTTGTCGGCGATCGAGAACACCGCATCCGCCTTGATCTCGATGTCGCGCACGATGCACTGCCGTGCATTGGGATAGCTGACCTTGGCGTCGTAGCGGCCAGGCTCGACGCCGGTGATGCGCAGCCGCTCGTCGTGGTCGACCTCCTTGTCCTTGTCGTTCAAGCACTGGTTCGGCCCCCACTCGGTCTTCCCGGCCGGTGAGAGCTGGAAGCCGGAGATCGTCTCCGTCGTCAGATTCCAGAGCCGGATACCCTTGCCTTTGGTCTGCGCGAGCGCCGCGCCCGGCATCGCAACCAACAGGATGCCGATCGCAATCAGCGTGCGCCGCATGAGAAACCTCCCGCGAAGATGTCGTTGGTCCAGTTGACCATGAGTTCTCATTTCGTTTCAAGCTGCAACGCCGCGAGCTCGGCCCTGATCCTGCCGAGTTCGGCCTCGCTGCGCTCCGCGCGCGGGATGGCAATCGGCACCTCCCGAACGATTCGCGCCGGTCGCGGCGACAGCAAGAACAGGCGGTCGCCGAGCCGGATCGCGTCATCCAGGCTGTGGGTGACGAGCAGCGTCATCACCGGACGGCGCGCTACCAGCGTCGCGATCTCGTCGCGCAAACGGCCGGCGAGCGCGTCGTCGAGCGAGGCGAGGGGCTCGTCGAGCACGAGCAGATCGGGCTCCACCGCAAAGGCGCGGGCCAGCGCAACGCGCCGGGCCAACCCCAGTGACAATTCGCCGGGAAAATGGCTGCGATGCGCCTCCAGCTCCAGGATCCTGAACAGCTCGGCGAGCTTGGCGTCAGTGACATCGGGTGCCGCAAGCCGCACATTCTGCTCGACCGAGCGCCATGGCAGCAGCCGTGGCTCCTGGAAAACCATGCCGATCCGCGCTTCCGGCGGGCGCGAGACGCGCCCCGCGAAATCGCGGTCGAGCCCAAGGATGATGCGCAGCATCGTGCTCTTGCCGCAGCCGGACGGACCGATCAGCACGCCGACCTCGCCGGATTGCAGCGCGAAGCTAACCGGCGCGAGCACCTGCTGCGTCCCGCCCGCGGCACTCTTGAACCTCTTGCCTGTGATATCGACCTCAAGCCGCACGGGGTCGCCACCGTGTTGCGCGGGCTTCGAACGGTTGCACCAGCGCGGTCTCGATCACGAGCACGACGGCGGCGAAAGTAAGTGAATAGGCCAGCAGCCGCGGCGTGTCGAACAGCTGGAAAGCGACGCCGATCTCGAAGCCGACGCCGTTCGGCCGGCCCAGGAGTTCGGCGACCAGCACGATCTTCCACACCAGCGACAATCCGGAGCGGGCTGAGGCTGCGATATAGGGCGCCAGTTGCGGCAGCACGACGTGGCGGAAGGCGCGCCAGCGCGGCATCGCGAACACGCTCGCCATCTCGTCGAGCGAGCGGTCGAGCGCGCGCGCCCCCTCGCGCAGGGTGACGATGGCGGTCGGCAGCTTGTTGATGGCGATCGCCGCGATCGCTGCGGCTTCAGTGAGCCCGGCCCAGATATAGGCGAGCACGATCACGACCAGCGCGGGCAGGTTCAGCAGCAGGATCAGCCAGGGATCGCCGAGCCGGTCGGCGAGCTTCACCCGTCCCATCAGATAGCCGATGGCGCTGCCGAGTGACATCGCCAGCACGAAGGCGAGGCTTACGCGGGCGAGCGTGGCGCCAAGATGCAGGAACAGCGCGCCGCTCGATGCTTCCGCGATGACGACGTCGAGCACGGCGGGCGGGGAGGGGAGCTTTGCGGCGCCGACGAAAAGCGCGGCTGTCCACCAGATCGCGAGCAACAGGGCAAACGACAGAAGGCGCAGCACCTCAGTCTCCGGGAACTGCGTGATAGAACGTGCCGGGATCGAGCTCGGCAGCCGGGCCCACGAGGTCGCGGCCGCCGGTCTCGGCCAGCACGCGGTAGAGCACGCGCGCGTCCTTTTCTTCGTCATCGATGCCCCGGCGCGGAATGCCGTCGCGATATCGCTCGCGATAGGTCTTGAGCAGGGTGGCATCGCTCGTGCCGGTGAGCGGTGCGATCTTGTCCCAGGCGGCATCCGAGGTCACCAGCAGCTGCTTGGCCTTGCGCGTCATCGCGATGAAGCGCGCCACCGCCTCGCGGTGACTTGCTGCCCAGCTTTCGTCGAAGACATAGCCGACTGCGGAGACCGCGCCCTTGGCGCCGAGCTTCGGCAGGATGTCCTCGATGCCGGCGAGGCGTCTAAAACCTTTGGCCTCCAGCTGCGCGCAGAAATTCCAGAAGTTGAGGCTCGCATCCATCTCGCCGTCGAGCGCCTTGGCGGCGATCAGGGGCGGAGCACCATAGACGATGGTCGCCTCCGATTTCAGGTCGATGCCGTCCTGCTTCATGCGCGCCTGGAGCAGCAGCCAGCTCTTGTCGATGGGACCGCCGCCGACGGCGAGCTTGCGGCCCTTCAAATCGGCGAGCGACTTGATCGGCGAGGAGGCCGGCACCATCACCGCGCCGAGCGCGCTGGAATAGGGATAGAAGGTGAGCTTGGCGCCGAGCGTGCGCTCGCGCGACACCCACAGCCAGTCGGACAGGATGATGTCGGCATTGCCGGCGCGTAGCGCGATCTTGCCGGCCTCGGGGCTCGCAAGCTCGGTGACGTCGAGCGACAGGTCGGCCTCCTTGTCGAGGCCGCCGGCGCGCATCGCGGCCAGCTCCCAGGAGAATGTTCCGGTCTTCTGCACCGCAAGGCGGATGGTATCCGCGGCGCGGCCGGACCCGGCGAGTGTCAGCGCCAGCGTCACCGCGAGCGCCAATGATCGACCAAATGCTCTCATCACCTTGTGAGCCGTTTCCTCTGATAGAGTGCTTTTCAGGACAATACGCATAGCATAGCTTCCGTCGCAACCAGCGGGAGGACGCTCATGAATCTGGCCGGACAGCTACGACCGATTGTCGCCGCATTGGCGGTGTGGGCTGCGCCCGCGCTCGCCGCGCAGGCTGAAGAGGCCAATGATTATCCCACGTCGGCGCGTGCCGAGTATGTCTATGGCTGCATGAAGGCCAATGGCGAGAGCCGTCAGGCGATCGAGCAATGTTCCTGCTCGATCGACGTTGTGGCCTCGATCGTGTCCTATGAGCGCTACGTCACCGCCGAAACCGCGCTCAGCATGTCCCAGGTCCGCGGCAATCTCGGCGTCCAGTTCCGCACGTCGGAGCAGGCGAATTCCGCGGTGAATGACCTCAGGCGCGCGCAGGCGGAAGCCGAGGTGAGGTGTTTTTGACTGTGCCGCGCTGCTTCGCTTCCCTCGTCAAGGTCGCCAGCGGAGCTTCGATGGTATGATCCGACGGGCTTGCTTGGTAGGATATCTCGATGGACCGGCACGGCGTTGGAGTGCACCGGGCGATTGGTGATGCGCCCATCATCGATGATGCAAACGCCGATGCGCCTCGATCGCGTCGCGCAAGACGGTTCCCGCTCGGCCCGGCATTGGGAATGATCGCCGCATTGTCGGCGGTCTCGAATGCGAGCGCGCAGGAGGCCGAGCCGCGATCGTATTCGAATACGCCTGTCGGGTTGAATTTCCTGATCTCGGGCTACGTTTACGCCCAAGGCAAGCTCGCGTTCGATCCCAGCACCGCGATCGCCGATGCCACATTTCGCTCCGATACCGGCGTAGTGGCCTATGTTCGGTCCTTCGACGTCGCTGGCCAGTCGGCCAAGTTCGATGCGATCGTGCCGACATCGTCGTTTGCCGCGCATGGGCTCGTCAACGGCGAGCCGCGCGAACGAGAGATGTCCGGTCTGGGCGATCCGCGATTTCGTGTCTCGGTCAACCTGTTTGGGGCTCCCGCGCTCTCGGCGAAGGACTTCGCCAGCTACCACCAGGATCTGATCGTGGGCGTAAGCCTTCAGGTCTCCGCGCCCCTCGGGCAATATGACAGCACCAAGCTGCTTAACCTCGGCGGCAACCGTTGGTCGTTCCGGCCCGAGCTGGGAGTTTCAAAGGCATGGGGACCATGGACCGTCGAGCTCGCCCCCAGCGTGACCTTCTTCAGCGACAACACCGACTTCTTCGGCGGCAAGACGTTCTCGCAGGCTCCGATCTATGCGGTGCAGGGACATGTCATCTACACGTTCCAGTCCGGCATATGGATGGCGCTGGACGGACTGTATTTCGCCGGCGGCAGCACGACCCTCAACGGCATCAAAAACGACAACGAGCAGGCTATCTCGCGCGCGGGCGTGACGGTTGCGTTTCCGATCGATCGACAAAACTCAGTCAAGCTCTCAGCCAGCACCGGCATCACCAGCCGCACGGGAAGCGAACTGACAGCTGTCGGTATCGCATGGCAGTATCGTTGGGGCGAGGGATATTGAGGGAGGATAATGGACGCCCTCACGTCCCCGGCTTCTCCACATCCCACTCGTTGCGGAACACGTGTCCGTCCGTATCCTTGGCTTCCGCGCGAAAACGCCTGGCGCCGTTGGACACATAGGTGAAGCGCAGATTGGGATCTTCCGAGATCGAGATGCCGCCTTCCATCGAGAGCACGGGGCTGTCGTCCTGCGTCAGCTTGAGCTGGTTGACGAAGAAGGCGGGAATGTAAAGCTGCGTGACCTGATCCATCTGCAGGCCGGAATTGTTGGGGTGGCCGATCATGATCTGCGCCTCCCGCATGCGGCTCGCCGGGGCCTCCTCGCGCGCGAATTGGCGGTAGCGCATCTGACCGAGCCGGTTCTGGGCTTCCTCGGCATTCTTGCCCGCCGGTGCCGAGCAGCCGCCGGAAGCCTTTACATAGACTTTCGAGACATAGAGCTGGCCATCGCTGAGCTCGGCCACCGCATGGACGTCGGTGTAGTTGTTGACGCGCACGCGCGTCGAGATTTCGGTGACGTTGGCATCCGGCCCGAGCTCGAACTTCGCTGCCATCGGCGCGGGGTTACGATCGATCACCAGCGTGATCGAACGGATGCGGCGGGCGTCGCCAGGCGAGAGCTTGCTGCGCAGGGTCACTGGCACGATGGCCGCGTCCTCGGCGCGATACGGCATCTCGATGCCAATGACATTGCCGCCGTCATTCATCGGACGGTTGCTGAAGATGTCCTGCACCAGGCCTGGCCAGGGATCGTAAGCTTCTTCCGCCTGCGCCGGCACGGCGAATGCAATGCCGAGGAGCAGGGCGATCAGAGGCAGTCGGCGCGTGCATCCCGTCATGGTCTTGGTCCCGCGGACGAAGCAACGTTTCGCGCATCGTAGCGCGTCCGCTACTCCCATTCAATTTCCGAAAATGCTGCGGTTGCGTTGCGGGCGTTGTAGTCGTCGAACAGCTCCCAATGCGGCCGTTCCGAGGCGGCGGCCTTGTCAGCGGCGGTTCGGATCGGCTCGCCCTTCTTGTTCGATGCCCGGACGTCCGCCAGCAGTGCCGTCAGATAGCGCCGTTCATCGGTCAGCGCCGCAGGCCATTCGCTCACGGGCCCGTGACCGGGAACGACGCGCTGCGCCGGAATACTCTCGAGTTCCGCGAGAGTGCCGAGCCAGCCGCGAATGCTGCCGTCCATCACCGGAATATGGCGGAGGAATACGAGGTCGCCAGTGAACAGCGTCTTCGTCGTCTCGTCGAACACGGTCAGGTCATTGTCGCTGTGCCCGGCCGGCCAGGCCCGCAAGGTCAGGCGGCGCGCGCCGAGATCGAGCGTCATTGTGTCCGTGACGAGCATTGTGGGCGGCACGATCTTCACGGGAGATATCAATTCGTCGCCCATGATGCGCCTAAAATTGTCGAGATAGTACGGCCCGCGCGCAGCGAGCGCCCGCGGCAGCCTGCTGTGACCGACGAAGATGGTGTCCCCGATGGCGAAGGCCGCATTGCCGAAAACATGGTCGGGATGGCCGTGGGTATTGATGACGTAGCGGATCGGCTTGCTGGTGCGGGCCCGCACCGCCGCCAGCAGCGCCTCGCCCTCGCGAACGCTACCGCCGGTATCAATCACCGCCACAGCATCCTCGCCCACGATGAATCCGACATTGGCGATGTCGCCCTCGTTCTCGCGGGTCATCAGGGCGATGGTCCCGGAGTGTACGAAGATTCCCGGCGCGACTTCGCTCACAGGCAATTCGGCCGCTGCGGCGCATGCTAGCGTCGCTGTCACCAGCAGGGACAAGGCTGCGATCACGAGAGCGATGCGAGACACTTTTCCGCCTCAGTTCAAAGGGTTTGCGCGCATTGCACTGCAACAAAGAAAAGCCAGCACACAGCCTGGCAAAACATGGCGCGTCATGCGTTGCATGGCTAGCATTCAAACAAGCCTAGGAGGAAGCGCGATGACGGAGGCCGGACGACATCGTCGCTGGTTGCTTTCACTAAGTATCCTGGTTGCGTCTTGTGCGTTCGGCGACGTCGCCATCGCGCAGACCAACGAGACGGGTGACCTCTCCTTCGAGCTGGTCGATCCCAAGGTGCTGCGCGTCTGTTCCGACCCGCGCAATCTGCCGTTCTCGAATGAGAAGGGCGAGGGGTTCGAGAACAAGCTTGCCGAGCTGTTTGCGGACAAGCTCCAGAAGAAGCTCGACTATGTCTTTTTTCCGCAAGCCACCGGCTTCGTGCGCATGACGCTCGGCTCGCATCGCTGCGACGTCATCATGGGCTTCCCCCAAGGCGATGACCTCGTGCAAGGCACCAATCCCTATTACCGCACGAGCTATGCGCTGGTCGCGAAAGCGGGCAGCGGGCTGGAGGAAGTCGACACGCTCGAGGATGCTAGGCTGAAGGGCAAGCATGTCGGCATCGTCGCCGGCACGCCACCTGCGACCAACATGGCCATCGCGGGACTGATGGGTGATGCAAAGCCCTATCCGCTAATGATCGACACGCGCTACGACAATTCGGCGCAGGCCATGATCGATGACCTTACGGCCGGCAAGATCGATGCCGGCGTGCTGTGGGGACCGATGGCAGGGTTCTACGCGAAGAAGGCGGGATCGCTTCATGTCACGCCGCTGGTGAAGGAAACCACCGGGCCCAAACTGGTCTATCGCATCGGCATGGGCGTGCGTGGCGCCGACCAGAACTGGAAGCGGCAGCTCAACAAGCTGATCCAGGAGAACCAGGGCGAGATCAACAAGATCCTGCTCGACTTTGGCGTGCCGCTGCTGGACGAGAGCGATCGGCCGCTCGGCGCGGAGACGGCCAAGAAGACGCCATGAGGAAGACGCCATGAAGCGGCCTCTTGCCGTTGCGCTGGTCGCCGCCATGCTGGTGGCGCCGGTCGTTGCGCAGCAGCAGGAGCCGTTCGAGCCCGAGGGCTATCGCACCGACAACTACCGCGCGCCCGTGCCGGCGACGCTCGGCGGCGCGCGCGTGCTGTCGACGTCAGAAGCCGAGGCGATCTGGCACGCCAAGAGCGGCGCCTTCATCGACGTGCTGCCGCGCGCGCCGAAGCCGAAGAACCTTCCCGCGGGTACCGTCTGGCGCGAGGCGCCGCGCAAAAACATCCCGGGCAGCATCTGGCTGCCGGATACCGGCTACGGCACGCTGCCGCCCGCCATGGACGACTATTTCCAGCGCGGCCTCGCGCGTGCATCACACGGCGACAAGACCGCGCTGCTCGTGATCTATTGCCTGGCCGATTGCTGGATGTCCTGGAACGCCGCCAAGCGCGCGCTCGCGTATGGCTACAACGTCGCCTGGTATCCCGATGGCACCGATGGCTGGGAGCGCGCAAAGCTTCCTACTGAGGAGGCGCAGCCCGAGCCGCGGCCGGAGCAGTAGGCAAGCTGCATCACCTAGCGCGGGTGCGCTCCCTCGCCCCGTTCTTACGGGGTGAGGGGCCTTTCTCCTCAGATTGAACCCATCGAGGGACCTGTACCCCATCACCCGGAATCCGCGCTGCGCGCGAATTCCGACCTCTCCCCGCAAGCGGGCGCAAGCGGGGAGAGGTGAAGGCAACACTACTGCTTCTGCAACTTCGTCAGCGTGCCCGTGCCGTTATTGTCGGTCGCAGAGTAGCTCACCCGGTCGCCAGCGTGGACGGCGTCGAGCATCGCGGCATCCTTGGCCTTGTACTGCTGGAGCGCGCCGGCGCCGCCTGCGCTGCCACCGACTGTGCCCTTCTGCGTCTGCTGGATCGAGATCGTACTGTTGAGCCGATCGATCCGGGTGACCATTCCGGTCAGATCGTCAGCGATTGCGCTGCTTGCGAGCATGCTGATGGCCGCAGCGCCTGCGAGGATGAATTTCGTGGTTCCCATCGAGGCCTCCCGATGCCTTGGATTACCCATCGACAAGACATCCTAGACCGATTTGGTTCCGGCATACAGCGCGGCGACAGGTTAGTGACCGCAATGGAGGCGCGGGAACCGGCTGCAAGCGGTCAATGAGGCTGACTCTATTCCATTTCCTGCTGGATCACGCGTCCGAGCGCAAACAGCCGCTGGTCGATGGTCGTGGGAACCTCGCAAACGAACCGCACCACCTTGTGGCGGTCCTCGAAAATGCGGGTCTTCCAGATCAGCTCGTTGCTGAGCGCCTCGACCTTAGCCTCGTCGCGCGGCGTGGCGCCCTGGAGCGCCTGGATCTGGACACTCTCCTCGCGGATCTTGTCGGCGGCTTCGCGCTGCTTGCGGCTGACGCGCTCCAGCCCGCTCATGACCTGCGAGCGCTGAGCGTTGAGCGTGTCGAACAGGCCTGCGAACAGCAGTTTCGCATTCGCGGTCTTGTCGGCCGCGGAGCCCGCCAAAAACTCCTTCACCAGCTTCTCGGCCTCGTCCAGCGGCGTCTTGCGTGCAGACAGTTTGGCGACCAGCGCGCTGACTTTGGCGTCGTCCTTCCACTTGTTCTGCACGTCGTCGAGCGAAGGACCAGCCCAGACGGCGGCGAGCGAAATTTCCGGCACTTTTGCCTGCGTGCAGGGCCAATCCGGATAACGCGGATCGGCCGCGCGTGCCGCCGTGCTCGCGGCTGCAAGCATCAGAGCGGCCATGGCCAGAACCCGAAACGTCATCCTTCGCCTCCCGCAGGGCCACGTCGCGCCAGCCCGCGCGAGGGATCATAGGCATAGATCGCGCCGATCATGAAGACGATTGTGCAGGTCGCGACCACCGCCAGCGAGATCCAGTTGATCTGCCCATACAGCGCGAAGCGTATCAGCTCGACCGCATGGGTGAACGGATTGGCCTCGCAGACATAGTAGAGATAGGGGCTGCCCTCCTGCACCCGCCAGAGCGGGTAGAGTGCCGATGAAGCGAAGAACATCGGGAAAATGACAAAATTCATCACGCCGGCAAAGTTCTCCAGCTGCTTGATGCCGGAGGAGATCAGCATGCCCAGCGAGCCCAGCATCAGTCCGGACAGGATCAGTGCCGGCAGCACGGTGAGATAGCCTGATAGAGGAGGGGTGATGTCCCAGAACCAGGCGATCAGCAGGAACGCATAGACCTGGAGCAGCGACACCGCGGTGCCCGCGAGCAGCTTGCAGAACAACAGGTAGCCGCGCGGTAATGGGCTTACCAGCAGCGTGCGCATGTTCCCCATCTCGCGGTCGTAGACCATCGAGAGCGAGGACTGCATGCCGTTGAAGAGCTGGATCATGGCCATCAGCCCGGGCGCGATGAAGACCTCGTAGAGGATGTAGGTCTCGTAGGGCGGGATGATGGAGATGCCGAGCACCTGGCGGAAGCCGGCGGCGAAGATGAACAGCCACACCAGCGGCCGCACCAGCGCCGAGACGAAACGCTCGCGCTGGTGCAGGAAGCGCAGTCCCTCGCGCCAGACGATGCCCGTGAGGCAGGTCATGTATTCGGCGGCGGAGAAGCCGCGTGGCGCCTCGCGCGTGGTGATGCTGCTCATGCGCCGCCGCCCGGCAGGGTCTGCGCGCCGGTCAGGCGCATGAAGGCGGTGTTGACGTCCTGCGCGCCGGCTTCCGCGACGACGCGGCTCATCGGTCCCTGCGCCAGCACCTTGCCCTGGTGCAGCACCACGAGATCGTCACCGGTCATGATCTCGTCGAACAGATGCGTGGCCCAGAGCACGCCGATGCCTTGCTCGCTCACGAGCTGGCGCACATGGCCGATGATGTCGGCGCGCGCCTTGACGTCGAGGCCGACGGTCGGCTCGTCCAGCAACAGCAGGCGCGGCCGGTGCAGCAGGGCGCGTGCGATCTCCAGCCGTCGCATCTGCCCGCCCGAGAGATCGCGCACTTTGCTGCCGGCGCGCTCGGTAAGCCCGATGCGATCGAGCAGCTCGGCGGCCCGCGCTCGCGCCTCGCGGCGGCTGATGCCGTGGAGTGCGGCGTGATAGAGCAGGTTCTGCGTCAGCGACAGATCGAGATCGAGCGTGCGCGGCTGGAACACGACGCCGAGCAACCGCAGCGCTTCGCCGGGGCTTTTGCTGATGTCATGGCCGAAAATGCTGACGCGGCCGGACTGGATCCCGAACAGCCGCGTGATCAGCGAGAACAGCGTGCTCTTGCCTGCGCCGTTGAGGCCGAGCAGGGCCGTGAAGCTCGCGGGCTGGACGTTGAAGGACACGTCCACCAGCGCGCGGCGCGGGCCATAAGCGTGGCTGACGCCGTCGATCGACAGCGCGGGCACAGCCGCCGGATCGGGCCTTGGTGTTTCGCGTTGTTCGGCGATGGGAGCAGGGCTGGTCATGGCGCGATCGTGATACCCCAGGGCAGTTCGCCCACCTGAATGGTCTTGATCACTTTTTGCGCGGCGACGTCGATGACCGAGACGTCGTTCGAGACGCCGTTGGTGGTGAGCAGAAATTTTTCGTCCGGCGTGAATGCCATGTGCCAGACCCGCTGTCCCACCAGCAGATACTTCGTCACCTTGCGCGAGCCGGTATCGACCACGGCGATGCGGTTGGCGGGACCGAGCGCGATGAAGGCGGTCTTGTCGTCCTTGGTCATGCCGATACCAACGGGCTGGATCGCCTCTTTCCTCAACCCCGGAATCTCGAAATTGATCTTGCCTGTCACCTCGTGCTTGCGGGGGTCGATGATCGACACGGTGCCGCCGATCTCCGAGGACACCCACAATTCGGAAGCGTCGTGCTTGAATTCGGCAAAGCGCGGCCGCGCGTCGACCAGCACGTTGGCGACGATCTGGCGCGACGACGTGTCGATGAAATGCGCCATGTTGGTGGTCTCGGACGTGTTGATCAGCGTCTTGCCGTCCGGGCTGATGGTCATGCCCTCGGGCTCGACGCCGACCTGGATGTCGCCAAGGCGGGCGCGCTTCTCGAGGTCGATCACGGTCACCGTGTTGTCGTTCTCGTTGGCGACATAGAGGACCTTGCCGGCGGCATCCTGGGCGAACAATTCCGGGTCCGGCCCGGAGGGCAGGCTGTCCACCACGGTTTGCGTCTTGGCGTCGATCATCTGGATGGTGTCGTCGTCGCCGACCGCGACCATCACGAACTTGCCGTCGCGCGTGAAATCGATGCCGCGCGGGCGTTGGCCGACCTTGATGGTCCTGGTCACCGTCCAGCTCTCGGTATCGATCACCGACACCGTGTTGCTCTTCTCGTTCGAGACATAGGCGACGAACGCATGCGCCGGCGCTGCCGCCAGTGCCAATCCGGACAGCAACCCAATGCGCCACGCGCGCAACGTCCAAGTCCTCACTTTAATGTCCTCACTTTAGCTTGCATTTGCTCTCCGGGCGGTCATAGCCGAGCGTGTCGAGCTCGGAGACCTGATGCAGGAAACCTTCCTGCGGAGACACCGACACCACCATTCGGCCGTCGACCAGCAGGATCGGCTGGCGCAGCTGCAGGTTCCAGTCGCGCAAGGTCAGCTTCGTGCCCTTGAAGGCGGCGACCGAGAAATCCGGGCCCTTGATGAAATCGGTGACCTTCTTGATGTCGCCGGAATTGGTGCGCGAGGTGGCCTCTCCGATCATGCGCACGGCCGTCCACGCCTGCATGTCGAGCGCGGTCATCCGCCGCGCGTTCAGCTTGACGAAGCGGTTCTGCATCTGGATCGCGCCCCACTGGTCCTGCGCGGCGTCCCAGCTCCGCGGCACCAGGCCGGCAGAGCCCGCGACAGGCCGCGGATCCCAGGTGCGATAGGGCAGGTAGGCGCCGAACACCTCGCTCTCGTCGGCGGCGACCAGCACGTCGTAGGCCGGTGCCTGTTGCGTGAATACCGGCATCTGGCGCTGGATCAGCGTCACGCCCGAGTCCGTGCGGCGCGCGCCGCCTTTGTCTTCGAAGCTGCGCTCCTGCACGATCTTGGCGCCGAACCGCGTCGCGGTGCGCCGGAGCGCATCGGCGAACAGTTTGTCCTCGTCATGCGAGCCGACCACGAGCAGCCAGCGCTTCCACTGCTTCCACACCAGATATTGGCCGAGCGCATCGGCCAGCATTGCGCGCGTCGGCGCGGTGTGAATGACGTTGGCACGGCAATCGGCCTCGCGCAGCCGCTCGTCGATCGCGCCGGCGTTGAACAGCAACGTGCCGCGCTCGCGCAGGGCGTCGGCGACCTTCAGCAGCGCGTCGGCCGGCAGGTCGGCGATGATGAAGCCGTTGCGTGCGGCGAGGTCGGTCGCGGCCTGCACGGCATCCTCGCCCTCCTTGATACGCCGCTCCTGCAGCGCAAATCGCTGGCCCAGGAATTTGCCGGTGGTATTGTTGTCCTCGATGGCGAGGCGCGCGCCGGCGACGCCGTCATTCTCCGCGGGCTGCTCGACCAGCGACAGCGTCGATCTGGTGCCGGCGATTCCGAGATAGCCGACGCCGATCACGACGGGGTCGGCCGCGAGCGCGCTCGTCGCAGCAACACCCAGGCCGATCAGGCCGACCAACCATCGGATCATGTTTCCTCCAGATGTTCTCCCCGGCTTGACCGCCGATGGAGAATTGTCTCTGCTAAAGCATGACCGATTTGTCAGGGCATGCAACCCCGCATTTCGTCCTCACGCTGCCACGCCGGGAATCACGATCATGCGAGCGCTGATATGTTTCGCAGCTTTGTTGTTGACGGGCTCGGCCGCGCTCGCCGATCCGCCGAAACTCGCGGTATTCGACTTTGAACTGATCGACACCAGCCTGCCCGGCGAGTTCTATGGATCCAAGCCCGAGGAGGCGCGGCTCGAACTCATCAGCGAGCAGTTGCGCAAGGCACTGGTTGAGTCAGGCAGGTTCCAGCTGCTCGATATCGCGCCGATCCGGGATGCGGCCCGTCACAGCAATCTGCAGGCTTGCGGCGGCTGCGACCTCAAGCTTGCCGGGCAGCTGGGTGCCGATCTGGAAATCACCGGCATGGTGCAGAAGGTCTCGAACCTGATCATCAACCTCAACATCTACCTGCGCGACGTGAAGACCGGCAACATGATCACGGCCGCCAGTGCCGACATGCGCGGCAATACGGATGAATCCTGGACGCGCACGATGAACTATCTGATCCGCAACCGGTTGCTGGCACCGAACTACGGCAAGCCGTGAGGGGGATTTACCCCTTCAATCTCTCCGCATGCCAGTGCAGGTGATCGCCCATGAAGGTCGAGATGAAATAATAGCTGTGGTCGTAGCCCGCCTGTCGTCGCAGCGTCAGCGGGATGTTGGCCTTGGCACAGGCCGCCTGCAGCAATTCAGGACGAAGCTGCTCCTTCAGGAAATTATCGGCCTCGCCGACGTCGACGAGGAAGCCTGAAAACTTCGCGCCGTCCTCGATCAGCGCCACCGTGTCGTGGCTGCGCCAAACGTCCTTGTTCGGTCCGAGATAGCCGGTCAGCGCCTTGATGCCCCAGGGCACGAGCGACGGCGCCACGATCGGCGCAAAGGCGCTGGCCGCGCGAAAACGGTGCGGGTTGCGCAGCGCCACCGTCAGCGCGCCATGGCCGCCCATCGAATGGCCCATCACCGATTGGCGCTTTGCATCGACTGGAAAATTCTCTGCCACGAGTTTCGGCAGTTCGTCGGTGACGTAGCTCCACATGCGATAATTGCGTGAAAACGGCGCTTCCGTCGCGTCGACATAGAAGCCGGCCCCAAGACCGAAATCATAGGCATTGTTGGCATCGCCCGGCACGTCGGGGCCGCGCGGTGAGGTGTCGGGCGCGACGAAGATCAGGCCGAGCTCGGCGCAGGCTTTGCGGAATTCGCCCTTCTCGGTGACGTTGGCGTGCGTGCAGGTGAGGCCGGAGAGATACCAGACCACGGGCAGTTTGGCGCTCTGCGCATGCGGAGGAACATAGACCGAGAACGTCATGTCGGTTCCGGTCGCCTGGCTGGCATGGCGATACACGCCCTGCACGCCGCCATAGGATGTGTTGGTCGAGACAGTCTGGATCGTCATGCCGTTATGCTCCGTGGCATCACACCACATCAGGATTGCAACGCTTGTGTGACCGAATTCGTGGCGCCGTCAGGCCACGCCACTGTCGATCGCCAGCCGCACCAGCTCGACAGAGGTTTTCACCCCGAGCTTCTGGCGCATGATGGACGAGGTGTTGGCGACAGTCTTGTAAGACGACTGCACCAGCCAGGCGATCTCGGATAGGCTCTTTCCGGCGCTGAGCAGCCGCAAAATCTCCATCTCGCGCGCGTTCAGCTTCGACAGCGGGCTTTGCGCCAGAGCGGGTCCGGCAAAGGCGATGCTGCGCGCGATTGCGCTCGGCAGATAGGTGCCGCCGCTGCCGACGGTGCGGATTGCCTCGACGAGATCATCGGGGTCGCCGGTCTTGGAGACGTAGCCCTTGGCGCCGCACTCGATCGCACGCGCGGCGAAAGCAGGGTCGTCGTTCATGCTGAACATGATGATTCGAGCCTCGGGCGCGCGCTCGAGGATGCGGCGCGCGAGCTCGAAGCCGGACACGGTCGGCAGGTTGATGTCGATGATCGAGAGGTCGGGGCGCTCGACGATGAAGACGCACTCGCCGTCTTCGGCGTCGGCGGCCTCCAAAATCTCGATCTCGCCCTCGTCGGCCAGCACGGCACGGCAGCCGGAGGCGACGATGGGATGATCGTCGACGATCAAAATGCGCATGGGCGTTCCTCGCGACAGCGTCTTGGCCTGTTTCGCGCCCGGCCGGGATTGCTGTACGCTTTCGATTAGATATCGGGCGCTTCGCCTCTGTCAACGTTATCGGACAGGCGCAGGCCAATCCTTCGCGAGGCACGGGCGAGACCAATGTGGCAAAATCTATCCTTGCGCGGGCGCATCAACCTGCTGCTGGCGCTGCTGCTGGCGCTGGGACTCGCCGTCAATATCGGCCGCCAGGTCGCGGAAGCCGGACCGCGCGTGCGGGCCGAGGACCAGAGCGTGATCCGGCTCGCGCGCGAATTCATCGAAATGATCGTTGCTGATCTCAACGAGGCGCCCGATCCGGATGCGAGGCTGAACCAGATCGCGCGCGACCTCAGCCGCCTGCGCCATGTCAGCATCGCGCTTCGGGACGAAGCCGGCAGTCCGCTGACGCAGCCCCGGACCGACGCCGATGACGACACCCGCGCGCCGCCGGCCTGGTTCGTCAGCCTGGTTCATCCCGAGCAGACCGCGGTGAGCGTACCCGTCTCGATCCATGGCAAGCCGGGTTCGCTGCTGATCACCTCCCATCCCGATGACGAGATCGCCGAGATCTGGGACGCCATCGTGACCCAGCTCGAGGTCGGCTCGGCGATCGCGCTGGCGCTGTTCCTGGTGATGATGAATGTGGTCGGCCGGGCACTGGCGCCGCTCCAGTCCCTGGCGGATGTGATGGCCGAGCTCGAAGACGGTCGCTATCAGGCGCGCGTCGCGCCGGGCGGCGCGCCGGAACTCGCCGCGATCTGCACCAAGCTCAACCATCTTGCGGCAACGCTCAGTGACGCCATCGAGGACAAGCGGCGCCTTGCGGAGCGAACGGTGTCGCTCCAGGACGTCGAGCGCAAGGAGATCGCGCGCGAGCTCCATGACGAGTTCGGGCCATATCTGTTCTCGCTGCGCGCGCATGCCAGCGCGCTGGCGAAGCAGGCGGACGGACGCGCCCCGAGTGCGGAGGCCGTGCGAAAACACGGCAGTGCCATGCTGGAGCAGATCAATGCGCTTCAGCAGTTCAATCGCCGCGTGCTGGAGCGCCTCCGTCCCGTCGGCCTGGCCGAGCTCGGCCTGCGCCAGGCACTGGAATCGCTGTCGCGGCTGTGGCGGGAGTCGCATCCCGATGTCACTATCGAGACCGTGATCTCGCCGGCGCTTGGCGTCACCGGGGAGACCGCTGACCTCACCATCTACCGCATCGTGCAAGAGGCGCTCACCAACGTGTTCCGCCACGCCGGGGCGACCTCGGTCAATGTCGTCATCGAGCCGGTGACGCAGGCGGCAAGCGACGGCCGCAGCTGTGCCAGGGTGCGGGTCAGCGACAATGGCCGTGGCATGGAGCCGGGCCAGAAGCTCGGCTTCGGGCTCGTCGGCATGCGCGAGCGGATTCTCGCGCTGGGCGGCACGCTCAACGTCGTCTCCGGTGAAGGCGGTCTGACCGTCGAGGCGCTGGTTCCGACGGCGGCGGCCTGATCGCGTCGGGAAAAATTCCCGATTTGGTCGGGAAGATTGGTGCGGATACGGCCCGACCTTTTGTGGCTGGCGCAGTCATCGCTGCCGATTACACTCGTTTCGACCAACCGGCGAAAATCAAAACAGCCGGTGGTGACGGATGGGAAGGCTGGGATGGGCGATCGCGTTCGGTTCAAGGCTCTTGGGTTCAAGCGTCGTTTGTTGATGGCCTCGGTTTCGACCGGGCTGCTCTCCGTCTTTGCGATCCCCGCGTGGGCCGCGCCGGACGAGGAAACCAACGTCCAGAACCTGCCGCCGGTCGAGGTGACGGCGCCGCCGCCGTCAACGGCGCGGCGCACTGCGTCATCGCGTCCGGTCGCGCACATCGGAGCGCCGTCATCCGCGAGCCCCAGGACGCGCCTCTACGTCTACCCGACCGCGCCGGGTACCGGCAGAGGCCTTGACGTCGACAAGGTCTCGTCGGCGATCAACGCCGTCGACGCCAGCCAGATCAAGCGCACCGGCTCGCTGAACATCACCGACGCGCTTCGCGACAACATCGCCGGCGTCAACATCAGCGAGGTCACCGGCAATCCGTTTCAGCCGGATGTCGAATTCCGCGGCTTCGTTGCCTCGCCCGTGACGGGCACGCCCCAAGGCCTCGCGGTGTATCAGAATGGCGTCCGCATCAACGAAGCCTTCTCCGACGCCGTCAACTGGGATCTGATCCCGACCGCGGCGATCCGGTCGGTGACGCTCGTGACCAACAACCCCGCCTTCGGCCTCAACGCGCTGGGCGGCGCGATCAATTTGCAAATGAAGGACGGTTTCACCTATCAGGGCGCGGAGCTTGATCTCATGGGCGGCTCGTTCGGCCGCATCCAGGGCTCGGCGCAATGGGGCAAGACGGTCGACAAGAACTTCGGCGTCTATGCCGCGCTCGAAGGCTTGCACGACAGCGGCTTCCGCAATTTCTCCCAGTCGGACGTGCGCCGCTTCTACGGCGATGTCGGCTACAAGGCCGGCGACAGCGAATTCCACGCCAACATGGGCGTCGCCAAGAATGATTTCGGCGCCAGCGCCGCCGTTCCCGCCGAGCTGCTCGACAAATATTGGGGCGCGACCTACACGACCCCGCAGACCACTTCCAACCGCGTCGGCTATCTCAACCTGACGGGCAAGGTCGATGCGACGCCGACCTGGACGCTCGAAGGCACCGCCCATGTGCGCCGGTACGAGCAGAAGCTCGTCGACGGCAATCCGACCGACGCGCAGGAATGCACCGATCCGGGGCTCAGCGGCCTTCTTTGCTTCGGCGACGGCGCCACACCGGCCAACGGCGTGAACGGCCTGCCGCTTGCCAATCCTTTCGCGTCCGGGACCATCCTCGGCGAGATCGACCGCAGCTCGATACGCTCGACCACCTTCGGCGTGTCGGGGCAGGCCACCAACACCGATCAATTGTTCGGCCACGACAACCGCTTCGTGATGGGCACGACCTATGACGCCAGTGTCACGCGCTACAACGCCACCGCCGAAATCGGCACGATCGGAGAAAACTACGTCGTCAGCGGCAGCGGCCTCTTCCTGGGGCCGACCGGCGTACCGGATACCGTTGCCGGCCCTGTCTCGCTGCGGACCGTCAACCAGTATAACGGCCTCTACGCAATGGACACGTTCAATATCACGGACGCCTTCGCTGTCACCGGCGGCGGCCGTTTCAACGTGGCGCGCATCACGCTGGAGGATCAGCTCGGGACCGATCTCAACGGCGATCACACCTTCACCCGCTTCAATCCGGTGATCGGCGGCACCTACAAGATCACGCCGGAGCTGACGGCCTATGCCGGCTATTCCGAGGCCAACCGCGTTCCGACGCCACTCGAGCTCGGCTGCGCCGATCCTGCCCGTCCCTGTCTCATTGCCGCGTTTCTCGTCTCCGATCCGCCATTGAAGCAGGTCGTGTCCAAGACCGTGGAAGCGGGCCTGCGCGGCAGCAGGGAGCTGAACATCGGCACGCTCGGCTGGAAGATCGGCGGCTTCCGCGCCACCAATTACGACGACATCGTCGCCGTTCCCGCAGTCGGCCGCACCGGCTTCGGCTATTTTTCTAATGTCGGCCGTACCAGGCGTCAGGGGCTCGAAGCCGAGGTCAACATCAAGTCGCCCACGCTTCAGTTTCAGGCGAGCTACGCGTTCGTCGACGCACGCTATCTCGACGCTTTCGCGCTCGGTTCCGAAAGCCCGTTCAGGGATACGGTCACCGAGACCATTCAGGTGCTGCCCGGCAACAAGCTCCCGGCGATCCCGCGCCATCGCGTCAAGGTCGGCATCGACTATGCCGTCACCGACGTCTGGAAAGTCGGCGGCAACGCGCTGTTCGTCTCCAGCCAATATCTGGTCGGCGACGAGTCCAACCAATATGCGAAGCTGCCGTCCTATACCGTGTTCAACCTGCACACGTCCTACCAGGTGACCAAGAACGTCCAGCTCTACGGCAAGATCGACAATATCTTCGACAAGCGCTACGCGACCTACGGACAGTTCTTCGACACCAAAGCCGTGCCCAACTTCACCAATGGCGGTGCCGAGTTCACCGACCCGCGCTCGCTCAGTCCGGCAAGGCCGCGCGCCTTCTATGCGGGGATGCGGGTGACGTTCTGATCTGGCTCGGTAAGCCCGGGGGCTGGCGCGGGGTGGCGCCGCCCGGAACGGCGTGTCACGCCGGCTCTGTTCTACCTCAAGCCGATTGACTCATTGTTCATGTTTTGTTCTTATGTTGCTCGTCCAGCCAAGGGAGCGAGCCATGGACAACCGCATCAACGAAATCCGCAGGATCATCAGGGCATTACGCGTCAGCATGCGTGAGACCGAGGCGATCATGCATGAGCAGATCAACAGGGACGAGGACTGCAGCTTCGTCGCAGGCGAAGTCATGAAGATGCGCACCGTGATGAGCGGCCTCGTTCAGGAGCGGGCCGCGCTCGGAGACACCGACCCGATCGTCGTCGCCAGCCTCTTCGTTCCCCGCCGTCGGCCGATGCCATCGCGCGTTGGTGGTGAGAAGCACCGCCTTGTTCCGCCGCGAGAGATGGCACGGGCATGAAGGGGGAGAGGCCGACCTACTTCTCCGACATGCAGGAGCCCCCGGAATTTCTGAAGGCGCTCCATCATGCGCGGCGCCTGTCCTGCCTCGAGGGCTGGTGCCGCATGCACATCGAGGCCATCCAGGTTGCGATTGATCAATACGCGGAAGCGGCTCTCGGTAACCGGGAGTTCTTCCTCAACAAGCCGCACAGCATCGGCGAGAGTCGGAGAAGCGGTAATGTGCCGTAACAGCGGCGCATGTCGGCGTATCGACCTTTGACACGTCCGATGATCCCGCGCGCCGGCGAAGCCCGGCGTCGCGTTGTTTTTACCGATCGGAAACCATAGCGAATGATCCTAAAATTGTAACGAAACGACTTGGCTGTCTCTGCGTCGGTTTGTCGGAGGGCCCGTCCGATGACAGAGCACCAGTTGAGAGAGCAGGAATTTCAGATCGCGCGTTACCGGCGTTTGGAGCGCGAAGTGACCGATCCACTTGCCGCGTGTCTGCTTCACAGCATCATCGAGGACTTGGAAGCCGAGCTGCGCAGGGATAGCCCGGATTGGCACGGGCCGCGCGATTAACGCTTTGTTAGCGCTGATCGTGTGGATGATGCGCGAGGGAATACCGGGAGACTGCTCCCATGCTGAAGGACGGCACCTACGCCGCCTGGTACAAGACACCGCTCGATCAGGGGACCGGGATCGTCCACGTCGCAGACGGACAGATCTGGGCCTGCGACAGTCTGATGACCTATCACGGCTCTTGCAAGATCGACGGAGATCGCTTCACCGCCACCGTGTCGACGAAGCGCCACACCGACGGACGCGCAACGGTGTTCGGCGTCGATGATGAGCTCACGCTGGATATCGAGGGAAACTGCCCGGGCAAGGTCGCGACCTACACGGCGACGGCAGTGCAGGTGCCGGGAATGGTCCTCCAGGGTACGCTGATTTTGACGGAACAGCAGACGCCCGCACCTGAACGAAGCCGGCAGATGCCGCCGTTCAATCCCGACAAGCTGCCAAAGTTGCCGAAGCGCTCGCGCTGATCGCGGACGCCACCGTCATCAAGCAGATCACTGCGAATACGAAAGCTGATCTTCCGTGACGACTCGCTCGATTTTCTCCGACTTGCACTTGATGCGGTATCGGAGACGTCCATCGGCCTCGATGGGCATATGCTGGACGATGGTGTAAATCATCGGTGGCTCAGTTGCGGCACGTCCTTGCGGGCCTTGCGGCTGGTGGCGAACGTCTTCATTCAGCTTGTAGGCATACGACATATATCTACCTCGAAATTCACAGTGGCTCTGACGTGGGGTCAGTCGTTGTATCCCTGGCAGGACAGGCGCTTGGTCAAGCGGAAGAGGTCACCACAGTCCCATGCGGTCAAATCGCGTCATAAGTCAGTCGTTCCCTTGCTTGACCGGTGCAGACAGACAATCGCCCAGAGCGGAGCGGCGATGGCGCACCATACGCCATATTTGCGAACTTTGGTCGTAATTTCCGAGCGGTTTATGGCATTCTGTGAGCCTACGGGCCTTCGTATCGAGGGAACTGACAACTTCCTCGCCGGATTGGGCTGGAATTCAAATCACGGCGGGGCTGGTATTTCGGCTTTGGGGTAGCTCTGCCGACGATCGCCGTGGCCCCTTTCGGACAACTTTGTCGCATTCTGCAATCCTGCATCCTCGGCCCTCGGCTCGCCCGCTTCTCAAACGACCCGCGATTCGCCATGGTGCCGCCGCAAGAGCATCACCCCGGAGCAGGATCAATGTCGGACAAGGTCTCGCGTCGCCAGTTCGCCACGCTGGCGGGATTGTCCGCAGCCGGAATCGCCAATCCTCTCGAGGTCACGGACGCCAAGCCCGCATCGCCGCCGCGGAACGTGGACGGCTTTCCGGCGGGCTTCGTCTGGGGCACGGCGACTTCGTCCTATCAGGTCGAGGGCGCGGTCAACGAGGACGGGCGAGGGGCCTCGATCTGGGACAAGTTCGTTCGCATCCCCGGCAAGATCGAGGACGGCACCACCGGCGACCGCGCCAACGAGCACTATTACCGCTACAAGGAGGACATCGCGCTCATCAGGGAGCTCGGTTGCAAGGCCTATCGCTTCTCGGTGGCCTGGCCGCGGCTGTTTCCGGACGGCGACGGCAAGCCCAACCCGAAGGGGCTCGACTTCTACAACCGCCTGGTCGACGAACTCCTCAAGAACGGTATCGAGCCGTGGCTGACGCTCTATCATTGGGACCTGCCGCAATCGCTCCAGGACCGGTTTGGCGGCTGGCGATCGACGGAGACCTGCAGGATCTTCGGCGATTACGCGGCCTATGTCGCCGAGCACCTGACCGATCGCGTCAAGAACGTCTTCACACTGAACGAGAGCGGTCGCTTCGTCCATTTCGGCTACGGCATCGGCATCGACGCGCCGGGCGTGACGCTGCCGCAGGCCGAGGTCAACCAGATCAGGCACAACAGCGCGCTCGCGCACGGGCTCGCAGTGCAGGCGGTGCGCGCCCATGGCCGCCGCGGCACCAGGGTGGGACCGGCCGAGAACATCGATGCCTGCGCGCCCGCGATCGACACGCCGGAGAACGTCCGTGCCGCCGAGATCGCGCTGCGCGAGATGAACGCGGGCTATCTCAACGTCATCATGACGGGCCAGTATACCGATGCCTTCCTGAAGTTCGCCGGGCGCGCTGCGCCGAAATACACCGATGCGGAGCTGAAGATCATCTCTTCGCCGGTCGATTTCCTCGGCCTCAACATCTACGCGCCACAGAACTACGTGGTGGCCTCCGACCAGGGTGCGGGCTTCATGCCGCTGCCGATCCCGAAATCGTTCCCGCACATGAATTCGGACTGGCTGCGCGTCGGCCCCGAGACGATCTACTGGGTGCCGAAGCTGGCGGCGAAGATCTGGAAGACAGATGCGATCTATATCAGCGAGAACGGCACCTCCGGCGAAGACGCCGTGACGCCCGATGGCAAGATCTACGACACCGACCGCATCATGTATTTGCGCAACTACCTCGCCCAGCTCCAGCGCGCTACCGCCGAAGGCGTGCCGGTGCGCGGCTATTTCCTCTGGAGCCTGATGGACAATTTTGAATGGGTGTTCGGGCTCAACAAGCGCTTTGGGCTCTACCACGTCAATTTCGACACCCAGGCGCGCACGCCGAAACTCAGCGCCAGCTTCTACCGCAACGTGATCGCGAAGAACGCGGCGGGGGCGTAGCGGCGTCTCTTCGCCTCTCCCGCTTGCGGGGAGAGGCCGGATTTTACGCGCAGCGGAAAATCCGGGTGAGGGGGAGTCTCCGCGAGTCCGTCTGTCACCGTCTTTGTTGAGGCAGCCCCTCACCCCAACCCTCTCCCCGTAAGAACGGGGAGAGGGAGTGCAGCGCCGCGCATTGACTCCACTCTCTGCCTTATTCAAAACCGTCCTCAACCATTCATAACAAGAGGACACGCCAATGACCGACGCACTCATCATCGATGCCTGCCGGACCCCGCGGGGCGTCGGCAAGGCCGGCAAGGGGGCGCTCTCCGGCATTCATCCGCAGCAGCTCGGAGCAACCGTGCTGCGTGCGCTCGCGACGCGCACCGGCATCGACACCGCCGACGTCGACGACATCATCTGGGGCTGCAGCGCGCAGGTCGCAACGCAAGGCGGCGATCTCGGCCGCATGTCGGCGCTGGACGCCGGCTACGACGTGCGCGCCAGTGCCGTGACGCTCGACCGCTTCTGCGGCTCCGGCATCACCAGCGTCAACATGGCCGCAAGCTCGATCATGGCGGGCGCGGAAGATCTCGTCGTCGCCGGCGGCTGCGAGATGATGTCGATGGAAGGACGCCGCGGCGGTGGCCCGATGATGATGGACAACGGCAATCTGCGCCTGCGTGCGCGGCATCCGCAGTCGCATCAGGGCGTCTGCGCCGACGCGATCGCGACGCTGGAGGGCATCACGCGCAGGGACGTCGACGCGCTCGGCCTCGAAAGCCAGAAGCGTGCCGCGCATGCGATCGCGAACGGCCACTTCAAGAAGAGCCTCGTGCCGGTGCATCGCGAGGACGGCAGCCTCGCGCTCGACCATGACGAATATCCGCGGCCGCAGACCACGATGGAAGGGCTGAGCGCTTTGAAGCCTGCATTCCCCGCGGTCGCCGACCATGCGCTCGACGACAAGGGCACGACCTATCGCGGTCTGATCCTGCAGAAGTACCCCGACCTCGAGATCGATTTCATGCACCACGCCGGCAATTCGTCCGGCGTCGTCGACGGCGCCGCCGCGATCCTTCTGGCGTCGCCCGCTTACGCCAGGGCGCACGGCCTGAAGCCGCGCGCCCGCGTCGTCGCAATGGCGAACATGGGGGACTCGCCGACGCTGATGCTGAACGCGCCGGTGCCGGCCACGCGCAAGGTGCTGGCGAAGGCGGGGTTGACCATCGACGACATCGACCTGTTCGAGATCAACGAGGCCTTTGCCGTGGTTGCGGAAAAATACATCCGCGACCTCAAGCTCGACCGCGCCAAGGTCAACGTCAATGGCGGCTCGATCGCGCTCGGCCATCCCATCGGCGCCACCGGCTCGATCCTGATCGGCACCGTGCTCGACGAGCTCGAACGGCGCGACTTGAAGCGCGGTCTCGTCACCATGTGCGCGGCCGGTGGCATGGCCCCGGCCGTCATCATCGAACGTATCTAGCGCGAGCGAAGCTCGTCGCGCTCCTTAGAAATAAGGGAGAGAAAGTACCCGCCATCGCCGCATCACGACGATCTAGCCTTATTTTTCAGGGTGAATCGCGGCCGGCTTTCGACAAAGAGGCCGGTCGTCGCTTGTCGAAAGCATCGAATCAGCTTTAGCAAGGCTGCGTGCGGGCCTTTGAAACAAGGTAAAATCCGCTGCCTGAGGCTTCTCCCGCTCCGGAAGTGGCTAAAAAGCAGGGTTTTTTGCCACAGAGGGCCAAAAAAGCCCGTAAAACCCCGACAAAACTGTGCAGAAGGCTATAGGCCTTCACCGGTTGGTCTAATATGCAGCCGTCAACGAATCAGAGGAGACACGATGGCCACCCAAATGTCGAAATCGCAGCTGATCGAAAAGATCGCGACCACCACCGAGCTTTCCAAGCGTGACGTCAAGAGCGTCATGGAGACGCTGACCGACGTCGGCCACAAGGAGCTCAAGAAGAACGGCCTGTTCCTGGTGCCGGGCTTCGCCAAGTTCGTGGTCATCAAGAAGCCCGCGACCAAGGCACGCAAGGGCACCAACCCGTTCACGGGCGAAGAGATGATGTTCAAGGCCAAGCCGGCCCGCAAGATCGTCCGCGCCCGCCCGGTCAAGGCCGCCAAGGACGCCGTGGGCTAACAACGCAAAGGCCCCCTCGCGTGGAGGGGGCCTTTTGTTCGGGGCTGTCGCGAGGACTTGAGACGGAGGGCTCAACCCTTGCGGCGCTTCACGCGGACCGGGATCGGCTGAAGCCGCGGTCCTGATGCCGCCAGCGCATCGCGAACCCCGTCGATGGCGCGATCGAGCAACTGGCGCAGCCGTTGCGTTGTCCGCGATCGCTTCGCTCTTTCCAGCAGTTTTTTCATCGCATTCACTCCGCCGCTTCGACCTTGGCCTCGATCTTGGCCTCGGCCGGCTCGAGCGCCGCGGCGATGGCTTCGTCGACGCGCTCAAGCCAGATGAATTCGAGGTTATCCCGCGCGCTCTGCGGGATGTCGTCATAGTCTCGCTTGTTGCGCGCCGGCAGCATCACCCGCTTCAGGCCAGCGGCCGCAGCCGCCACCACCTTCTCCTTGATGCCGCCGACCGGCAGCACCAGGCCGCGCAGCGAGATCTCGCCGGTCATGGCGGTGTCGCTGCGCACCGTGCGATTGGTGAGCAGGGACGTCAGCGCCGTGAACATCGCGACGCCCGCGCTCGGCCCGTCCTTCGGGGTCGCGCCTGCGGGCACGTGAACGTGGATGTCGCTCTTTTCGAACAGCTGCGGATCGATGCCGAGCTGCGTGGCCTTACTCTTCACCAGCGTCATCGCAGCCTGCACGCTCTCGCGCATGACCTCACCGAGCTGGCCGGTCAGGATCATGCCGCCGCGGCCTGATACTCGCGACGCCTCGATGAACAGGATGTCGCCGCCGACCGGCGTCCAAGCGAGGCCGGTGGCCACGCCTGGAATGCTGGTGCGCTGTGCGATCTCACCTTCGAAGCGCGGCTGGCCGAGCACGGTGCCGATATCCTTCGGCGTCACGACGACCTTGGCAGCCGTGCCCTCGGCGACCTGCACGGCAGCATGGCGGAACAGCTTTCCGATCTCCCGCTCCAGGTTACGCACGCCGGCTTCGCGGGTGTAGCCCTTGACCACCAGCTTCAGCGCCTCCGGCTCGATCTCGGCCTGCTCAGCCGTCAAGCCATTGGCCTCGAGCTGCCGCCGCACCAGATAGCGCTTGGCGATCTCCAGCTTCTCTTCCTGGGTGTAGCCGGTGAGACTGATCAGCTCCATGCGGTCCAGCAGCGGACCCGGGATCTGGTCCAGCATGTTGGCGGTCGCGATGAACACCACGCGCGACAGGTCGAAGGGCACGCCCAGGTAATTGTCCCGGAATGTCCCGTTCTGCTCGGGGTCGAGCACCTCCAGCATCGCGGCGGAAGGATCGCCCTGCACGCCGCGACCCATCTTGTCGATCTCGTCCAGCATCATGACGCAGTTCCGGGCGCCCGCCTTCTTGATGCCCTGGATGATGTTGCCGGGCAGCGCGCCGATATAGGTGCGCCGATGCCCGCGGATCTCGGCCTCGTCATGCACGCCGCCGAGGCTGACGCGCACGAAGGGACGATCCATCGCGCGTGCGATGGACTGGCCGAGCGAGGTCTTGCCGACGCCGGGCGGTCCGACAAAGCACAGGATCGGCGCCTTGCCCTGCGGCGCCAGCTTGCGCACCGCCAGATATTCGATGATCCGGCTCTTGATCTTCTCCAGGCCAAAATGATCGGCGTCGAGGATGCGGCGCGCTTCCTTGATGTCGATCGGCTTCTCCGCAGGCAGCGCCCACGGCAGCTCGATCAGCCAGTCCAGGTAAGTGCGGACCATGCCGGCCTCGCCGGCGGCCTCCGGCATGCGCTCGTAGCGGCGCAGCTCCTTCTTCGCATGCGCGTCGGCCTCGGGCGGCATGTTGGCCTTGGCGATGGCAGCGGTCAGCTCGGCGACCTCGGCCGCCTTGCCGTCGCCTTCGCCGAGCTGACGCTGGATGGTCGCCATCTGCTCGCGCAGGATCGCTTCGCGCTGCCGCTCGTCGAAGCTGGCGCGGGTCTGCTGGCCGATCTCGTTGCTGATGCGCAGCACCTCCAGCCGCTCGGCCAGATGCTTCGACACCTTCTCGACGCGCAAGGCGAGGTCGATGGTCTCCAGCACCTCCTGCTTGTCCTGCGGCTTGATGTCCATGAACGAGGTCGCCAGATCCGCCAGCGCGCCGGGCGCGGTGGTGCCCTGGAACATCGCGATCAGTTCGGGCGGCGCCTGCGGCAGCAGCTCGATCGCCTCGATGGCCTGGCGCTGCAGGTTCAGCCCGCGGGCCTCGATCTCGGGCGTGCTCGTGGTCGGCTCCGGAATCTGCTGGATCCGCGCGGCCGGGAACGGCGTCCCCGGCAGGAAGTCGAGGATGCGCGCGCGCTGCACGCCCTGGCAGACGATGTGATGGGTGCCGTCGGGCGCGGTGATGTAGCGCACGATGTTGGCGATGGTCGCGACCCGATAGAGGTCGTCCGGTCCGGGCTCCTCGGTCTCGGGGCTGCGTTGCAGGACGATGCCGACCGGCCGCTGCTCGCGCAGCGCCTGTTGCGCGGCGGCGACCGACTTCGGCCGCGCGATCGCGATCGGCGCGATGGCGCCGGGGAATAGCACCATCTCACGCACGGGAATGATGATCAGCGCGTCTTCGGGAATCTTCACGTCGGAATTGCTCTGGGGATTGGTCGGTGCGGTATTCATTGGTTCGGTGGCCATGATCGACCTCAGGATTTGGCGAGGCGCAGCGCGACGCAGCCGTCCATCACGAAGCGGCTGATGGCGTAGCGGCCAACGGGCAATGCAATGCGGCGCTCAAAACGCCCCTGCGGCAGTTCGAGCCGGTGGATGCGGGCGTTGCGAAGCTCCGGCGGAAGGGTGCGCTGGCCGGAGATGACGAGCACGCCGTCATGGATGACAGTCTCGACATTGTCGGGATTGACGCCGGGAAGCGCGACCAGGATTAGGAGCTCATGCTCGGTTTCGAGCACGTCGATCGGTGGCTCCCAGCAGGCGTCCTGCCGGCCGAACTGCTGGCGCAGCCGTTCGGCGCGGGTCAGCGAGTCCAGGGCTTCGGACAGCATCCAGTCGAGGGGATTTTTGGGTTGCATGATGCGGGCTCGGCGGTGGGGAACGCTGAATATGGGGCCGGTTCCCCAGAATTCCAGCCCGGCGGCGCGGAGGTGCCATGCGGATCGTGCGATCCGAAAACACAAGCGCCGCGGCCTTCCGGCCGCGGCGTTTCGTCGTCACGCCACGTGTGGCTCAGGCCGCTTGGCGGTATTCCTCTTCCGCCTCGAGGTTGATCACGGAGGTGGCAAGCTCGGTCAGCGTGTGATCGGTCGCCTCTTCCTCGTCCAGCGTCGCCTGGAGCAGCCTTGCGGCGTCCTGCATGCCGAGCTCCTCGGCCCAGGTGCGCAGCGTGCCGTAGCGGGAGATTTCGTAATGCTCGACCGCTTGCGCGGCTGCGAGCAGGCCGGCGTCCAGCGCAGGAGCGTTCTTGAACTCCTTCATGATCTCGGCGCCTTCGTCGGTGATGCCGTTGATCGCCTCGCAAGGCTTGCCGCGGGCCGGCTTGCCAAGCATCTTGAAGATCTGGTCGAGACGTTTGACCTGGCCCTGGGTCTCGCGCAAATGCTTGTTGAAAGCCGCCGCGAGCTCCTTCGAGTTGGCAGCCTTGGCCATCTTGGGCAAGGTCTTGATGATCTTGTTCTCGGCGAAATAGATATCCTTGAGCGTTTCCAGGAATAGGTCGCTCAACATCTTCGGCGCCTGACGGGCGCGGCCCGTCGACGATTTCTTGGTTGTGCGCTTCTTCGCTTTCTTGGCCATAAATCCTCCTGTCGAGGTGACACGGGAAGGCATCGCCTTCCTCAATCCTCAGGCGATCCAAGCCTTTAGGTGAACGAAAGTTCCAAACGGCAAGCTGCACTCGCCGCGTCGCTCAGGTCGGACGCTTGTACGGGTCTTCCTGGCGCTGCCGCTCCTCGGTGTTGCGGTCGAGCTGCGCGCGCTCGCGGCGCCGCAGACGGCCCGCCTTCGCCACGCCGTAGACGAGGACCCCACCGAGCACGAAGGCTCCGATGAACCAGAGCCAGAGCAGGTTGCCCGAAAGGTGGCCCAGCAACATTCCAATTCCACTGTCGCTCATTGTGCATCTCCGGTGATCTTCAAAGCGGTTCTGCCGGGCTAAGTCAGTCCGCCAGCCATCGTTCCTGTGTCCAGGGAGCCCACCGAGACATGATTGATTTCTCCCTGTCCGCGTTCGTCACGTTGCTGCTGGTGGTCGATCCCGTGGGCCTTGCGCCCGCCTTCCTCGCCGCGACCGGAGGCATGCCCGACAAGACCAAACGCACCATCGCGCTACGCGCGCCGCTGATTGCGGCGTCGATCCTGGTGGTGATTGCCTTGATCGGAAACTGGCTGCTGCGCCAGCTCGGGATCGGCATCCCCGCCTTCCAGATCGCCGGCGGACTGCTGCTGTTCGGCGTGTCCTACCAGATGATCTTCGGCGACCGTCCGCATCGCGAGGCCCGCGAGGCCGACAAGGCGAGCTCCGAGCATGCCTCCGACGTCGCGGTATTCCCGCTGGCGATCCCGATGATGGCCGGTCCCGGCGCGATCGCGACCACGCTGCTCCTGACGGGCGATGCCGGCTACGGGCCGAGGCTCGCGATCATCATCGCGGTCGTCCTCGCCGTGTGCCTGCTCTGCATGCTCTGCTTTGTCTTCGCGAACATGATCGCGCGGAGCCTTGGGCGCACCGGCAACGCCGTCCTCTCGCGCGTGCTCGGCATGCTGCTCGCGGCCTATTCGGTGCAGTTCGTGATCAACGGCATCGCGGCGGTCCGGGCGAGCTTGTCATAGAGCTGCGACAATCTGTTAATGCGTTGATTTTCATGTTTATTTCATGATGCCATGAAGCGGCTGACGGGATCGCGCGTGATCCGGTCCGCTTTCTCTTGCGCTGCCATATTGCTTGACGTACTCCCCGTCTGACAGGCGCCCATCGTCAGGAAATCGAGATGTCGATGACAGCGGACGAGCTCGACAAGAGACAGGCCATCATCGGCGCCTGCCGCCGCATGAATACGCTCGGCATCAACCAGGGCACCTCGGGCAATATCAGCGTCCGGCATGTGGACGGGCTTCTGATCACGCCGACCAGCGTGCCCTACGACGCCATGACGCCGGACCAGATCGTGTTCATGACGATGAACGGCTCGCACTCGCCCGATCAGAAGCCGTCCAGCGAGTGGCGCTTCCACCTCGACATTCTGAAGGCCCGGCCAGACGTCAACGCTGTCGTCCACGCCCATCCGACCTATTGCACCATCCTGGCGATCATGGGCCTGGAGATCCCGCCCGTGCACTACATGATCGCGGCCGCCGGCGGCGACAGCATCCGCTGCGCGCCCTATGCCACATTCGGAATGGCAGAGCTGTCCGAACATGCCGTGCGGGCGCTGGAGGGCCGGCTTGCCTGCCTGCTCGACCATCACGGCATGATCGCGGTCGGCAAGTCGCTGGACAAGGCGATGTGGCTCGCCGTCGAGGTCGAGACGCTGGCGCGGCAATATCACGGCTGTCTCCAGATCGGAGAGCCGCCGCTGCTGTCGGGCGCCGAGATCGAGCGGGTCCGCCAGAGCATGTCCGGCTACGGCATGTCGGAAGAGTAGGGCGGGCCGAAAGTGTTCCTGCGGATCAGACATCTCGCCGACCGCAAGGGGACGAACCGTGTCATGGTTCGGCTGCGGGCGCTGCTGCGCAGCAACGAATTCTATCTGATCCCGCTGGCGCTGGTGATCGGCACGCTCGCCGGCGCCATCGTGACGCTGATGGCCGAGATTGCGCAGATTGCCCATATGGTGATCTACGGCATTCCCATCGACGTCCGCCTGTCCGCCAATACCAGCGTCAGTCCCTGGGCCGCGCTGATCGCGCCTGCGCTGGGTGGATTGGCGCTCGGTATCATGGAATGGTGGCGGCGACGGCTGAAGCTCTCCAGCGCGGTCGATCCGATCGAGGCGAACGCGCTGCGTGGCGGAAATCTGTCGATGCGCGACAGCGTGGTGGTGTCCAGCCAGACGCTGATCTCGAACGGCTGCGGCGCCTCCGTCGGCCTCGAGGCCGGCTATACCCAGATCGGCTCGGGCATCGCCTCGCTGCTCGGCAAGTTCTTCAATCTGCGCCGCAACGATCTGCGCCTGATTGTCGGCTGCGGCGCCGCTGCGGCGATCGCGGCCGCCTTCGGTGCACCGATCACCGGGGCCTTCTACGCCTGCGAGCTGATCGTCGGCGTCTATTCCGTCGGCAGCGCCGCGCCGATCCTCGCCGCCTCGCTCGCCGGTGCGCTGACCGCGCAATGGCTCGGCGGCGCGCCATACTCGCTCGAAATCCCCAAGGTGAGCGCCGTCGGCGTCGAGCAATATCTGGCGCTGATCGGGCTCGCGCTCGTCACCAGCGGCGTCGGCATCGCCGTGATGCGCTCGTCCTCGATGTTCGAACGCCTGTTCAAATGGTTGCCGGTCTGGCTGCGCCCGGTGATCGGCGGGCTCATCGTCGGCGGCTTTGCGATTGTCACGCCGCAGGTGCTGGCGGCCGGCCACGGCGCCATGGTGCTCGATCTCTTTCACGACATGACGATCGGTCTGATTGCGCTGATCATCGCCCTGAAAGTGACGGCCTGCCTGATCTCGCTTGCCTCCGGCTTCCGCGGCGGGCTGTTCTTTGCCTCGCTGTTCGTGGGCAGCCTGATCGGAAAGTTCTTTTCCGCGGTGCTGCTCTTGATCAGCCCGAACTTCGTGATCGATCCGCTGGTCGCGATGCTGACGGGCATGGCGACGCTCGGCGTCGCCATCGTCGGCGGTCCCTTGACCATGTCGTTCCTCGTGCTCGAGATGACCCGCAACGTCGACGTCACCGCCGTGGTGCTCGCCGGCTGCATCGTCACTTCGATCTGCGTCCGCTTCATGTTCGGACACTCCTTCTCGACCTGGCGCCTGCATCTGCGCGGCGAGACCATCCGCAGCGCCAACGACGTCGGCTGGCTGCGCAACCTCACCGTCGAGCGGCTGATGCGCTCCGATGTCGGCAAGGTGCCGTCGACCACGACGATCGCCGCGGTCCGCCGCGAATTCGCGCTGGGCTCGCGGCCCGGGATCGTCATCGTCAACAATGCGGACGAATATGTCGGCCTCGTCCTGCTGCCCGACCTGTTCTCGGGCGACCTCGACAGCATCGCCGACGAGATCCAGGTGATCGAGCTCGCCCGCCTGACCGAGATCGTGCTGATCCCGGAAATGAACGTGAAGTCGGCGATGGCGGTGTTCGACGAAGCGGAGGCCGAGATGCTGGCAGTGGTCGATTCCACCGACAGCCGCAAGGTGGTCGGCTTCCTCACCGAGACCTTCGCCCGGCGCCGCTATGTCGAGGAGATCGACAAGGCGACGCGCGGCGTACTCGGCGCGCTGTCGTAAGGTCATGCGGACGCGGGACGGCGTGCGTCATGCGCCGCCGTCCGCGCCTGCTATCGGCCTGGCTGCCAGGGAGCAGCGACAACGCAAGCCACGATCCGACGGACCAGTGGCAGCACCATCAGCAACGTGGGAAAGGCGACCAGCCATGACAGCGCCCAGGCGTCCGGCCAGGTTGCGATGAACGCCGGCGTTGCGCCGAGGCTTCGAAGGGTGGAAATGACCGACACCACGGCCGTCATGAGGATGGACAGCACGAATGGCATCACGACCGGCGCATAGCGCGCCGGCAGTTTGCGAACCGCAATCATCTGATTTTCTCTTTGGAATAGAGCGCGTCAGTCACGGTGAACCCAAGAATGGCATCGATCCCGACGGCGTCGGTTGATGCGTTGGTTCACGTAAAACGCTTACGGCGACCGAAAAACGGTCGCGTCTGTTCATTATCCGCTCATGTTGGATGGTGCAAGCTGGACCTGGACGTTCGGCTTACAATCGTTCAAAGCGTGGCAGATTGCCGCGATCACGAAACCATTTCAGTGGTTTGCGCATTAAGTCTTGTTTGATGATGTCGCTTTGAGCAGAACATGGGAAGGTCAAGATGAATAAGGTTCCGACGATTTCTGCAGCCGGCCGCAACGTTGTGTTGGCAGCTTTCGCAAGTCTTGTTCTGATTTCGGCCTCTATCACGCCTTCGGCTGCCAACTCGCCCGCGCCTCCCAAGTCCGCTGCTGCGGGCTCGGCCGCTCCGGCTGCGACCGATTTCAGCGCGGCTCGCCGTCACCGCTATTATCGACGGGGTCCGAACGCTGCAGGCCTTGCCTTCATGGGCGTGGCGGCAGGTCTGATCGGCGGCGCGATCGCAGAGAGCAGGCGCCAGGAGTACTACGAGGAGCGCTATAATTACGGCCCCGGTCCTTACTACGGCGGCCAGGGATATTACGGCGGCGGTCCCTACTATGGTCCGCGTGGCTATTATCAGCCGTATTAGGCGCCTGTCCTCGCCGCAGCCTCGTTTCGCGCCAAGGGGCGGTGTTTTGCACCGCCCCTTGTTGCTTCTGCGCGAGGCGTCTCATTGCGCGACCTGTGTCGCGGGCGCGTCAATCCCCTCCGGGAAAAATATTCCACTTTACCGAAATTCGGAAATGGCGTATATGTCGCCCATCCCGGCTCATCCTTGAGGGGCGATCTTGTGGTCGTCACGTTCGCGAGCCGGGCTTGCGGTGGACGCGGCAGCGTTCGGGTGCGAGAGGCCAAGGGCAGGGCGGATTGCTCTCCGTGAGCCCATGGCTTCGTTCCGACGAGCGGCGCTGTTAGGTTCGTCTCGTCTGTAAGTTTCCGGCTCCGTCGACAGGGCTGGAAAAACTGCGGCGAAATGGCGGGCCGTGCGTACGGCAAAACCGTGTGGTCCTGGCCGTCGTTGCTACGGTCAAGCTCTTGCGGATGCGGCATGCGCGTCAACCGGCGCGGTGTCGGCGACTTTCGCTGGGGTGAGGGAGGCCAAAGAGAACTCGGCTCCCGGGAGAGCACGGCATAAGCCGTCCAACCATCGCGCAGGGAAGGCCGAGTGATTGGCACCACCTGTATGCTGCTGTGCGGTTTTCCTGCGTGTGCTTTTCGCGCAGCGGACCGCGGGTGCGAGGTCAGCACCCGGCCTTCCCTGCGCCCTCTTGGATTTGAGGGTGGAGCGACGAATCAAAACTCGGCCGAAACGCGCCGCGAGGACGCGAAGCTGTGTCTGCAAATCAAAATGCGAGCTGGAAGAGTGGCGCTGCCGCCTCATACTCCGTCATTGCGAGCGCAGCGAAAGCATTCCAGAAATGCATCCGCGGAAAATGTCTGGTTTGCTTCGTCGCAAGAGCTCCTCGCAATGACGACATGGAGGCACTTTCGGTTGATCGCGCTAGGCTTCCGGCATCACCGTCCCGCTGGTGCAGACATCGCGCCGTTGGAATAGCGCGACCAGTCGGGCCCGGTCGGCTGCGATGGCCAGAGCGCGGCGTTGGAGTCGCGAACCGACTGGGTGATGGGATGGGGTTGCGCCTTGCGGACATGACGGCGGTCGTTCGCCGCGGCAGTCTGGATGGTGGCGGCGGCAATCAGCGTCGCGCCGAGAATGATGAAAGTCTTTTGCATTGTTTCTTTCTCCCGTGACGACAGCCCGGCTGTGAGATGTGTGTTTTGTGTGGTCACCGTCGCGGCTGACATGGCGACGCGCCTAGCCGATATCAGCGCTCGCGACATCACATTGGGGCGAGCCAATTTTCTAGCCTCGGCTAAATATTCGGCAATCGCGCCCGTGGCACCGATGGACTTGACCTGCGCAATCCGGTTCAATGGGCCAAATTTGGTTTTCAGGCGACAATGATGTCGAAATATCTGCTTGTCCTTCTGCTGATCGCCTCGCCGGCCGTGGCCCAGGTCAAGCTGACCCCAAAAACATCGGCGGCGCATCCGGACCCCTGCGTGCCGATCGGGCGGACCGCGGACGGCAAGCTGGTCTACTCCATGAAATGCGAGAATCTGCCGGTGCCGCCTCCGCCGCCGCAGGCAGAACTGAGGGAGGCGCCGCAGCCCGCCGCCGAGCCGGAGCCCGAGACGCGGCGGAGTGGCGTTTTCGGCTGGTCCTACGACCGCAGGTAACGGGCCGCGCCCCTTGCGCGAAGCCCGACGGAATGCTCTTTGCCTGAAAATTCCCCGTGGGGCCATCGCCCCCGATCCAGAGAGATGAGATGACCAAACTCGTTATCCGTGCCGGCGACTTCACCTTCGATGCCCGTTTCGAGGAGCAAGCGGCGCCCAAGACTGTCGCCGCGTTCCGCAAGGCGCTGCCGTTCGAAAGTCACATCATCCACGTGCGCTGGAGCGGCGAGGGCGTGTGGATGCCGCTCGGCGACCTCGATTTCGGTGTCGGCTACGAGAACCACACCAGCTATCCCGCGCCCGGCCAGATCATCCTCTATCCCGGCGGCATCAGCGAGACCGAGATCCTGATGGCCTATGGCGGCGTGCACTTCGCGAGCAAGATGGGCCAGCTCGCCGGCAACCATTTCATCACGCTGACCTCCGGCCTGGAGAATCTGGCGACGCTCGGCAAGAGCGTGCTGTGGAAGGGCGCGCTGCCGATCCGCTTCGAGGAAGTCTGAGTGACTGGTACCCGCTACCCGCGCGATCTCCGCGGCTACGGCCGCAACCCGCCGCACCCGCAATGGCCCGGCAACGCGCGGGTCGCGGTGCAGTTCGTCGTCAATTTCGAGGAGGGCAGCGAAAACAACATCCTGCATGGCGACCCTGCCTCGGAAGCGTTTCTGTCCGACGTGCTCGGCGCACAGCCCTGGCCCGGCCAGCGCCACGCCAACATCGAATCGATGTTCGAATATGGCTCGCGCGCCGGCTTCTGGCGGCTGTGGCGGATGTTCAGCGAGCGGAAGTGGCCGACCACGGTGTTCGGTGTCGCCACAGCGCTGAAGCGCAATCCGGAAATCGTAGCTGCCATGAAGGAGGCGGGCTGGGATATCGCCAGCCACAGCCTGAAATGGATCGAGCACAAGGACATGACCGAGGCGCAGGAGCGCGCGGAGATCGCGGAAGCGATCCGCGTCCACACCGCGGCGACCGGCTCGCGGCCGCTCGGCTGGTACACCGGGCGCTCCTCGATCAACACAAACCGTCTGTTGATGGAGGAGGGCGGCTTCCTCTATCTCAGCGATTCCTATGCCGACGATCTGCCCTATTGGCTCAAGGGCGCGAGCGGCAAGCAGCTCGTCATTCCCTATACGCTCGACGCCAACGACATGCGCTTCATCAATCCGCAAGGATTTGCCGAAGGCGAGCAGTTCTTCACCTATCTGAAGGATGCCTTCGACGTGCTCTATGCCGAAGGCGAGAGCGCGCCGAAGATGATGTCGGTCGGCTTGCACTGTCGTCTCGCCGGCCGCCCCGGCCGCGCGGCGGGGCTGATCCGCTTCCTCGACTACATAGGCAAGCACGATCGCGTCTGGGTGCCGACGCGGTTGCAGATCGCACAGCATTGGCACGACAAGCTCGCGCATCTTGCCGCCGACGCATTCGAGATCGAGTGAGGACGATGTCGCAAATATCGCTGTCTGATCTCAATGCCGCCGATGAAGCCGATTTCGTTGCCGCGCTCGCCAACGTCGTTGAATATTCGCCGTGGATCGCCGGGCAACTGGCCGCGAAGCGGCCGTTCGCCGGCATCAACCAGTTGCACGCCGCGCTGATGGCGGCGATCCAGAGTGCCGAACTCGACGTGCAATTGGCGCTGATCCGGGCGCACCCGGATCTCGCCAACAAGACCCAGCGCGCGGCGGGGCTCACCGCAGAATCGACCGACGAGCAGAACAGCGCCGGCCTCGATCGGCTGTCGGAGGCCGAATACGCGGCGTTCGAGCGCGTCAACAATGCCTATCGTGCGAAGTTTGACATCCCCTATATCGTGTGCGTGCGTCGTCACACCAAGGATTCCGTGCTGCGCGATTTCGAGACGCGGTTGCGCAATATCGCCAAGACCGAGACGCGACGTGCGATCGAGGAGATTGGCCGCATCTCGGCGTTGCGGCTCGATCAACTCGTCGCAGCCGATGACAAGCTCAAGGTCCATGGCCGGCTCTCGACCCATGTGCTGGACAACCACGCCGGCAAGCCCGCACCGGGCATTCCGGTCGAGCTGGTCGAGCTCGCGAACCTCGGCGAGAGCCGCGTGATAGCGCGCGCGGTGACCAATGCGGACGGCCGCACCGATCAGCCGCTGATCGGTGGCCGCCCGCTGCCGATCGGCCGCTACGAGCTCCGGTTTAGCGTTGCCGAATATTACGCCGAGCGCAACGTGCCGCTCACCGACCCGCCGTTCCTCGACGAGATCCCGCTGCGTTTTGCGATCAGCGAGCCGGAGAGCCACTACCACGTGCCGCTGCTGGTCACGCCGTGGAGCTATTCGACCTACCGCGGCAGTTAGTTACCGAACTTCTCGTGCAGCGCCGGAAACAGCCGGTCCGGCTTGAAGGGTGGCGCCGTGAAGCGAATGCCGGTGGCATCGGCAATCGCGTTGCCGAGCGCGGCGGCGACCGGATTGTACGGACTCTCGCTCATCGACTTCGCACCCAACGGTCCGATGGTGTCCAATGTCTCGGCGAAGAAGACCTCGGTGCGGGGCACGTCGGCGAAGGAGGGCAGGTGATAGTCGCGGAATTTGGGGTTGGCGACGCGGCCGTCCGCGTCGATCACCATCTCCTCGTAGAGCGCGGCACCGAGCGCCTGCGCGACACCGCCTTCGACCTGACCGCGGCACTGCATGGGATTGGCGACGACGCCGGCGTCCGCCGCATGCACGCTCCTGAGAATCCGGAGCTCGCCGGTGCCCTTGTTCACGGCGACGCGAAAGCCCTGCACGTTGAAGCCGACCGAACGCGGCGTGCCGCCGGAATTGCCGGCGCCTGCGAACGGCTGTCCGCGTTCGCGCGCGAGCTTTGCCAGCTCCATAAAGGACATCCGCCGCACGCCACTGACGACGGCTTCGCTCGCGAGCGCGCAGCTCCCGACGTCGCAGAGCCATGCGCCGGCGGCGGCCGCCTTCAGCTCGGTTGCAAGCTGCATGGCTGCCGCATGCGTCGCCTTGCCTGCCACGAACATGCCGGCGCTGCCATAGGCGCCGGTGTCGTGGCCGCCATGGGCGGTGTCGGACTGGCGCAGGCGGATCCGGTCGACGGTGGTCGCAAGCGTCGTCGCCGCGATCTGCCGGTGCACGGTGCTGGTGCCGTTGCCGAATTCGGCGGTGCCGACGGTGAGGTCAAAGCCGCCGTCGTCGTTGAGCGTGACCATCGCATCCGCGAGATGGCCCGCCGGGGGCACCGTGTCGATCATGGTCAGCGCGATGCCCTCGCCGATCAGCCACTCCGGCGACAGGCCTGGCTGCGGGCCATCAGCCTGCATCGCGCGCTCGACGAGGTCGAGGCATTGGTCCAGCCCGTAGGAGCCGTAGTGCACGTCGTGAAATTCCGACGGCGGCGGCGATACCATGGGGTCGCCGGGCTTGACGACGTTGCGCCGGCGCATCTCGTAAGGGCTGATGCCGAGCTGCTTGGCCAGTTCGTCGATCGCGGCCTCGACCGCAATCAGTGTTTGCGGCAAGCCATAACCGCGAAACGCGCCTGCCGGCACCGTATTGGTGTAGACCGCGTGGCCGTCGACCCGCTTGTTCTGGCAATTGTAGACGCTGATGGATTCCGCGAGCGAGTGGAACATCACGGGGCCGGCGTGATTGCCGTAGGCGCCGGTGTTGGAGAGGACGTCGAGCTGGAGCGCGGTGAGCTTGCCGTCCGCGTCGGCCCCGGCCTTGACGTGGACCCGCATCGGATGCCGCGTCGAGGTTGCGATGAACTGCTCCTCGCGGGTGAGCTCCAGCTTCACCGGCCGCCCGGTCTTGAGCGCGGCGAGCGCCAGAATGTCCTCCACGAACATCTCCTGCTTGCCGCCAAAGCCGCCGCCGACGCGCTCGCAGAACACGCGGACCTTGTCCATGGGAAGCTCGAAGATATCAGACAGCGCGCGCCTAGTCAGGAACGGCACCTGCGTCGAGGTGCGGACATTGAGCACGCCGGAAGCGTCGAGCCAGGCGAGGCCGCCGTGAGTTTCCAAAGCGGCATGCTGCACACGGTGACTATGGAAGGTGCCCTCGAAGGTGGCGGCGGATGTCGCGAACGCAGCCGCCACGTCGCCGAATTCGCCATGCGTCTCCGCGGCGAGGTTGCGCTGGGCGTCGGCAACGCGGTTCGCAGTGGTGCGGTCGGGATGAATGACAGGCGCGCCGGGCGCCATCGCCTGCTCCGGATCGATCAGCGCAGGCAGAAGCTCGTAGCGGACCTTCAGCCGGCGGCATGCGTCCTCAGCGGCGGCTTCGCTGTCTGCGACCACGGCGGCGACCTTCTGGCCGATGAAGCGGATGAGGTCGTCGAGGACACGGGTGTCCTCGGGATCCATCCAGTCCTTCTCGTGCCGCGCGGTCGAGAGCAGGATCGTGGGCGCATCCTCATGCGTCAGCACCGCGTGGACGCCGGGAACGGCCAGTGCTTCCGACTTGTCGATCGCGACGATCCTCGCGTGGGCGTGCGGTGAACGGAGCAGCTTGATATGCAGCAAGCCGTCGATCTGCGTGTCGAACGTGTAGCGCGCCTTGCCGCGCACGATATCGCGGCCAGCTGGTGCCGGCAGGCTGCGGCCGAATGCGGCGCCGGCCTCGACGCTCTCCTCGATGTTGGTCTTGCCGAGCAACGCATCCTCGATCGATCGATAACCGGTGCAGCGGCAGATATTGCCCTTCAGCGCCACGCCGAGATCGGTGCGCTGCGCCTGGTTCAGCGAGGCGCAGGTCAGGATCATGCCGGCGGTGCAGAAGCCGCATTGAAAGCCCTGTGCGTCAAGGAAAGCCTGCTGCATCGGGTGCGTGCCGCCGTCTCCGCCCAGACCTTCGATCGTGGTAACGGCACGGCCGTCGGCGCGGAATGCCGGGATCAGGCAGCTATGCACCGGCTCGCCGTCCAGCAGCACGGTGCAGGCGCCGCAATCGCCGGCGTCGCAACCCTTCTTCACGCCGAAATGACCGAGCTCGCGCAGGAACGTGCGCAGGCACTGGCCGGCGCGCGGCACTTGCGAAAACGGCTTGCCGTCGACCTCGAAGCTCATGACGACGTCGCTCCGAGGAGTTCGTCGCGGATCTCTTCGGCAAGCCGCAGTGTCATGTGCTTGCGCCAGAGCGGCTTGCCGTGAATGTCGGTGTGGTACAGATCGTCCGTGATCTGCTGCGCGATGGCCTCGCGAAGTGCTTTCGCGGCGGGGGCCTCGCGAAAGGACAACCGGATTGGCCGCACTGTCGATGCGGTGACCGTGAGCGTCAGCGTGCCATCGGTATCCAGGCTGCCGATCAGAAGCGCCGCCGAACGGCCGACCGGCGCCAGCGAGATCTGGCGGAAGGCCGTACGACGCTTCAACGCGGCAATCGGAACATCGATCTGCCGGAGCAGGTCCCCCGGCGCCAGAAGGTTGTGTTGGTTGCCGGTGACGAAGTCGACGACGGGCATCATCTGTTCGCCACCGCCGGCCTTCCAGATGGTGCAGACGCCGTCCAGCGCAGCCGTGAGCGAGATCATCGGTCCTGCCGGCAGCGACATGCAGAGATTGCCGCCGACCGTCGCCGTCTTCCAGATCTTGAACGAAGCAAGGAAGGCGCGGCAGCACTGGTTGATCAGCGGCGCCGCGAACCAGTCGCGTGGGCAGACGAATCCATCGAGCTGCGCAACGGTGCAGGTGGCCGCGATGCTGAAATGGCTCTCGGTGACCGTCAGCGCCGGCCATTTCAGGTCGGTGAGATCGATGAGCCGAGTGAGTTGAACTTGCGGCTCCGAGAACAGCCAGGTGCCGCCCGCGAGCCAAGCATCACCTGGCGTCCAAACAGGCAGCTGCGCGCGCGTTTGCGGATGGGCGACCGCTGTGATGGTATTCAAGTCCATGGCGACGCCAACGCTTCCAACGAGTGAATCGAGCCAGGAGAAAGTCTTGCAAGACGAGCGCCAAGTCGCAACAACAAGTCGCAGCAAAAGTGCAATCAGGCCGGCCCCTGTCGTGCAAGCCTGTCGTCAGCGGATGTGAGGAGAAGCAGGTTGATGAGCAACGCAAAGCCGATCTGGATCAGGGATCCCCTGGCTAGCCTCGCCGATGGCGCCGAGCGCGGGATCGTGGTGAAAGGCGGCCGGATCGTCGAGCTGGTGCCGGCCGGCGCTGCGCCCGCAACCGCTGACGTCGCGGTGTTCGATGCTAGCGACCACGTCGTGCTGCCGGGCCTCATCAACACCCATCACCATTTTTACCAGACGCTGACGCGGGCGTTGCCGGCGGCGATGGACCGCGAGCTGTTTCCCTGGCTCCAGGCGCTCTACCCGGTGTGGGCGAAGCTGACGCCGGATGCGCTCGAGCTCGGCGTCACGGTGGCGATGTCCGAACTGCTGCTGTCGGGCTGCACCACCACGACGGATCATCACTACGTATTTCCGGCAGGGCTCGAAGACGCCGTCGATATCGAGGTGGCGGTGGCCAGGCGGCTGGGCGTGCGCGTACTGCTCACGCGCGGCTCGATGAACCTGTCGCAGCGCGACGGCGGTCTGCCGCCCGATAGCGTCGTGCAGGATGAGGACACCATCCTCGCGGACAGCGCGCGCGTGGTCGCCAGGCACCATCAGCGCGGTGCGGATGCGATGGTGCAGATCGCGCTCGCGCCTTGCTCGCCGTTCTCGGTGACGACATCCCTGATGCGCGCCACCGCCGATCTGGCCGAGAAGCTCGACGTGCGCCTGCATACCCATCTTGCCGAGACCGAGGACGAGAACAAATTCTGCCAGGAGATGTACGGCTGCCGTCCGCTCGACTATCTCGAACAATGCGGCTGGCTCAATGCGCGGACGTGGCTCGCCCACGGCATCTTCTTCAATGCAGACGAGATGAAGCGGCTCGGCAGGGCGAAGACAACGATCAGTCATTGCGCCTGCAGCAACCAACTCCTGGCCTCCGGCTGCTGCCCCGTCTGCGAGATGGAGGAGGCCGGTGTCGGCATCGGCATCGGCGTCGATGGCTCGGCCTCGAACGACGGATCGAACCTGATGCAGGAGGTGCGGGCCGCGTTCCTGCTGCAACGTGCCCGCTACGGAGTGACGAAGGTCAGTCACAAGGATGCGCTGCGCTGGGCCACCAAGGGCTCGGCGGCCTGCATCGGCCGGCCGGAACTCGGCGACATCGCCGTCGGTAAGACGGCCGACCTCGCGCTGTTCCGGCTCGACGAGCTACGCTTCTCCGGCCATGGCGATCCCCTGGCCGCACTTGTGCTGTGCGGGGCGCATCGGGCTGACAGAGTGATGGTGGCCGGAAAATGGGCCGTGATCGACGGGACGATCCCGGGGCTGGATGTGGCAGACCTCATCCGCCGCCACAGTTCGGCGGCGCGGGCCATGCAGGCCGGATAATAATCAGGCGAAAATTGAAAGAGGGGGCGACCACAAGTGCCGGGTGCTTCTGGCCACCCCCTCCGAACCTGTTCCGGGAGGAGCAGGTGATCTAGGCAATGCAAGAAGCGTGCTACTTGCCCGGCAGCTTGTCGTCGATGCCCTTGACGTAGAAATTCATGCCGAGGATTTGGCCGTCGTCGAGATTGGCGCCGCCCTTGCACTCGACAGGCTTGCCGTCCTGCCCAACGACCGGGCACTTGAACGGATGCAGCTTGCCCGCAGTGATCGCGGCCTGGGCATCCTCGGCGATCTTCTTCACGTCGTCAGGCATGTTGGTGTAGGGCGCCATCGCGAACATGTGGCTGTCGAGGCCGCCCCAGCTGTCCTCCGATTTCCAGGTTCCGTCGAGCTCGGCCTTGACCCGGGCGATGTAGTAGGGACCCCAGGTATCGAGGATCGAGGTCAGCTGGGTCTTCGGCCCGAACTTGATCATCTCGGAATCTTGGCCGAAGGCGAGCTTGCCGCGTTCGCTGGCGATCTGCATTGCCGCCGGCGAATCGGTGTGCTGCATGATGATGTCGGCGCCCTGGTCGATCAGCGCCTTGGCGGCGTCGGCTTCCTTGCCCGGGTCGAACCAGGTATTGGCCCAGATGATCTTGACCTTGATGTTCGGGTTGATGGTCTGCGCAGCGAGGATCGTCGCGTTGATGCCGGAGACGACCTCGGGAATCGGGAACGAGCCGATATAGCCGAGCACGCCGGACTTCGACATCTTGGCCGCGATCAGGCCCTGGATGTAGCGGCCTTGGTACCATTTGGCCGAATAGGTCGACATGTTCGGGTTGCGCTTGTATCCGGTCGCGTGCTCGAAATGCACATTCGGATATTTCTTCGCGACCTTCAGCGTCGGATCCATGTAGCCGAACGAGGTGGTGAAGATCAGCTTGTTGCCGGCGCGGACGAGCTGCTCGATCGAGCGCTCGGCGTCGGGGCCTTCAGGCACGTTTTCGAGAAAAGTGGTCTCGATCTTGTCGCCGAGCTCCTTCACCAGCGCCTGGCGTGCCAGCTCATGCTGATAGGTCCAACCGAGGTCACCGACCGGGCCAAGGTAGATAAATCCGACTTTCAGCTTGTCGGCGGCGGAGGCTGCACTGACGCTCCCGGCAAGCAAAAGCCCGGCAGCCAGCGCAAGAAGTGATTTCCTCATCATCAATCTCCAAACATCAGGGGAAAGCCACGATCCCCAACGTGCGCGCCCCATCGCGCACGCCGCGGAAATGAAACGCTAGCGGTCGGGCACGAACACGGTGCCAAGCGCAGCCGGTGCGGTCGATCCGCCCGTGCGCGCACGGGAGAGCAGGACCAGGACGATGACCGTCGCAAGGTAAGGCAGCGCCGACATGAGCTGCGAGGGAATGCCGACGCCCCAGCCCTGCGCGTGCAGCTGCAGGATCGTCACCGCGCCGAACAGATACGCGCCGACCACGAGGCGGCCCGGCCGCCAGGACGAGAACACCACCAGCGCCAGTGCGATCCAGCCGCGACCTGCGGTCATGCCCGGAATGAAGAACGGCGTATAGGCGAGCGGCAGATAAGCGCCGGCAAGTCCGGCGCAGGCGCCGCCGAACATCACGGCGAAGGTCCGGATCCGCAGCACGGGGTAGCCGAGTGCATGCGCAGACACGTGGTTGTCGCCGCAGGCGCGCAGGATCAATCCTGGCCGCGTGCGGTACAGGAACCACCAGACGCCGGCGACCAGCGCCAGCGAAAAATAGACGAAGGCGTCCTCGCCGAACAGCACGCGGCCGATCAGTGGGATGTCCGTGAGGCCGGGAATGTAAAGATGCGCTGCCGGCGTGATGCGCTCGCCGACGAAACCGGCGCCGATCAGGCCGGAGAGTCCGACGCCCAGGATGGTCAGCGCCAGCCCTGTCGCAACCTGGTTGACGGCAAGTCCGAGCGCCATCAACGCGAAGACCAGCGACATCAACGAGCCGGCGACGATGCCGAACAGCGCGCCGATAAAGATCGAGCCGGTCAGCCACGCACCCGCAAAGCCACATGCGGCGCCGACGATCATCATGCCCTCGACGCCGAGATTGAGCACGCCGGAACGCTCGGTCACGAGCTCGCCGGTCGCCGCGATCAGGAGCGGCGTCGAGGCGGCGAGCACTGCGAGAATGATGGCTTCAATGAGTTCCACGAGCCACCTGTCGGTTCGGGAAGACCAGCTTGAAGCGATAGAGAATGAGGGAATCGCAGGCGAGCACGTAGAACAGCAGGATGCCTTGAAAAACCTTGGTGACGTCCAACGGGATCTTCATCGCGATCTGCGCCTGCTCGCCGCCGATAAAGGTCAACGCGAGAAAAAGGCCTGCAATTAATATTCCAAGGGGGTTCAACCGGCCGAGAAAGGCGACGATGATCGCCGTAAAACCGTAACCCGGCGAGATGCCGGGCTGCAGATGCCCGACCGGACCCGCGACCTCGATGATGCCGGCGAGGCCTGCCAGCGCGCCCGAGACGGCGAAGGTCAGGATGATCAGCTGGTTGGAATTGAAGCCGCCGAACCGCGCGGCACGAGGCGCCGCACCGACCACGCGAATCTCGAATCCCTTGATGGTGCGCCCGAGCAGGATCGCCGCGCCAGCGACGACGAGCAGGGCGATGATCGAGCCGAGATGCAGCCGGCCGCCCTCGATCAGCAACGGCACCGTTGCGACCGGATCGAACTCGGCCGTGGTCGGGAAGTTGAATCCGTGCGGATCGCGCCAGGGGCCGCGCACGAGATAGTCGAGGAAGAGATCGGCGACGTACACCAGCATCAGGCTGGTCAGGATTTCGCTGGCGCCGAACTTCACCTTGCAGATTGCCGGGATCAGTGCGTAGAGCGCGCCGGCGGCGGCGGCGAGCACGAGCATGACCGGCAGCACCCAGACGCCGGCGTCGGTGCCCTGCGTCTTCACCGCAATCCAGCTTCCGGCGACTGCACCGATCAGGAACTGCCCTTCGGCGCCGATGTTCCAGGCATTCGCGAGATAGCAGAGCGACAGTCCGATCGCGATCATCACCAGCGGTGTCGCCTTCACCGCGATTTCCTGGAGCGAATAGCCGTCGGTCAAAGGGGCGATGAAATAGGCGTGCAGGGCGAGCAGCGGATTCTTGCCGAGGATCGCGAACAGGATGACCATGGTCACGATCGTGAGGCCGATCGCGATCAGCGGAGAGATCAGCGCGATCGTGTTGGAGCGTTCGGCGCGCTTCTCAAGCACCAACTGCATGCGCGGCCTCCCTCGGCTCCAGCGTGCTGCCGCCCATCAACAGGCCGAGTTTTTCGCGCGTCGCCTCGCTGGCGGCGAGCGGTGCGGATAGATGGCCATGGAACATCACGGCGATGCGGTCGGCGATTTCCGCGAGCTCGTCGAGGTCCTGGCTGGTCACGAGTACGGCGGCGCCTGCGGTTGCGAGATCAAGCAGTGCCTGGCGGATGACGGCGGCAGCGCCGGCGTCGACGCCCCAGGTCGGTTGGCTCACCACCAGCACCGCGGGATTGCGCAGGATCTCGCGTCCCACGATGAATTTCTGCAAATTGCCGCCGGAGAGGGATGCTGCTTCCGGATCGCGCTTGGCCTTGCGGACGTCGAACGTCTCGGTTGCGCGGTCGACCGTCTTCAGAGTGGCCGCAGTATCGATGAAGCCGTGATGGACCATGCCGCTGGCGGCGTGCCCGGTGAGCAGCGCATTCTCCGAAAGCTTCATGCGCGGCGCGGTGCCATGGCCGAGCCGCTCCTCTGGAACGAAGGCCGCCCCGAGCTTGCGGCGCTGCGTGATCGAGAGATGGCCGGCGGCAAGGCCTTCGATTACGATCGTGCCGGGATCCTTCGACAGGCGTTCGCCGGACAGCGCGGCGAACAATTCGTCCTGGCCGTTGCCGGCGACCCCGGCGATGCCGAGGATCTCGCCGCCTTTTAGCTCGAACGAGATGTGCTCAAGGCGCACGCCATGCGCCTCGCCGGGGGCGAGCGAGAGGTCGTTGACGACGAGGCGCGGCACGGTCGTCTGCCGGCCTGCGGTCGCCTTCACCTCCTTGATCTCGCCGCCGACCATCATGCGCGCGAGTGAAGCGGCGGTTTCAAGCCTGGGATTGCAGGTCTCCACCTTCTTGCCGCCGCGCAGGATCGTTGCCGTGTCGCACAGGCGCTTCACCTCCTCGAGCTTGTGGCTGATGTAGAGGATGGCGCGACCTTCGGCCTTGAGCCGCTCCAGCACGACGAAGAGCTGGTCGGCTTCCTGTGGCGTCAGCACCGCGGTGGGTTCGTCAAGGATCAGGAATTGCGGATCCTGCATCAGCGCGCGCACGATCTCGATGCGCTGGCGCTCGCCGACCGACAATTGCCAGACCTCGCGTTTGGGATCGAGCGGCAATCCATAAGTCTTCGACACCTGCTCAAGCCGCGCCGACATGTCCTTGAAGGATTCTCTCCCGTCGAGGCCGAGCGCGACGTTCTCCGCGACAGTGAGATTGTCGAACAATGAGAAGTGCTGGAACACCATGCCAATGCCGCGGCTGCGCGCCTCCGAGGGACCGGACAGCATGATCGGCTGGCCCCGCCAGAAAATCTGGCCGGCGCTGGGCTGGATCAGCCCGTAGATCGCCTTGACCAGCGTCGACTTGCCGGCGCCGTTCTCGCCCAGCAACGCATGGATTTCCGTTGGCCAGATATCGATGTCGATGGCATCGTTGGCGAGGAAATCGCCATAGCGCTTGGTGAGCCCGACCGTCCTGAGGAGCGGGGACTCGCCGGAATGCAGGCTGTTAGCCGTGGGATCCAACATTCGCTGATGCGCTTGCATGGGGTGAAGTGCCTCAATACTGGGCTAGTTTGAACCGCTGCGTAAGGTGTGAAAAAGCGTCATCCCTTGCTCAACGCTTCGGCAGGCAGGTGGTGTCGGCGAGTCGCAGCTCTCGCCTGCGGCGATCGTCTTCAGATATCTTCCGAGCAGCCTTTGCAGTCATGGCTTGCGTATGACGCCTGTTGCAAATTTGTGACGGCTCAAGCCAAATCGGAACCCGCTATGCAGGCTTGGCGTGAAGTTAAGCAGAGACGCGCCATCACGCGTATGCATTTGCGAACACTGCGACAGTAGCTCCCGCCCATTCTGTCTGCCTCGTCCGCTCGACATGAAAAGGCGAGCGAAATCAAATGGGAATATCCGGCAATGGCCGCTCTCGCCTGGCCGCGCGGCGGTGAGGTTGGCGTTCAAATCGGCCGGTGAAACGCAGTGCCCTGTGCAAACAAGCGGCATGCCTTGAAATAAGTTGAGGCTTCTCACTCCGGGAGATCGGCGCAAGTGTCGCACCCAAGGGACGTTCATTTTTACGTGTCCAAACTTGGGGGTATTCAGGATGTCGTTTCGTTTCAAGGCAATTGCAGCAGGCGCGCTGTCACTTGCCACGCTCGCTACCGGTGGCCTGGCTCAGGCGGCGGATCTGCCGGTCAAGGCTGCCAAGAAGACGGCGGACCTTCCGTTCTTCCTGGTAATCGACGACCGCGTCACCTTCTCCTACATCTTCAATGCCTCGCAGCCCGGTGCGTTCACCAACACCAACGGCGTGATCAACGCCAAGACGACGAAGCAGGTCTACTCCTTCACCCACTTCGATGCCTGGACTTACGGCACCAACTTCTTCACCATCTCGATGTTCAAGTCGGACCACAACGATCCGGCAGGCCCGTGTACTGCCACAGGCGTGGTTGTGTCGCCGGCTGCAGGCTTCGCAGCGACGCCGACGAGCTGTGCCGGCGCGACGGAGATCTACGGCCTTTTCCGCTCAACCTTCGGCTGGAACGAAATCTTCAACACCAAGGCCTTCACGCAGGGGCCGCTGCATAACATCTCGTTCGAGGTTGGCATGGATGCCAACACGGAGAACCGGTATTTCGGCGCCGCCAAACGCGACGTTGTCGCCGGTCTGCAGTTCGCCTTCGACCTTCCCTATAAGGGCTACTTCAACGTAGCGCCGCTGGTGTATTGGGAGTTCGCCAACCACAACTCCTTCTCGCAGTGCGGCGCCGGTTGGTCCGCTCCGTGTATTGCCGACGGCAACACGTCGTTCAAGCCGACCTGGGCGATCGAAACCAACTACTATATGGACCTCGGCTTCCTGCCGCAGAACATGCAGTATTTCTCGATCAGCGGTCGCGCGGCGTGGTACGGCAAGAAGGGCACTGACACCGAGCCGCTTCCCGCCAGCATTGCCAACAACGTCTATCCGACCAAGGTCGAGTTCAATTCCGAGCCGATCCGCCTGACCCTCGATGCCTCGAAGGCGATTTGGGGTGAGAAGTACTCGCACTTCGTCGACGTCTGGGTCGCCTATCGCTACTGGCAGAACAAGTTCGGCCTCGATCACAACAATGCCTTTGCTTGCACTACCTTCGTCGGTGGTACGAAGGTGAGCACCGGATCCTGCACCGAGTCCTCGCTCTACTCCGGTATCACTGTGAAGTTCTAGCCACCTGACATTCTTCAGGTGAACGACGATGGCGCCGCGTCAAACCTCCGCGGCGTCATCTTCGTTTGGGGGATGGGCTGGGTACCGTCAGGCGGCCCTTCGGTGAGTGCGGGGCAAGGCCCGCTTGGCGCCGTCTACTTCGTCCACACGCCGTCGTGCAGGGCTTCGGCCTCGTCTTCGAGCAGCGGCCCCGCAACCTCTGTCGGCCGCTGGCCGCTGGTAAAGACCTCGCGACAGGGCAGGTCGAGTGTCGGGTTCTCCGGATGATCGCCGGTGATGCTGCGCAGGCGGTGCTCGCTGAGCCCGTAAACGACACGGCCGATGCCGGCCCAGTAGATCGCGCCGGCGCACATCGCGCAGGGCTCGGCGGAGGAATAGAGCGTGGCCCTCGCCAACACCTCGCGGTCGAGCGTGCGGCAGGCCTGCGTGGCGGCGAGGCGCTCGGCATGCGCGGTGCCGTCGTATTCCGGCATGTAGCCGTTCTCGGCTTCGATCAGGACCTTGCCCTCGGCATCGACGACGATGCAGCCGAAGGGATGGTTGCCGTGTGTGAGGGAACGGCGGGCGACCGCAAAGGAAAGGCGGAGGAAGTGCTCGTCGCGCCCGGATCCGCCGCTCATCGCTCTTCCCCGGTCAATGCCCCGCCATATGCCGGCCGACCACGGTGAGATCGGCTTCGCTGGTCCGTGCTTCATACACGAATTCGCCGTGGAACATCACCACCAGCCGATCGGAGAGTTCAAGGAGTTCGTCGAGGTCCTCGCTGACCAGCAGCACCGCGGCGCCGCGGTTGCGCGCAGCCATGATCTCGGCATGGATTTGCGCCACCGCCGCGAAATCGAGCCCGAAGCAGGGATTGGCTGCGATCAGCACCTCGACGTCGCCGCCGAGCTCGCGGGCCAGCACGGCGCGCTGGACGTTGCCGCCCGACAGCGCCGAGATTGGCGTGTCGGGCGTGCGGGTCTTGATCTTGTACTGCGCGATCTTCTTCCTGGCATCGACGCGGAAGGCGCCGCGGTTGAGCCACCAGCCGAGGCTTGCGAAGGGCGCGCGGTCGAACTCGCGGAAGGCGATGTTGTCGGCGACGCTCATGCCGCCGACACAGGCGTTCTTCAGCGGCTCCTCCGGCAGGAGCGACATATTGTGCCGCCGCATCTCCTCGCGGCTGGCATGATAGGGATCGCCTGCGACGCGGATCTCGCCGCTCTCGGCTGCGCGCTGCCCCGCCAGCACCTCGACGAGCTGGCGCTGGCCGTTGCCGGAGACGCCGGCGATGCCGACGATCTCGCCGGCACGGACCGTGAGGGAGACGTCATGCACGGCGATGGCGCCGGCGTCGTCGAGCGCGCGCATCTTCGCCAGTTCAAGCCTCGCCTTGCCGGCTTCTCCGGTGCGCGGCGGCTGCACCGTCAGCTCCTCGGCGCCGATCATGGTGCGCGCCATCGCGTCCGGCGTCAGTTCGGAAACCTTGCCGGCGCCGGCGAGCTTGCCGCGGCGCAGGATCGTGACGTCGTCGGCGAAGGCCATGACCTCGCGGAACTTGTGCGTGATCATCAGGATGGTCAGCTCGCCCTTGACGACCATGTCGCGGAGCATGCCGAGCACTTCGTCGGCTTCCGCCGGGGTCAGCACCGAAGTCGGCTCGTCCAGAATCAGGAAGCGGCGCTTCAGGTAGAGCTGCTTGAGGATCTCGCACTTCTGCCGTTCGCCCGCGGAGATGTCGGAGACTTTTGAGCTGAGCGGTACCTTGAACGGCATGCGCGCGAGAAAGGCCTCGAGCTCCTTCATCTCTTTCGGCCAGTTCACGACAGCCGGCACGTCATCGCGCGCCAGCACCAGATTTTCGGCCACTGTCATCGCCGGCACCAGGGTGAAATGCTGGTAGACCATGCCGAGGCCGAGGGCGTGGGCGTCCTTCGGATTGCCGATCGCCTGCTCGCGGCCCCCGACGAGGATGTCGCCCTCGGTGGCGTGATAGTAACCCATGATGCATTTGACGAGGGTCGACTTGCCGGCGCCGTTCTCGCCGAGCAACGCGTGGAACGAACCCGGCCGCACTTTCAGCGCGACATTGTCCAGCGCCAGGAAATCACCGAAGCGCATGGTCATGGCGATGGCATCGACGCCGAAGGCGCCCGATGGTGGAGGCGTTTCGCCGACGATCACGAAATCGCTCCGATGAAGGCGTCGGAGGTCGAGACCGCACCGAACACGCCACCCTGCATCTTGATCATCTTCAGCGCGTGGTCGTGGTTGCTCCTGTCGGTCGCGCCGCAGCAGTCATGTAACAGCACGCATTCGAAGCCGCGGTCGTTGGCCTCACGCATGGTGGTGTGAACGCAAACGTCGGTGGTGATCCCAGTGAGCACGATGTTCTCGATACCGCGCACGCGCAAGATCAACTCCAGATCGGTGGCGCAGAACGAGCCCTTGCCGGGCTTGTCGATGATGGGTTCGCCGGGCAGCGGCGCGAGCTCCGGGATGATGTCCCACCCGGGCTCGCCGCGCACCAGGATGCGGCCACACGGGCCGGGATCGCCGATGCCGGCGCCGATCTGCCGGGAACGCCAGCGCTTGTTGGCAGGCAAATCCGACAGATCGGGACGGTGGCCTTCGCGGGTATGGATGATGTGAAAGCCTTGGGCGCGCATAGCCGTCAGCAATTTCTTGATCGGCTCGATCGGCGCCCGTGTCAGTGAGAGGTCATAGCCCATCTTGTCGACATAGCCGCCGACGCCGCAGAAATCGGTCTGCATGTCGATGATGATGAGCGCAGTATTTTCGGGACGGAGATCGCCGTTATAGGGCCAGGCATAGGGCTCGGACTTGATGGTGCGCTCGGGCATGATCTGGCTCTCTAGCGGGTGATCGACAATTCGGCCGGGGCGCCGGTCAGCGTGCGTTTCGGCGAGCAGGTGATGATCATGATCGCCAGCGTCAGGATGTAGGGTGCGGCGTTGAAGAGATGGTAGCCGGAGGTGACGCCGACCGATTGCAGCGCCGGGCCCAGCGCCGCGGCGCCGCCAAAGGCGAGCGAGGCCCACAGACACAGCAATGGGTCCCAGCGCGCGAAGATCACGAGCGCCACGGCCGTGATGCCCTGGCCCGACGACAGGCCCTCGTTCCAGCTTCCGGGATAGAACAGCGACAGGAACGAACCACCGATGCCGGCGAGGAAGCCGCCGACCATGGTCGCGCGCAGGCGGATTAGCAGCACCGAGTGGCCCATCGCACGCGCGGCGTCCGAACTCTCGCCGGCGGTGCGGATCAAGAGGCCCCAGCGCGTGGTCCGGAAGGCCCAGTAGAGAATTGGCGCGAGCGCGACGCCGATCAGGAAGAGCACGTTGACCCGTAGGGCCGCGCGCACCTGCGGAATGTCGCTCCACCAGCCGAAATCAATCGCGGGCAGCCGAGGTGCTGTCGGCTCGATCAACGGTTTGCCGAGGTAGAAAGCTAGGCCGGTGCCGAACAACATCAGCGCGATGCCGACCGCGACGTCGTTGACGCGCGGCAGGGAGCAGATGCCAGCATGCAGCGCACCCAGAAGCGCGCCGGTGATGCCAGCGGCGAGCACGCCGAGCCACGGCGATCCCGTGAGGTAGGAAATGCCGTAGGCGCTCATCGCGCCCATCACCAGCGTGCCTTCGAGGCCGAGATTGATGCGGCCGGAGCGCTCGGTGATACATTCGCCCAGGCTCACGAACAGGAACGGCGTCGAGACACGAATGGCGCCGCCGAGCACGGCGAGCGGGACCGTCCAGAGTCCGATCGAGCCGTCTGCCATCTCAGGACTTTCCCTTCAGAAACCCGATGCGGCCGTAGAGCGCATCGCTGGCCAGCACGAAGACGAAGATGATGCCTTGCAGCACCAGCACGGATGCATCCGGCAATCCAAGGCGGCGCTGCAACAGCCCGCCGCTGGCGCTGATACCACCGAGCAGGATCGCGACGGGGATAATGGCGAGCGGATTTTGCCGCGCCAGGAAGGCGACGAGAATCCCTGTGAAGCCGTAGCCTGCGGCGAGGTTAGCATTGGTGCGCCCCTGCACGGCGGCGACCTCGACCATGCCGGCAAGGCCAGCGGCGCCGCCGGCGAGGAAGCAGATGGTCAGGATCAGCTTGCTGACATTGAGGCCGACGATCTTCGCAGCCCGGATGTTGCCGCCGGCAACGCGCGCGGCGAAGCCAAACACGGTGTGATAGATCAGGATATAGGCGGCGATCGCGGCGATCAGGCCGAACACGAGACCCCAATGCACGTCGGTGCCGGGAATCGATCCGATCATGTTGGCCGCGCCGATCTCGCGGGTCGACGGCTTGTTGAGGCTCGAGGGGTCGCGCATCACGCCTTCGACAAGATGGTTGAGGACCGCGAGCGCGATGTAGACGAGCAGCAGGCTTGAGATCGTTTCGTTGACGCCGCGATATTGCCGAAGCGCGCCCGAAAGCATGACCCACAGGCCGCCGCCGATCACGCCGGCGATGACCATGGCGATCTGCACGATGAGCGGCGGCATGCCCTGAAGCACCAGTGCCGCGCTGGTTGCCGACAGCGCGCCGATTAGGAGTGCGCCTTCGCCGCCGATAATGACCATGCCGAGCTGCGCCGGCAGCGCCGTGCAGAGTGCGGTAAGGATCAACGGCGCCGCGCGCGTCAGCGTGTTCTGCCACGAGAACCAGGTGCCGAACGCGCCGTAGTACATGTAGAAATAGAGGTCGAGCGGGCTCTTGCCGAACATTGCGACGAAGATGCCGAAGACGCCGAGCGCGCCGGCCAGCGCCGCGCCCGGGATCAGGATATATTCGATTGCTCCGCCGTGACGTTGGAGGAATCCCGGATCGGCGGCCGGGGCAACCGTCCCGACCGCATCAACAGGATCCGCAGCTTCCGTCGTCACGAAGTCGCCCCGACCACGCCCTCCACGAGATAGTCCATCTTCTCGAGCTCGGGATCCTTCTGGCCGCGATCGGTGCCGGCCGCGATCACCGTCTTGCCCTTGTTGTCGACCAGGCCTCCCTTGAAGATGGCGTAGCCGTCACCGGACAAGAACTTGGCCTTGACGTCGTCGGCGTGCTTGCGCGCCTCGGCGGAGACCGCTTCGCCATACGGCGAGGTCTTGACGATCTCTTCCTTGAGGCCGCCGCGATAGAAGTTCGGGATGCTCTCGCCGGCGGCGATCATCTTGACGAACTTGGGGTACAGCGCTTCCCAGTTCCACTCGGCGCCCGTGAGATACGCCTTCGGCGCGAGCGGCGACTGGTTGACGTGATAGCCGCACACCATGGCGCCCCGTCGCGCGGCGTTCTCGACCATGGTCTTCGGACCGTCGACATGGCAGGTCAGCACGTCGACGCCTTGGTCGATCAGGCTGTTGGTGGCCTCGGCTTCCTTGACCGGCATCGACCAGTCACCGGTGAAGATGACCTGCGTGGTAGCCTTGGGGTTGGCAAGCCTCGCGCCGAGCGCGAATGCGTTGATGTTGCGCAGCACCTGCGGGATCGGCTTGGCGGCGACGAATCCGAGCTTGCCGCTCTTGGAGCTATAGCCGGCGACGATGCCCGAGATGTACTGAGCTTCATCGATATAGCCGAAATAGCTGCCGGCGTTTTTCGGGTCCTTGTCGCTCCAGAGGCCGCCGCAGTGCTCGAAGTGCAGCTTCGGGAACTTGTTGGCCATCTTGACCATGTGAGGATTGTAGTAACCGAACGAGGTGGGGAAGAGCAGGGTGGCGCCGTCGAGATTGATCATGGACTCGATCGTCTTCTCGACCGCGTCGGTCTCCGGCACCTTCTCTTCTTCCACGACCTTGAGGCCGGGAATCTTTTTCAGCGCCGCCGCGCCCTGGGCATGTGCCTGGTTGTAGCCATAGTCATCGCGCGAGCCGACGTAGATGAATCCGATGGTGGTCTCGGCCGCGAAGGCCGGACGAATGCCCGTCGCCGCACCGAGGGTGAGGGCCGCACCGCCCTGCAACAAATGACGTCGTGAGATCCTGCCAAATTCCATTGCTTGCTCCCCTTGGCGGATGCACCGCCTCATCTCGCGCTGCGCCGGTCTGGCGGAGCCCGGGATAGATTGTCGCAAGCTTCGTGCCAGAGACTGCCGAGACAGAACTTCCAATTAAGCTATTGAAGGTAAATCGCTATTTTCGGCGATCTGAGCTTGATCGGGAAAGTGGCAGATGAAAATATAGGCAGTATTTTATGATTGTATGCAATGGAGTTAAGCAGTCTTAACCGGCTTGGACGTGTGCATGACGAGGGCCGGGCGGTCTGCCGGCGACCGCATTCATGCTAACCACGCGCTGATTGGAACGATGTCGGCAGCGTGATTTCGCTGGCACCGAACTTGAATCGATTGCCGCCAGGACCGCCGTCGCCGCGGTCCCAAGAGATGGAAAGCCCGCCGAGATGGCTGCTGGTACCGCCGTTCAGAATGGTTCGCTCGGCGAAGAGATCGTGCGAGGGATCAACGACCTCGCGGCGATCTCGGAAGAAGGCGACAAGCTCACCCGCATCTATCTGACCGGCGAGCTGCGCAAGGCCGCGGACCTCATCCTGAGCTGGATGCGCGATGCCGGCATGAGTGCGCGTCTCGACGCGATCGGCAATGTCTGCGGGCGCTACGAAGGCGAGCTGCCGGGCGCGCCGTGCCTGATGCTCGGCTCGCACTACGACACCGTGCGCGATGCCGGCAAATGGGACGGGCCGTTGGGCGTGATCACGGCGATCGCCTGCGTCGCCGATCTCAACCGCCGCGGCAAGCGCCTGCCGTTCGCGATCGAAATCGTAGGTTTTGCGGATGAGGAAGGGGTGCGCTTTGCCTCGACCCTGCTCGGCAGCCGCGCGGTGGCCGGCACTTTTGACGAAAGCGTCCTGAACACACGCGACAGCGATGGCGTCGCCATGCGCGATGCGCTGGTGCAGTTCGGACTCGACCCCGATCATATCGGCGCGGCCGCGCGGGCCCGGCGCGAGTTGCTTGGCTATCTCGAGCTGCACATCGAGCAGGGGCCGGTGCTGGAAGCCCAAAACCTGCCCGTCGGCGTGGTCACCGCGATCGCGGGCGCGACACGGCTTGCCGCGCGGCTGACCGGCATGGCGGGCCACGCGGGCACGGTGCCGATGGCACTCCGGCGCGATGCGTTGGCGGCCGCGGCCGAATGCATCGGCGCGATCGAGCAGTTTTGCCGGACCGACGAGGGTGGGCTGGTCGGCACCGTCGGCTACATCCAGGCGAGGCCCGGCGCAACCAACGTCATTCCGGGCGAGGTGTCGTTCACCATCGATATGCGGGCGCCGACCGACATGCACCGGAAGCGCGCGGTCGCCGATGTCGTGAGGCAGATCGAAGCCATCGCAAGGCGCCGTCAACTGTCGCTTCAGCTCGACGTCACCCACGAGAACCGCACCGTGCCCTGCGCGCCCTGGCTCCAGGAGCAGATCGCCCAGGCGATCAAAGCGGAAGGTTTCTCCGTGTTCGAGCTGCCGAGCGGGGCCGGGCATGACGGCATGGCCATGATCGACATTGCCGACGTCGGCATGATCTTCGTTCGCTGCCGCGGCGGCATCAGCCATCACCCCGACGAGCATGTCGAGCTAGCCGATGCCCATGCCGGTGCGCGGGTGTTGCTGCGGGTGATCGAGAATTTTCGGCCGCGGGAGGACCGCACCGGCGCGGACTGAGTGTCGGGAGTTCACGTCATCGGAGCGAGACGCGAATCAGCCATGCTTGGAATGGTGACCGGCCAGTGCCGGGATCACCGCAGACCAGGCGAACATGAACAGCGATATTTCCTTGCCGTCACATCGTGAGAACCGATTTTATCAAGGCGCGGCTGCGACCTTTGTCGCCAACGCGCTTCAGGCGGTGAATTTTCTCGGTGATCGATTCCTGAGGCAGTCACATCATCCGTTCACGGCCATCGAGGACCTCTACCGGCACTCGATAGACATCGCCTTTTCGATGACCGAGGCATTCCTCGTCACGGGGGCGCCGCACGCTTCCGCCTATTACCCCCGCGACTTCGCCTGGTTCTATCCCGACGTCCTCGACCCCGAAACCATCATGGGCCCGCAGGATGCGGTGCGGCGGGCTCGTCTGCTCGAAAAGAGCGTCCGCCTGTTGCTGGAAGCGGTTCGCGCCGACGTCGTCACGACGACCATCGTCCCGGCGGGTCGCGCCCGGTACCTCGGCGTGAACTATTTCTCGCGCCCCTCGGATACGCTGCTCGGCATTCTGGCCGGCCTCCAGCAGATGATCTCTGCCGAGCAAAGAGCGTCATCCTATTTGGCGATGTCGCAATGCGCGCATGCCGGCCGCCTGCTCCTGGCCGAATATGGTGGTGATCTGAAGCGCGCGATCCTCCAGCTCGCAAGCGAGCTCGAACCTTTCAATGATGATGGCTCCACGTATTTGCTGTGCGATGCCAGTGCTCCGCGCTCCGCGGCAACCGACACGCGCGCCGAGCGCAGGCGTTTCGTCACCAATGCCTGCGTCTACACGACGTTCGTGTGGGGCGTGCGGCTCGGAATCGTCGACGAGAACGAGCTGAAGCGGCGGCTCGGACGCGATCTGGCGCAGTACAAGAGGGACCTGCTCCGCCTGTTCGGCAAGGGCGGCTATATCAGGCATTCCCTGGACGGCCCCGCGGGCTCGCCGGTATTCTCGGTCGCGTTAGATTTCGTCAGCGTGCATCGCGGCTTCTGGGATCTGAACGAGGCAAGCGAGCGCGCACTGTTCGCGGCCACGGCGGATCTGATCATTGCGGAGCCGCGCTTTCGCATCCCCACCACGTTCCACTTCCTGGTGTCGGCGGATAATCCGCGCAATAAGATGATCCACAAGATCGCGGCTCCCGCCTACCAGGGACGTTCCTCCTGGCCGACGTTCAACGTCGAGTTCGCGGATCGCATGCTGGACTATGACGAATTCTCGGGGAGCGATACCTACCGCGCCTGCGCGCAAGGAATATTGAAGGACATCCGCACCGCGACCGAAGTCCACGGCGGCTATCAGGAACTGATCTCGGAGCAGGGCCTGAAATATCGTACGTGGGCCTACAAGGGCGCCGTGGCCCACTCCTGGTTTCCGCGTTTCCTGTCCGTCTGGAGGAGGGCGTATGGAACGCCGCTCCTCCAGTGGAATGACTGAACGGCGGTCGTTACCCCGCCGTCACGTCCACAAGCTCACCACCGTCGAGGACCTTGGCCGCCTTGGCGCGGTCGAGGTCGCCTTCCCAGGCGGCCACCACCACGGTCGCAACGCAATTGCCGGTGAGGTTGCCGACCGCGCGTGCCATGCCGATGAACCAGTCGACCGACAAAACCAGCACGAGGCCGATCGCGGGGATGCTCGGCACCGCGTTCAGCGTCGCCGCCAGAATCACGATCGCAGAGCCAGGCACACCATGCGCGCCTTTCGACGTGATCAGGGAGACGCCGAGCACGAGCAGGAGGTCGCCGAAGGAAAGCGGCGTGTTGGTCGCCTGCGCGATGAAGACGACCGCAAGCGTCAGGTAGATCGAGAACGCGTCGAGATTGAAGGAATAGCCGGTCGGAATGACGAGGCCGACGACGGAATCCTTCACGCCCATCCGCTCCAGCTTCTTCATGATCTGCGGCAGCACGGCGTCGGACGAGGCGGTCGCGAGCACGATCGTCAACTCCTCGCGCAGGTAGGCGAGGAATTTGAGAATGTTGATGCCGGCAAGCGCCATGACGCCGCCGAGCACGCCCAGCACGAAGATGCCGACCGAGACGTAGAACAGCGCCACCAGTGAGACGAGCTGCTTGAGCGAGCCGACGCCGTATTTGCCGACGGTGTAGGCGACTGCGCCGAGCACGCCAAGTGGAGCAACGCGGACGATAAGCCCCATGACGCGGAACAGCACGGTCGAGGCGGCATCGATCATCGACGTGACGAGCTTGCCCTTCTCGCCGCCGACCAGTGCGAGGCCTACGCCGAACAGCACGGCGAAAAACAGTACCTGGAGCACGTCGTTGCGCGACAACGCGTCGAACGAGGTGCTCGGGATCACGTTGAGGAGGAAGGAGCCGATGCCGCCGCCCTGAAGCTTGTGGGCGTTATCGGCATAGCTATTGAGCGCTTTGGCGTCCAGCGTCGAGGGATCGATGTTCATGCCATGGCCGGGGCCGAAAGTGTAGGCCAGGATGAGACCTACCACGAGTGCGACTGTGGTCATCACCTCGAAATAGACCAGCGCCTTGACGCCGACCCGTCCGACCTTCTTGAGGTCGCCCGCGCCGGCAATGCCGTGCACGACGACGCAGAACACGATCGGCGCCACGATCATCGAAATCAGCTTCAGGAAGGCGTCGCTCAGAATCTTGAGGGAGATGGCAAAATCCGGCACGGCCACGCCGAGGATAATACCAAGGATCAGCGCGGCCAGGACCTGGACGAACAGCGATGTATAGAGCGGTTTCGGCTCGGCGGCCGGGGCCGCGGCAATGGTCGACATGGTGACTCCCCCGTTTTGACGTCTCGATCGTCTAAAGGAGCAACTAGCGTGCCAGATTGTCGCGGTTCGCTGAGGAGGAGGTCTATTCGGCCCTTTTGCGGTGCGACCGGGCATCGGCGTCGGCACGGGGAAACCGTTCCAGATGCCGACGGTCACGTGGACAGGAGATTTGCGGTCCTGCTGTCACGTTCCGCACGCGCGTGGCCGCGTCACGCCGCGAGATCCAGCAGCCGACACGATCCGCGTACCAGCACCTTGCGTCCATTCGGCGTCATGACCGGCACGCCGTCGCGGACGACGACAAGACCAAGCTTGACGAGGCCCTCGATGAGATAAGGCTTCGAAAGGCGACCGTACGACACCGGGTTGCGAAGCGCCTTCAGAACCTCCCATTGGTCCGGCGCAAGATCGAAGTCGCTGTCGTTGCTCATGTTGCCTCAAGCCACAGTGCCGTTCGTGCGCCTCTGTTAGAGGCGCTGCATGAAGACCGTGCGACGACAATGAGTCGGGAATCCGGTGAGGCGTTTAGAACTTCTCTTCACAAATTGCTGCACGCCATTGCGCCGCAAGAGTTAAGACCGCCCGATCACGAGGACCATCCGGAGCCTCGATCACATATTGATGATGTGGGCTTGATGTTGGTCCGCGAACTACCGCACTGCACGGGAAGCGCTGCTGTCCCATTCTGCGTCGCAATATGCACAGAAATCATGAGACGAAGGGTTCGGGATTCTGTTACGCTGATTCGCGGGGAATGGCTTCACACGGCAGGAGTGGAGTGCATGAACAGGCTGGTCGAAATTCGCAGTCAGGAATCCTTGTGCCGGGAGCGCGCCGCGCTTGATTTCGAGCGCCGGGTTTTCTGGCTTGCGCAAGCTCAGGAATGGGAGCAGCGCGCGCTCGACGAGATCGCCTATCATTTCCGGGAGTGCAACGTGGCTCAGACGGAGCTGGTGCGAAACTGACGTCGGCTGTGGGTAAGGCCTACTGATAAGTCGCCACAATATCGGACACGGCGCGCTCGAGCTGCTGCGCGGTGGCGCACTGGCGCACCACGCTGCAGAAGGTCGCATAGCGCGGCATCTCGGAATCGCCAAAGCCCCAGGCGAGACGTCCCTCGGGATTGAGCCACACCAGTCGCTTCGAGCGCTCGGAGATGCGGCGCAGGATGTCGGCGCGCGGATCGAGATTGTTGCTGCGGGCATCGCCTAGCACGATCACCGTGGTCTGTGGCGTCAGCGCGCTCATGAACTCCTTCTCGAAATCGGCCAGCGACGAGCCGTAGTCGGAGGAGCCGAAGCCGACCTTGGACATGATCTCGGCCATCGCTTCTTCCGGCGATTTCTTCTCGAGGATGTCGCTGACTTCGATCAGATGCGAGGAGAAGGCGAAGGAATGGACGTCGTCGACGACCTCGTGCAGCGAGTGGATCAGGAGCAGGAAGAAATCCGAGACCTGTGCGACCGACCCCGAGACGTCGCAGAGTGCTACGATCTTCGGCCGGTCGCGATGCTTGCGCTTCCAGGCCGTGAGAAAGGGGATGCCGCCCCAGGCGGCATTGCGGCGCAGCGTGCGGCGGACGTCGAGATGACCGCGCCGTTGGCGCTTGCGCGGTTTCGAATAGCGCTCGCGCAGGCGCCGTGCGATCTGGCGGATGAGAGCGCGCATCTCCGCGACATGGCGCCGCTCGATGCGGGCAAGCGGCGCGTTGCGCAAAATCTCATTGCGGAGGTTCTCGGCCTCCTCGCGGGCATAGAGCGCAAGCCCCTGCGCGACGGTGTCGCGAACGGCTTCGCGCAAGCCATCGAGCGCGGCGCGCAGCCGCTCGGCCAGTGCCGGATTGGTCGCGGTCAGCTCGTCGAGATCGTCGCGTAGCCGCTGGAGCCCCATGGCGTCGAGGATGCGGCTGGAGAAGATGCCGCGTTGGGTGGAGTAGCGGATGTCGGACAGGGAGGCCGCCCCTGAGGCGCTGGCGATCGCGGCGGTGATCGCGTTGCGATCCTGAGACAGCAGCATCTGCGCGAGGGGACCCAATTCTGCGGGAGGCGAACCGCCGTTCGCATCGCTGGCCTCGTCAGACGACGGAGATTGATCCGCGTTCTCCGAAACATCGTTGCCGTCGGCTTCAGGCTGTTCCTGCCGCGGCTCCGGCTGGCTGAAGAACAGATCGAAACAGTCACCGAGCGCGAGCTTTTCGTCCTGCGACTTGGCGAGCGTCAGAAGGAGCGCATCGCGCAGGATGGTCCGGTCGGAAACGCCGACCTGTGCGACCGCGCGCATCGCATCGATGCTTTCGGCAGGCGAGACATGGACGCCGGCGCCCCGTGCCGCACGGAAGAAACGATGGATATTCTCGCGCATCGGCGTCAACCGAAGACGTTGGATCGTGCTGCCTTGGCAATGAAGGTCGTAATCTGAGGCTGAGCCGCCTCGATGTCGGCCTCGTATTTCAGGAGCACGTTGAGCGTGTCCTTGACGATCTCGGTGTCGAGCTCCGAGGCCTGCAAGAGCACCAGCACGCGGGCCCAGTCGATGGTCTCGCTGACCGAAGGCAGCTTCTTCAGGTCCAGCGAGCGGATTTCGTGGATGAAGCCGACCATCTGCCGCCGCAGCGTCTGCGAAATACCGGGGACGCGGCTCTCGACGATGCGCTCCTCGAGCCGTTGCTCGGGGAAGCCGATGTGCAGATGCAGGCAGCGCCGCTTCAGGGCGTCGCCGAGATCGCGCTCGCTGTTGGAGGTGAGGATCACCGTTGGCGGCGTGATCGCGGAGACGGTGCCGAGTTCGGGGATCGTGACCTGGAAGTCGGAGAGAATTTCCAGCAGCAGCGATTCGAACTCCGCATCCGACTTGTCGATCTCGTCGATCAGGAGCACGCAGCCGCCCGGCTGCTCCAGCGCTTGCAGCAGCGGGCGCGGCTCGACGAACTCCTTGGAGAAGAACACGTCACCGAAATCGTGGAGCTGATTAAGTGCAGCGTGCAAAGTCTGCGCGCCGCCGAGGACTTCGCCAAGCTTGTCCTTGAGGATCTGCGTGTAGAGAAGCTGCTTGGCGTATTTCCATTCATAGAGCGCCTTGGCCTCGTCGAGGCCTTCGTAGCATTGCAGGCGGATCATCTTCAGGCCGCGCCAGGCCGCGATCGCCTTGGCAAGCTCGGTCTTGCCGACGCCCGCGGGTCCTTCGACCAGGATCGGCTTCTCGATCTGTTGCGACAAATAGACGGCGGTCGCGATCTGCCGGCTCGCGATGTAGCCTTGCGCGGCGAGGCCGCTCTCCACTGCCTCGATCGCTGTCGAGGGCTTCTGTTCAGCCACGAAAAGGCGCTCCCAAAGGTCTTGATTGAGGCTTGTTCTGCCTGCGTTCACGGCAAAGAACAAGCCTCGTTTGGGAGAGCCCAGACCCGCGCGAATGGGCGTTTTTTCCGCTCAACGCAAATAGTCGGACGGCTACCGGCCGCCGATCAGTGCCGCAGCAACTCCGGCTTGCGGATCGTCTGTCTGACCTCGGCGCCGCAATCGGCGCATTCATAGACGAAGTCGATCTTGGCAAGACTCCAATGCGGTTCGACCTCGCGCACATACATCGGAAGGAACCCCATGCAAGCAGGGCAAATCACTGGCGCGATTTCGATATCCTGATGATGCTGTACATAAGCTGGCATCTCGGCTCTCCTTCGCAGACGACCTCCAAACCCGCGCGAAGGCTACTGCCGGCCGGCGCAAGGCCGACATCAACTCTTTCGAACAGAGACGGAACGGCGGAGGTTTGTCGTTCGCTGTGACATTCTTGTTACGTCTCTGTACTGTGACGGGCGGACCAAATACCTATTTCGAAAGCCCGAGCCGGTATTCGGCTTTACCTCAACGATAAGGGAGCAACGCCCATGACGCATGCCATTCGCTTTCACAAGACTGGTGGTCCGGACGTGCTGGTCTGGGAGGAGGTCAGTGTCGGCAAGCCCGGACCGGGCGAGGCGCGCATCCGCCACACCGCCGTCGGTCTCAACTTCGTCGACATCTACAACCGTTCGGGCCTTTACCCGGTGCAGCTGCCGAGCGGGCTTGGTAGCGAGGCTGCTGGTGTCGTCGAGGAGGTCGGGGCCGGTGTCACCGATTTGAAGCCGGGCGATCGCGTGGCCTACGGCGCCTCGCCCCTCGGGGCCTATTCCGAGGCGCGGCTGATCCCGGCCGACCGACTGCTGAAGCTGCCGGACGGTGTCGACGACAAGACCGCGGCGGCGATGATGCTGAAGGGGCTCACCACGCAATATCTGATCCGGCAGACCTATCGCGTGAAGGCCGGCGACACCATCCTGCTGCATGCGGCCGCCGGTGGCGTCGGCCTGATTCTCTGCCAGTGGGCCAAGCATCTCGGCGCGACCGTGATCGGCACGGTCAGCAACGACGAGAAGGCCAAGCTCGCAAAGGCGCATGGCTGCGACCATGTCATCATCTATAGCCGCGAGGATTTCGTGAAGCGCGTGGACGAGATCACAGGCGGCAAGAAGGTGCCGGTGGTTTATGACTCCGTCGGCAAGGACACGTTTCTGAAGTCGCTCGACTGCCTCGCGCCGCTGGGCGTCGCCGCGCTGTTCGGTGCGTCCTCCGGCGCCGTCGAGCCGCTCAACCTTGGTCTGCTAGCGCAGAAGGGCTCGCTCTACGTCACCCGGCCGACGCTGTTCACCTACGCCGCCAAGCGTGAGAGCCTGGTCGCGATGGCAGGCGAGCTGTTCGACGTCGTCAAGTCCGGCGCGGTCAAGATCGAGGTGCACCAGACCTATCCACTGAAGGACGCCGCCAAGGCGCATGCCGATCTCGCCGCGCGCAAGACCACGGGATCGACCGTCCTCACGGTGTGATCTCCGACCGGGCTGCCGCTTGGGCCTGCGTCACGTCCGCTCGTGCTTACGCAGATCGCGGGCGTGATCGAGGCGGAGAGCCTGTAGGTCGACTTCTTTGGGGCGGATCTCCGGGAGGGCCGCCTCGGCGAGGATCGCCTCGGTCACGTCTTCGACCGAATTCTCCACGATTTCCTGGATGAACGAGATATTCCGATATTCACCTGAGGCGACGCGGGAAATGACCTCGCGCCTGGTGATTTCAGGGTCGACGACCGCCTCGCGGCCGCGGCGCCCATAGTCGATCATCACGACGAAATACTGCATGAAACGATCCTGCCGTGCCCACGGTCGGGCACGGCAGAGTATTTCCGAAAAACGGAATCAAGTCAAGGTGAATTTCGTAAAAACGGAAATTGCAGCCTACTTGCTCCTCTTGCGAGGGCGCGCCGACTTGGCGCGCAGCCGCTCCAGCTGCCCCTTGGGCATCGACAGGCAGATCTCGCCGACCCACTCCAGTTTCACGCCGACGATCTGCTTGGCATTGAAGCTGCTGAGATTGACGACGGAGGGGGATTTGCCCCGCTCGATGGTCTTCAGATAGCGCTCGCCGGTCTTGAGCCGGACCACGGCCTCCTCGCCGTAGAAGCTCGACAGCGGATGGCGCTGGTCCTTGTAGACTACGATTACGTCGCCGCTCTCGTATTTGGGCAGCATCGAATCGCCCACGATCTCGAATGCGATGGTCTCCTCCATGATCGGAAAGGGCAGCGCGATGTCGCCAAGGCCTTCGGGGGGAACCTGCTCATAATCCGGCTCGATCACGGCACCGGCCCCGACCCGGCCCATGATCGGCGCGAGATTGAGCTCGAGATATTCCATGATCGGAATGATTTCCGAAGCCTTCACCAGGCGTTCGCCGCCTAGGATCTCCGAAACTGCGCCGGGGCGTACGCCCATGGCAGCCGCCAGGCCGCCCTTGCTCTTGCCCGTCTTTTCCAGGCCCCGTTCGATCATCGCAGCGTCCAACATGGTGATTCCCTCGACTGTCCATCGTTCCGCCTCTTGTAATCCGAAATTCGGAATTGATGCAATTATGAATATCAGAATTATTGCTTGACTTCGACTTCGGAATACCGGAATTTAGGCCCGCCTCGCGATCGTGCGATCGGAGGAGGCGCATCACAGGACAGCAGCATGGAACCGGGCCATTGGCCGTCGGAGCACTCCGACGCGCTTCGCGACTATCTTCTCAAGGGAATGTCTTATACGGAGATCGGAAGACAGATTAATGCAAGGTTTGGAACGGCTTACACGCGCAATGCGGTGGTCGGCCGCGCCAAGCGGCTCGGGCTGATCGTGCAGGTGCGGACGACGAGCCCGTCGATCGTGCCGGTGCTGCCGTCTGGAGCCTGTCTTATCCTCCCGCACCGTCCCGCGTTACTGAACCTGCCTCCGAAATCCGCGATGAAGCCTGCCGCGCAGATCAAATTGCGCTGCGTCGGCGTCCAGCCGCGCCTGGTCCCGCTGGTCGAACTCGCTGGCGAGGACTGTCGCTATCCCTATGGCGGCGACAAGGACGGGGAGGAGATTACCTTCTGCGGCCATCCAAGTGAGCCGGGCTCGAGCTATTGCACGCCGCATGCGCGCCTGACGCGCCGCGCCGGAGCTGGCTCCGCGCGCGTCGCCGGCCCGGTCGTGCTGAGGCTGGTCTCCGCCGCCTGATCCGACGACCGCCCGTCCAATCGTCAATTTCGCAAGGAGTACCCGAGTGGCACGTGTCCGACGCAACAGATCCTACAAATTGGCGAATGTCTACGACCGACGCTCACGTGAGATACCGTTCAATGCGGAGGTGGCGGAAGTCGAGGTGGACAATCCGCTGGCGCTCGACCCCGGCGAGAAGATCATGGCCGTGCGATCCATCCGCAGCGATCCGCTCGGCCGGCTGCATGCGCACCATCAGATCGACGAGGCGCAGTATCGCGGGGGGCGCGCCTTCCAGGACGATTGGGAGAAGGCCGAGCGAGGCCTTCAGGCAATCGACCCGACTCGCGAATATGTCGATGGCGCGCGCACGCGCGAGCCGGTCACCGAGAGCCAACGCGAGGCGGTGCTGCGGCTGAACCGGGTCGAGCGCGAACTCGGCACCGACGGCGCCGCGCTAGTGCACGACGTGTTGGTGCTGGGCCTGACCATGGACGAGATCGGCCAGCGTCGCGCCGTCCGTACGCAGCGCTGGACCGACTATTTTGCCCGACGTTTTCGGGAATGCCTGGATCGGCTGGCGCTGATCTATGGCTTTGCGACGGAAAAGGGGACACGGCGTGCAGGGCAACGCCGATGACAACGGCGCGCCCGCGACCGCGGTCGCGGGCGCGCCAGTCTGCTGCTTAGGGATGCGGCAGGATCTGATAGGTCGTGGTATAGGGCTCCACGCGCAGCGAGGCGTTGGCCAAAAGCCCTATTCTGGCGGTCGGCGCTTGCTGTAACTCGCCGTTCGGACCGCGATGCACGTTGTATTGCCAGACGGTGAGATCGCCCTTCTGTGCCAGAGCATGTGCAACGGCGCTGGCATCGTTGCCGCCGAGCGCCTGAAGCTCCTCCGTCGACAATCCAACGACGATTTCGTCCTTGATGGTGACGATCTTGAACAGGTTCATCCTGGTCTCCTGCGCCCACGCGCCTTGTATCGAGAAGGTGAGAAGCGCGACTGCGGCGCCCTTGATGAGATCGCAGCGAGAAAGCATGCCGTCGTCCTTTGGTGCTGGGGCGCCCGAATCGATCGAATGCATCGGCCAGGGCGCCCGTGATCTGCGTGACTGTTTCGCCACCGCTTTGTCGTTTGTTCCTCGAAAACGGTTCACGGCCGGAAACAAATGCGGCCCGATGAATCCTGGTGCGAAGAGGCCTGCCCAAGTCCAAGAGCTCGAGTGGGCGGGTTTGGATGAAAATCCAAATGCCATAGTTTGTCTCTTGGTTCAGAAGGCCGCGCTGTGGCGGCCTATCCATGGCGCGAGATCCACGTCTATTTCGTCGACGATACAACCGCTGGCGCCGGACTCATCAATTACGTGTATACGCTGAAGAAGCACTGGTTCGCGTCCACCAACGTCCATTCACATCCGAAACAAGACTAAACGCAGCGTCGATTGACGGCGATCGAGGCTGTATGCTGATCGATGACGCTTCTTGACGCAGGTGGGTGACGGCGGGCCATATTCCTGTTATCCGGAATTGCCGTGGTGCGATGCAGACGAAGCATCGCTGCGCCAACTGTTAGGCTTGCCGGAGGGGTTGTTTCTTGACATAGTTGCAACCTGTTCAGGTGTGCGCGCTTGCACATGAAGCTCGGCGTGCGAACGTACCGGGCTTCCCCCCCGGCCGAAGGCGCGCCGTCGCCATAGCATCCGGTTGGTTATGGCATCCGGTTGTGGCGTTTGGTTCTTAGTTGGGATCTCGATGTTGGATCACGAAGTCCGATGCTTGTCATAGGTGCGAGATGAAGAACCTCAATTTCGCAGCTGAGCTGCACCTCAAGCTCGGCGCGCCTGCAAGCGGCACTGTCGAAAGCCTGCGGCTGCTCCGCGCGTTTCTGAAGCTCGCGCCCCGGCAGCGTTTCGAGGTCATCAAGCTCGTCGAAGACCTCGCCACCGAAGAAACTCTCCCCGAACACCCCCTGTCCTGAGCCGGCCTGCGCGCCGGCCTTAACGCCTTGCCGTTCGTTTCCTGCCAGAGCCGGCCGCCGGGCGACGTCCCCCCGGCTGGACGCTGGCAGTCGATCCGGCAAGTGTGGTATTCAGTTCAGAAAACGGGAGGAGTGCGACCATGATCGAACCGAAGCTCGAAGTTCCGGCCGAACTGCGTGACCTGGCCGAGAAGACGATTGACCAGGCGGAAAAGGCATTCGGAATGTTTTTCGAAGCCGCCACCAAATCGATGACGACCGTTCCGGGCGCGGGGGCGGACGTGTCGAAGCAGGCGCTCGCTTTCACCGAGCAGAACATGAAGTCGGCGTTCGAGCATGCCCGCAAGCTCGTCCATGCCACCGACCTTCAGGAGGCGATGCGAATCCAATCGGATTTCCTGCGCAGCCAGTTCACCAGTGCCGGAGACCACATGCGCCAGATGACCGGCAGTCTCATGCAGCCGGGGAAGGGCAAGTCCTGATTCTCGGAGTGTTTACGGCGCGTCCACAGATTGGACTTGCGCAGCGTGAATATCCGCACGTCGATGCGGGTACCGGTCCATGATGGGCCGTCGAATGGACCTCATTCACAGCCCATCATCCTCCTGCCGATTCCTGTCGGTTCTCAGGCAGGATTTGCATCGTCGCAGGTGTCGACCGATCGGCCGCTCTGCTAACGCAGCGATGCGATGTAGGCCGCGATGTCGCCGGCTTCAGTCCGGCTCAAGGGGAAATTCGGCATCTTCGGGTGCGGATCTAGCAAGAAAAAGGCGAGCCTTTCCGAACTGAAGTCGGGCCTGCGCGCAACGGACGCGAAAGAGGGGACGTCGGCGCTCGCCTGGGTCTGGCCGTTCGCCACGACATGGCAGCTGGCGCACCAGCGCCTCGCAAGATCGGCGCCGTGATCTGCATCGGCGGCGAGAGCGGACAACGTGCCCATGCTCGAGGCCATTGCAACCAGCAGGCAAATTCGTCTCAAATGCCGGTGCATAGAGCAACCCTGTGTGTTGTTGGCGTGCGACGCCGTCCTCATCCGCAACACGAACCCGGAAACTGCGAGAGGTCGATGCGGGCGATGATCGACCGCAGCAGCTTGCGAGCCGAACGATAGAGATGCCGGGCGAATCTCGGCGTCCTTGCCACGGGCAGGCCAAAGCTTGTCCTATCGAGTCTTTTCGTATCAAGGCTTTCGATCGAGTGCGACACGTGCCTCTCCGAGATGGCGAGACCCTTTCTATCGTGGTCGGGTCGCGGCAGCCTTGATCTGCCGCAAAGGGGCCGGACTAATAGTCGCCGGGGTTCATGATCATCGGGCTTCGTGTATCGGCCGGGGCGAGCGCGCTGCTGGCGCTGTCCCGCAGGAAGCGGTCGAGTGTCGCCTGGATCTTTTCTTTGACAGCGTCGGGACCGCGATCGCTCATCTCGGTATGCTGTGCGCCAGTGTGGATAATGTCGATTCCGCGCGCCTTGGCCTCTTCCGGCGTCGGCAGCACGCCGGGATCGGTTACGAAATGCGGATCCTTCGAGCGGAACGACAGGATCTTCATGTTGTCGCTAAGCACGAAAGGCACCCGCAGATTGTCGAGCGTGATCACTTTCGACACCAGCTCCGGGTGCTGATGGGCGACATACATCGAAACGTCGCCGCCGTTGGAATGCCCGACGAGCGTGATGTGGTCGTAGTCGGCGTTCTCCTGCCGCCGCTTCAACTCGCCCAAGGTGAAGAGGATGTTGGCCTCGCAGCGGATATAGACCTCGCGCCGGCCGACATATGGCTGGCCGGCCTTGGTCATCAGCGGCGGATCGCTCGGCAGATCCTGCTGGATACTGGCGACAAGATAACCGCGTGCGGCGAGCACGTTGGCGAGGAAGGAATATTCGGTGGCCTTGACGGTATTGCCGTTGCTGATGATGGCGAGCGGGAGCTTCCAGAGGCCGAGATTGGCCTTGGTCTCGTAATCACGCCGCACAGCGATTTCGACCGCAATCGGCCGCTGGCGCGCGGCGTCGAACAGGGTCAAATCCTCATGGCGGATCGCGAACCGGCTGACCACGAAGTACTGGCCGACGCCGAGGACGCAGAGAAACGCCAGAACTGCAAACACCTTTTTCATGGTTCCGTCTCAATCACTTTTGACTGAACATGGCCATTCGGAACTCCCGGATCGAGCGATCGTGAGCAGGTTACGGGATTAAATTTAGGCAAGCTTGTGAGCCACGCCTCGAAAAGGGCCGCATGCCGGGGGCCATAGCGCAAAGGACAATGGGCTTACAGACAGCCGCCCTTGCCGCGTTCGGAGCAGAGCCGCAGCGCGCTTGACAGGGTAAACAGGAAGCGCGGGCTGCGGCGCTCGTTGTCTGGCGCCCGGTAGCTCAGGGGGACAGCCACGCCGAGATCGGCCTGGAAATCGTCCGGCAGGAAGAACCGCACGCCAGCTCCGGCCGAGGTCAGCGACAGGCCGTCGCTTAGGCGGTAAGCGTCGTTCCAGACGGCGCCGGCGTCGCCGAAGGCATAGAGCTGATAGCCGGTCCAGTAGCGGAAATTGAGATTCTGGTCGAAGCGCAGTTCGAGCGAGCCGGCAAGACCGTTGTCACCGCTGATCTCGGCTGCGCCATAGCCGCGCCCGAAGGCAACGCCGCCGAGATAGAATTGCTGCGAGGTGAACAGCGGCCGTGACGCCGTCTGGCTCGCAGCGGAGAGCTTGAGCGACCAGACGTCGTTGAGCGTCTGGTAGCGCGTGAACCAGAGGTTCAGCACGGAGAAGTTCGATGACGCGCCATCGCGCGACAACAGGTCGTCATCGAAATGCGAGGCACCGAAGATGTCGAGCCCCTGGCGGTAGGTCAGCGTCGCGAAATTGGTGCCGCCGAAATGATCCTGGAGCCGGTAGTCGGCGGTCAGGCTCGCGGTCCTGATGTGGTCGTTGTACCAGGGGCCGTAAAGGTCATGCTCGGACACGTTGCTGAAGGTCGTCGCCGCGGTCAGGATCAGCGAGGAGGATTGCGACTGCAATGGGACGATGCCGGCACGCAGCTCGAACGCCTCGGTCGTGGTGATGTCGCTGTTGAGGCGGCGGGCATCGCCCGGTCTGACCGCGCTGTACAGGACGGACCCGCCGAGACGCACGCCGTCGACGCCGACGGGTGCATCGTAGGACAGCCGTGCGAAGCCAAGCTGGCGGGGGTCGTTGGCGATGGTCGACAGGTTGACCGCCAGCGTGTCGCCGGGCGTGAGATAGGAGTTGAACGCGCCGGTCGCGTAGGTCTGCCACGGACCGACTGATGATGAGCCCAGATTGTCCAGACCGAATGAGGAGAAGACGTGCCAGGTCTTCAAATAGACGATGAGGCGGAAGCGGCCGGTTGCACCGCCGATCTCCTCCAGTGCGGTATCGGTGATCCGGACGCCAGGTCTGCTGTTGATGAGAAAGAGCTGGCGTTCCAGCGTTGCCAGACGCGACGGTTGCTCCGCCAGAACCGGCCCAAGCATCGGTCTCACGCCGAACTGCTCGGCGCCGTCGCCTTTCAGCTTCGCCTGCACGATGGCGCCTTCGATCACCTGGATCCGGAGCAGGCCGTCCGCAATATCCTGCGGCGGCACGATCGCACGGCTCAAGTGAAAACCATCGGCACGGTAGAGATCGCTGATGGCGCCGGCGATCGCGGCGAGATCGGCCTGCGAAACCTTCTTGCCGACATAGGGCTGGTAGACCGCGGCGATGCGATCGGGGGAAACGGCCCGGGCTCCGCTGACATCGACGCCGCGCAGCACGAATTGAGGCTTGGTATCGCCGCCGGTGTTGGGCTGGCCGATCGTCGGTAGTCTGACTGGAGGACGCCTCAGCGATTCCCGCTCGGTTTGGTTTTCAAAATATTTCTCTGGTTGGCGCGGATCGAAGCCCGGCTGGTTCGCCTGTTGTGCGAAAGCCTGGGAAACTCCGGCGAAAAAAGGCGCCAACAGCACCATTGTGGTAATGAGATGCCGCTTCCCGACGCGCGCAACGCGCCGGTCCCCGTAGTTTGACGGAGATGTGCCCGTGAAGCGGTAAGGGTTCGTTAGCCACATGATTTTTCATAGTTTTTTATGGTCAATGAACCGTTAACGCGACCACTCCGCTGGTCGCTTCCCGCTAATCTCATGTTGAGTGATTTCGGATACCCCTCAAGGCCGGCTGTAACGCGGACTGAGGATCGTCATGCTGAACAATATTGGAATGCGGTGCGCCTTCGCGGCTGCGCTGATCCTGGGAACGGCTTCCGGCGCATCCGCCGCGGACGAGGGCGTCTGGTCGGTCGGCAAAGCCACTGGCGAGGTCTGGGTCGCCACCACTGGCGCGCAGCAGGTGTCCTTGAGCCAGCAGGAGGCACTCAAGCCCGGCGACACCATTCGCACCGGGCGTAACGGGCGCGTGCTGCTCGTCCGTGGCGAGGAAACGATCCTGATCTCTCCCAACTCGGTGGTCGGCTTGCCGACCGAGAGCAAGGAGGGCCTTTCGACCACCATCATCCAGCAGGCAGGTTCGATCCTGCTCGAGGTCGAGAAGCGCAACGTCAAGCACTTCGAGGTCGAGACGCCCTATCTCGCCGCCGTGGTCAAGGGCACCCAGTTCAGCGTCACCGTGAATGCGGGCAGCACCAAGGTCGGCGTGCTCCGCGGCCAGGTCGAGGTCTCCGACTTCAAGACCGGACAGATCGCCCAGGTCCTGCCGGGGCAGGCCGCCACCGTCTTCGAGCATGGCAAGTCTGGTCTCTCTCTGAGCGGCTCTGGAACGTTCAATCCGATCGAGCACGGCAAGCCGCGCGCCTCGAGCATCGAGCGCGTCCCCGTGCCGAAATCGGGCCTGTCGGCCCCGCGCAATGCCGCGAACGGCCGTGCGATCCATGCGCTCGGTCCGATCGACAAGGGCACCAAGGCGGCCGGCGCGCTCAAGCCATCGCAACAGGGGGCCGGAGCTCACGCGTCCAAGGGCGGTGCTGCCAAGTCTGATGCTGCAAAGCCTGGCGTCGTGCGCATCTCGAACTCGCTCGGCGAGGTCAAGCTGAACGTCCACAAGGTCACGCACGGGCTAGCCCACGGAGGCGGTGCCCCCGGACAGGTGCGCAACGCGCACGCTAGCACCGAGACGGTCTGGAGCGACTCGAAAGCGAGCACGACTGCGTCCAACAGCACCGTCCAGACTGCGGTCACGACGAGCAGCGGCGTGACGGCTGGCAGCAGCAGTTCGTCAAATCCCGGCGCCGCGATCGCCGCAGCGGCCGCCAACGGAAACGCTGGTGGCAACGGCAACTCCGGCAACGGCAACTCCGGCAATGGCAACTCCGGCAACGGCAACTCCGGCAATGGCAACTCCGGTAACGGCAATTCCGGCAATGGGAATTCCGGCAACGGCAATGGTAATGGCAACAACGGCGCCACCGGCAACGGCAGGGGCAACAACGGTAACGGCAATGGCAATGGCGGCGGCAACGGCAGCAATGGCCACGGCAATGCCTTTGGCCACAACAAGCACTGAGGCGATTTCCAGGGGATGAGGGGGCGTACCCGCAGAAGCGGGTGCGCGGGAGGATCGGAGTGAAGCGCTATCGTCCGCATATTCTAGTCGTGACCGCACTGGCGATCGTGCTGTCCACGGGGTGGCATGGTGCGCTTCGCAACGCGCTGACCGACCTGCGGTTCACATGGCAATCGCGCCCCGCGAGCGGCAACGTCGTCGTGGTGGCCATCGATGCGCCCTCGATCGACCAGATCGGCGTATGGCCTTGGCCGCGCCGGCTGCACGGCGAATTGTTGCGCAAGCTCGAGGCCGCGGGGGCGCGGGACGTCGCTTTCGACGTCGATTTCAGCTCGCCATCCGATCCGGCCTCCGACGAGGCTTTCGTCAACGCGCTGCGTGAGGCCGGCGGCTCGACCATCCTGCCGTCCTTCAAGCAGCCGACGCCGAATGGCGGCGCAGCTCACATCAATCGCCCCCTGAAGCCGTTCAGCAATCAGTCGTGGCCGGCGCTGGTCAATGTCGCGATCGAATCCGACGGGCTGGTTCGCCGCTATCCATTCGGCGAGAAGCTCGGTGATGCCCTGATGCCGTCAATGGCCGTCGTGCTGGCCGGACAGGACGCCAATCGGCGGCCTCCTTTCCTGATCGATTTCAGCATTCGGGCGGGCTCCGTTCCGAGTGTCTCGTATGTCGACGTGCTCCGCGGCAACACGGCAACTCTCGACAAGCTCAGAGACAAGAAGGTCATCATTGGTGCGACGGCGCTCGAACTGGGCGACCGCTTCAGCGTTCCAAATGGCCGCATCATCTCCGGACCCATCCTCCAGGCGCTGGCAGCGGAATCGATCCTCCAGAGCCGGATGCTGCGCTGGACCTCCGATACCGGCATGATCCTGGGTCTCGCTGTGATCTGCCTGCTGATGGTGTTTTCGTGGCGCCGCTTCGGACCGGGAATTCGCGTCGCGATCCTGATCTCGGCCGGGGCAGCCTTCGAGCTGGTTGCGGTCCTCGTGCAGGCAAGATGGCCCTTCATCATCGACACATCACTGTTCCACATCGCGATTGTGGCTTATCTGACGGCGATCGCACTCGACGAAATCGACTTCCGCGGTCTGTTGGGGCGCATCGCCGAAAGCCGCTTTCATCGTATTGCGATGTCGCTCGGCGATGGCCTCGTCTGCACCGACGAAGATCAGCTGATCACCGTGTGGAATCCCGGCGCTAGTGCGATCTTCGGCTATATGCCCGCCGAGATCATCGGCCGTCCGTTCGAAACGCTGTGCGCCGTGTCGGTGGACGGTGACGCGAGGCCGTCCATGCGCGACGCCGCGCGCCAGGCACTCCTGGTCCCCGGCGGAGCGGTCGTCGTTGAATTCGAAGGGCGGCGGAAGAACGGTGAAACTTTCCCGGTCGAGGCAAGCTTCTCGGGCTGGCAGGGAACGGACGGCTTCCAGTACGGAGCGATCCTGCGCGATATCTCGGTCCGCAAGCGCGAGGCCGAACGCGTCAGATATCTCGCCGAGTACGACGCGCTGACCGGTCTTGCCAACCGCAACACGCTGCATGCAGGACTGGTCGGCATGATCGCGGATGCGGCGCAGCGCCCTTGCGAGGTCGCGCTGCTCGTGATCGGGCTCGACGGCTTCCAGAGCATCAACGACATGCTGGGTCATTCGGCCGGAGATCTCGTGCTTCAGGCGGTCGCTGGTCGCCTGAAAGCCGAGGCGCGCGACGGCGCTGTCGTTGCCCGGCTTAGCGGAGACGAATTCGCCATTGCGCGCAAAGGCGCCGATGGCGACCCGCCAATCGCAGAGTTCGCCGAGCGCATCGCGCGCGCATTCGAAGCGCCGCTTGCGACCGGCACGCGGCAGCACCGCGTCAGAATCAGCATCGGCGTCGCCGTCCATCCGGAAGGCGGACACAGCGCCGACGATCTCCTGAGCAATGGCCATCTTGCGCTGACCAAGGCAAAGCTGACGCGGCGCGGCGGTTATGTGGTCTTCGAGAGCGCGATCCGGCAGGAGCTGGAGAACCGGCTGACGCTGGAGAGTGAACTAGCGCTTGCCGCGGATCGCGGCGAGTTCGAGCTGTTCTACCAGCCCCAGGTTCGCCTGATCGACGCGAGCCTGGTCGGGGCCGAAGCTCTCATCCGCTGGCGGCATCCCGTGCGCGGCTACGTTTCGCCGGGAGAGTTCATGCCGGTGGTCAACAGCTCAGCCCTATCCGAGCGGATCGGAAACTGGGTGATGGAGACCGCCTGCCGGCAGGCACGCGCCTGGGAATTGTCCGGCGACAGAGTGCGGGTCGCGATCAATTTGTCTCCCTCGCAGATCCACTCCGGCGACCTCGCGCATTCGGTTGCGGAAATGCTCGAAGCGACGGGGCTCACCCCGTCGCTGCTCGAACTCGAGGTTACCGAAGACATCCTGCTTCACGACGAAGCCCGCGTGCTCGACATGTTCAAACGCATCCAGCAGCTCGGCGTCCGCGTCCTGTTCGACGATTTCGGCACTGGCTATGCGAGCCTGAGCTATTTGAAGAAGTTTCCGCTCGATGGGCTCAAGATCGACCGGTCGTTCGTGCTCGGTCTGCTCGCGAACTCCGATGATGCCGCGATCGTCGGGTCGACCGTCGGCCTCAGCAAGCAGCTCGGACTGACGGTCGTGGCCGAGGGCATCGAGAACCGCGCTACGGCCGATTTCCTGGTGAGCATGGGATGCGAAGAAGGCCAGGGCTATTTCTTCGGCCGCCCGATGCCGTCGGAAGCATTCGAGCGGCAATTCCTCGCAGCCGAGCGCGACGCCGTCAGTGCCGCCTGAACATCCGCTGGTCTACCGCCGACGCGCAACTGCGACGCCGAACAGGAAAGCAACGAACAGGCTGGCAAGCGGTGCTTCGCGCGTAATCGCGGCGACGGTCGCGAGGGGCCGGCCCGGCTTTCGCGCTTCGTCGATAGCGGAGGTCATGCGATCGACAGCTGCATGCAGGCCACCTGCGACTTCACCGATGGTGCGGGATACGTCCGTCGCGGCATCGATGGCGCGCTCGGCCATGCCGGGATGTGAGGTGGACTGCGGGATCTCCGTGCTCAAGTGCGCGACCTCCGGGCTGATCATGTGACGGAGGCCGATACCTTTGGCTATCCGCGCGAGCGCTCGTTCTGAACAGCGGGTCGCATGACCTTTGGCTATCCGCGACAGGCGCCGTGGTTTTACGGCGGGTACCGGCCTTGCATGAGCAATTCGGCGCGCGGGCTTTTGTTCCGAGACGATGCGCCCCCGCGCGGACCGCCCCCGTGAAACGACGGATGCGAATCTCTGTTAGGCTGGCTCAATCTTGCGGATCTCAGGAGACAGCTGTGACCGACCAGACTACGACGGATCGAGCCCGGCGCATCGCCTTGCTCGGCGCTCCCATCGACATGGGGGCTTCGCAACGCGGTACCCTGATGGGCCCTGCGGCGCTCCGCACCGCCGGCCTTGCGACACTGCTCGAGAGCCTGGATTTCGAGGTCGTCGATTACGGCGATCTCTCGGTGGCCGAGCTCCGGGACCTCGCAGACAGGCCCCCGGAGAATGCCAATCACTACCGCGAAATCCAGCGCTGGACCCGCGTGCTGAGCCGCAGAGGCTACGAGATCGCGAAAACCGGCGCGCTGCCGATTTTTCTCGGCGGCGATCACACGTTGTCGATGGGATCGGTGAATGCCATGGCCCGACACTGGCAGGAGCGCGGACGCGAGCTGTTCGTGCTCTGGCTCGATGCACATGCCGACTACAACACGCCGGAGACGACGATCACGGCGAATATGCATGGCATGTCGGCGGCATTCCTGTGCGGCGAACCCGGCCTCGACGGATTGCTTGGCGATGATCCGCGTGCCCCGATCGGTCCCGACCGGCTCGACCTGTTCGGGGCGCGCTCAGTTGACAAGCTCGAAAAGGAGCTGATGCGCACGCGCCGGATCAGGGTTGTCGACATGCGCCAGATCGACGAGTTTGGCGTCGCCGTGCTGATCCGCCGCGTCATCGAGCGCGTCAGGGCCAGCAACGGCGTACTGCATGTCAGCTTCGATGTCGATTTTCTCGACCCCTGCGTTGCACCCGGCGTGGGCACGACAGTGCCGGGCGGCGCGACCTATCGTGAGGCGCATCTGATCATGGAGCTTCTGCACGATTCCGGCGTAGTCGGATCAGTCGACATCGTCGAGCTCAATCCCTTCCTCGACGAGCGTGGCCGCACGGCGCGCACCGCGGTCGAACTGATCGGCAGCCTGTTCGGCCAGCAGATCGCCGACCGGCCGACCCCGAGCAATGCGATCGCGCCGGGCGAGTGATGGACGAGCCGTTTGTGCATTGCGAAGAAGAGAACTGCCGCCGCGGCCGTCGGATTTAGATCAGTCGCGGTCGAAATGGCTCATTTTTGAAACAGCTGCGAATTGCAAATGCTCGTCGCAGAATGTTTCATGCGGTCGCGCTTCATCCGAGGGTCCGCACATGAGCAGCACGAGCGACGCCGACGACAAATCCGCGGGGACGACTCGCCGTCACTTTCTGCGCGCCGGCGCGGCGGCTGCGGGTGGCACTGTCCTGGGCGCCGGCGCATCGGCTGCCGCCGGGACCGACAACCTTCCACCCAACATTCCCGAATGGATGAAGGCGCCGGGCGAGCCGACGGGGGGCCAGCTCTATGGCGCGCCATCGCCGTTCGAGAACGGAGTCGTGAAGAACATCTCGAAGACTCTCAAGCAGTACATCTCGGCCTCCAGCCGGACTCCGTTGCAGGAGCTCGATGGCATCATCACGCCGAACGGCCTGTTCTACGAGCGTCATCATGGCGGCGTTCCGACCATCGATCCGGCCCAGCACCGGTTGATGCTGCACGGACTGGTCGAGCGCCCGCTGATCTTCACAATGGATGATCTCAGGCGTTTCCCGTCGGAATCGCGCGTCCACTTTCTCGAATGCTCCGGCAATCCCGGCTACACCAAGCCTTACGGCAAGACCGCGTCGGACCTAGTGGGTCTGGTGAGTTGTGCAGAATGGACCGGCGTCAGCCTCAAGCTGGTGCTCCAGGAGGCCGGGTTGAAACCAGATGCCAAATGGGTCGTGGCCGAGGGTGCCGACGCGGCTGCGCTGACCCGCAGCATCCCGATCGAGAAATGCCTCGAGGACGCCATGGTGGTCTACAGCCAGAACGGGGAGCGGCTGCGCCCGCAGCAGGGCTATCCGCTGCGGCTCCTCCTGCCGGGCTTCGAGGGCAATATGAGTGTGAAGTGGCTGCGGCGCCTGCATGTGACTGCGGAGCCGGTTTATTCGCGCGAGGAGACCTCGAAATACACCGACCTGCTGCCGGATGGCACCGCGCGTGAATTTTCGTTCTACATGGAGGCGAAGTCGATCATCACGCGGCCCTCGGGTGGCCAACGTCTGAGCGCGCCCGGCTTCCACGAGATCACCGGCATCGCCTGGAGCGGGCATGGCAAGATCGCGCGCGTCGAAGTGTCGGTGGACGAGGGAAAGAGTTGGCAAAGCGCCCAATTGCAGGAGCCGGTGCTGACGCGTGCGCTGACACGCTTTCGCCTGCCCTGGCGATGGGACGGCAAACCTGCCGTGATCCAGAGCCGTGCCGTCGATGAGACCGGCTATGTGCAGCCGACTCTGGCCGAACTGCTCGCGGTGCGCGGCGAGAACTATTTCTACCACAACAATGCGATCTGGCCTTGGCGCATCGCAGCTGACGGCGAGGTGACCAATGCGCTGGCGTGAGACTTGCGGCATTGCTGTCGTCATCTTGCTGTGTGCGTTTGCGAGCGGAGCGCAAGCACAAAGCCTGTACGGCTTCGGACGTGCCGCGACGGCTGCGGAGATTGCGGGCTGGAATATCGATATCGGGCGCGACGGCAGCAATCTGCCGAAGGGAAGCGGCTCGGTCAGCCACGGGCGCGAGGTGTTCGCCCAGCAATGTGCATCATGCCATGGCGACAAGGGCGAGGGCGGGCTGGGTGACCGGCTCGTTGGTGGGCAGGGCACGATCGCAACGCCAAAGCCGATCCGCACGGTCGGCAGCTATTGGCCGTATGCGCCGACGCTGTTCGACTACATCCGCCGCGCGATGCCGCAGAACGCGCCGCAATCGTTGAGCGATGAGGAGGTTTATGCAGTGTCCGCGTACATCCTGAACCTGAATGGACTGGTCGGAGCGGATGCGACGCTCGATGCCAAATCGCTTACAGCGGTCAAGATGCCAAACCGCGACCGGTTCGTCGGCGACGCGCGGCCAGATGTGAAACGCTGAGTGCTTATGGCGATCAGGTTCCACGCATTGACTTGGAACTTGCCTGGGCCTGGGGCGGAACTCGCGAGACCGGATTGAATTAACCTGCGATAGGAAAAACGTATGGGTTCCTCGATGGCAACGGATCGCTTCGCAAATTCCATATCCTCGGCGCTTCGCCATCCCGGCGTGATCGCGTTGATCGTGGCCGCGGTGACGATTGCTGCGATGCTCATCGTCGATCACGGACCATGGAATCGGGCCAAGACACAACCCGCCCACGTTGCGATGTACGCAACCACGGGTGAAGCCGCGCGCGCCGCAGGCGCCAAAATTCTCCCGACCGAACCGAAATCACCGATCGAGCCGGCGCGGCCGGGGCCAAAGACGTCGCCGACCGTCAATCCAGTGACGCCGTAAGACGCCCTAGCCCTTGCGGCCGTAGTTGAGCAATCCGCCGCTGGTCTTCGGCGGATGCGCGCGAAGGGCTTCCTCGTTCGGATCGGTGCCCCAGCCGGGCCGGTCCGGAATGACCAGATGGCCGTTCTGAATATCCGGCTCATGCGTGAACAGCTCACGGTCCCAAGCCAGGCGATCGATGTCGATCTCCATGATGCGCAGGTTCGGCACGGCGGCGCAGAAATGCGCGTTCATCATCGAACAGAGATGGCCGTAGAAATTGTGCGGGGCAACGTTGACTTCGAACGCTTCCGCGGCGGCTGCGATCTTCATCGACTGCCAGACGCCATTCCAGGGCGTGTCGATGATCGCGACGTCCATGGCCTGCTCGCGGAAATAGGGCAGGAATTCCCGCAAGCCCAATAGCGTCTCGCAGGACGAGATGGGATGCGGGCTTTGCCTGCGGATGTAACCGAGGGCTTCCGGATTGAAACTGTCGATCTCGATCCAGAACATGTCGAGGTCCGCAATGGTGCGCAGGATCTCCAGATAGCCCTCGGTCTTGGCGTTGAAGTTGCAGTCAAGCAGGATGTCGACGTCGGGGCCTGCACCGTCGCGGATCGCTTCCAGGTGCATGCGCAGGTCGCGCAGGATTTTGCGATCGACGTTGATCTCGGGGGTGAAGGGAGAGCCGAAGCCCGGTCGCCAACCGGTCGGCTTGCCGTCGTCGTAAGAGAAGATGTTAGTCTTGAGCGCGGTGAACTTCTTCTCGCGGACCTCGCGTCCTATCGCCTTGACGCCATCGAGGTCCTCGATCGGCGGCTTGTACCAGGACGGGTGATTGATCCGCCACGTCGCGCAATGCGACCAATAAACCCTGACACGGTCGCGGATCTTGCCGCCGAGCAGTTCGTAGCAGGGCACACCGAGACACTTCGCCTTGGCATCGAGCAGCGCATTCTCGATCGCGCCGAGCGCCTGCGCCACCACGCCGCCGGCGGCGGGACGTGTGGCCGCGAACAGTTCGGCGTAGATGCGCTCGTGCCGGAAAACGTTCTGCCCGACGACGCGGGCGGACAGGCGCTGGATCGCAGCACCGACACCGGGCGAGCCGAAGCCCTCGTCGAACTCGCTCCATCCGACGATGCCGTCCTCGGTCGTCAGCTTGACGAAGTGGTAGTTTCTCCAACCGGCATCGCAGGCGAGAATCTCGAGACTTGTTGCCTTTGATGATCTGGTCATGTCGCTCCCTGTGACCCGGCTGGGTCCCTTTTTTCATTGGCCGGCTCGCAAGCCCGGCTCCAGCTGCAACTGTTAGGCTAAGAGCCCTGCGCAGTGAAGCCCGGGGAGCTGCGCCGCGGCCGCTTTGCCGCCTTCTGCGGCGGAAAAGTCTGTGGAATCCGGTGGGGACAGCCATGATCTTGCCTGGGATCGTCCTGAAAAGGCACCACGCTCTGACGTTTTTGGCCACAATCGGGATCGACCTTCCGGCCATGAAATTTCTGGCTGTGATTTCGATCCTGGCGCTGCTCACGATGGGCGGAGCCGCCATTTCCGATCAGTTTCTGACGGCCGATCAGCACGCCGCGCACGGGGTGGAATAGCGCGGCGGGCTTATACGTTTTTTTGTCTTGGGGGAGACAGCGATGCTTTCGATCGACCAATTCCTGCGCTTCATCAGCGTGCCGGCCGTGTTCGCGGCCCTCGTCATCGCCTCGCAGATATCGGCAGCCTTGTCGCAAGGCTAGTCAGCCGATCGCGGACGAGCCGAGCAGAGCGAGCACGGCCAGCGCCATCAACGCGGTGCCGAGCCAGCCCAGCGCGACGAGCCATGACCGGCCCTTGAAGCGACCCATGATCGCCTTGCTCGAGACGATCAGCATCATCATGGCCATGATCGGAACGGCGACGATGCCGTTGAGCACGGCGCTCCAGACCAGCATATGGATCGAATCGATGCCGGTGAACCCCAGACCGAAGCCGATGATGGTGGCGGCCGCGATGATGGTGTAGAAGCCGACCGCCTCGTCGGGCTTCGCCTCCAGCGTCGCGCGCCAGCCGAAGATCTCCGCCACGCCGTAAGCGGCCGAGCCCGCCAGCACCGGAATTGCGAGCAGTCCGGTGCCGATGATGCCGGTCGCGAACAGGGCGAAGGTGAAGTCGCCGGCGAGCGGCCGCAGCGCCTCGGCGGCCTCCGTCGCCGAATTGATGTTGGTGACGCCGTTCGCGTGCAGCACCGACGCGGTGGTGAGGATGATGAAGAAGGCGATGCCGTTGGAGAGCAGCATGCCGGAGATGGTGTCGGCCCGGATGCGCGCGAGCTCCGGACTGCCGCCGCGCTTCAGCTCGCGCAGCGGCTTGTCGCGCTTGCCCTGGTTCATCTCTTCGACCTCCTGCGAGGCCTGCCAGAAGAACAGATACGGGCTGATCGTGGTGCCGAGCACGGCGACGACCATCATGAAATAGTCGGCGCTGACATTCGTCTTCGGCCACACCGCCGCGAGCAGCGCCGTGCTCCACGGGATCTTGACGGTGAAGGCGGTCGCGACATAGGCGAACAGCGCCAGGGTGAGAAATTTCAGCACCGGCGAATAGCGCCGATAGGGCAGGAAAACCTGCAGCAGGGTCGAGCCCGCCGCGAAGATCAGCGCGTGCTCGTGGTTGAGGCCGCCGATCACGAGCGAGAGCGCCTCCGCCATCGCGGCGATGTCGGCGGCGATGTTGAAGGTGTTGGCGGCGACGAGCATGGCGACGAGCGACAGCACCGCCCAGCGCGGCGCGATCTGCCTGACGTTGGCGGCCAGCCCCTTGCCGGTGACGCGGCCGATCCGGGCGCTGACGAGCTGGATGGCGATCATGAACGGCGTGGTCAGAAACACCGTCCAGAGCAGTCCGTAGCCGAATTGCGCGCCGGCCTGCGAATAGGTGGCGATGCCGGACGGATCGTCGTCGGCCGCCCCGGTGACCAGACCCGGCCCCAGCCTCTGCAACAGCGACGGCGCGGATTTCGTGGGGGTGAGGGCGCTGTCGGTCATCGCAGGAGGGACCTCGGTCGGGGCGCGTCCTTCACAAATGCTAACGAGGGAACAAGGTTCCCGAGCGCGGCGTAACGGGCTCCTCGCTTATTTTCTGATAAAGCGAATCTTCGTTTGACTCGTCGGGCAAAACACCTGTATAACTGCATCATCCAAGAACCCGGTGCAGCCTTTGCGCGCATCCCAAGCGCGACCGGCCCGCCATGGCCGGCAGTCCGCAACCCGTGTCCGCACCGGCGAGACGTATGTCCCCTGAGCGCGTGCGGTCGGACTATTTGATGCTGACGAACATGCCCCAGGCGCCGGCCAGCGCGGCGCCGGAAAAGACGATCAGCGGGTTGTCGCAGAATGCACTGCCATAGGTGCACATGGTGACGCCGAACGAGCCGATCTCGTGATGGCTCGCGGAGTAGAACAGTCCCGACAGCACCAGCAACGCGGCGGCGACGACATACATCGACGATCTCTCCGAGCTATCCCCGTTGCGTCTGTCGCAAGGGACGTGTTCCAGCATGGCGCGAACCCATTGCATCCTGCCGAATCCGCCCTGCTGCATTTGAACTAAAGTCGATCTTTCCCGCGAGATGCTGTCGTCGTCAGCTGCGATCCGTGCGCAATCTGCACGTGTGATCGCAGCCGGAACGTCTGCGCGGGAACGCCTGGACGGGCTCTTCATTAAGGCATGAACGGTTGGACCAACTGAGGGGAGTGGCCCATGGGAGCCGAGCGGATGCACCCTCCGCGGTACTGGCGGATGCGGGCGGAAGAATTCCGCACCAAGGCGGACAATTGCGAATATCCCGAGACGCGGGACGTGCTGCGCAAGGTGGCGGAAAATTACGACGAGCTGGCGCGCCGCGCCGCGCGCATCATCACCGTCGAGAGCCTGGACGAACGAGCGGGGGGGGGGGAGCCCGCCAACAGGAAGCGCGCTAGACCGCTCCAGATAATGCCGATGACGGCGCGCGACCATGGAGAGTCTGGCCCTCGCATGGGTTAGACGCGCCGCCCGCGCCATTTGGAACGAATGTCCACTTTGGCACTTAGGAACTCAGTCCTCCAATGAGGGATGACATGAGCAGCGAACAGCAAAGCCCGGCAACGAGGCCGGATCAGTATTTCAAGCCGGGGCCGGCCTGCCCCAAATGCGAGAGGGGCACGCGCTACCTGACGTCGATCTTAGACGTGAGGCGCGACTGCTCGGTCCTGATCTATCGCTGCGACTCGTGCCGCGAGGACGTCTGGATCTGAGCGAGGCCTTGTCCTCGGCGTCGGCCGACTTGCGGGATGGTGCGCCCCACATCGCACAGCAACGTCGCATAGGAACTTCCCCTGTTTCGGTTTATTGTCGGCTGCATCGACCACGCGGGCTGGGCAGCTTCCAACCATGCAATCACGCTACCCGTTGTTGAAGAAGTGGACAGCGGAAGAGCACGAGCGGCTGAAGGCGTTGGCCGAAGCCGGCTGGCGGCCGGACGAGATCGCCGCCGAGCTTGGTCGCAGCGAAGCCGCGGTGAGGGTACGGGCCTGGCAGCACGGCATCTCGCTGCGCCTTGTCACCCAGAAGCGCGGATCCTGAAAAGCAGCCCCGCGGATTTCGTCAACCGGCGATCGAGACATCCATCTGCTGAAATCCGCGGACCTGCGGCAGCGACATGAAGCCTGGTTTGGCGAAATAGTAACCCTGGAACAGCGCGATGCCGGCGGCCCGCAAGGACGTGAGCTCGGCCTCGCTCTCGACGCCTTCGGCCAGCACGGTGATGTCGAGCTCGCGCGCGATCGCGGCCACCGCGGAGACGATCACCTGCTTGGGATGGCTGAGCTGGATGTCTCGCACGAGCTCCATGTCGATCTTGATCAGGTTCGGCTGCAACCGGGCCAGCAGGCTGAGGCCGGCATAACCCGCGCCGAAATCGTCCAGTGCGGTCCAGAACCCGAAGGCCTTGTAGGCGCGGACGATGTTTTCGATATGCGCCGGATCGGACATCCGCTCGTTCTCGGTGAACTCGAACATCAGCTTCGAGGTCGGAAAGCTCGCGCGCCGCGCGGCCTCCAGCGATTTCTGGATGCAGGCGCGCGGCTCGTACACTGCATTCGGCAGGAAGTTGATCGAGAGCCGCGCCTCCGGGTCGTCGAACAGCGCGCCCGCGGTTTCGATCGCCATCACGCGGGCGGCCTGGTCGAAGCGGTAGAGCTGCTGGTCGGTGAGCTGGCTGAGGACGCTGTGCGCGCTTTCGCCGTTCGGACCGCGCACCAGGGCCTCATAGCCCCAGACGCGGTGTTCGACGACGTTGACGATCGGCTGAAACGCCATCTTGAACTGGAACGGGAGCTCGGTCCCGTCGGCACATCCCGCACACTTCACAGCCATCGCGCGAACCCTAAGCCCTCTCAAACCCGCGAAAAAAATAGGTGTCAGGCGTTAAGGAACAGCGAAGAGCAATAGAAACCTATCCCGCTGTGCCGCGTTTGCGCGCATGGCGAACCGAGACACCAGGTCGCGGCCGATGTGTGCCGCGTGCAACCAACCGATGACATTCATCGACGCGGTCAGTTCACCCGAGGGCGCGATTGCCATCTTCCGGTGTTCCGGCTGCAACAAGCTGTCCTGGGAGAAGCCCATGCGAGACCGGAACGCGCGCGCGCGTTGAATTTGCGCGGGGGCAAAAACGGCCCCAGCCCGGGGGGGGCGGGCTGAGGCCGTGGGGGGGGTGCCGGTCGTGCATCCGGACCGACGCCCCGATAACCCATTGACCCCAGGAGCTGTTCCTATTCAGGCGACCATGAACATCGCGCGCCACGATGAAACACGCCTGAAACAGTGCTGAAACCAGATTGTCTCGAACGCCCCGCCCGCTGTGCCCGACCAACCTAGCGAAAAGGAGATCATCATGATCCAGGTTGGTTCGAAGGAAGAAGTCGCGTTTTTGCTGGCGCTGTTCGGCTGCCACACCCAGCCGGTCAAGCGGCCGGCGAAATCGCGGCAGGCGTGAGGCGCTGATCCCATGCCAGGCTTGGCCGAATGCCAGAGCCTCTTGCGGCTTCTGATCGCAAGGGGTGACCCGAAGGCCATCCCGCTCGCAAAGGGCGCCATCGACCAATATCTGAACACGGCGCCGGCCTGCATGCGCGGCCGCGGCCTGCGCGTGCTCCAGCGCGACGCGCTCGACCAGCATGGGACTGCGGTCGGCGTGCAGCGCTCGTTCGCCGAAACGGTGGATGCCTATATCGTCGGGAAGCTTGCGGAGGAATGAAGGGCGCCGAATGTCGTGTCGCCCTGTCGCTTTCGCTCCCTGAAAGAGACCGCCACGCACGCGACAACTGCTGCTTCCGCGTCGCGCCAGCGGACGTCGGAGTTCCCGGAACCCGTTGATTCCACCAGATTTTTTCGCTGCCTTGGAAACCCTTTGGCCGCTTCGGACCTATTACGGGCAAAGGATGCCGCAATGCCCCGATATTATTTCGACCTGCGCGACGACACCGGTGTAGCGCTCGACGAGGAAGGGCTGGAGCTGGCCAGCTGGCGCGCCGTTCAGGCGGAGGCCGCCAAGTCGGTCGCGGACATGGCGCGCGATGCCATCCTCTCCGCGCCTGCCGCGGGCGGCAGGCAGACCATGGCGATCGACGTTCGTGATGCCAAAGGTCCGGTGATGCAGGTCAAGTTCTCGTTCGCATTCGAGACCTTCCGGACACCCTCCGCATCACGCGATCATTGACGCGTGAGAAATTCCGTCGGGGATGACTCGGGCTCGAGCACGGCGATCTTGCGGCCGAGCTGCCAGACCTCGACCTTGCCGTGCCGCGTGAACTGCTGCGCGAAGATGAGGGCGATCGCATCCGACGCGGCCTCGAAAGCTTCGGCGGAGCGGAACACGCCGTTGTCGCCGACCAGGTAGGCGCGATATTGCAGGGTCATGACGGTGCCCTCAGCCCTGGCGATTGCAGCCAGGCGTCGATGTGCATGGCGGTCTCGTCCTGCCGCGCGCGGCGCAGCAGCATTTCGCGGCGATGCCCGGGCGCGAGCGTGCGCGCTTCCTCGCGAAGCCGCGCGGCCTCCTCGGCGAGCCGCTGGGTGAGTGTCCTGGTCTGCTTGAAACGTCGTCGTGTCGGCATGCACATCTCCCTCGTTCGTGGGCGGGAGCGCTGTTGGGCGTTCTCATCACCGGCAGATGCCAATTGCCTTGCGGTGATGGATAAAGCTTAACTCCCCCGTCTGAGGGAGAGACATATCCTATGATATGTCGGCGGATTAAATTGCGGGAGCGGGTTGAGCCAGTTGAGGGACTTGCTCAGCTTGAGTGCTTGCGATTGCAATGTTCACTTTTGGACAGAAGCCAGCTCAGCTCGCGCGGGCAGGGACGCGCCGGATGATCAGCACGGGGTGTGAGATCTCTGCACCGGCTCGAGCGCTGCCGAGCTCAGCGCAGCAAAGCCGATGACGATCACGCGCGGGGGATCGCTCTAAGAACAACGTGCGCGTGGCCCGCCAACCGACGCGGGCGAGAGGATGAGTTGACACTGTTCGTGTTTTGTTCTAAAAATTAAAAATTCAACCTTTGGGCGAAGAGCAAGTGCATCTGGTCTCGCTCCCAAAATTTCTGTGGGGTAGCCGATGAGCAATTCACTGCTCGCTTTGGTCCTGTTGGACACGCCGGCAACGCCGGACATGTCGGCACTTGCGAAGGCCCTCCGCGCTCGACATCCTGAGCTGGCAACTGAGGTTGCGGAGAACGGAGACGCGCAACAGACTCAGGCAAACTCGCCGCTCATTCGCTGTGGCAACGAGCTTGTTGCCGTCATGTCGATGCCCGCGCGCATTCCTGACGATCCCGGTTTGTGGTCGCGCGCCGCCAGGATATGGCCAGAGAGTAAGTCGGTTGCGGCGCGGCATCGAGGGCACCTGATCGTCTCTGTGCTTGGCCAAAATCAGCGTCCGTTGCCCGCCGCTCGTCTAACGACGGCTGTTATCGGCGCATTGATCGCGACCGTGCCGGAATGTTGCGCTGTTGTATGGAATGGCAAGGTCGCACGTTCCGCCGATCTATGGTTGGACATGTCCAGCCAATCGTTTGCGCCGTATCCAGAGTATCCTTCTTCACTGTGGGTGGACATATTGCCGTTCCGATCAAAGACAGGCATCGGAGCAGTAACGATGGGATTGTCAGCATTTGCTGAGCGTGAAATCGAGTTCGAGACCCACAAGCTGACACTTCCAACGCTGATCAATAAGGTGGACGGTCTTGCCGTCTATCTGGTTGAGCACGGGCTTGTGGTCAAAGACGGCGACACGTTTGGTCGCGACTCGCGCGAGCGCTTCTCGGCTCGCTACCAGGCCTCCGATCGATTCGAAGGCTTGCCCGTTCTTTTCTGTACCGATGGTTCGGCATAATTGACTGTCACGATACGCGAAGAGAGTTGCGCGCGTCTCATTCATGATACGTCATTTGACACGTCGGGCAAAACACTGGCAGATTGGCATCATCGAGATGAATTTGGATCGAGCCCGCGGGGGTGCCGCGGGCTTTTTTATTGGCAGTTGATGGCAGTTCTTCGTCATGCCCCGATGGGCATGATGTTCAATGGGACGTAGTCATGGGCCAGGAAAGGGCAGTTTCTATTGCGAAACGACCCAGAGCGCGAAAGCATGATCTTTCTCGCAGAACATAGAGCACCAAGATCAACGGAGCCGCAGGTGACGCCCGCAATCCGGCAGGCCCAGTCCTCGCTGATCTAACGATGTTACTCTTGCCACCGTCAAAGTCGAGCAGACCATCATGAATGACAACGAGAAGGTTGGACCCCGTCGCCGAAGCGTACCGAAGGGGCAGTACTATGAAATGGCCATCGATTTCCGCCCCGCTCGCCCTCGTATGACCTGGGAGAACGCTGATGCTCTTGCTCCTGGCACGCAACTCCTTGCGCCGCCACCGGGCCGGCGGGGATTTCCGGAATACTTCGAGCCGCCGCGCTTCCTGTTTAAGAAGAAGCGAGTGCGACGACCTTTGGACATCAGGCACTTTCACTCCTTTTGGCTGGTGTCTGACCGAGCGAAGATGGTCTTTCAAGCTGTCGATCATGCCGGATTCGAATTCGCAGCATGCGACGTGAGTGTTTCGCGGGGGACCTACGATGGCCCGCGATACTGGTTGTGCGATGCCATTCGCGTCCTGGACGCACTGGACGAAGAGCAGTCACGGCTCGAGATAGGTATCCAAGACGACCCAAAGTACGAGGATTTCGGCAAGAAATATTACAACTTCCGGAGTGGCGCCAAACTCGTCTTCAACGAAGACGCGGTCGGGGGCGCGCATGTATTCCGAATGGCCTTCTGCTACAGGACGGTTATTTGCGATCAGGCGCTCAAGGATGCCTGCAAGGAAGCCGGCCTTCTCGGAATCCAATTCAATAATGCTTTGGACATTTGACGGCTCAAGCGGCCGCTGAACCCTCCTGAGGGACATCATGCGAAGTTCGATTCTATGGGGTCACCATATTATTCCGGAGCAATGTGCGCCCAACGAAGCCTTGCGTGGAGTAGATTTGGATGCGCCTGCAAATATCGTTTATCTCCCGAGAGATCGGCTGCTCGCTGCCGAAATGGGGATATCTCCTCATCCCGGTGGGCATCTCGAATCATACTACGCGGCTTGCAAAGAACTTGACGCGATTGCCAAGATCCCTGACGCTATTCTACGCTTGAAGGCCGTCGAGCGTCTGCAAGATGCGATGAGAATTGCGCTTGCAAATGGAGACCTTTACACGAACACGCCGAGTTCCGGCGCTGATGTAAATCCTGGCAATGGGAGCTTTCTTGCCGGTCGTGAAAAATATCTTGCCGATTACCCCGAAGAGCAGAACAGAATCCGTGAGCTCAGGCGGACTGGAAGTCATCTCATCAAATTCTCGCCGTACTTGGGCAATCTCGATAGGGAAAAGCAGCTCAGTAAGGCAATCGACGATAATCCTGGCGTTAACCTAACGCCCGGCAACAAAGACTTGAAGGAGACGCCTTGGTCCAAGTTCACACCCCTTGATCCCTCCTCAAGCATCTTTCGCATACCCGGCTCGACACCAGTCAACCCGAGCGAGTTTCCACCGCTGCCAGGCTACAGTTCGCCTTCTCTCGCAGGTCTGAACGCAACGGAAGGGTTTGCGCGGAGCGATCCACGCTTCGCAGGCGGAGTGCCGGCATTTCCGCTGCCTAGTCCAGATGAGCAGCGGCTCGGCAAACTGCCTCCCAGCACGGCTATGCCGCCGCCTCCGCAGGTTCTGCAATTCAATCCGGAGACTAGCGATCTGCTCAGGCGCTCGGACGGATCGCTATTGATGGGACCCGACCCGCATAATCTCCCCTACGATCCTGCCGACCGTCCGGCTGTTTTGCGCGGACTCGCGATTTTCGGGGGCGCGATGGTCGCACCCGAATTGTTGCCGCTCTTACAGGCTTGGCTGCCTATCGCAGGGGCTCTTGGGCTGACGGGGGCGGCGAGTTCTGCCGCTGGCGCCGAGCCCGCCAGCGGGAAAGAGAGCGGAGTATCTGCCGTATCGACGTCACACTCTGGTGCGCAGCAACCATCGGACAACTCGCTCGACCAAAATTCCGCGCGGGCGAGCACCTTTACCGATCGTTTCGGTCAATGGACCGAAGCGGCAGACGGTGCAACGCCCGCTCAGTCTTCGAGCGGAATTGAAGCGCCAGTTGCCCCTGGTGCTGGGGCTATCGCGCCCGAAGAGGTCCGCCGTCTCACCCGTGTCAATGAGTCGAATGCGGGCAGCGTTTTCAGGTCGGGAAGTGCGCCAGTCCCTTATCTGCCTTCCACGGAATTCAACGATCGGTTCGGCAACTGGACCATGCCGACCGCTAACGGCCAACAGTCGGAGCCGAGCCGGCCGATCGGCCCATTTGCGAATGAGCCAAGCTATTTCATTCCGCTACCGATCTTTGGAGTGGATGGCGCAGGAAGTCCGCACAACGACGCTGAGGAGTGGTACGCGCGCTGGATACGGCCGTTGCGTGGGCCGGAGTGAAATGCGGGTTATAGCGACGAGCGAATGTTGTTCGAGATCTGTCGTTTGACACGTCGGGCAAAACACTGGCAGAATAGCATCATCGAAAAGGTGCCTGGTTCAAGCCCGCGGAATTCCGCGGGCTTCTTTGTTTCGACGGAGTGTCGAACGTTCATGCCTCACGCCGCAGCAGGTCCGAACCACCTCGCCATCGCGTCCGCCAGTCCGCGTTGGCTCTCGTCTCCCACCCAGGCCACGTGCCCGTCGGGCCGCACCAGCACGGCGGCTGGTGCCGCGACTTGTCCGATCGCCGGAAGCTGCCACGGGCCGTCGCACTCGGCGTCGATGCGATCGACGCGATCTGCCCAGGGCGCGATGTCGGGGCCGCCTGTCTTGCCAAAATCGAGCAGCAAGCCGCGCGCGCCGTGCAGCAGCGTGAACAGTCGCAGCGGACGCCGGTCGACCGTCAAATCGAGATCGGGCATGCGGCGCCCGAGCAGCGCGTGGCCTTGGCCGAGATCGTAGTGCACGTCGAGCCCGCTCATCATCGCGCCAAAGCGCTTTCGCGCCGCGTCCATCGCGAGCAGCTCGGCGACGATTTCGCGCGCGGCCTTGAGGCCGTCCTCGCCGCGGCGGAGCAGGGCGATTTGCGCCATTGTGTTGCGCAAGGTCCGCGCGCCGACGGGGTGGCGCTCGGCGTGGTAGGTGTCGAGCAGGTTTTCGGGCGACAGGCCCTTGACCACCTGCGCGAGCTTCCAGCCGAGATTGACGGCGTCCTGCACGCCAATGTTGAGGCCCTGGCCGCCGACGGAGTGATGGATATGCGCGGCATCGCCGGCGAGCAGCACGCGACGCTTGCGATAGGACACGGCCTGCCGTGCCGCATCGGTGAAGCGGGAGATCCAGGACGGGTTGTGGAGCCCGAAGTCGGTGCCGTAGACGGCGACGAGGGCTTCGCTGAGATCTCGCGGACCGGGCGCGCCCGTGCGATCGAGCGTCGCTTCCGTCACGACCACCAGCACGCGTCCGCTCTCGGTCTTGCTGAGACCGTGAAAGCCGAGCGCGTCATGGCGCAGGCCCCATTCGGGCTCGTCTCGCATGTCGACTTCGGCCATCAGATTGCTCAGCGTCGGCTCGGAGCCTGCGAATTCGATGCCGGCGGCCTTGCGCACCAGGCTGCGGCCGCCGTCGCAGCCGACCAGATAATTCGCGCGCAAGGTTTCGCGACCGGAGAGCGTCACGTCGATGCCGGTTTCGTCCTGCGTGAATCCCGTGACCCCGCGGTTGCGATAGAGCGGCACCCCGAGCTCGCTGACCCAGTCGGCCAGGATGCGCTCGATGTGGCTCTGCCGCAGGGCGAGCCCGTAAGCGTGCCGGGTGGGGAGATCGCTGATGTCGAGCCTGGTCCAGGCGAAGCCCGCGAGCTGGGTGATCTGTCCTTCGCGCAGGAAACGATCCGCGACGCCGCGCTGGTCGAGGATCTCGATGCTGCGCGCGTGCAAGCCACCGGCGCGGGTGCCGACCAGTTCCTGATCGGCGCGCCGTTCGACCACGGCGACGTCGACATCCGCCAGCGCGAGCTCCGCGGCCAGCATCAGGCCGGTCGGTCCGCCGCCGGCGATGACGACGGCATGGTCTGTCATCGCCGGATTGTTCAGGGTGGCCTGTTGTTTCCGGCTGCGCGCCCGGGACGTCGGAAGCAATACGGACATGTCGTGACCCTCGACTTGTTGGCTGGGCCGAGGGTTCTACGCGATCACCGGGGACTTGAAGCAAGCCCGTTGCGCACCACATATCAGAATGGGAGGAAGAGCCTCGTCATTCGGGCTCGCTGGGCTAGTCGTCTTTCGAGAGATCGCCGGGCCTGGTGGGACAATCGATGGTTCGGCCCTCGCCGTGAACGAGATCGCGGTTCTGGTCCCCGGTTTCGTCAGCATCCGGGATGATGGCCTCTCGCGTGTCGCGCTCCCCGTCGATGCGCGGCTTCTGGCCCGGCAGATCTCGCGATGTTTTCGGTGTCGTGTTCAGCGTCATTGTCGATCCTCCTGACCGGCTAACGCGGGCAGGGACGGTTCGTTCGTCGACACGTCGGGCGAAACGCCGGCAGCCTGAATGGAATTGGCTTCCCGAAGGTTTCCGTCGGCTTTAATTCGCAAAAATCGAAATAGAGCTTGACCCGTCGGGCAAAACACCGGCATAGTGGCATTATCGAAGAGCTTGGTTCGGCCCGCACGGTACAACCCGTTGGCGGGCCTTTTTCATGGTCGCGACTGGTCGGAATCGGCGTCCCGAAGATGCTGTCGGATTCTACTTCGAAAAAACAGAATTACGACTTGACCCGTCGGGCAAAACACTGGCATAGTGGCATCATCGAAAAGTTCGCAACGCCCGCGCGGGACAAAATCCGCCGCGGGTTTTTTCGTACCCAGTTGTCGGAATCGGACGGCGGCCCACGCATCACGGCCACGCACTCGCTTGAAACGCGTTGAGGGAGCGCCGATCGGCGTGCCGCCGTCCGTACCATTGCTGGCCGTGCACGCGCGAACGTGCCGGCCCGCGGCGCGAGCGATCTGCTCGCGCCGCTGCGGTCTCCGGATGCGGAGATAGGGTTCGCGCCCGAAACGATCGCGCCTCATTCGCGATCTGCCGCGCATTTCTTTGTCGAGGAGAGACGATGACGGCCTATTTGATATCGCTCGCGCTCGCGGGCCTGGTTGCAATCGCGCTGTGGGAGACGTTGTCATGAGCGAGGACATGGAAATTGCGCTCGTGAGCGAGCCGGTCCGCGCGCCTGCGCGACGGAAGACGTCCAGCGCGCGCACCCTGACCGAAATCCGCTCGCTTGCGCGCAGCCACACCAGAACCGCGCTCAGCGTGCTGGTCGGCATCATGCGCAGCGACGACGCGACGCCGGCCGCCCGTGTCTCCGCCGCCAATGCAATCCTCGATCGCGGCTGGGGCAAGGCGGCGCTGCCGATCGAGAACAGCGAGGATGGCGTGCTGGAATTGATTCACCGGATCGAACGCATCATCGTGTATCCGGGGAGCGCGGGCGGCGGTGCCGCTGGGCGCGACGCGTGAGCCGACGGCTGTGAAAAATTGTTCGAGCTCAGATTAGCCCTTCTTCTTGGAGTCGCTATACATGCGCTACGCGTTGTCCGGACAATAGGCCATCGAGCCGCCGGATCGCTTGAACTTCCCGTCCTGGGTCTCGCGAGTGAAGATCGTCTTCTCGTCGATCTTCTTCATGAGAATGATCTCCTTGTACGGATGTCCTTCCCTGTCAGCGGACTCGCAGACCACGTCAGGTCTGATGCTGCCGGGAGCGGTATCCGATAATTTGGTAATCTTGCAGCCCTCCTCGCCTCCCGAGGTGAAATTATCGCTCCAGTCGATCCGCATGTCGCCGTACTCCCCGCATCTTGCATCGAAATTGGAGCCCGGCGTTGCATAGATGCCGTCCCTTGCGCCATTTGCCGGGCGAACTCATCTTGGGCGAACTCTTGGGCCCTTCCTGGGCCTGGGTAGGCAAGCCAGCACACGACAGCAAAAGCGCGGCAAGCATCGACGACGAGGTGAGGTGCTTCATCCGATTCAGTTTCACGAATCTGTTCCTGTGCGAGGTTTGCTGATGAGCAGTCAGAGGGGGCAAGCTCAGAATAGTCCATCTATCAGGGGTTGAGCGAGTAAGTGTGCAAATTGGCATTGCTTGGTTCGCCTCGTGGCGTGGATGGGAATTTATAACGTAGTTCCAAACGGACAGCAGGGGATCAATCTGAGGCATCCCGCATTGCGATCTCCGATTGATGGCATCGTGACGAATGCCGGCGAAGGATCTGCAGGTCGAACAGCGATCAGGGATGCGGATGGCGTGTCACACGAATTGCTGCACACGCGCAGGCAATATGTCAGCGTCGGCGATCGGGTTGTCGCGGGGCAGATGCTCGGCACGATGGGCAACATGGGCGTGGACAAGAAATACGTGGAAGGCGGGGATCATCATCTTCATTATCAATTGATCGACGCCGCCGGGAATCGTCTCGATCCTCAGGCATATTGGAAGCAACGAGAGGTGCCCTCGCCGAGCAAAGCGATTTCGAGAGGCGATTCGGATCGTGGCCTTCGCCTTCCGGCGCAGGTGTCTTGGCCGGCTCTAATCAGGCTCCGCAACGACCATCCAACACAGCAAACAACGAAGACTGGTCCACGATGTGGCGCAGGCGCACCGGCCTGCCCTAGGGTGAGCGAGCGCATCCATTGTCCATCCTGAAAATTCCGACGGCCAAGATCTTCGAGCCGCTGCTCAAGCCCGCGCGCTACAAGGGCGTTTACGGCGGGCGCGGCTCGGGCAAATCGCATTTCTTCGGCGAGCTTCTCGTCGAGACCTGCCAGGCCGAGCGCGGCACGCTGGCGGTCTGCATCCGCGAGGCGCAGCGGACGCTGGCGCAGTCATCCAAGCGGCTGATCGAGGGCAAGATCGCCAGCCTTGGCCTCGGCCACGGCTTCAACTTCTTCAGCGACAAAATCGAAACGCCTGGCGACGGGCTGATTATCTTTCGCGGGCTTCAGGATCACACAGCCGACTCGATCAAATCATTGGAAGGATTTCGCATCGCCTGGATCGACGAGGCTCAGTCATTGAGCGCGCGCAGTCTTGCGCTGCTGCGGCCGACGATCCGCGCAAAAGACTCCGAGCTGTGGGCGAGCTGGAATCCGCGCCGCAAGAGCGATGCGATCGACGATTTCTTGCGCGGGCGGCGGCCCGAAGGAGCTGTCGTCGTCAAGGCGAACTGGCGCGACAATCCCTGGTTTCCGGACGTGCTCACGGAGGAACGGTTGCTCGACCAGAAGCTCTATCCGGAGCGGTACGACCACATTTGGGAAGGCGAATATGCCCGCGCCTTCGAAGGCGCGTATTTCGCCTCGCTGCTGTCGGAAGCGCGCGCGCAGGGGCGGATCGGGAAGGTTGCGGCGGATCCTTTGCTGCCGCTGCGCGCCTTCATCGACATCGGCGGCGCTGGCGCCGCGGCGGATGCCTTCGCGATCTGGATCGTGCAGTGGGTCGGCAGCGAAATGAGGGCTGATTTTCAGCACCTGCGCCGATGGCGAACGAGCGTGGAGCAGGCGCAGAGCTACACTTTCAAAGCCGTCATTACGGTGATCGCCACCGGGCTGATCGGCGCGGTTTGGCTCGGCGTCAAGGTCGTGCTGGGCAAGTGAGCCTCAACGGGTACGACATTTCTGCACTCCATCCAATGGACCGTCCATGTACAGAATTCGCATCGTCGATGCATCCGATGACGACATCGTCGATACATTGGCCGACCTGCATCAGTCGACGTTCTTCGATGCGGCTCCCTTGCCACAATTCGAGTTAGGGGCGTGGTGGCTTGCCTATCACGGTGATGAGCCAGTAGCCTTCGCCGGTGTCGTGCCGTCAACCCACATTCGAAATGGCGGTTATTTCTCCAGGGTCGGTGTGTTGCAGCGGCACCGGGGGCGTGACCTCCAGTGCAGGCTGATGCGGGTGATCGAGGCAAGGGCACGGCGTATTGGATGGGACAGCATCGTCTCGGATACGACGGACAATGCGGTGTCTGCCAATAATTTCATCCGGGCGGGCTATCGGCTCTTCGAACCCCACGTGCCCTGGGCTTGGCCGCATACGCTTTACTGGCGAAAGCGGCTTCGCTGAACGAGTGGGCCAAGTTTCCCGTGGTGCGGAACGCGATTCACGCAACGTAAAAATGGTTCGCGCGAGATGAAGCGCAACACGGAACGTTCAAGGGCCCGGCAGCTTGACAGCTGCCGGGCCCTTCTTGCGTATTGAAGCGATGCGGGCGAAACACTTGCGAAGTCGGCGGTGCCGGGCTTTAAGTTTGCTCCTGCGGGAAATTCGGCAACGATAACCGATGTAAGGGAGCGCCGTCGATGCCCACCAAGCCTCAATTGCCGGAACGTTCGTCGCGGGCGACGGGCGCGCCTACCGCGCTCGATGGTCTGCTGGTCGTCGATTTCACGCGTGTGGTTGCCGGCCCGGCCTGTACGCAGACGCTTGCTGATTTCGGTGCGCACGTCATCAAGATCGAGAATCCAGACGGAGGCGATGACACGCGTGCGTATGAACACGCCGAGATCGGTGGAGAGAGTGCTGCCTATCTGAGCCTCAATCGCAACAAGCGTGGCATCGCGCTCGACCTTACCGTGCCGGAGGCTCGTGAGATCGCGCTGGATTTGATTCGCAAGGCCGACGTGGTCGTCGAGAACTTCTCCAGCGGGGTCATGAAGAAATTTGGCCTCGACTATGAAACGGTTGCGCCGCTCAATCCGCGGCTAGTCTATTGCTCGATCTCCGCCTACGGGCGCACCGGACCGTTTGCCTCGCGTCCCGGTTTTGATCCGATCACGCAGGCGGAAAGCGGCTTCATGTCGCTCAACGGATTTGCCGATGGCCCGGCGGTTCGCACCGGCCCGCCCATCGTGGACATGGCGACGGGGATGTCTGCCTGCAACGCCATCCTAATGGCGCTGCTGGCGCGGGATCGGCTCGGTCGCGGCCAGCATGTCGAGGTCGCCTTGTTCGACATCGCGATGGGGATGACGGGCTTCTACGGCATGGCTTATCTGATCAACGGCGAGAACCCTGGGCGGTTTGGTAACTCGCCGAGCGGGTCTCCTACTGTCGGCGTCTATGAGGCCTCCGATGGGCCGCTCTACATCGCGTGTGCCAATGACCGGCTCTATCGCAGATTGGTCGTCGAGGTGCTGAACAGGCCCGATCTCATCACCGATCCGCAGTTTGCAACGCGCAAAGCCCGCTCCGAGCACAAGGAGCTCTTGCGAGCAGCTATCGCGGAGGTCTTTGCGAGCGATACCCTCGAGAACTGGATGACCAAGATGAAGCTGGCCAATATCCCGGTCGGCTATCTCCGGACGGTCGAGGAGGGGTTCAATGCACCGGAGGCGCGAGAGCGCCATCGCTTGAACCGGATTCCGCATCGTACGGCGGGGTGGGTCCCGAACATCGAGCCGCCGATTGCCATGAGTTTGACCGGCCCGATTGACCCTGTGGCTGCTCCGTTGCTGGGCGAGCATACGGAGCAGGTCTTGCGGGACACCCTCGGTTACGACGAGCGCCGGATATCCCAGTTCACCCAAAAGGGCGTCTTTGGCTCGGGCAAGCCCTCGACGTCGGGCTGAGCCTGAGGGTTGAGTCCTGCAGGCCAGCCTCGCGCGACTGGCGGATCACGGTTTGGCGATGCCGCCACCTTCGCGGCATCGTATCTTCCCGGGCAGCCCGGGTTCAGGCGACCATACCCGGACAGCGCTGCCTCAGCTTGATTTGGCAAGGGTCTCGCCGCATAAATGTGTGAAAGCGAGGGATACGAATGGCGCCTGGTCAAGAGCCGAGCGTGGGCCGGCCCGGAGGGGCGCAATTCGATGAGCCTGCCCATGCGGCAATGGTCGCGAAGGCCCGCGCGCTCGTGCCACGGCTGCGAGAGCGGGCGGCGCGGACGGAGGAGTTGCGGCATTTGCCGCCCGAAACGGAGAAGGATCTGCACGACGCGGGCCTGTTCCGGATGCTCCAGCCCAAGCGCATCGGCGGCGCAGAACTCGATTATGTCGCCTTAATCGATTGCGCGGACCTGCTCGGACAGGCGGACGCATCGGTGGCGTGGAATCTGGCCAATTTGGCGAGCCATCACTGGATGCTCGGCATGTTCGAGCCGACGGCGCAGAATCTGGTCTGGAGTCGTGATCCGGACGCGCTGATCGCGTCCTCGTTCATTTTTCCCGCCGGACGTGCCACGAGAGTCGAGGGCGGATACCGGCTCCATGGCAGCTGGCCGTTCTCCTCGGGCGTTGCCTCCTGCGCATGGAACATGCTTGCAAGCGTGGTCTACTCCGACGATGAGGCAGACGGCATCGAGTATCGGATATTTCTGCTGCCGAAAGCCGACTACAAAGTCCTCGACACCTGGAATGTCGCAGGGCTGCGCGGGACAGGGTCTTGCGACGTGGAGGTCAGGGACGCTTTCGTGCCCGACGACATGACGGTCGCGGTCGGCGATCTTGACGGTGGGCCGACTCCGGGAAGCAAGCTCAATCCCAACCCGCTGTATGCGCTCCCGGTGTTCTCGCTGTTTCCCTACGTCCTCTCAGGCGTCGCGCTGGGAAACGCGCAGGCGTGTCTCGACGATTATGCGGAGGTCGTCCGTCATCGCATTTCCACCTATAATCACGCCAAACTGAGCGACTTTCAAAGCACCCAAATCAAAATCGCCGAGGCCTCGGCGAAGATCGATGCTGCCCGCCTGATCATGCGCTCGGCCTGTCTGAATGCCATGGAGGATGCAAGGCGGGGTCATATCCCCGATATGGCGACCAAGACCAGATATCGGCGCGACGGTGCTTTTTCAGTAAATTTCTGCACGGATGCGGTGTCGATGCTGTTTGCCGCGAGCGGAGCACGGGGCCTGTTCACGACGGGCGCGTTGCAGCGGCAATTCCGCGATGCGCACGCGATCAATTCGCATCTCGCGTTCAATTTCGATGCGGCCGGGACCAATTATGGACGCGTGGCGCTGGGCCTGCCGTCCGAGAATCTCACGCTGTGAGGCCGGCCGATGAATGATCTGCCGAAGCAGCCAGCCGTTCCCGATCCGGCCAACGAGTTCGCGAGCGACAGCTCGCCGATCGATCCCCGTGATTTCCGCAGTGCGCTAGGCACCTACGCCACTGGCGTGACGATCATCACGGCCGCGGCTCCTGACGGCAAGCCCTATGGCCTGACGTGCAATTCGTTCGCCTCGGTCTCGCTGAATCCGCCGCTGGTTCTTTGGAGCCTCGTCGTCTATTCCTCTAGTCTAACCATCTTCCAGAACGCCAGTCATTTCACCGTCAACGTTCTTGGCGTTTCGCAACAGGCGCTTGCGAGCAAATTCGCCAAATCGTCTGATGACAAGTTCACCGGTGTCGACTGGGCGCCGGGCCTCGGCGGCGCGCCGGTGCTCGCCGAGAGCGTTGCCAATTTTCAATGCCGCTCGGTCAATCGCTATTACGGCGGCGACCACGTGATCTTTCTCGGTGCAGTCGAGGCCTATACTTACAATACGAAGGAGCCGCTGCTCTTCGCTCGAGGTGCGTTTGGCCGATTTCTTGCCGACGACGAGCGCAAGTAGTCACTCCAAGCGTGCTTCAGCTCGCGCTCGACGGTTCAGCGGCCCCTGCCGAAAGCTTGTAGATTTCGAGCGCATCCGCGTCCGCGCCTCGCGCGGCCTTGGCGAGCCTGAAAAGTTGTCCGGCGAGCGAGGCCATGGGCACCGGCGTCGACGTCGTTTGAGCGACGTCGGCGACCGTATCGAGGTCCTTGAGCATTGTAGCAATGTGACCTAGCGGGGGTGAGTGAATGCCCTGGACCATCCGCGGCACGAACAGCTGCAACGGAATGGAGTCCGCGAAGCCGCCGGCGAGCGCTTCGGGCAACCGGTTGGCATCGATTCCGGCGTTCACGGCAAGGCGTGTTGCCTCCGCAAGAACGACCATCGCGCATCCGACGATCACCTGGTTGCATAGTTTTGTGGTCTGGCCGGCGCCGGTCAGGCCCATATGGGTAAACCTGCGTGCCATGGCCAGCACGTAGGGGCGGACCCGCTCGATGTCGCTGGCTTTTCCGCCGGCCATGATGGCAAGCGTGCCTTCCTCGGCGCCCTTGGTACCACCGGACACCGGCGCATCGATCCAGCCCGCGCCATTCGCTGCCAACAATCGCGTTGCAAGGTCCCGTGCGGCATCAGGATGGATCGACGAGAAGTCGACCACGAGCTTGCCCGCGCCAGCCGCGGTTGAGATGCTCGCGGGCCCGAAGATCACCTCTTCCACGGCAGCCGCATCCGTCACGCACATGAAGACGATGTCCGAACTCTCCATCAAGTCGCGGGGGGTGGCTGCGCGCCTGGCACCGGCCTCGACGAGTGCGGCCATCTTCCCTTCCGAACGGTTCCAGACTGTGACCTGATGGCCGGCGTTGAGCAGGCGCCGGCTCATCGGTGTCCCCATCAGTCCAAGGCCGAGATAGCCGAGCCGCTCGGCGCGTTGCGGGTTTGTCTTGCTTGCCTCAGCCATAGGTTGCCTCCATCTGCGCCGCGCGACGCTACGCTACCATACATGGCGTATCCCACGACGAAACCGCCCGGCCTGCATGGCTTGCTTGATTGTTTGAACCATGAAACATTTGCCGCGGTCGGGTTGGATGGCGCCGGTCGGCGCCTGGGCAGCGGAGTGGGCATGATGCGAACCGTTTCGAAGTGGATCCTGGTTTTGGGGGCGGCAGCGGCCGTGAGCGCCAGCGCGGGCCCGTCATGGGCGCAGCAGACAATTCGCGTCGGCTGGACCATTCCGGCCGAGGAATCCAAATACTGGATGATGCGCCGCCCGGCTGAGTTTCCCAATATCGGCAAGGCCTACAACATCGAATGGACCCAGTTTCAGGGCACCGCTCCGATGACGCAGGCGTTGGCGGCGGGCGCGCTGGATTGCGCGACGCAGGCGCCGCTGTCGCTTGCCAACGGCGTGGTTGGCGGCAACCTCAAGGCCTACATCGTGGCGCAGCATGTCTTCGAGAAGGCCGGTGGTTTCTCGGTCTACTGGGCTGTCATGGACGACTCCCCGATCAAGACGATCGCCGATCTCAAGGGCAAGACGGTCGGAATCTCCGTGATCGGCGGCGGCACGCAAGGCCCGTTCAATCTGTTGCTGAAGCAGAACGGCATCGATCCGTCCAAGGACATCAAGCTGGTCGAGGTGGGCTTTGCCGTCTCCGAAGATGCGTTGCGGCAGGGCCGCGTCGATGCGGTCAACATGAACCAGCCGTTTGCCGCACGCGCGGAGGCAAAGGGCGGCACGCGCAAACTGTTCTCGCTGTCGCAGGCGATGCCGAACATCGTGCACATCCTGGAAGCCTGCCGTGCCGATTTCGTCGACAAGAACCCTGAACTGGTCAAGGCTTACGTGCGTGACATTACCTCTGGCATGAAGAAAGCGCTCGCGAACCGCGAAGAGACGTTGAAGGTCGTCAACGAAGTCCTGAAGGCACCTATTCCGGTTCTCGAGACCTATCTGCTCAAGGACAACGATTTTGGCCGCGATCCGGGCGCGGCACCGAATTTCCCCGCGATCCAGAAGATGCTGGACATCTACGCGGAGACCGGGATGCTGCCAAAATTGGATGTCGCGCAATTCAAGCATTCGACGATTGTCGCTCCGCTGCAATAGGCGGTCGGTCGAATGAACCGAGCGAGAAGATCGCGGCGTCCAGAATGATCCGGGACGTTGCATGAAGAAGACGCACGTATGAAGAAGCTCCGATCTCGGATCACGACGGATGGTCTCGACCGGGCTCCGCACCGCGCGTTCATGCGCGCCATGGGGCTCGACGACGCCGCCATTGCCAAGCCGATGGTCGGCGTCGTCAGCATGAAGGGCGAACAGACGCCCTGCAACATGACGCACGACTTCCAGGTCGCAGCGGCCAAGACCGGGATCGAAGAGGCCGGCGGCACGCCGCGCGAGTTTTCGACCGTATCGGTTTCCGACGGTATCAGCATGAATCACGAGGGGATGAAGTTCTCGCTGTTTTCGCGGGAGCTGATTGCCGACTCGATCGAAGCCGTCGTCCATGGGCTCGCCTACGATGCGCTGATCGGTTACGGCGGATGCGACAAGACGCTTCCCGGCGTGATGATGGGCATGGTCCGGTGTAACGTGCCAGCCATTTTCATCTATGGCGGCAGCGCGCTGCCGGGCCGCGTCGATGGGCGGACCCTGACCGTGCTCGACTCCTACGAGGCTGTCGGCAGCTTCATGACGGGAGAGATCGACGGTGCCACGCTCGAGCGGATCGAGCGGGCTTGCCTGCCGACCATCGGCGCGTGCGCCGGGCAGTTCACCGCGAACACCATGGGGATGGTGTCTGAAGCGATAGGCCTTACCATTCCCAACGTGTCGATGGTGCCGGGTGTCTATGCCGAACGCGCGCAGATATCCAGGCGGGCCGGGCACCTCATCATGGCGATGCTGGAGCGCGGCGGGCCTTTGCCGCGCGACATCGTGACGCGGAAATCCCTGGAAAACGGTGCGGCAATCGTGGCTGCCACGGGCGGTTCGACCAATGCTGCGCTGCATCTGCCGGCGATCGCGAACGAGGCCGGGATCGCATTCACGATCGACGATGTCGGCGAGGTTTTTGCCAGGACGCCGCTGATCGGAAATCTGCGGCCGGGAGGCAAATATACGGCGAAGGATGTCTACGATATCGGTGGCGCCGCCGTGGTGATCCGGGAGCTGATTCAGAGCGGGCATATTGATGGCAGCTGCCTGTCCGTCACGGGCCGTACAATCGCCGAAGAATATGGCGCCGCCAATGCACCTGACGGAGAGATCGTTTACGCGGCTGGCGCGCCGATCATGCCAGATGGCGGCGTCGCGGTGCTGAAGGGAAACCTCTGTCCCGACGGCGCGGTCATCAAGGTTGCGGGCCTGAAGAGCCAGTTCTTTGAAGGCGTGGCGCGCGTTTTCGAAGACGAGGAGGCCTGCGTCGCGGCGGTTCGTGATCGCACTTATCAGGCGGGCGAGGTTCTCGTGATCCGCAATGAAGGGCCGGTGGGCGGCCCCGGCATGCGCGAGATGCTTGGCGTCACCGCGCTGATCTACGGACAGGGCATGGGCGAGAATGTGGCTCTGATCACGGATGGACGGTTCTCCGGCGCCACGCGCGGAATGTGCATCGGCTATGTGTCTCCCGAGGCCTTCGTTGGCGGTCCGCTGGCCCTGGTTCGCGATGGCGACAGGATCCGGATCGATGCCGCAAATCGGCGGATGGATATGCTGGTCGACGAGCAGGAACTCACTGCTCGCCGACAGGATTGGAAGCCGCGTCCGCCTCGTCACCGTGCTGGTGCGCTAGCGAAATATGCGCGATTGGTTGGCCAGGCACCGGGCGGGGCCGTCACACATGAGGGGCCCGCAGAATGGCCCTGGTTCGGATGACGCGACGAACCTGCCGGAAACAGCCACTGGTCTGGCAAGTTTCTTGCTAAGCTTGCGTCGCTGGCGGAGGATGTTCAGCGAGCGTGTTGCGCTGGGTTCGCGCGAATGAAGTGAGACGGGATGAAGGTAGTGCCTTCGAGATCGAGCGGATGGGTGAGACCGGTGACGCCGCAAAAGCCGGCTTCTGCAATCATCGAGATCGAGAGCGTCTCGCAGGTATTTCAGACCTCGGCGCGCAAGGACCATGTAGCGCTATCGGACATCTCCCTCTCGATCGAGGAGGGAGCCTTCGTCTCCATCCTTGGTCCGTCCGGCTGCGGCAAGTCCACGCTGCTTTACGTCGTCGGCGGCTTCGTCAGCCCGACCAGCGGTTCAGCGAAGATCAGGGGACGGACGATCAGGGGACCAGGGCCGGATCGCGGTCCGGTATTCCAGGAATTCGCGTTGTTTCCGTGGAAGACCGTGCTGGGCAATGTGATGTACGGCCCTCGCCAGCAGGGCGTGCGCACCACCGAGGCGGAAGCACAGAGCCGTGCCCTGATCGAAATGGTCGGGCTCAAGGGCTACGAGAACTTCTATCCCAAGGAGCTGTCCGGCGGCATGAAGCAGCGCGTGGCGCTGGCTCGGACGCTGGCTTACCATCCTGAGGTTCTGTTGATGGACGAGCCGTTCGGCGCGCTCGATGCTCACACGCGAACGCGCCTGCAGAACGATCTGCTGAATATCTGGGAGCGTGATCGCAAGACGGTGCTGTTCGTCACGCATTCTGTGGACGAAGCGGTTTTCCTGTCGGACAAGGTCGTGATGATGTCGAAGTCTCCCGGCCGGATCCGCGAGGTCATCGACATCGATCTGCCGCGGCCGCGCCGCCGCAGCGAGCTGCTGCTCGATCCACGGTACCAGAAATACGTCGTCGATATCGAGCGCATGTTCGACGAGGTCGAAGAGACGGGATCGGCGTCATGACATCGCTGACGGCCATGGCTAAGCGTGCCGCGCCGGTGGTTGCCTGCATCGGGCTTCTTGCGGCATGGCAGGTTGCGTCACTCGCGCTCAAGAACGACAGCTTCCCGACGGCGATCGAGGCAATCCGTGCAATCCCGGACATCCTCGGAGACAAGGAAGCTCTGATCAACATCCTGGCCTCGCTCCGCCGCATGGCGGTCGGGTTTGGCATAGCGGTATCGGTTTCGATCCCACTCGGCCTGTTGATGGGCCGCAGCCGGGCCGTCGCGGCCTTCTTCAATCCGCTCCTGATGGTGATCTACCCGGTGCCGAAGGCAGCCTTGATGCCGATCATCATGCTGTGGCTCGGCGTCGGCGACATCACGAAGACGCTGGTGATCTTTCTCGGCGTCAGCCTGCCCGTGATCTATCACAGCTTCGAGGGCGCCAGGGCGGTGGAAGAGAAGATGCTGTGGTCGGGCGCCGCGATGGGGCTTTCGCCTGCGCAACGGCTGGTCCGGATCGTACTGCCGGCGGCGCTGCCGGAAATTCTGACCGGTTGCCGCACCGGACTCGTGCTGGCGCTGATCACGATGATTACCAGCGAGATGATCGCGCGTCAGTCCGGCGCCGGCAATATCCTGTTCAATGCCCTCGACATGGGCCAATACGACACCGTCTTTGCGATGATCATTGTCGTCGGCGCGATGGGAATCTGCCTGGATGCGATCTTCGAGCGGGTCCGCGCCAGGCTGGTGCGCTGGTCTGAGCCTCAGTTCGATTTGCCGCTGAGCTTCTCATGATGCCGCAGCTTCGCTCCACCAGCATCATCCTCGGCCTCGCGCCGATCGTGCTGGTGATCGCGCTGTGGCAAGGCCTCGTATCATTTGGCTTTGCGCCTGCGGTCTTGCTGCCGCCACCGGGATACGTCTTCAGCAGGTTGCTGCAGCAGCTCGTGACATGGACGTTCCAGCAGGAGATCGCGGCGACCCTGATCCGGCTGTTTGCCGGCTTCGCGATTGCGGTCGTGCTCGGTGTCAGCATCGGCATCGCCGCGGCCGCCAGTCCGGCTATCAACGCCGTGGTCCGGCCGATCGTTCGCGTACTCGCGCCCTTGCCCAAGGTCGCGCTCTATCCAGCATTGCTGCTGCTGCTCGGCTTCGGTCACGGGTCGAAGATCACGCTGGTGGCGGCGGATGCACTCTTTCCCATTTTGCTCTCTACCTATTACGGCGCGTCGACGGTGGAGCAGAAGCTGATCTGGTCGGCTATGGCGGCGGGAACGCCGCGCTATGAGATCCTGTTCAAGGTGGTGCTGCCGGCCGCGATGCCGTCGATCTTGACCGGTTGCCGGATCGGCCTTGTCATTTCCTGCATCGTGGTGTTTCTGGCCGAGATGATCACGTCGAGCGACGGGCTCGGACATGTCCTCGTCACGGCGGCCCGGACTTTTCAGGCGGTCGATATGTTCGTTCCGCTGATCACGATCTCGCTGCTGGGCCTGATCCTCAATGGCCTGCTGGGGGCTGTGCGCGCGTATTTGCTGCGGGGTTTCCCCGAAGCATGAACTGACGAAGAAGAAACCAGAAGACCGGGAGTAGACCATGCTGGCTGATCGCATCGAGGCAAAATGGATCGACGCATTTTGCGAGATTTTTGAGCGATGCGCCGTCAAGGCCGGCGATACCGCGGCGATCCTCTCGGAAACCCAGTCACGTGCGCTGAATGTTCACCTGGCGGAGCTCGCGCTGCTGCGGATGGGCGCGCGACCGTTTCACGTGGTGATGCCGACCCCGCGTAACCGGAATATCGTTCCGGTTCGCTCGACGGGTGCGAGCGAGGCGATCCAGCGGCTTGGTCCGGTGATCACCGCGCTTCAGCAGGCTGGCTTTGTGGTGGATTGCACCATCGAGGGCCTGATGCATGCGGTCGAGACACCCGAGATCCTCAAAGCCGGCGCGCGCATCCTGGTGATCTCCAACGAGCATCCCGAGGCGCTGGAGCGGATGGTGCCGGTTCCCGCGCTCGAGAAGCGCGTTCGCGCAGCGGCAAAGATGCTGCGCGGGACCAAACGGATGCGGGTGACGTCAAAGGCCGGCACGGCGCTCGACGTCGATATGGTCGGCGCATCCACGGTCGGTGTGTGGGGGTGGACCGACAAACCCGGTACGCTGGCGCATTGGCCCGGCGGCATCGTCGTCAGCTTCCCCAAGAGCGGAACGATCAATGGCACGCTGGTGATGGCGCCCGGCGACATCAACCTGACCTTCAAGCGTTACCTGACTTCGCCGGTGAAGATGACACTGAAGGACGATTATGTTGTCGAGCTGGAAGGCGAAGGCACGGATGCCGCAATGATGCGTGCCTATCTTGCCGCCTGGGGCGATCGGGAAGCCTATGCGGTATCGCATGTCGGTTTCGGCATGAATCCGGGCGCGCGCTACGAGGCGCTGTCGATGTATGACCAGCGCGACACCAACGGCACGGAAATTCGTGCCGTCTCCGGCAACTTCCTGTTCTCGACCGGTGCCAACGAATTCGCCGGCCGCTACACGGCGGGCCATTTCGATCTGCCGATGATGGGGACGACGATCGAGCTCGATGGCGTCGCGGTCGTGCGTGAAGGAGTGCTGCAGGACGTTTTCGGCTAGCTCCGATCGAGCACAGGAGGCCGAGCCAGGTCGAAGTGACGGAGCAGGTCGACCATGGCCTGAAGCCGTTTTGCCCGATAGGCGTCGACGTCCATGCCGGAATAATCGAGAAAGCCTGCACCCGTGCGCAGGCCGATCCGGCCTTCGTGCATGTTCCTTGAAATCACGTCCGGCGCGCGATAGCGGTCGCTGCCGAGTGCGCCTTCGAGATAACGACTGGCGTAGTAGAGGATGTCGCCGCCACCCCAGTCGATGAATTCGAGCAGCCCAAGCACGGCGTAGCGGAAGCCGAAACCGTAGCGGATCGCCTTGTCGATGTCTTCTGCGCTGGCGACGCCTTCTTCGACCATGCGCGCGGCCTCGTTCATCGCCAGCGCCTGGATGCGCGGCACGATGAAGCCGGGTGTCGCCGCGCAGACCACCGGCACCTTGCCGATGCCTTCGAGCAGCCCCTTGACCTCGTCGATGACAGCGGGATCGGTAGCCTTGCCGGGCGAAACCTCGACCAGCGGGATCAGATAGGCGGGATTGAGCCAGTGCACATTGAGGAAGCGGCGAGGATTCACGATCGCGCCCGAGAGATCGTCGACGAGAATGGTCGACGTCGTCGATGCGATGATCGTATCGGGGCCGACTTGCTGTGAGGCCGCCCCCAGCACATCCCGCTTGAGCTCGACGACTTCGGGGACTCCCTCGAAGACTATTCCCGCATCGGATAGTGCCACATCGCTCAGGCCGGCCGGCACCACCGAGACCCGCGCGATCAGCGGATCGACATCCGCCTCGGTCAGTAGCCCCAGCTTCGACAGGCTGGCAAAGGTCGTCCCGACTTCGCCGAGCGCATCTGCCTCCAGCCTCGCGAAATCTTCCGCCGAGCGGTCCTTGACGTCGATCATCGTGACCGTATGCCCCGCGTAGGCAAACGCGACGGCGATGCCGCGGCCCATGCGGCCGGCCCCGAGACAGGCGATGATGGCTCGGCTGGTCATCGGTCAAATCCCCTGCGAAGAAGCGTCCGCAAAGCGGCCTTATCGAGATTGCCGAGCCCCAGCGTCTCGAGGGTTCGGCCGCCTTGCGCAAAGTCCTCACCGCAAACTGCGCCGCCAATGGCCAGGAACGCCTTGGCCAGCGGCGTAGCCACGCCCGCCAGGCCGGCGACGGAGACCAGCAGCGATAGCCCAAGCCGCAAATCTTCTCTCATATAACGGTGCTCGGTCAGCACGATCCGCTCGCGCCAGTCGCCGGAATCGGTCAACCGGTCATGCGAGCCGCGGCCATACATCCAGATCTCGCCTTCTTTGGCATAGTGATGGGCGAGCGGAAAGTGCGGTGCGCCATATCCGAGCGCCTCACGCACGGCGATCCGTTCGGCGTCAAGCGCGTCGGTGACCCGGCGAATCGCGGCTTGCGTTCCCTCCTTGTGGATGTCCCATCTCTCGAAATGCTCGATCGGGCCTGCATTCATCACGATCAGGGGCGGATGGATGATCGGGCCGGCGTTCATCAGCGCACCGGAGAGAGCATCTCCGCACGGCTCGATTGCGCCGGGGAACGCCTGTCCAATCACCGCAAGTGCACGCGGCGCCTGATCGAGTGGGAAAACGCCGACGGGCAGTCGCTTGGCGCGGATGGTGATCGCGACCTCGAATGGCCCGTGCTTGCGGGTCAGCCATGGCAACGTTCCGGTCTCGGCAAAGCTCGCCTTGGCGTGGTTGCCACAATCCCGCGCAGCCTGGGCGAAGATCATCGAGCCGAACGTGGCCGGTGGCAGAAACACGACCTGCCCATCCCGCAGATGTGGAGCAAGCAGGCGCGCAATATCAGGCTGCGCGAAGGCGGGTGCGGGGCACAGGATCAGCTCTGCGCCGCTGACGGCTTCGGCGATGTCGGTCGTGACCAGCGCGAGCTTGACGTCGTGACTGCCGTTATGATCCTTCACCAGGATGCGCGAGCCTGCGGCGCGATGTGCTGCGACCTGATCGGCGTCGCGGCGCCAGAGTCGGACCTCATGTCCCGACAGCGCAAAATCGCCCGCGGCCGCGAAAGAGCCGTTTCCTCCCCCCAGAACCGCAATCTTCAAGATGCTTCTCCTTGCGTGCGCGATTGCGCATCAAGCTGCTTCAGCAGGAAATGCTGAACCTTGCCCAGCGCAGTGCGCGGCAGGTCGGCGACGAAAACGATCTCGCGCGGAATCTTGTAGCGCGCGAGTTGGGCCTGAAGATGCGCTTTCAACGCGTCTGCTTCCAGCCGACAGCCGGATCGCGGGATCACGTAGGCGATGGGCACCTCGTCCCAGCGTGGATCGGGCCGGCCGATCACGGCGCATTCGCTGACATCGGGATGTTCGAGCAGGACGCGTTCGACCTCCGCCGGATAGATGTTCTCGCCGCCGGAAATGATCATGTTCTTCTTGCGGTCGCGCACCCAGAAATAGCCGTCCGCGTCGCACAGGCCGATATCGCCAGTACGATACCAGCCGTCGTGCAGAGCATCGCGCGTGGCGTCCGCATTGCCCCAATATTCGAAGAACACGTTGGGTCCGCGCACCGCGATCTCCCCCGGCGCGCCCGCCGGCACCTCGCTGCCGGCCTGATCAATCACTTTCGCTTCGCAACACAGGCCGGCAAGTCCGGTCGATCCCGCGCGCGAGAGATCGCCACCAAGCCGGGTGTAGACCGCTATCGGGCAAGTTTCCGTCGAGCCGTAGACCTGAAGGACCGGGACGCCGCGCGCGACGAAGCGGTCGATCAGATACGGCGGCACGATGGTCGAGCCGGTCGCGACGGCTTTGAGCGACGAAAGGTCGGTCGTGGTCCAGGCAGGATGCTCGCTTACGGCCTGGATGATTGCCGGCACCATCACGGTCAACGTCGGCCGTTCCCGTTCGATGGCTGCAAGCGCTGTGTCCGGCGTGAAGCGTGCGTGAACCGTGACCATCGCGCCGAGCTGCAGCGCCGCCGTGGTCTGGATGTTGAGGCCACCGACGTGGAAGAACGGCAGCAGCGTCAGCACGTGGTCATCGGACGTCATGTTGTGCATATGCTGGCTCATGACGCCGTTCCAGAACAGCGCCTCCTGGCGCAGCACTGCGCCTTTGGGCCGTCCGGTCGTTCCCGAGGTGTAGACAATGAGAAGCGGACAGGAGAGGTCAGTGTGCGGGTTGCGGCCGGTGCCCTCGCTACGGGCCAGCAGACTTTCGAGCGTCATGCCGCGGGGCGGCTCGAAATCGAGCCCGACAATTGCGGTGCCGTCCAGCTCGGCAAGAACCTCCTCAAATGCCTGCTCGAGCACCAGGACCTTGGCGCCGGCATCGGTGAGGATGAAAAGCTGCTCGGCGACAGCCAGCCGCCAGTTCAGGGGCACCAGCATCGCGCCGAGCCGCGCGCAGGCATAGAGCAGAACCAGATAGTCCGGCCGGTTCAGGCTGAGGATCGCAACGCGGTCGCCCCGGCCTACGCCGAGCTCCTGCTTCAATATCGCCGCCGTCCGCTCGATGCGTGCAGCGAACGCCGCATAGCTCAACCGTCCGCCTTCGAAGGCAATGGCCGTCTTGTCCGGCGCGAACGCCGCGTTGCGATCGATCAGACTGCAGAGATCCACCGTCAGTCGTCCGTTTCGCCGGCCTCGTACAGCGCCTCGCGCCCGATCCGGTCGAGACAGAGCTCGGCTGTCCAGGGCAGCATCAGCGAGCCGCAGCGGCTGTCGCGATAGATCCGCTCGAGCGGTAGCGAGCGGAGCATGGCCTGACCGCCGCAGGTACGGATCGCGAGCGCGGCGAGCTCATTGGCGCCCTCCATCACCGAATATTGCGCGGCATAGGCGCGCAGCACCTGCTCCTTGCTCGGATTGGCGCGCGCCTCGGTGACCGCCTGGAACCAGATCGCCTTGATCTGCTCGAGCTTGATCTGCATCTGCGCGACCGCAATCTGCTTGGTCGGATACATCCTGCGCTTGACCGGCGGCATGCCCGGCACTTCGCCGCGCAGATAGCGCACGGTGAAGTCATAGGCGGCTTGTGCAAGGCCCATATAGGTCGGCGACAGCGTCAGGAACATGTGCGGCCAGCGCATCGCGGCCTGGAAATAGACGCCCCGCGGCATCAGCGCCGAATCTGCTGGCACGAACACGTCCTTGAACAGCAGCGTGCGCGAGACCGTCCCGCGCATGCCGAGCGGATCCCAGTCACCGACGACCGAAACGCCTTCCGATTTTGCAGGAATGGCGAGGTAAAGCGTATTGCGGCGCGAAGCCTTCTCGCCTTCCTCGATCTCGGTGCAGAGAACGCCGTAATAGTCCGCATGGCCCGAGAGCGATGCAAAGATCTTCTTGCCGTTGACGATCCAGCCGCCCTCGACCGGCCTTGCTTCCGTGCCGAAAGCGACGCCGCCTGCGGCTGCCGCACCGCCCTCCGAGAAGGGCTGCGAATAGATCGCGCCGTCCTCGACGATGCGCTTGTAGTGGACTGCACGTCGCCCCTCGTGCTCGGCACGGGTTCTTGCATCCATGTCCAGATCGTCGGCGAGCGGGCCCGACCACAGTGTCGAGCAGACATGCATGTTCCATGTGAGTGCGGTCGCGCCGCAATAGCGGCCGATTTCGGCTGCCGCCAGTGCGTAAGTTTGATAATTCGCGCCGAGCCCGCCATGCTTCTTGGGCACGGCAATACCGAGCAAGCCGACGCGATGCAGGTCGCGATAATTCTCGGACGGGAAGATCGCCTCGCGATCGTAAGTCGCGGCGCGGCCAGCGAACACGTTCTGGCCGATCTCGCGCGCCCGCGCGATGATGCCGGCCTGCTCGTCGCTCAGGCGGAACGCGACGGGATCGAAGATCGGTGCATCCAACGCGACCTTGTCAGTCGCGCCGATGGTGTTGCTGACTTGCATGGTCATTGCGCAGTCACCTACGTTCTGGTCGCGACGGAATTCAGGAAGCGGCCGAGGGCCTCGTCAAAGGCATCCGGACGTTCGAGGTTGGCGAGATGGCCGACAGAGTCGAGTTCGACATATTCCGCGGAGGGAATGTAGGTCGCCGTCTTCGCCATCATCGGCGCTGGCGCGTTGTTGTCCTTGGAGCCGGACAGCAGCAGCGTCGGGATGGAAATGTCCTTGAGGGTGCTGCGTTGGTCGAAGCCAATCAAGGCCAGCATCATGGCGCGATAGCTCGCCTCGGGCACGCTTGCCATGCACTCGCGTGCAACCTCCATTCCCCTGGGATCAGGATCGTCGCCCACGAGTTCCTTCACCAAAGAGGGCGCCAGCGACTTCATCGTTTCACCGCGATCGAGCGGCCCGAGCCGTGCGGCGATAAACGATTTCTGCCAATCACCGTCGGCCTTGCCGAAGGCGGGGCTGGTCTGCGCCAGCACGACCGCGCGCGCCAGGTTTGGGGATTGCACCAGCCATTTCTGGACGATCATGCCACCGATGGAATGGCCGACCAGAATTGGCCTGCTCGCCCCAAGCTGCTCGATGAATCGCTGAAGCGCATCCGCCAGGGCAGCGATGCTGACGCTGGCGAGCGGTGCCGACCCACCATAGCCGGGCATGTCCCATGCAATCGCGTGGAAGCGGCCGCCGAATGTGGCAAGCTGCTGCCGCCAGGCCCGTGCCGCACCGCCGATGCCATGCAGGAAAATCAGAGGTGTCCCGCCCGGATCGCCCGCGGCTTCATAGGCGAAGCGGCCGTCCTTTGTTATCATTGGCGCAGGCTGCGACACGCGACATCCTTTTGCTCGGCCCTTCGATGCTAACAGGCCTGTGAGGGATGGGAAGAGATAATTTTATACTTAAAGCAATTTTCGGGCCGGCGTGCGGCCGTTCGCGGAGTCGCGTCGAGCTTTGTTTGCAAAAGTTTGAAGGTTAAAATATATCGAGAGAGCGATCAGCAGAATGCAAGGAAGCCAGCGCATGTCCGGATTACCGCATTCGCCGCACGCGCTGGTGACCGGTGGCGGTCGCGGCATTGGTCGCGCCATCGCAGCAGCGCTCGTCGAGGCCGGTGCTACCGTGACCGTCCTTGGTCGGAGCGCTGCGACGCTTGAAGAGGCTGTCAGCGCAGGGGCAGCGCATTTTGCGGTCGTCGCCGACGTCTCGAACGAAACTTCGTTGAAAGCCGCCATCGCTGAAGCGAGCGCGCGGCAGCCGATCGATATTCTGATCGCCAACGCGGGAAGTGCCGAGTCCGCGCCGTTCTCCAAATCCGACAGCGCCCTGTTCGCGCGCATGATGGACGTCAATTTCATGGGCGTGGTCCATGCTGTCAGCGCTGTGCTGCCCGGGATGAAGGATCGTCCCTATGGCCGTATCGTCGCGATCGCGTCGACGGCGGGGCTCAAGGGCTATGCTTACGTGAGCGCGTACACTGCCGCCAAGCACGCCGTGATTGGTCTCGTGCGCTCGCTTGCACTGGAGACGGCCGGCAGCAACGTGACCGTCAACGCGGTGTGTCCCGGTTTCACCGACACCGATCTGGTGGCCGGCAGCATCGAGAACATCATGAAAAAGACGGGGCGCAGCCGCGAGCAGGCCATTGCCGAACTCGCGAAACATAATCCGCAAGGACGATTGATCTCTCCTCGGGAGGTCGCGGATGCCGTGCTCTGGCTGTGCGGCGAGGGCGCCGGCGCAATCACCGGGCAGGCCATCGCTGTTGCCGGTGGTGAGATTTAGCGCATGGCTAAGGCGCGGAACATGGAAGCCAAGGAGATCGTATGAGCAGACCAGCCAATCCCGTGACCTTACCGCTTGCGGACTATTCGCCGCAGCACTTCCTGCTGGCCGTGGTCGATGGTGTTGCAACAGTTACGCTCAATCGTCCGGAACGGAAGAACCCGCTGACCTTCGAGAGCTATCGCGAGCTCACCGATTTCTTTCGCGCCTGCGCATTCGATGATGCAGTCAAGTCCATCGTCGTGACCGGCGCTGGTGCCAATTTCTCCTCCGGCGGCGATGTGTTCGAGATCATCGGTCCGCTCGTGAATATGGACACCAAGGGGCTGACGGCGTTTACGCGGATGACCGGCGACCTCGTCAAGGCGATGCGAGCCTGCCCGCAGCCGATCGTTGCCGCGGTTGAAGGCATCTGCGCCGGCGCGGGCGCGATCATCGCCATGGCGTCGGACATGCGGCTTGCGGCGAGCGGAGCCAAGGTCGCATTCCTCTTCAACAAGGTCGGCCTCGCCGGTTGTGACATGGGCGCCTGCGCGATCCTGCCGCGGATCATCGGACAATCTCGCGCCTCCGAGTTGCTCTACACCGGCCGGTTCATGACCGCGGAGGAGGGCGAGCGCTGGGGCTTCTTCAGCCGCCTCGTCACGCCGGAGCAGGTGCTGCCCCAGGCACAAGTGCTCGCCAAGCAAATCGCGGAGGGACCGACTTTTGCCAACACCATGACCAAACGGATGCTGGCCATGGAATGGGCCATGTCGGTGGAGGAGGCGATCGAGGCCGAAGCTATTGCTCAAGCGCTGTGCATGACGACGGCCGATTTCGAACGGGCCTTCGAGGCCTTTGCCGACAAGGTCAAGCCGGTCTTCAGGGGAGACTAAGCCGGGCTTTGCCGGCAGCCCACCGCAATGGGGACTTGCGCGAAATTATTTTAGGCTTAAAATAGTTTCGGCGGGTTGAATTGGCGAGGCTCCCATGAAAGTCGCGATCATCGGTGGCGGACCTGCGGGTCTCTACGCTGCAATCCTGCTGAAGAAGCAGCGACCGAGCGCCGAGATCGCGGTCTACGAGCGCAACCGCGCCGACGACACCTTCGGCTTCGGCGTGGTGTTCTCGGACGCCACGCTTGATAATTTCGAGAAGCACGACCTTCCGAGCTATCGCCGCATCACCCAGGAATTCGCCTACTGGGATGACATCGCCGTGCACTTCCGCGGAACGGTCCATCGGGTCGGCGGCAACGGCTTTTGTGGCTGCTCGCGGCAGAAGCTGCTCCTGATCCTCCAGGCGCGCGCGCGCGAACTGGGCGTCGTCCTGAATTTCGAGGCGGACGTCGAGGACGAATCCCGCTTCGCCGACGCCGATCTGATCCTGGTCGCGGACGGCATCAACAGCCGCTTCCGCGACAAATATGTCGATCATTTCGCGCCGGAAGTCGACCTCCGTACCAACAAATTCGCCTGGATGGGCTCGACCAGGCCGCTGGATGCCTTCACCTTCATCTTCCAGGAGACGGAGTGGGGGCCGTTCATCGCCCATGCCTATCAATATGAAGCCGGGCACTCGACCTGGATTTTCGAGACCGATCCGGAGACGTTCGAACGGGCCGGACTGACAGGGCTGAACGAGACCCAGTCCGCTGCGCGGATGGCCGAGATCTTCGGCTGGTTCCTCGATGGGCACCAATTGCTCACCAACCGCTCGACGTGGCGCAACTTCCCGATGATCCGCAGCAAGCGCTGGGTCAAGGACAACATGGTTCTGCTCGGCGACGCCAAGGCGAGCGCGCATTTCTCGATCGGCTCGGGCACCAAGCTCGCGATGGAAGACGCGATCGCGCTGGCTGACGCCATGGAGAAGGCGCCCAGCATCAAGGCGGCGCTGGACGTCTATGAGCACGGACGGCGTGAGGAGGTCGAGAAGACGCAGCACGCCGCTGACGTCTCGCTGGTCTGGTTCGAGCATGTCGACCGATTCTGGGATTTCGATCCCGTGCAGTTCGCCTTTGGCGTGATGACGCGCTCGAAGGCGATCACCTATGACAATCTGAAACTCCGCGCCCCCGACTTCGTGGCGGAGGTCGAAAGATCGTTTGCCAAGCGTGTTCGTGACAGCGGTTTCGACGTCGACACCGAGAAGCCAATGGTGCCGCTGTTCCAGCCCTTCCGGCTGCGCGAGATGGAGATCGCCAATCGCGCCGTGGTGTCGCCGATGTGCATGTATTCGGCGAAGGAGGGCGTGCCGACCGATTTCCACCTTGTGCATTATGGATCGCGCGCGATCGGCGGCGCCGGCTTGATCTTCACGGAGATGACCTGCGTTGCCCGCGACGCCCGCATCACGCCCGGCTGCGCAGGACTGTGGAATGATGAGCAGGAGTCGTCCTGGCGGCGCATCGTTGATTTCGTTCATGCCAATTCAGCCGCAAAAATCTGCCTGCAATTGGGGCACGCCGGGCGTAAGGGTGCGACCAGGCTGATGTGGGACGGCATGGACCGTCCGCTGGACGAAGGCGGCTGGGAGGTGACTTCCGCATCGCCGCTGCCCTATTTCCCCGACAGCCAGGTCCCGCGCGAGCTTGATCGCGCCGGCATGAACGCAGTGAGGGACGCTTTCGTCGAGGCGGCCGAGCGCGGCGAACGCTGCGGCTTCGACATGCTCGAACTGCACTGCGCCCACGGCTATCTGCTTGCGAGCTTTATCTCGCCGCTGACGAACACCCGCACGGATGAGTATGGCGGCTCGCTCGAAAATCGCCTGCGCTTCCCGCTCGAGATCTTTGAGGCGCTGCGGGCCGTATGGCCGTCGCACAAGCCGATGTCAGTGCGCATTTCCGCGACCGACTGGGCCGAGGGTGGCATCGGCGGCGACGACGCGGTGGCGATCGCGCGCGCTTTTGCCGAAGCCGGCGTCGACCTCGTCGACGTCTCGACCGGGCAGACCGTGCGCGATGCGCAGCCGATCTATGGGCGCATGTTCCAGACCCCGTTCTCCGACCAGGTCCGCAACGAGGCGCGCGTGGCCACGATGTGCGTCGGCAACATCACGACGGCGGACCAGGCCAACACCATCCTGGCTGCCGGCCGCGCGGACCTCGTTGCGCTCGGGCGGCCGCATCTGGTCGATCCCTTCTTCACCATGAGGGCGGCGGCCTGGTACGGGGCGGACGAGGCGTTCTGCCCGCCGCAATATCTTCCCGGAAAAGATCAGATTTTCCGCAACAGCGTGCGCGACCGGCAGGATCTCGAGGAGCTGAGAATTAAGGCTAAGCCCAAGACCCGGGCCGAGCTCAAGGCGGAGGCGACAAAGCCGCTTGCGGCCGAGTGACCGCCCGTGCGAATTTGGCCGTATTGCCTGGTGTGTACCGAGTGGAGTGAGGGCGATGAAGGCGATTATCGTCGGTGGCGGTATCGGTGGTCTCACCACCGCATTGATGCTGCGCTCGCGGGGCCTCGCTTGCGAGATTTTCGAGCAGTCCGACACCATCCGCGAGCTTGGCGTCGGCATCAACACGCTGCCGCATGCCATGCGCGAGCTGGCGGGCCTCGGTCTGCTCCAGCAGCTTGACGATGTCGCGATCCGCACCGACCAGCTCTATTACCTCAACCGTCACGGCCAGGAAGTCTGGCGCGAGGCCCGCGGCATCGACGCCGGCCACGATGTGCCGCAATTCTCGATCCACCGCGGCCGCCTTCAGGGCGTCATCCATCGGGCCGTCGAGGAGCGGCTCGGGCCGGAGGCCATCCACACCGGCTGCCGCCTCGGTGCCTTCACGCAGGACGAGAGCGGCGTCACCGCTTACTTCTTCGATCGCGCTGGCGCGCACATCCATACCGCGCGCGGCGACATCCTGATTGGTGCCGACGGCATCCATTCGCGGGTCCGTGACACGCTGTTCCCGAGCGAGGGGCCGCCGTGCTGGAACGGCCTGATGCTGTGGCGCGGTGCGCGGGATTGGCCGCTATTCCTCACCGGCAAGTCGATGATCGTCGCCGGCGGCCTCAACGCCAAGGTGGTGATCTATCCCATTGCGGAGGGGTCGAGCCCGGCGAGCCGTCTCACCAACTGGGCGGTGTTGGTGAAAGTCGGCGAGGGCAATGCCCCGCCGCCGCGCAAGGAAGACTGGTCGCGGCCGGGCCGTCGCGAGGAGCTGATGCCGCATGTGGCGCGCTTTTCGGTGCCTTACGTCGACGTGAAGAGCCTGATCTCGGCCACGCCGGAGTTCTACGAATATCCGACCTGCGACCGGGATCCGTTGCCCTATTGGTCGTCGGGCAGAGTCACGTTGCTCGGCGATGCCGCCCATCCGATGTATCCGGTTGGCTCCAATGGCGCCTCGCAGGCCATCCTCGATGCGCGCTGCCTCGCTGACGCGCTGGTGCGCGCCGAGCATCCGCGCCAGGCGTTGCTTGAATACGAGAAGAAGCGCCTGCCCATGACCGCGGACATTGTCCGCTCCAACCGGCGCGGCGGCCCCGAGGGCGTCATCGACGCCGTCGAGCAGCTTGCGCCTGATGGTTTCGATAATGTCGACAACGTGCTGAGCTATTCCCAGCGCGAGGCGATCGTGCGCGGCTATGCTACCAAGGCCGGCTTCGCCGCAGTGCCGGGACTTGCGGCGGTGCGGGCTTGAATCTAGCCGCCGGGAGGCGGTGGCAGGAAATGGATGTTGAACTCGGCCGCCATCGCCACCACGTCCTCGGGCTTCTGTTCCTTCATGTTGTGAAGGCCCCAAAACAGGTCGAATAGCTTGCGGGTCGGTGACACCCAGAACAACACCTTCGCGGTCTGCTCCGATTTGTTGAAGATGCCGTGCGGCACGCCCATGCCGAGCCGGATCAGGTCGCCCGCGGTCGCCTGCGACTCGGAATTGCCGAGCATGAAATCGAGCTTGCCCTCCAGCATGTAGAGATATTCATCCTGGTCGGGATGGATGTGCGGCGGCACGAACGTGCCCGGCGGCAGCGTCGCATGCCAGGAGAAGCTGTGCTCCGTGTTGCTCTTCGGCACATAGGTCTGGCCGAGGATATTCCAGGAGATGCCCTGGATCCCCTCATTGGCCCGTGTAATGCCGGTGATTTCGCTCTTCATTGTGATCCTCCCTCGACGCGACGTGCGGCCTAGTTCGCCGCTTTGCAGTCCTTGGCGTAGCGGTCGCCGTAATTCTCGAAGACTTTCTGGACGATCTCGGTCTGGAACTTGCCGTCCGCGCGCTTGGCGACCTTGGTCAGGTAGAAATTCTGGATCGGATAACCATTGGTGTTGAACTTGAAGGCGCCGCGCAGGGAGGTGAAGTCGGCCTTTTTCAGAGCGGCCGCGACCGCGTCCTTATTGGAAAGGTCGCCCTTCACGGCCTTGACGGCGCTGTCGATCAGCATCGCGGCATCGTATGCCTGGAAGGCGTAGGTACCGGGCACGCCGTTATAGGCGGCCTCGTAGGCGGCGACGAACTTCTTGTTCTGGGGATTGTCGAGATTGGGAGCCCAGTTCGCGCCGCCGAACATGCCGACCGCCGCGTCCTGCTGTGCCGGCAAGGTCGATTCATCCACCGTGAAAGCCGAGAGCACCGGAATGCTGTCGGCGAGGCCGGCCTGCCGGTATTGCTTGACGAAATTGACCCCGAGGCCGCCGGGCATGAACGTGAAGAGCGCATCCGGCTTTTGCGATGAAATCTTGGAAAGCTCCGGCTGGAAGTCCAGCGTGTTGAGCGGCATGTAGGATTCTTCGACGATCTCGCCCTTGTAGTCGAGCTTGAAGCCCGCGACCGAGTCCTTGCCGGCCTGATAATTCGGCACCATCAGATACATGCGCTTGTAGCCGCGATCCTGCGCGACCTTGCCGAGGATTTCGTGCACCTGGTCGTTCTGGTACGAGGTCACATAGAAGAACGGGTTGCAGTCCTTGCCGGCAAACGTAGACGGGCCGGCATTGGGGCTGATCAGGAAGGTTTTCGATTCCGTGACCGGCCGGTGGATCGCCTGGAGGATGTTGGAGAAGATCGGGCCGACCACGAAGTCGACCTTGTCACGCTCCAGAAGGCCCTTGACCTTGGTGACCGCTGCGTCCGGCTTCAACTCGTCGTCGACCACGACGACCTCGACATCGCGGCCGCCCATCTTGCCGCCGAGATCCTTCATCCCAAGCGCAAAGCCGTCGCGAACCTGTTGGCCGAGCGCGGCGGCAGGTCCCGACAGGGTCACGATCACACCCAGCTTGATCTTCTCCTGGGCGAGGGAAGGACTCACCGCGGTGCCAAGCAGCAAGGCGGCTGCGGCCAACGTCATTTGCGTCTTCATGATCTGTCCCCCGTGACAACAGGACTTGCGCTGCAAGCCGCTACTCCAATCCAAGTTTATGCCGATGATTGCTGCCGCGGCAAGCTAAGCTCAAGTCGTCATCCTGCGGGTAGCGGTGCATGCAAGCGGCGCGCCAATTATTTGAAGCCTAAAGAAATCGGCATGCGGTCGATTGGTGCGGCTTTAGGCTTGCGGCCGGCTTCGATTTATTTGAAGCTCAAAACGTTGGGATTCCGTGCCGGGCGCCCATGCCGGCCGAGAGTGACTGCATCAACATGCTCGATTCCGAGACCAAGGCCGTCGAAACGCCGGAGGATCACGCCGAAGAGCTTCGGCTGTGGCTGCGCCTCTTGACCTGCACGACCCTGATCGAGGGCGAGGTCCGTGGCCGGCTGCGGTACCGCTTCGACGTCACATTGCCTCGCTTCGATCTGATGGCGCAGCTCGACAAGGCGCCGGACGGCATGACGCTGTCCGACGTCTCCAAGCGCATGATGGTGTCGAACGGCAACGTCACTGGCCTCGTCGAGCGCCTCGTGGAATCCGGTCATCTCGACCGCCGCACGTCGGAGACGGACCGCCGCGTCCAGGTGATCCGGCTGACCAAACTCGGTCGGGCCGAGTTTCGCAGAATGGCCGCGGAACACGAGACCTGGATCGCCGATCTCTTCGGCGATCTGACGCCGAAGGATGTGCGCGAGCTGATGCGCCTGCTCGCCAAGACCAAGGCGTCGGCGCAGAAATCGGCCGCTCGCCGCCGGGCCTAGGTCCGCGGCTGAGGCACCCACAATCCCGTTTGCCGCCGGAAAAAGCATGGGATGCCCAAAATCCGCTATTGCGCGAAATTGCTTTAAGCCTAAAATGTTTCCGAGTTAGTGCTGCCGGGTGCTTTCCATGCTGAAAGGAGCGTGCGATGGCCAACGCCGCCAAGGTTCAAGTCTCGGGCTCGCGTGACGACGACGCCGCGACTGCCCATGTCGATGCGTTCGCGCGGCAGCATCTTCCGCCACGCGAGCTCTGGCCGGAATTCATCTTCACGCGACCGGAACTGCAATATCCGCCTCGCCTCAACTGCGTCAGCTATTTCCTCGACCGCTGGGTCGAGCAGGGACATGGCGACGCTCCCTGCGTGATCAGCCCCGCCGTCAGCTACACCTATCGTGAGCTGCAAACGCTCGTGAACCGCATCGCCAATGTGCTGGTCGGCAAGCTAGGTCTCGTCACCGGCGGGCGCGTGCTGCTTCGCTCGGCCAACAATCCGATGATGGTCGCGACCTATCTGGCGGTAATCAAGGCCGGAGGCATCGTCGTAGCGACCATGCCGCTGTTGCGTGCGAAGGAGCTGTCTTATCCGATCCAGAAGGCGGAGATCACGCTCGCGCTCTGCGATGGCAAGCTCGCCGAGGAAATGGAGAAGGCGAAAGCCGCAGGCCCCGGCCTCAAGCGCGTGGTCTACTGGGGCAACGGCGCCGGTGACTCGCTCGAGGCGCTGATGGGGGATGCAAGTCCCGAGTTCAAAGCTGTCGATACCGCCTCCGACGACGTCTGCCTGATCGCGTTCACGTCGGGCACGACCGGCGATCCCAAGGGCACCATGCATTTCCACCGTGACATGCTGGCGGTGTGCGATGGCTATGCGCGCAACATCCTGCGCGCGGAGCAGAAGGATCGCTTCGTCGGCTCGGCACCGCTCGCCTTCACGTTTGGCTTCGGCGGTGTGCTGTTTCCGATGCACATCGGCGCCTCCTTCGTCGTTCTGGAGAAGACGGCGCCCGACGACATTCTGAATGCGATCGAGCAGTACAAGACGACGGTCTGTTTCACCGCGCCGACCGCGTACCGGGCGATGATTGGCAAGCTTCCGGGCCGCGATATTTCCTCGCTTCGCAAATGCGTGTCCGCCGGCGAGACGCTGCCCAAGCCGACATTCGATGCTTGGCTGAAGGCGACCGGCATCAAGCTGATGGACGGCATCGGCTCGACCGAGCTGCTGCACATCTTCATCAGCGCGACCGAGGACGAAATCCGCCCCGGTGCGACGGGCAAGCCGGTGCCAGGATATGAGGCGAAGATCGTCGATGAGTCCGGCAATGATTTGCCGCCGGGCACGATGGGACGGCTCGCCGTCCGCGGGCCGACCGGATGCCGTTATCTCGCCGACGAGCGGCAGCGCAAATACGTCCAGAACGGCTGGAACATTACCGGCGACACCTATCTGATGGATAGCGAGGGCTATTTCTGGTACCAGTCACGCTCGGACGACATGATCGTGTCGGCGGGCTACAACATCGCAGGCACGGACGTCGAGGCGGCGCTGCTCACGCACCCATCCGTCGTCGAGTGCGGGGTCGTCGGCGCGCCGGACGAGGCGCGCGGCATGATTGTGAAGGCCTATGTCATTGCCGCACCGGGCGTAATGCCGGACGCCGAGCTCGTGACTGCGTTGCAGGAGCATGTCAAACGCGAGATCGCGCCATACAAATATCCGCGCGCGATCGAGTTCGTGACGCAACTCCCGAAGACCGAGACCGGCAAACTAAAGCGCTTTGCCCTGCGGCAACTGGTGCAGACCGCGGTGACGTCCTCCGGCGTCGCGGCGGAATGAGAAGGATAGAGAATTGTCTGTGACGACGCCGAAAGGCCCGCACCTCGCGGCGCTGCCGACAGCAGCCGAGGACGAAACCCGCGCCAGGGCGCAGGTGCTCCAGCCGTCCGGTTGGCCGGTGCCGAAAGGCTATGCCAACGGCATGGCCGCCGAGGGACGCATCGTCGTCACCGGCGGCGTCATCGGCTGGGATGCGGAGGAGCGTCTCGCGGAGGGTTTTGTCGCGCAAGTGCGCCAAACCCTAGGCAATATCGCCGCGATCCTCGCAGAGGGCGGCGCGCAGCCCGAGCATTTGGTGCGCCTGACTTGGTACGTCGTCGACATGGACGAGTACCTGGCGAACCTGAAAGAGCTCGGCAAGGTCTACCGCGCCATCTTCGGCACCCACTATCCAGCGATGGCGCTGGTTCAGGTCGCCCGCCTCGTCGAGAAGGCGGCGCGCGTCGAAATCGAAGCCACCGCCGTCATTCCGCGCTGAGCTGCGATCGGGCGCGCGCTCAGCTTGCCTTGGTCAGCTTGCTTTGGCGAGGTCATCATCCTCGGGCGAGTTCAGATATATTCCTGACATGGTGTCGACCCAGCAGAGATGGTCATGCACCTTCTTCACGCCGTTGACGTTCTCCGCTGCGACGACCGCGGCCTGTCGCGCGCGCTCCTCGGTGATGACGCCGCTGAGATGAACGATGCCGTCGCGGACGATGACATTCAGCCCGAACGGGCACCAGTCGTTCTTCTCCATGGTATCGATGATGCGGCTGCGAATGTGATCGTCGTCCGCGGTCGGGTCGGGTACGTCCCGGGCGAGGTCCGCCACCGCCTGGAGCAGGTTCGCCCGCGACACGATGCCGACGATTTTGTCGCCGTGGATCACCGGCAGACGCTTCACATTGTTCCGTTCCATGAGGTCGACGATCTCGGCAAGTGCCGTATCCTCGCTGATGGTCACCGGTGAAGGGGTCATCACCTCCGAGACCTTGCGGCCGTGCTCGTGGATGAAGTCGTTGGCCGATTTGCCGGATCCGAGAATGAACCGCAGCCAGCGCCCGCGCTTGCGTCCCGTGCCGATTTCGCTGCGGCGGATGAAGTCGCCTTCCGAGACCACGCCGATCAGCTTGCCGGCGCCGTCCACAACCGTGAGACCGCTGACATGCCGCTTCAGCATGATGTTTGCCGCCTCGACGATGCTGGTGTCGGGGGTAACCGAGATGACCGACCGGGTCATGATCTGATGGGCACGCATGGCAGTCTCCGCTGGCTTTTGATGACTCTGAAGTTGAGCTTAATCTCGGCATGGCGATTGGATTTGACGCAGGTCAATCAAGGAAAGTCCGCCGCGGCGAGTAGCCCGACTTGATGCAGCTCAACGTTTCCGGCCCGGTTGACTGTACCCTGATGGAGAAGCGCCCCTTGTGGGTGATCAGGAGCCTGATCGTGAGTGAGCTCGTCCAGTTGCAAGAGCCTGCGGCCGAACCGTTGCCCTCCAATCCAATTGCAGGGCTGGCCAGCGCGAACCAGCGTGCGCTGGATACCGCCCTTGGAGCGCAGGGGCTCATATTCGAGGAGGTCGTGTTCATGGCCAACGAACTCCTGGACCGAACGCAAACCGAGACACATTTGTTCGCGGAGTTCGTGTCGAAACTGGCAGGCTCTCACTCCGTGAAGGATTGGACAACCATGTACCGGGAATGCAGCCAGCATCAGCTCGACTTCATTCGTCGCGACTGCGATCGGTATTTTCGGCATGGCGAACGGGTCGCGGCAGCCATCCTTGGCATGCTGAACGAGCGGCCGCGGCTGACCAGCGCTGTCGCTGACGGAAAATCCGAAACGCCTAAGAATATCCAGCCATGAATGTCACGCAGGCATCGAACCTCCTGCTAGCCGAAGGGCAACTGGCGTCCGAGCCGCCCGTTGATCTGGTAAAGGGTTCCGCAACGCCGGCCGCGACCGTTCAGGAGCGTATTCCGGCTGGCGATGCGCCGTCCGTGCCCGAACCATATCCGCTCGATCGGGCCTTCCATGCGATGCTGGCGCGATTCACCGGCGGCATTTCGCCATTAGCGCTGTCGCTCGCCTATCTCGATTGGAGTTCGCATCTTGCAGCAGCACCGCAGCGCCAATTGGAGAGGACGCGCGAGATCGTTCGGGACACCAGCCGGTATTTCGACGCCGTCGCGCATGCCGCTGCACCAGGCCAAAACCTTTGGTCGGTGATCAAGCCTCAAGCGCAGGACCGTCGCTTCGCAGGGCCGTTATGGCAAAGCCCTCCTTTCAACTTGATGGCGCAGTCGTTTCTCCTCGGAGAACGGTGGTGGCACGATGCTGCGACGGGTGTGCGTGGCGTCGCCCCCACGAATGAAGCAATCGTCGAGTTCTCGGGACGCCAGATGCTCGACATGCTTGCACCATCGAATTTCGCTGCCAGCAACCCCGAGGTCCTTCAGAAGGCCTTACAGAGTGGGGGAGAGAATTTCGTACTCGGGTGGCAGAACTGGTGCAGGGACTTGATGCGCATGCTCTCCGCGGGGAAGTCGACCGGCAACGAACAGTTCATTGTCGGCAAGACCGTTGCGACGTCGCCCGGCAAGGTCGTCTATCGCAACGAGCTGATCGAGCTGATCCAGTATCATCCCACTACCGAAAAGGTGCGGCCGGAGCCGATCCTGATCGTGCCCGCATGGATCATGAAATACTACATCCTCGACTTGTCGCCGCGGAACTCGCTCGTCAAATATCTGACCGGCGAGGGCTTCACCGTATTTGCGATATCCTGGCGCAATCCGAACGCGCCCGATCGCGACGTGGCGTTTGATGACTATCGCACATCGGGCGTCCTTGCTGCGCTGGATGCGATCGCCTGCATCTTGCCGCGCCGGAAAGTTCATGCGCTTGGCTACTGCCTGGGTGGCACCTTGTTGTCGATCGCGGCCGCAGCGATGGCGCGCGACGGCGATAATCGGCTGAAGACAATCACGATGCTTGCTGCGCAGACGGATTTCACAGAAGCAGGCGAGCTGACGCTTTTCATCAACGAGAGTCAGGTCTCGTTCCTGGAAGACATGATGTGGGAGCGAGGCTATCTCGATACGACGCAGATGGCCGGCGCTTTTCAGCTGCTGCGCTCGAACGATCTGATCTGGTCGCGGCTCTCGCACAATTATCTGATGGGGGAGCGGGCGCCGCCGAGCGATTTGATGACCTGGAATGCCGACGCCACGCGCTTGCCCTATCGCATGCACTCTGAATATCTGCGCAAGCTGTTCCTCAGCAATGACCTGGCTGAAGGTCGTTACCGCGTCGACGGCAAGAGCATATCACTCTCCGACATCCACACGCCGATGTTTGTTGTCGGCACGGTCAGGGATCACGTGGCGCCGTGGCAATCCGTCTACAAGATTCACTATCAAGTCGACGCCGATGTGACCTTCCTGTTGACGAGCGGAGGCCATAACGCCGGCATCGTCGCGCCTCCTGAGGAGCCCGGGCACAGCTACCAGATCATGACCAAGGCGGCGGATGCGCCCTATGTCGACCGCGATGAATGGCTGAAACTGGCACCGCATGCGAAGGGGTCGTGGTGGCAAGAATGGTCCAGATGGCTGACCGCCCGCTCTGGTGTACTCAATGAGCCGCCACGGATGGGGTTTGGGAACGTCGACAGCCTGCCCGACGCGCCGGGAGACTACGTCCAAACCTAGTCCTCAGGCTCCGCATTCGGCGCAAGGTCGGCGGAGCGGAACGGCTTGGCCTTGTCGAGTTTCCGGTAGGCGCGCGAGGCGGTCCGCAACAGTTTCTTTTCGCGCTTGCGGTTGAGGAAGCGAATGCCCGCCTCGGGGACGGCCTCGTTCAATGACGCCGCCAAGGTTTGCCCTCGCGCATCGTCATTCAATTGCCCGAGGGATTTTTGCGCCTTGCGCAATTGCTTGAGGATCGACTTCTGCTTGGTCAACGACTCGTCGGCGAAAAGGTCCTCGAGCGATTCGATCGAATAGGTCAGCCGCTTGTTGAGAAGCCGCAGCTTGTGCCGTTTCCCGACGTCGAGCTTGCGGAGCTTGCGTGCTTTCTTGAGCAGCGTCCTTTCCCATTCCGTGAGTTTCGCTGTAGCGTGGTCGGCGAGCGTGCAGCGGCGTAGCCTGATAGCTTCCTTGCTGCGCCGGGTCGACCAGGGGCCGCTCTCGATCCAGGCTGACGTCTGCTCGACGAGACGGCGATACCGCGCGGATTGCAGCGCGCGCGCCAACTGGCGATGGCTCTCGGCGCGCTTTTCGTCCCAATGCTGGAGCTCGGCAATCACGGTCAACTCGCCTCCACTCTCGGCGATGACCCGCTCGATTGCCACGTCGAGGTCCCGCACCATGCCGAGTTGGCTGTTCAACCATTTTAGTTCGGTCCAGACCTCCGGCCGAAGGGCATCATCGACCATCGGCGAGAAGAAGCGGATGGCGGTGCGCAGATGCGTCAGTGCAATCCGGATCTGGTGCAGCGCCTCGGGATCGCCGCGGCAGGTGCCGTCATGCTGCGCGAGAACGGCGGCGAGGTGACGGCGGGCGATGATCCGGAAGGCCGTGTCGCAGACCATGCCGGGGCTGAGGCGGCCGGGCAGGGCATTGCGCCTCGCCGCAAGCTTGATGCGCGCGGCCGTCGAACTCGTGCTGGGTCGCGCCATCTGCAGATTGCCTTATTTGCTTTCGGCGATCGCGTCCCGGCAGTTCTGGAGCGTCTGCTCTTGCGTGCCGGATGCATCGATGGTCGCCCAACCGACATGGCCGATATTATAGTGCTCTTGCAGCGCGGCAACCTCTTGCGTGGCGTCGGATGCGTCGCCCCGGCGGCCTCCGATCCGCGCCTGCCGGGTCGGGAGATCCGCAACCAGAAACAGGCCGCTCAGCGGCACGTTGCGCTTGCGCGCCAGTGCGGCGACCGCGTCTCGTTCGTCCTCACGGGCGAACACGCCGTCGATGATCGCTGAATGGCCTTGCGCCAGCACCCGCCCGGCGTGCCCGGCCAACATGTCGTAAACGCGGGCCGTGACCTCCGGCGTGTATGCGGATGCCGGCAGCCGGTCCGTATCTTCGACCCCGAACATCTGCTTGCGGACGAGGTCGCTGCGCAGCACGACGGCCCCCGGCAGCGGCGTAATATCCGGCGCGAGCGCGCGTGCCAAAATCGTCTTTCCGGTGCCTGACAATCCGCCGACTGCTACCAGCCGGGGGGCTGGCGGCTGGATCAGCACGCGGGCGAGGCCAAAATAGCGCCGTGCACCGTCGAGAATGCCCGTATCATGGGGATGCGGCGGCTTCAGCCGTGCCAGCGCGACCTGGGCGCGGATCGCCGCCCGGATGGACATGAACAGCGGCAGTGCGGAGAGAGCGTCGAGATTCGCAACCGAAGTTGCGGCGAGGTAGCGGTTCAATACGATGTTGGCCGCGCGTGGTTGATCGTGATGCAACAGGTCCATCAATCCGAATGCGAGATCGTAGAGCACGTCGGTGGTTGCCATCTGGGCGTCGAACTCGATGGCGTCGAACAGCACCGGCTGCTCGTCGATCGCCACGATGTTCGCAAGATGCAGGTCGCCATGGCAGCGGCGCACGAAACCTTGACGGCCGCGCTCTTCGAGCAAAGGCCGGAGGCGGAGGAACATTGCGTGCGAGTCTCTGCCGAGCTGCGCGATCTCTTCGGCTTCGAAATGATTGCCGGCCCGCAGGCCATTGCTGTTGCCATCGATCAGGCCGGGGATGGAGGAAACCCATGCGTTGCCGTCGGCGCGAACAGCCTGCGCGTGCGAAGCCACGATCGTCTCGGCGACGGCCGATACAAGACTTTCATCCAGCGGGCCGGCCTTGGCCAGATGATCCAGCGTGCGGTTTTCGTCGAAGCGCAACATATCAACCGCGTACTCGATCGGCCGGCCGCTTCCGTCGACCTTCACCGATCCATCGGCCTCTTCCGTGATCGCGACGACGCGGTGATAGATCTGCGGCGCCAGCGGCCGGTTGATCCTGATCTCCTCCTCGCACGCCGTCCTGCGCTTCTCGAGCGTCGAATAATCGAGGAACGGAAATTGCACGGCGCGCTTGATTTTCAGAGCACGCCCGCCTTCGAGAAAGACCGAAGCTGCGTGCGTATCGATCCGCCTCACGTTTGGATGATCCGCGGAATTGGTGAGCGCCGCAAAGATCCGGTCCTGGGTCGCAGAATCGTCGGTCATTCCAGCTGGTACGTCCAGATGCGTCGGAAGGCGGCTCGCCCCGCGATCAGGGTAATCCATAGAAGCAGACCGCGGCCAGTCCTTGACTTCGGTCAACGCCTGTCTCCCTCCGACCGGTCGGAGTTCCCGGCCTTGACGAGGATCAAGCGTCCCAACGAAAGCCGGCCTATTCTGGTGGCCAAGGAGAATTCCGATGCCGATCAAGGACGTCTTTCTGCCGCTCGTCGGCCAGCCACGCGGCCCGGCCCTTGTTGCGATCGAGAAATGCGTGGCCGTTGCCGGCGACCTCGGCGCCCGGATCACCGCGCTGGCACTCGAAGAGGATGTTTTCGTGCGGCCGAAGGTGATGCTCCCCGATGCGGCCGAGGCAGACGGGTCGCTTGAGGCCGGCGACAGTCAGCATCTCCTGGATGCGTTCACCCGCGCAACCTCCCGCACCGGTATTCGCGCTCAAAGCCGGTCGGCCAAGGTGCCGGCAGACCAGATCGCGTCAGTCCTGGCCGAACACGGCCGCTTCAGCGATCTTACGCTGGTCCCCGTGAAGCCACACGACAGCCGAACCGAGCACATCATCGAGACGCTCCTGTTCGAATCCGGGCGGCCAGTGCTGCTCTGCCCGGAGCAGCAGGTGGACCAACTGCGCCCGGAATTCGAGAACATCATGATCGCTTGGGATCACTCGGCGCGTGCGGCGCGGGCGGTCGGCGACGCGCTGCCTATCCTTCAGGCAGCCGCCTCGGTCCGCGTGGTGACCGTAGCGGACGACAAGTCCGACGCGATCGTGCAATCCGGGACGGCTCTGGTCGATCACTTGAGGGAACACGGGGTCTACGCCTCGTTCGAAACCACGAAGGGCAGCGGCAGCTCGATTGGCAAAGTGCTCGGAAGCTGGGCGAATTCCCATGCCATCGATGCGATCGTCATGGGCGCCTACCATCATTCGCGCCTGAACGAGATCGTTTGGGGCGGTGTGACAAAGACCGTCATTGGCGAGCCACCGTGCTGGGTTATGATCTCGTACTAGGCGGGTCGCCAGTCTCGGCTTGATCGTCAACCATCGGAACCGCCACCGACCGGGCGCATTTGCTTTCATGTCAACCTATCGTCTGAAGAACCTGCTGTCGCCGCGTTCGGTCGCGCTCGTCGGTGCGAGCGCCCGCCCGGTCTCCGTTGGACGCGCCGTTCTGGAGAACATCCGCAAGGCTGGATTCACGGGACAGTTCGGCCTCGTCAATCCGCGCCATGCCGAGATCGGCGGCGTCGCGGCCGTGGGCAACCTCGATCAATTGCCGTTCGTGCCCGAGCTTGTGGTCATCACCGCGCCGGCGCGCGCGGTTCCCGGCATTGTCGATCAAGCCGGGCGGCGCGGCTCGGCGGGCGCCCTGATCGTCTCGGCCGGGCTCGGCCATGGACCGGGCTCCCTGCACGAGGCCGCCATCGCTGCGGCCCGCAAATACGGCATGCGGCTGATCGGGCCGAACTGCTTGGGCATCATGATGCCCGGCGTGAGCCTCAACGCCAGTTTTGCCGCGCACATGCCGGGGCCGGGGAATCTCGCGCTGATCTCGCAATCAGGCGCGATCGCGGCCGGCATGGTTGATTGGGCCGCGCAGCGCGGCGTCGGCTTCTCCGGCATCGTCTCGATCGGCGATCAGATCGACGTCGATATTGCCGATCTGCTCGACTATTTCGCGATGGATCACAAGACCCGCGCGATCCTGCTCTATATCGAGGCCATCAAGGACGCGCGCAAGTTCATGTCGGCCGCGCGCGCCGCGGCGCGCGTGAAGCCCGTTGTCGTGGTGAAGTCCGGCCGAATGGCGCAGGGTGCGAGGGCGGCTGCCACCCATACCGGTGCGCTCGCGGGCGCCGACGCCGTCTATGACGCGGCGTTCCGCCGCGCGGGCGTCCTGCGGGTCTCCGATCTGCGCGAACTGTTCGATTGCGCCGAGACGCTCGGCCGCGTCGAGTCGCCGGCAGGAAAGCGCCTCGCCATCCTGACCAATGGCGGCGGCATCGGCGTCCTCGCTATCGACCGATTGGTCGAGCTCGGCGGCATTCCGGCGACCATCTCGGCGGACGCCCGCAAGAAACTCGATGACGCGCTGCCGCCGACCTGGTCCGGCGCAAATCCCGTCGACATCGTGGGCGACGCCGATGCGTCGCGCTATGCGGCGGCGCTCGAGGTGCTGCTCGCCGACGCCGACAACGACGCGGTCCTGGTCCTCAATGTGCAGACCGCGATCGCCTCGGCCGCCGATATCGCAACGATGGTGACCGAACGCGTCAAGGCATACCGCGAGAAGCACCGCAGTTGGGCCAAGCCGGTGCTTGCCGCCTGGATCGGGGCAGACCAGAACATCATCGAAACACTGTCCGGCGCCGGCATTCCGAACTATCCGACCGAGGACGACGCCGTGCGCGGCTTCATGTACCTCGTGAGGCATCGCGAAGTCGTGGAGGAGCTGAGCCAGGTTCCACCCGCAATGCCAGACACTTTCGTGCCGGACGCACGTACTGCGAAGCAGATCATAGCTGCTGCCATCGCAGACGGCCGCCAATGGCTTGAACCCGTCGAGATCAAGCACCTGCTCGAAGCCTACGATATCGCGATGGTGCCCACCTACGCCGCGGCCGATGTCGAGCAGGCGGTGGCCTACGCGAGCGACATCTTTGCGCAAGGCGCCACCGTCGTGCTGAAGATCATGTCGCGCGACATCGTCCACAAATCCGATGTCGGCGGCGTCGTGCTCAATCTGACGACGGTCGAGGCGGTGCGCGCCGCCGCTACCGATATTCTCGCCCGCGCGAGCAAGCTGCGTCCGCAAGCTCGCATCGAGGGCGTCATCGTGCAGGCGATGGTCGTGAAGGCGAAGGCGCGCGAGTTGATTCTGGGCCTTGCCGACGATCCGACCTTCGGCACGGTCGTTGTGTTCGGCCGCGGCGGGACCGCGGTCGAGATCATCAACGACAAGGCGCTTGCGCTGCCGCCGCTCGATCTGCAACTGGCCCGCGACCTGATCGACCGCACGCGCGTGTCCCGGCTGCTTCGCGCTTACCGGGACGTGCCGGCGGTGAAGCCCGACGCCGTCGCCATGGTCCTGGTCAAGCTGGCGCAGATGGCCGCCGACATCCCCGGGATCCGCGAATTCGACATCAATCCGCTGCTGGCGGATGAAACCGGCGTGACCGCGGTCGACGCCCGCGTGGCGGTCGGGCTGCCGCAACGGAAGTTTGCCGGCTCCGGCGCCGCCAACTTCGCCGTTCGGGCCTATCCGTCGCAATGGGAGCGCCGCCTCAAGCTCAAGGAGGGCTGGCGGATCTTCGCGCGGCCCCTGCGTCCGGAGGATGAGCCGACCATCCACGCATTCCTGAGTCATGTCACGGCGCACGACCTTCGTCTGCGTTTCTTCGCGCCGATGAAGGAGTTCACTCACGAGTTCATCGCCCGCCTGACTCAGCTCGACTATGCGCGCGCGATGGCCTTTATCGCGTTCGACGAGGCGACCGGTGAAATGGTCGGCGTGGTCCGTCTCCATTCGGACTCGGTCTACGAGAGCGGCGAATATGCGATTCTGCTGCGGTCCGACCTCAAGGGCAAAGGTCTGGGCTGGGCCCTGATGCAGCTGATCATCGACTACGCGAGATCGGAGGGGCTCAAAGCGATTTCCGGTGATGTTCTCAGGGAGAACACCACGATGCTCGAAATGTGCCGGCAGCTCGGCTTCGAGGTGAAGCCGGATCCGACTGAGCCGGATATTTGCGACGTCAGGCTGAAACTCTGAGCGCGCCCGTTAGGGGCGCGCTTCAGCCGGATTTGCCGCGGCGGAGTCCTTGGCCGTTCTCCGCAAATTCTTGATCAGGACCGCAATCAGTGGCACCAGCACGGGCAAGATTGTGCTGAGCGGATGATGGACGGCGCCCGACACCTGGGCCTGGAGTGTGCGTGCCTCGAGCTGAAGAGCTTCGATGGATGCGCCGTGAATCTCGTTGGCGAGTTCGATGTCGCGGCCTGCAGGAGGCCGGCCGGCAATCACAAAGAGAATTGCTGCGATGGCAAAATTGACGGCGCCAAGGATGGCGGCCGCGCCAATGGCACTCCAGATCTGCACCAGTGCGAAATAGGCGGACAGCTCCAGCATCAGGAGCCCGAACGCGGCGATCAGCGCCGCAAAGGCGCGCAGGCCGAGGCCGATCAGCAGGTGGCGCAGCCTGATGTCCGCGATGATCCTGTCGGTACGCCAGAGCACTCGCAGATGTTTGACGACATTTTCCGTGTTCACCTAGTGCCTCCGCAGCATGAATCCGACGACCACGCCGAGCGCGAAGGCCGAGGCAAGCGATGTGATCGGGCGGTCCGTAATGAGGCCCTGAAGCTGCTCCTGCTCCTCATCGACGGTCTCGCCGAGCTCGGCGAGCGCAGCCTTGATCTGATCGGCAAGGGCCTCCGTGCGGTCTTTCGAACTGTCGAACATCTCCTCGCCGGCCGTGCTCAGCAAGCGTGTGACGTCAACCTTCAGCGTGCGCAGTTCTTCGCTCATCCTGTCGCTGTCGAACATGGACCTGATTTCCCCTTTAATGGAATCAAACCTAGGACCCGCCGGCGCGAGCGCTCTTGATTTGCGTCAAGGAGGCAGACGCGTCGTGGTCTTGAGACAGGTCAAACCGGCTGCCACATGCCGGCCTAGAATGACCGGCTGAATGGGGACCCGGTTGTCCCGATGAGGTGGAAGCGTGAACTCCGAACCGCTGTTGCTGGCAACGCCCTCCGGCGAAGAGCTGAAATTGTGCCCGGAAGGGCCGTGGATTGCCGCGAACGTGTCGATGCTGGAGACGTTGTCCCGGTCGGTCGGGGCGGATGTCGATCGATCCAGAACCGTGACGCTGGACATGTCAGGCGTCAGCGCGCTTGACACGCTCGGCGCCTGGGTCCTGGAAAAGCTGTCGCGCAGGGCTTCATCATCCGGTCGAACGGCCGAGTTTATCGGTGTCGCCGACCATTTCAGTGGCCTGATGGAGGAGGTGCGTCAGGTCAACCGCCACACCCCGCCGCCGGCGCCTGCACCCAACCCTGTCCTGCTAAGACTGAACGATCTCGGCAAGTCCACGGTCGGCGCGCGCGAAGACATCACGATCTTTCTTCAAATGCTGGGCGCGTTGTTCATGGCCGTGATCGGCGTGCTGCGCCGGCCGCGCTCGCTGCGACTGACATCGCTGATCTATCAGCTCTACCGCATCGGCTGGCAGGCCATCCCCATCGTCGTGCTGATCACCTTCCTGATCGGCGCCATCATCGCCCAGCAGGGATTTTTCCATTTCCGCAGGTTCGGCGCGGAATCCTACACCGTCGACATGGTCGGCATCCTGGTGTTGCGCGAGCTCGGCGTGCTGATCGTCGCCATCATGGTCGCCGGCCGCTCGGGAAGCGCCTACACCGCCGAGCTCGGCTCGATGAAGATGCGCGAGGAGATCGATGCGCTCTCGACCATGGGCCTCGATCCCGTCCACGTCCTGATCCTGCCGCGGGTTGTGGCCCTGGTGATTGCGCTGCCGATCCTTGCTTTCATCGGATCGATCGCCGCACTCTATGGCGGCGGCCTGATCGCGCAGTTTTACGGCGGCATGGCGCCGGCGATCTATATCGCGCGGCTGCACGATGCGATCTCGGTCGCCCATTTCGAGGTGGGCATCCTGAAGGCGCCGTTCATGGCGCTGGTGATCGGAATCGTCGCCTGCAGCGAGGGCTTGCGTGTGAAGGGCAGCGCCGAGTCGCTGGGACGACAGACCACGATTTCGGTGGTCAAGTCGATCTTCCTGGTGATCGTGCTCGACGGCCTGTTCGCGATCTTCTTCGCCTCGATCGGAATGTGATCATGGGCGAATCGCAAGAGCAGTTCGCGATCCGCGTCCGCGACCTCGTGGTCGGCTTCGGCCGGCAGACCGTGCTCGATCATCTGACGCTCGACGTGCGCCGGGGTGAAATCCTCGGGCTCGTGGGGGCGTCGGGTGGCGGCAAGTCGGTGCTGATGCGAACCATCATCGGCCTCATCCCGCGCCAAGGCGGCACCATCGAGGTCACGGGACGGCCAATCGGCGGCCGCACCGAAGGCGCGGCCACGACATGGGGCATCCTGTTCCAGCAGGGCGCGCTGTTCTCCTCGCTGACGGTCCGGCAGAACATCCAGTTTCCGCTCCGTGAAAATCTCGTCCTGTCGCAGGAGCTGATGGACGAGATCGCGATCGCCAAGCTCGAAATGGTCGGGCTGCGGGCGCAGGACGCCGATAAATATCCGGCGGAGCTATCCGGCGGCATGACCAAGCGCGTCGCGCTGGCGCGCGCGCTCGCGCTCGATCCGCCGATCCTCTTCCTGGACGAGCCGACATCGGGTCTCGATCCGATCGCGGCGGGCGATTTCGATGCGCTGATCGGGACACTGCAAAAGACCCTCGGCCTCACCGTGTTCATGGTCACCCATGATCTGGCGAGCCTGACCACGGTCTGCGATCGGGTCGCCGCGCTCGCCGACGGCAAGATCGTGGCGATCGGTCCGATGCGCGAACTGCTGCAATCCGAGCATCCCTGGGTGCGCGCCTATTTCCATGGCAAGCGCTCGCAGATGCTGCAACACGAGATGAGATGAGACATGGAAACCCGCGCTCCCTACGTGCTGATCGGCAGTTTCGTCCTGGCGGCGATCCTCGCGGTGTTCGGCTTCGTCTATTGGCTGAACAACACCGGCGGCATCGGGCCGCGCACGAGCTATCACGTGCAATTCCAGGGCCCGGTGCCCGGTCTTCTGGTCGGCGCCGGCGTGCTGTTCAACGGCATCCGCGTCGGCGAGGTCACCCAGCTCGGGCTTGCGCCGGACAATCCACGCTTCGTCAATGCGACGATATCGGTTGCTTCAACCACGCCGGTGCGCGCCGACAGCAGGGTCGGGCTCGATTTCCAGGGGCTGACCGGCGTGCCGGTGGTGACGCTGGAGGGGGGCATCATCGTCGCCAAAGCCGGCGAGCCCCCGACCTTGATTGCCGAGGCCGGTGCGGGCCAGAGCATGACGCAGGCCGCGCGCGATGCACTGCGGCGGGTCGACACCGTGCTGGAGGACAATTCGGGCCCGCTAAAGGACACCGTCGCCAATCTCAAGACCTTCTCCGAGGGGCTTGCGCGCAACACCGGCAGGATTGACGGCATTCTGGCGGGCCTGGAGAAGATGACCGGCGGCGGAACGCCGGCGCAGAAAGTCACCTATGACCTGCGCACGCCGCAGAACCTCGGTCCGGCCGGCAAGACGCTCTCGGCGTCACTGGCCATCCCCGAGCCGACGGCGGTCGCCATGCTGCAGACCCAGCGTATGCTGTTCGCGCCCGGCGGCGATAATCCGGGCTTTGCGGACTTCCTCTGGGCCGACAGCATTCCCAAGCTGGTGCAGGCGCGGCTGATCGACAGTTTCGAGAATTACGACATCGCCCACGCGCCGTTGCGCACGGCCGATCTCGGGCAGGCGGACTATCAGCTGCTGATCGACATCAGGCGCTTCCGCATTGCCACGGAAGGGGAGACACGGGTCGAGATCGGACTGTCGGCACGGATCGTCGACAAGAACGGCAAGGTGATTGCCTCGCGTCTCGTCGAGACCAGCGAAAAGCTCGACAAGGTCGAGCCGGCCGTAGCGGTCGCAGCGTTCGATACGGCCTTCACGCGCATCGCGAGGGAGCTGATCGGCTGGACGGTGCAGGCGGTGTGACGCCGGCTATTCCAGGGTCTTGAGGTAGGACAGGAGATCGTGGATCTGGTCCGGACTGAGCTCGAAGGCCGGCATGTCGGCGTGGCCGGTGTTGATGCCCTCGGCCAGCGCCTCCCCAAGGCTCTCGATCGGATAGCGCTGGTGCAGGGCCCGCAGCGGCGGTGCGATCTTGAGCGGACTGTTCGACGCACGGTCGATCGCGTGGCAGCGCGCGCAATTGGCTCGCGCAAAGGTCTTGCCGCGTTGTTCGGCGGTCGGGGCAGCCAGGGCAGGCGTCATCAGAAGCAACCCGATCAACCCGTGACGCAGCGTTCCTAGCAGCATGTAAAGTGGCCCCGTTTATGTCTGGGAGAAGAATAGGGCGGGGATTCCCTCCAAAATTGATCTGGGTCAACCGGCTTTGGCGCAGTGCAGTAAAATGCAGCCGCGCGACGGAATGGGCCTGATGGGCACCCGGCGCTTGGAGCGGTCGATGAAGCCCGTAGTCACGATTGAGCCGAACTGGCAGCTCTGCAGCGATTGCGCTGTCCGCGCATCGGCGGTTTGTTCGTCGCTGGATGCGGTCGAGCTTCGGGAATTCGAGCATCTCGGCCGGCGCGTCCATTTTTCCTCAGGCGAGACTGTGTTCTCCGAGGAGGACATCACGACCTCGTTCTACAATCTCGTTGAGGGCGTCATGCGGCTGTACAAGCTGCTGACCGACGGCCGCCGGCAGATCGTGGGCTTTGCCTTGCCCGGCGATTTCCTGGGGATGAATGTTTCGGGCAGGCACAATTTTTCGGCCGATGCGATCGGCGCGGTGACCGTATGCCAGTTCGCTAAGGCACCCTTCGGCCGTTTCATCGAGGAGCGGCTGCACCTCCTCAGGCGGATCAACGAACTGGCAATTTGCGAGCTGAACCAGGCCCGGGACCACATGGTCCTGCTGGGTCGCCGTTCGGCGGACGAAAAGGTTGCGGCCTTTCTGCTCGGCTGGCGCGAGCGGCTGGTCTCGCTGAAGGGGGCGTCGGACACGGTTCCGCTTCCGATGAGCCGCCAGGACATCGCCGACTACCTCGGCCTGACCATCGAGACCGTCAGCCGCACCTTCACCAAGCTGGAGCGCCACGGCGTGATCGAGATCATTCATGGCGGGATCAGCCTGCTCGATCCGGCGAAGGTCGAGGCCCTGGCCGCAGCCTGATTCCGACGCAGCGCGGCTCGATTTTGATCGGGATCAATGCGTTCGGCCGCGTGCCTCAGATAATGCCTGAAACCACAGGGGAGGGCATCATGCCGGCTGACGCGTTGCTTATGAGCATCTTTGTCGTGGCAATCTTTGTCACATTCGCCGGGGCACTGGTCTGGGCAGACCGGCAAACCAGTCCAGGCCGGCTCAAGTCAGACGTCAAGCGTCCTAGCTCCTGAGAATCACGGTCGCATTTTGAGGCGCCCGCGGCGCGGGCTATACCGTGCGAGCTCGGGACGGTTGGCAGCGCTTCAACGCAAGGCGGCGTGCGGCGCTTGCAACTCTGCATCGACAGGGACGCATTGGCTCACCCTTCGGATGCCGGCTTCGCGCCTGAACCGCGGCATTTTCGCTGCGTTTGCCTCAAACAGCTAGCATGCTTTCCGGTTGAAAAACTGGGCTACACTGACTACGCAGGGACCCCAGTGCCTCGCAGTCTTAGGAGCCCAGTGGCGTGCCTCAGGACAAGACCGGCGACGACCCCCGACAAGCGGCGGGGAATAAATTATCGGTCCTGCGCAAGCACCCGATCTTTGCGGATCTGGAGCCGGAGGCGCTGGATCAGCTCTGCCGTTACGCCAAGCACACCACGGTGAAGCGCGGCGCGACGATCGCTGCCAAGGGCGATCCCGGCAACAATCTGTTCGCGGTGATCACAGGGACGGTGAAGATTTCCTCTTCGTCGCCCGACGGCCGTAACGCCATTCTCAATCTGATCGGTCCCGGAGAGATCTTCGGCGAAATCGCGGTGCTCGACGGCGCCCCGAGGTCGGCCGATGCGACCGCCAACACCAATTGCGAGCTCTACATCATCGATCGCCGGGACTTCCTGCCGTTCGTGAAGAGCCAGCCGGCGCTCGCAATGAAATTCATCGAGCTGCTCTGCGCGCGCCTGCGCTGGACCAGCCAGCAGGTCGAGCAGGTGATCCTGCAAAATCTGCCGGGCCGGCTCGCGAGCGCGCTGCTCGGCCTCACCGAAGAGCGCAAGTTCGACTCCGGCAGCGGCACGCTTGCCATCACGCAGCAGGAGATCAGCGAGATGGTGGGGATGACGCGCGAGAGCATCAACAAGCAATTGCGCGCCTGGGCGGGCCGCAACTGGGTTCGGCTCGAGCACGGCGCCATCGTCGTGCTCGACATGGATGCCTTGCGTGAACTCGCCGAGAGCGGGCTCGACAGCTAGCTGTCGATGATCGCCACGGCGCGGGTCCAGCCCGCGGAGGCCCGCTCGATCTTCACTGGAAAGCACGAGACGGTGAAGCCGGTCGAAGGCAGCTGGTCGAGATTGTGCAGCTTCTCGAGATGGCAATAGCCGATGTGCCGCCCTGCCTTGTGGCCCTCCCAGATCAGGCCGGCATCTTTCGTTTCGGCATATTTCTTCGCGGTATGGACGAAAGGCGCGTCCCAGCTCCAGCCGTCGGTGCCGGTCAGCCGCACGCCGCGTTCGAGCAGATACATGGTGGCCTCATAGCCCATGCCGCAGCCTGAGCTGACATAGTCGGCTTGGCCGAACTTGGCGCCGGCACCAGTGTTGACGACGACGATCTCAAGCGGCGACAGCGCGTGCCCGATCCTCCTCAACTCCTTCTCGACGTCGTCGGCGCTCGCCACGTAGCCGTCGGGAAGATGCCGGAAGTCGAGCTTCACGCCGGGCTGAAAGCACCATTCCAGCGGGACTTCGTCGATCGTCCATGACCGCTCGCCGCGATTCATGGTCGGATGGAAATGCCAGGGCGCATCGAGATGCGTGCCGTTATGGGTCGACAGCGAGACCTGCTCGACCGCCCAGCCCTTGCCGTCCGGCAGGTCCGGTGCCGTGAGGCCGTCGAAGAACTGCAGCATCCGCGGCAGGCCCTGCTGGTGATCGATGTACTGGATCGTCGGGTGATTGCCCGGCGGATCCGCCGTCACGTCGTTTCTGAGCGGCACGGAGATGTCGATCAGCTTCCGCGGCATGGGCATTCCCCGGGATGGTCCGTTTTGGTTCGCAGCATCTTGAGGGGGCCGCACCGGGGGCGTCAAGCAACGCGCATGAACACTTCCCGCGGCCGACGGCAGGTGATTTCGGAAAAACAGGACGATGAGCCGGTTGTCTGCCCAAGGCCGGTCTGATCCATCGATGCAACTCTAGCATTGATCGATGCCGGATTTGGCTTGGACAGAGAATGCCGCGCGCCCTAGGGACGACAATGGCGCTTGACTTCCCACCGGAAGTGGAGCGACCCAAAGGCGGCCCGCAACATCTGCCCAACGACATAATCAACTCAGGAGGAAGCCCAGATGAAGATACTCACCGGCATCGTCGCAGCCGCTCTGCTGGCGGTCTCAGCCCCCTTGGCGACCGCACGCGATTTCCGTTCCGCCGACGTCCACCCCGCCGATTATCCGACCGTCGAGGCCGTCAAGTTCATGGGCAAGCAGCTCGCCGCGGCGAGCGGCGGCAAGCTCGGCGTGAAGGTGTTCCCCAACGGTGCGCTGGGCTCTGAGAAGGACACCATCGAGCAGCTCAAGATCGGCGCCCTCGACATGATGCGGATCAACGCATCGCCCTTGAACAACTTCGTGCCGGAAACGATCGTGTTGTGCCTGCCCTTCATCTTCCGGGACACGCAGCACATGCGCACCGTCCTTGACGGGCCGATCGGCGACGAGATCCTGGCGGCCATGGCGCCCGCAGGCCTGGTCGGCCTCGCCTATTATGACAGCGGCGCGCGGTCCATTTACACCGTCAAGGCTCCGATCAAGTCGCTCGCGGACGTCAAGGGCCTGAAAATTCGCGTCCAGCAATCCGACCTGTGGGTCGGCATGATCCAGAGCCTCGGGGCCAATCCCACCCCGATGCCGTATGGCGAGGTCTATACTGCTCTCAAGACCGGTCTGGTGGACGCTGCCGAGAACAACTGGCCGTCTTACGAGTCCTCGCGCCACTTCGAGGCCGCCAAGTTCTACAACATCACCGAGCACTCCCTGGCGCCCGAAGTTCTCGTGATGTCCAAGACGGTCTGGGACACGCTGAGCAAGGAAGATCAGGCGATGGTCCGCAAGGCGGCCAAGGAATCAGTGCCCGTCATGCGCAAGCTCTGGGACGAGCGCGAGCAGGCGTCCCGCAAGACCGTCGAAGCGGCCGGCGTTCAAGTCGTGACGATCGCCAACAAGAAGGAATTCGTCGACGCGATGAAGCCTGTGTACGACAAGTTCGCGGGTGACGAGAAGCTGAAGAGCCTCGTCAAGCGTATCCAGGACACGAAGTAAGGCCATAGCGTCGGTCCGGCGTTGCCGACTGGCGACGCCGGACCGACGCATTGGACGCGCGCAAGGAGACTTGCAAGGAGACTTGGATGACAGACCCTCACGTCGCAGACCACGAACTGGACGTAGCCGGACGCCCGTCCACCGGCTTGCTGTCCCGGATCAATGCTCCCGTCGCTCGGCTAGGGATGTATCTGTCGGTGACCGGGCTGCTCGTCATCGTCACCATCGTCTTCTACCAGGTGTTCGGACGTTACGTGCTCAATTCCAGCCCGACCTGGACGGAGAACCTTGCGTTGGTTCTGATCCTGTATGTCACGTTGATCGGCGCCGCCGTCGGCGTGCGCGATGCCGGGCATATCGGCATGGACAGTTTGCTGGTGATGCTGCCGGACCACGCGCGGGAGAAGATCGAGCTTGTGATCCACGTCCTGGTCGCCGGGTTCGGCCTTGCGATGGCCTATAACGGCTGGATCCTCGGAGCGTCGGTCGGAACCGTGAAGATCCCCAATCTCGGCCTGCCCGAGGTCATCCGCTACGTGCCGCTGATCGCCTCCGGCGTCCTGATCGTCTCCTTTTCAATCGAGCACATCATCGCTCTCCTGCGCGGCGAAGAGGTCGTCCCCTCATGGAACTGATCATCCTCGGCGCCACTTTTTTCGGCTTCCTGGTCCTCGGCGTCCCCGTCGCCTTCGCGATCGGCCTCTCGGCGATTTGCACCATCTTCTACGAAGGCCTGCCGGTCGCGGTCATCTTCCAGCAGATGATGTCGGGGATGAACATCTTCTCCTTCCTCGCCATCCCGTTCTTCGTCTTCAGCGGTGAGCTGATGCTGCATGGCGGCGTCGCCGACAAGATCGTGCAGCTCGCCAAGAATCTCGTCGGACACATCCGCGGCGGGCTCGGCATGTCGAACGTGGTCGCCTGCACGCTGTTCGGCGGCGTGTCCGGCTCGCCAGTTGCCGACGTGTCGGCGATGGGGGCCGTGATGATCCCCATGATGAAAAAGGAAGGTTTCGACACCGACTACGCCGTCAACGTCACCACCCATGCTTCGCTGGTCGGAGCACTGATGCCGACCAGTCACAACATGATCATCTATGCGCTCGCCGCCGGCGGCAAGGTCTCGATCGGCGCGCTGATCGCCGCCGGCCTCCTGCCGGCGCTGGTGCTGATGGTGTGCATGCTGGTCGCCGCTTACGCGGTGGCGGTGAAGCGCGGCTATCCGGCCGGCAAGTTCCCGGGCTGGCCCGCAGTTTTTCGTTCGTTCGCCGCCGCTCTGCCCGGCCTTCTGATCGTCGGCATCATCCTTTCAGGCATCCTGTCGGGCGTGTTCACGGCGACCGAGTCCGCGGCCGTCGCGGTCACCTACACGATCCTGCTGACGTTCTTCATCTACCGCACGATGACCTTGCCGAACTTCCTGGGCGCCGCGGCCAAGGCGGTGAAGACGACGGGCGTGGTGCTGCTGCTGATCGGCGTTTCCACCATGTTCCAGTATCTGATGGGACTTTACGAGGTGGCCGACTTCGCCGGCGAGATGATGAGCAGGGTCTCGACGCAGCCCTGGGTCATCTTCCTGCTCATCAACGTCATCCTGTTCGTGCTGGGCACGTTCATGGACATGGCAGCGACCATCCTGATCTGCACGCCCATCTTCCTGCCGATCGCGATGAAGGCGGGCATGGATCCGGTGCAGTTCGGAATGCTGATGCTGATCAACTGCGCGCTGGGGCTGAACACCCCGCCGGTCGGGACCACCCAGTTCGTGGGCTGCGCCATCGGCGGCATCTCGGTGGGCGCGGTGATGCGCACCATCCTGCCGTTCTACGCGGCCCTGATCGCAGCTCTGATGTTCGTGACCTACGTCCCCGCCTTCTCGCTGTGGCTGCCCCGCCTGCTGATGGGCTACAAGGGCTAGCAGCAACGCAGGGAGAATCTATCCGTGACTGACTATCGCAAGCTCTTCGATCTCACCGGCAAGACGGCTGTGGTGCTGGGCGCCGCCTCGGGCATCGGCAAATCGTCGGCCGAGGCGCTGGCCGGGCTCGGCGCCCGTGTCGTCTGCGCCGATCGCGCGCTTGACGCCGCCGAAGCGACCGCCGCCGGCATTCGTGAGAAGGGCGGCTGGGCCGAGGCGGCTGGGTGCGACGCGGCGAGCGCCGCGGAGGTCAATGCGCTGGCCAGGATCGTGATGCAGAAATTCTCGCGGCTCGACATCGCGGTGACGACGCCCGGGCTCAACATCCGCAAGACCATCCTCGACTACACCGAGGAGGATCTCGACCGCGTCCTCAACCTCAACATCAAGGGCACGGTCTGGTTCTTCCAGGCCTTCGGCCGCATCATGGTCGAGCAGAAGGGCGGCAGCATCATCGCCTGCTCCTCGGTGCGGGCGGTGACCATCGAGCCGGGCCTGGGCGTCTACGGCTCGACCAAGGCCGCCATCGGCCTGCTGGTGAAGGGCTTTGCGTCTGAGGTTGGACGCTCCGGCGTGCGCGTCAACGCGATCGCGCCGAGCATCGCCGAGACCGCGCTGACCGGCCCGTTCAAGCAGCGTCCCGACATCTACAATCTCTACGCCGGCCACACCGTGTTCAACCGCTGGAGCAGCGCCGACGAGGTCGCGACCGCCGTCGCCTATCTCGCCTCGGACGCCGCGAGCTATGTCAGCGGCAGCACACTGTTCGTCGATGGCGGCTGGACCGCCGTCGACGGTCCGCCGACCGGCCTCACCCAGTTGCACACATAGGGCGGTTATCTAGCCTGTAAATCCGACGCGCTGGCGCAGATCCTTGCGGTCTGCGCCGGTCAGCAACGCGATCAGCGCCGCCGCCTCTTGCGGATGTGCGGCTCGCATGGTCACGCCGGCCGTGTACATCGTCACGAGCTCGCAGCCCGGCGGCAACGCCCCTGACAGCACGATACCGTCGGTCGCGATGATCTCGGTCGCCTGCGTGCAGCCGATCGGATGCGCGGCGGTGGATGCCGCAAGCTCCCGCATCGAAGTCGCGCCGTTGGGAAAGATCTTGAGGCGCGAAGCGACCTCGTAGGCGATGCCGAGCTGATGCAGCACCTTTGCAACGTGCTGTCCCGCCGTGGAGGCTTTCGTGTCCGGGACGTAGATCGCGTCGGCGCTGCGCAGCGCCTCGCGCAGGTCAGTCTCGGTCTTCACCGTCACCTTGGGATCGCGGCTACGGACCGCCAGCGCGGTCTCGACCCGTCCGATATCCGAGATCGAGGAGGGGATGACGAGCTTCTCTTCGGCAAGCTTAGCAAGCAGCGCCTGCGTCAGGATCACCAGATCGGCCGCCGTTCCCGCGCGCAGCTTGTCGGCCATGACGCCGACCGCGCCGAACTCGCCGTCGATGCCGAAGCCGGTCTGCGTCTTGAAGGGTTCGCTGAGGCCGCGCACCAGGCCTTGCGCCGCGCCTCCGCTCAAAATGCTCACTGTGGTCACGATGCCAGCTCCATGGCTGCAATGATCTTGTCGCGGGTGATCGGCAGGTCGCGCACGCGTACGCCGAGGCAATCGTAAACGGCATTCGCGATCGCGGCCGTCACCGGGCCGTGCGCGGCCTCGCCGGCGCCGACCGGTTCGATCTCCGGCCGCTGGACGATCTCGACATCCACCATTGGCACCTCGCTGAAGGTGAGGATCGGATAGTCGGTCCAGGACGTCGATGTGATGCGCGTGCGGTCGAAGCGGACACGTTCCTTCAGCACCCAGCTCGTCGCCTGGATCGCGCCGCCCTCGATCTGGTTGATGACGCCGTCCGGGTTGATGACCTCGCCGACGTCGACCGCCAGCGTCAGCCGCTTGACGCGGATGTCATCGCTGCCTTCGATCTCCGCAATCGCGGCGCAATAGGCCCCCGTGTTCTTGTAGCGGGCGAAGCCGACGCCGTGACCGATGCCGGACTGCTTCTGCGGTTTCCACTGCGCGCGTCGTGCCGCGGCCCGGATGACGTCCTTTGCGCGCTCATCGCGCAGATGACGCAAGCGGAACGCGATCGGGTCTTCGCCGCGCAGGGCGGCGATCTCGTCGAGCAGGGACTCGATGGCGAACACATTGCCTTGTCCGCCGAGTGTCCGCAGTGCCGAGGTTCGCACCGGCATGGTCAGCAGCCGGTGACTCGTGACCGTCCAGGCCGGGAAGTCGTAGAGCGGAACGGAGTTGCGGTCGCCGCCGCCGCCATTGGCCGCGGGCGGATTGGTCGAGATCATGCGCGGCCAGGGGGTCGCAATCTCGGTTGCGGCAAGCAGCGCGGGCTGTGCCGCGCGCCCCGGCCGCGCCGCGTGGCCGTTGCTCCAGATCGCATGGCGCCAACCGACGATCTCGTTGTCCGCATCGAGGTCGGCCTCGATCTCGATCGCCATCGCCGCGCCGAACGGCGCATGGGACATCTCGTCGTGGCGCGACCATTGCACCCGCACCGGACGGCCGCCGGCAGCTTTCGCCAGCAGCACGGCATCGAGCGCGACGTCGTCGGCGGCATTGTGTCCGTAGCAGCCCGCGCCTTCCATGTGCTCGACGACGATATTTTGTGCCGGCAGCTTCAGCACGATCGCGAGATCGGCGCGCAGCAGATAGACGCCCTGGCTGTGCGTCCAGATATGGACGCGATCGCCACCCCATTGTGCCATCGCACAGGACGGTGCGATCGAGGCATGCGCAATGTAGGGACGGATGTATCGCCGGCGGAGGGTGCGAGCAGCCTTCTTTATCGTTGCCGCAGTGGTCCTGGCGTCGATCACGGTGGTCTCGACCGGCTGGCTCTTCAGGAATCCGGCCAGATCATTTTCATCCGGCAGCGGCTCACCGGCCGACCATGTCGCGCCCCTGCGCAAGGCTTTCAGCGCGGCTTCCGCCGCTGCCTCGCTGTCGGCAACCACCCCGGCAAAGCTGCCGTCGCGGACGATCGCGACGAGGCCGGGAACGGCTCGCGTCGCCATCTCGTCGAGCGCGATCAGTTTGGCGCCCGAGGTCTCCGGCCGCAGCACGCGTCCGTGCAGCAAGTCCGGCAGCGGACAGTCATGAATGAAGCGCGGCCGTGCGAACACCTTGTCGGGAATGTCGACGCGCTGGACCGAATGTCCGGCGACGGTGCGCTTGGCGACAATCTTCGCCGTCGCGCCCGCATTGGCGTCGTGGTCGAGCGAGATGTCATCGGCCAACTCCCAATAGCTGGTCCTGACATTGCCGGGGCCCGAGATCGTGCCGTCATGGATCTCGAGCAGCGATGCATCGACACCGAGACGCTCCGACGCTGCGAGGAGGAAGCGCTGGCGGATTTCGGCACAGGCATGGCGTAGCGCGCGGCCGGATTGCTGGATCGAAAGGCTGCCCGAGGTGACGCCCTCGTTCGGGCTTGCCGCCGTGGAGGCGCGGATCATCTCGATGCGGCCAATATCGACGTCGAGCTCGTCGGCTGCGATCTGCGCCAGGGCCGTGACGATGCCCTGGCCGATCTCGACCTTGCCGGGCGAGATCGCCACACGGCCGTCGCCGACGAGCTTCACCCAGGATGACAGCTTGGGATTGGCAGCAAGGCTGACCGGCAGTGTCGGGGCAGGGGACGGCGCACTCATGATGTCGCCATCTCCGCGGCCGCCCGCAGCACGGCGCGGACCATGCGGTTGTGCGATCCGCAGCGGCACAGATTGCGATCAAGCGCCGCTTTCACCTCGGCCTCCGTCGGCGACGGATTGCGCTTCAGCAGCGCCGCCGCGCTGATCAGGATTCCCGATACGCAATAGCCGCATTGCATCGCCTGCTCGGAGATAAAGGCACGTTGCAGCGGATGCGGTTGCTCCGCCGTGCCGAGGCCTTCCACCGTAACGATCTCCTTGTCCGCGACCGACCACATCGGCATGTCGCAGGAGGCCATCGCGCGATCACCGACCATGACATAGCAAGCGCCGCACTCGCCGGCTCCGCAGCCGAAATGCGGACCGGTGACGCCGAGCCGGCCGCGCAGCACATCGAGCAGCGTCTGATCCGGATCGGTATCCACGGCCGCCGCCGTGCCGTTGAGCTGGAATCGAATGGTCGGCATTGTCGCTCTGCGGCCTCAGGACTTGTCGAACTTCTTGACCACGTCGGCCCATTTCTCGATGTCGCCGCGGAGGAATTTGTCGAATTCCTCCGGCGTCATCGACATGGGCACCGCGCCCTGCGCAGTCCAGAGCTTGACGATGTCGGCCCGCTTCACCATTGCGTTCACGGCGGCATTGAGCTTGTCGATCACAGGTTTCGGCGTGCCGGCCGGCGCCATCAGGCCGAGCCAGATCGTGGCTTCATAGCCTGCTATGCCCGCCTCGATCGCCGTCGGCACGTTCGCCAGCACCGCTGAGCGCTGCTTGCCGGTGGTCGCGAGCGCTCGGACCTGGTTCTCGCCGATGTTCGGCGCCATCGCCGGCACCGCGTCGATCATCATCTGCACCTGCCCGCCGATCACGCCGCTGCGCGCCTCGCCACTGTTGCGGTAGGGGACGTGGACGAGATCGATGCCGGCCATGGCTTTGAACAGCTCACCGGCCATGTGATAGGGCGTGCCCTGGCCGGAGGAGGCGTAGTTCAACTTGCCCGGCTGCGACTTGGCCAGAGCGACGAACTCCTGCAGCGTCTTCGCTGCGACTTGCGGGTTCACAACGATGACGAGATCGGAAGCGTTGACCGGCGCGATCGGCGCGAGGTCACGCATCAGCTCGTATTTGCGCTTGTCCGGCGTCAGCAGGGATTCGTTCGCTGTCTGGGTGTTGGACATCATCAGCAGCGTGTAGCCGTCGGCGGGCGACTTCGCCGCTTCGACCGTGCCGATGACGCCGCCCGCGCCGGTGCGGTTCTCGATCACGAAGGGCTGGCCAAAACTCTCCTGGAGTGCATTGCCGATCTGCCGGGCCGCGACATCGGCCGGTCCGCCCGCACCGAAGGGCACGACGATCCGGACCGCATGATTGGGATAGTCTTGCGCCAGGGACGGGGCTGCAGAGCATGCGCTGAGCAGGCCGGCAGCCAGCGCCAGCATGAATTGTCGGGCCGTCACACCCACCTCCCTGATGTCGTTCTTGTTGGCGGCACTGTAGCGGCAGGGGAGGCGGACTGTCGACGCCTCACAAGGCCGATCGTGCCTGGAATATCCTGCGGTTTTCGGTGTGGCGGCGCGGCTTTTCGCGGTCGCGGCAGGAACCGGCGGCGCGCGATTTGAGCAAATCGCATGGGCGTTGCCGGATAAATACCCTCGGCTGACAGGTATTTTGGTGTTACCAAATTGGACATGAACCAGCACGCCAAGATCGAAATCCGCCATTCGACCTGTCCGCATGATTGCCCGTCTGCCTGTGCCCTCGATATCGAGGTGGTCGAGGGACGCAGCATCGGTCGTGTCCGCGGTTCGAAAAAGCAGACCTATACGGCCGGCGTGGTCTGCGCCAAGGTCGCCCGCTATGCCGAGCGCATCCATCATCCCGAAAGGCTGGTGTATCCGCTGCGCCGAACCGGGCCGAAGGGCTCCGGCCAATTCGCCCGGATCACCTGGGACGAGGCGCTGGACGAGATTGCGGATCGCTTCAACCAGGCCGAGCGCGAATTCGGCGCGGAGTCAGTCTGGCCCTATTATTACGCCGGCACGATGGGACTGGTGATGCGCGACGGCCTCAACCGGCTCACGCATGTGAAGAAATATTCGCGGTTCTATCAGACCATCTGCGCCAATGTCGGCCGCATCGGGTTCGCGATCGGCACCGGCAAGATCGCGGGCGTCGATCCGCGCGAGATGGCGCTGTCCGATCTCGTGGTGATCTGGGGCACCAACCCCGTCAACACGCAGGTCAACGTGATGACGCACGCCGCCCGTGCCCGGAAGGAGCGTGGCGCCAAGATCGCGGCCGTCGACATCTACGACAACGAGACCATGAAGCAGGCGGACATCAAGATCATCCTGCGGCCGGGCACCGACGGCGCGTTCGCCTGCGGCGTGATGCATGTCCTGTTCCGCGACGGCTATGCCGATCGCGCCTATATGGACAAGTACACCGATTGCCCCGGCGAGCTCGAGGCGCATCTGAAGACGCGCACGCCCGAATGGGCATCCGCGATTTCAGGCGTGCCGGTGGCGGAGATCGAGGCTTTTGCCAAACTGGTCGGCGAGACCAAGCGGACCTTCTTCCGGCTCGGCTACGGCTTCACCCGCTCGCGCAACGGCGCGGCGCAGATGCATGCCGCGAACTGCATTCCCGCGGTGACCGGCGCCTGGCAATATGAAGGCGGCGGCGCCTTCTTCAACAATTACGCGCTGTGGCACTTCAACGAATCCATCATCGAAGGCCACGACGCCATCGATCCAACTATCCGCGCGCTCGACCAGTCGCAGATCGGCCGCATCCTCACGGGCGATTCCAAGGCCCTGCACGGCAAGGGTCCGGTCAAGGCGCTGCTGATCCAGAACACCAACCCGATGACCGTTGCGCCGGAGCAGGCGCTCGTGCGGCAGGGTTTTGCGCGCGAGGATTTGTTCGTCGCGGTGCACGAGCAGTTCATGACCGAGACGGCGCAGATGGCCGACATCGTGCTGCCGGCGACAATGTTCATGGAGCATGACGATCTCTATTACGGCGGCGGCCACCAGCACATCTCGGTCGGGCCGAAGCTGATCGACCCGCCCGGCGAATGCCGCTCCAACCACGAGGTCCTGCAGGCGCTGGCGCCGCGGCTTGGCGCCAGTCATCCGGGGTTCGAGCTGACGCCGCGTGAATTGATCGACGCGACGCTGAAGCTCAGCGGCCACGGCGACATTACCGGTCTCGAAGCCGACCTCTGGCGCGACCTGCAGCCGGACTTCCGCACCTCGCATTATCTCGACGGCTTCGCCCATGCCGACAGGAAGTTCCATTTCAAGGCCGATTGGGCTCATCCGCCGTTCGGCCAGACGATGGGTGACTTCGACAAGATGCCGTCGCTGCCGGACCATTGGGCGGTGATCGAGCATTCCGACCAGGCCCATCCGTTCCGGCTTGCCACGAGCCCGTCGCGCAGCTTTCTCAACACCACCTTCAACGAGACGCCATCCTCCCAGGCGCGCGAGGGCAAGGCGAGCGTGATGATCCATCCCCTGGATGCGGCCGCGCTCGACATCGCCCAGGGCGACGCCGTGACGCTCGGCAACACCCGCGGCGAGACCACGCTGATCGCCACGCTGTTCGAGGGCGTGCGGCGCGGCGTGCTGATCGCGGAGTCCGTTCAACCCAACAAGAACCATATCGGTAATCGCGGCATCAACATGCTGACGGGGGCGGACACGATCGCGCCGATCGGCGGCGCCGCGTTCCACGACAACAAGGTCTGGATCAGGAAAGCGGTCGCGGCCTGAGCCGCGCGCGCGCTTCGATCGCCGTTCAAGTTTGTGTCGAGGCGCTAAAGCGGCGCCGCGCCGCAGTTTGCCCTTGCACCTTCCGCCCGAGCTGCCGCAAATGGCCGCTAAACGGGAGCCAAGGAAGCGAGCGTGCCATGACCGACACCACAGCCGTGATCACCGAGAAACGCGGGCAGGCGCTCTGGATCACCATCAACCGGCCCGAGAAACGCAACGCGCTGAATGGCGAGGTGATCGCCGGCATCGCACGCGGCTATCGCGACGCGCATGACGACAAGGACGTGCGCGTCATCGTGCTGACGGGCGCAGGCGACAAGGCGTTCTGCGCCGGTGCGGACCTGCAGAACTCCGGCGCGGCCTTCGCGATGGATCATTCGAAGCCGAATGTCGACTATGCCGATTTGTTGCGCTTTTCGCAGAACGCGACCAAGCCTGCGATCGCACGCGTCGGCGGGGTCTGCATGGCAGGCGGCATGGGCCTGCTCTGCATGACCGACATGGCTGTCGCCGCCGATCACGTCATCTTCGGCCTGCCGGAAGTGAAGGTCGGCGTGTTCCCGATGCAGGTGTTGAGCCTGTTGCAGTCCATCGCGCCACCTCGCCTTGTCAACGAATGGGCGCTGACCGGCGAGCCGTTCGACGCGAAGGCGGCATTGGCAGCGGGCCTGCTGAACTACGTCGTGCCCACGGCCGAGCTGGACGCCAAGGTCGACTGGCTGATCGGCCGCATCGTCGACAAATCCCCGACCGCGATCCGCCGCGGCAAATACGCGATGCGCGCGATCGCCTCGATGTCGTTCGACGAGAGCATCGCCTACACCGAAAGCCAGATCGCATTGCTCGCCATGACCGAGGACGCCAAGGAGGGCCTGAAGGCGTTCAGCGAGAAGCGCAAGCCGGTGTGGACGGGCCGGTGAGGCGACGATCTCCTGTCCCGGACGCGCTGCAACGCTCTTGCGTTGCTGCGCAGAGCCGGGACCCATGGTGGTACGGGACACGCGGCACGATGGGCCCCGGCTCAGCAGCGCACCGCTGAAGGAGCGCTGCGCTGCGTCCGGGGCACGAGAGTGCTCTCGACTAGCTCAAATTGAATTTTCAAATAGCAGACGCGCTTCGAGCGGCGATCTCACCCCGCGTTGGCCTTCAACCCCGCCGCCTGGATCCCCGCCACCGCACACGCCTCGTCATTGTCCGAGGTGTCGCCGGAGACGCCGACGGCGCCGAGCAGCGTCGCGCTGTCCATGATCAGCACGCCGCCGGGGACCGGCACCAGCGCGCCTTTTGCGATCGTGTTCACGGCGTCAATGAAATACGCCTGCTCCTGCGCGCGCTGGAACAGGGCGCGTGAACCCATGCCGAGCGCGAGCGCGCCATAGGCCTTGCCGTGCGCGATCTCGGCGCGCATCAGGCTGGTGCCGTCCTGCGCCGCGGCGATCTTGAGCACGCCGCGGGCGTCCAGGATGGTGACGACGAGCGGCTTCAGCTTCAGTTCGGTGGATTTCGCGAAGGCGGCGTCGAGGATCTTGCGGGCGGTGTCGAGGGTGAGGTCAGCCATGACTGGTTTCCTTTGCAAGGGGAGTAGTTGTGGATTGGGTCTTCGCACGATCGAGGCTCATCGCCAGCACGCGAGCAACGTGAAGCGCCTCGCGCTGGGCGCCGTCGTGGATCTGGTGCCGGCAGGAGGTGCCGTCGGCCACGACGAGCGTATTTTGGTCCGCGCGCCGCACGGTGGGTAGCAGCGACAGCTCCGCCATCTCGATCGAGGCATCGTAGGTGTCCGCGCCATAGCCGAAGGCGCCGGCCATGCCGCAGCAGCTTGACTCGATGGTCTCGACCTTCAGGCCGGGGATGAGGCGCAGCACCTGCTCGACCGGCTTGAAGGCGCCGAAGGACTTTTGATGGCAATGGCCGTGCACCAGGGCTTTGTCTGCGACGGTGCCGAGCGGCAGTTGCAGCCGGCCGGCCTCGGCCTCCCGCACCAGGAATTCCTCGAAGGTCAGCGCGTGGGCGCCGACGGCCTTGGCGTCATCGTCCTTGCGGAGCGAGGCGAGCTCGTCGCGCAAGGTCAAAAGGCAGCTTGGCTCGAGGCCGACGATCGGCACGCCGCGCGCGGCAAACGGCGCGAAGGCGGCGACAAGACGATCGAGCTCGACTTTGGCTTCGTCGACGAGACCGGCGGACAGGAAGGTGCGGCCGCAGCACAGCGGGCGGCTGCCGCTTGCGGGTTTCGGCAGATGCACGCGATACCCGCCCGCCGCAAGCACGCGTAACGCGGCGTCGAGATTCTCGCGCTCATAGATGCGGTTGAAGGTATCGGCGAACAGCACGACCTCGCGGCCGGTTTCCGGCCCGACCGCTTCGGCAGGCGGCACGAACACGTCGCTGCGGAAGGCGGGCAGCGCCCGCCGCGCGCTGATGCCGGCAAAACGCTCGAACAGCTTTCGCAGCAGCGGGCTGCGGTTGCGCAAATTCGCCAGCGGCGCGAAGCGCGACGCGAGGCCGGCATAGCGTGGGAGGTAGCCGACCAGGCGGTCGCGCAAGGTCAGGCCATGCGAGGCCGTTCGCGCGGCGAGCACCTCGATCTTCATCTTGGCCATGTCGACGCCGGTTGGGCATTCGTGGCGGCAGGCCTTGCAGGACACGCAGAGCTTCAGCGTCTCCATCATCTCGTCGGAGGAGAGTGCGCCCGCGCCAAGCTGGCCGGAGATCGCGAGCCGCAATGTGTTGGCTCGCCCTCGCGTCACGTCCTTCTCATTGTGCGTCGCGCGGTAGGACGGACACATCACGCCGCCCTCGAGCTTGCGGCAGGCGCCGTTGTTGTTGCACATCTCGACCGCGCCCTGAAAGCCGCCGCCGGCCCCGGGATAAGCGGACCAGTCGAGTTTTGTCTTGAGCTCAGCGACGCGATACTCGGGCTTGAAGCGGAATAGCGAACGATCGTCCATCCTGGGAGCGTCGACGATCTTGCCGGGATTGAGCACGCCACCGGGATCGAAGCGCTGCTTCACCTCGCGGAAATCGGCGACCAGGCGCTGGCCGAACATCGTTTCGTGGAATTCGGAGCGCACCAGGCCGTCGCCATGTTCGCCGGAATGCGAGCCCTTGTATTCGCGCACCAACTCGAAGGCTTCCTCGGCGATGGCCCGCATCGCCTTAACGTCCTTCTCCAACTTCAAATTCAGCACGGGCCGCACATGCAGGCAGCCTTCGGAGGCGTGAGCATACATCGTGCCGCTGGTGCCGTGCTTGGCGAACACCTCGCTCAGCCGCGCGGTGTAGTCGGCGAGATGCGGCAGCGGCACGGCGCAGTCTTCGACGAAAGAGACGGGCTTGCCCTCCTGCTTCATCGACATCATGACGTTGAGGCCGGCGGCGCGGAAATCGGCGATCCCGCTCTGCAGCGCGGGCTCGGTGATTTCCACCACGCCGCCCCATTTGCGCTTGTCGTTGTTCCAGCCGAAGCCGAGATCGCCCATCAGCTCGCCGAGCTGCTTCAGGCGAAGAAGATTGTCCGCCTGATCCTCTTCCGCGAATTCGACCACCAGCACCGCGTCCGGATCACCCTTGATCGCGGTGGAGATGATGGGCCGGAACATCGCGATGTCACGGCCGAGTGCGAGCATGGTGCGATCAACCAGCTCGACCGCGATCGGCTTCAACTTGACCAGATGCTGGGCCGCGTCCATGGCCTCGTAAAAACTGCCGAAATGGCAGATGCCGAGCACCTTGTTGCGGATGAGGGGCCACAGCTTCAGCTCGACCTTGGTGGTGAAGGCGAGGGTGCCCTCGGAGCCGACGAGAAGGTGCGCCATGTTGTTGCGCGCATTGCGCGGCACCAGCGCATCGAGATTGTAGCCGCCGACACGGCGCTGCACTTTTGGAAAGCGCGCCGCGATCTCCCCGGCCTCGCGGGCGCCGAGATCGAGCATGTCGCGGAACAGGGCGCGGGCGCTGTCGTTCGCATCGAGATCGGAGAGATCGCGCGACACCTCGCCGAAGCGGCTCAGCGTGCCGTCGGCAAGCGCGGCCTCCATCGACAGCGTATTGTCGCGCATGGTGCCGTAGCGCAGGCTACGCCCCCCGCAGGAATTGTTGCCGGCCATGCCGCCGATGGTAGCGCGCGAGGCCGTAGAGACGTCGACCGGAAACCAGAGGCCGTGCTTTTTCAGCTGGCGGTTGAGGTCGTCGAGCACGATGCCGGGCTCGACCACGCAGGTGCGCCCTTCGACATCGAGCGACAGGATCCGGTTCAGGTGCTTCGAGAGATCGACAACGAGGCCGTCATTGACGGTCTGGCCGCATTGCGAGGTGCCGCCGCCGCGCGGGGTCACCTTCAGTCCCTCGTCGCGCGCGATCGACAGCGCCTTGAGAGCCTCGTCCATGGTGCGCGGCACCACCACGCCGTAGGGCATGATCTGGTAGAAGGAAGCGTCCGTGGCGTAGCGGCCCCGGCTGAAAGCGTCGAACAGGACGTCGCCGGTCATTTCCCGGGCCAGACGTGCCGCGAGGCCGTCCTTTTTGGCCGATTCCTGTGATTTCCCGGGCACTTCCGCCGTCATGGTCCGCTCTTGCCTGTTCGCCGCCTCCGTCTTGCCTAGGGTCACGGCCCTTGGCAAGGCGAGCCCTGCTTCTTGTGCATTGACGGACCCCGCCTGGCGAGGGACAAGCCCGGCGAATAGTGATATTCGAGCGGCTCGCGCAGCCCCCTTCAGCCAACAGGCTCGAAGTCGAGCTGGGCTCAAGACAGACTCAAAGACCGGGAAGGACGCCGATGACCGTGCATACTGGAAGGCATTTTCTCCAGATTCCAGGACCGACCAACGTGCCCGACCGGGTGCTGCGGGCGATGGACATGCCGACGCTGGACCACCGCGGTCCGGAGTTCGCCGAGCTCGGTTTCGCCGTCCTCGCCGGCATGCAGCGGGTGTTCCGCACCAAGCAGCCCGTGATCATCTTCCCCTCGTCCGGCACCGGCGCCTGGGAAGCTGCGATGGTCAACGTGCTCGCGCCCGGCGACAAGGTCCTGATGTGCGAGACCGGCCAGTTCGCCGTGCTGTGGCGCGGCATCGCCGACAAGTTCAAGCTCGACGTCGACTTCATCCCGAGCGACTGGCGCCATGGTGCCGATCTCGCCGAGATCGAGAAGCGCCTTGCCGGCGACAAGCAGCACACCATCAAGGCTGTCTGCGTCGTCCACAACGAGACCTCGACCGGCTGCGTGACGCCGCCGCTGGATGTGCGCAAGCTGCTCGACCGGGTCAAGCATCCCGCGCTGCTGATGGTCGACACCATCTCCGGCCTCGGCTCGATGGAGTATGAGCACGATGCCTGGGGCATCGACGTCTCCGTCGCGGGCTCACAGAAGGGCCTGATGCTGCCGCCGGGCCTCGGCTTCAACGCCGTCTCGGAGAAGGCGCTCGCGGTGGCCAAGGCCAACCCCGGCATGCGCTCCTATTGGGATTGGCAGGAGGTCATCGGCTTCAACAAGCTCGGCACCTTCCCCTATACGCCGGCCACCAATTTGCTCTACGGCCTGCGCGAGGCGATCAAGATGCTGGAAGAGGAGGGGCTCGACAACGTCTGGACCCGCCACAAGCGCCACAGCGCGGCGACGCGTGCCGCGATCAAGGTCTGGGGCCTGGAGACGCAGTGCGCCGACCCTGCCGCGCATTCGCCGGCGCTGACAGGCGTGCGCGTGCCTGATGGCCACGATGCCGACGCCTTCCGCAAGGTGGTGCTGGAAAACTTCGACATGTCGCTCGGCACCGGCCTGAACAAGGTCAAGGGCAAGGTGTTCCGCATCGGCCATATCGGCCATTTCAACGATCTGATGCTGATGGGCACGCTCGCCGGCGTCGAGATGGGCCTCGATCTTGCAAAGATCCCGCACCGGAGCGGCGGCGTGTTGGCGGCCATGGACGTCCTGAAGGGACGCGACGTGGTGCAGATGACCAAGGCCCAGGTAGCTTAAAGGCCCAGGCGGCCTGAAGGCTCAGGTTGCCTGAGCCAACTTCGAGAAAAGAGAGCGCGCGATGAACGCACCGACGACTGCCAACGAAGACCTGCTCTACTCCGTCACGGACGGCATCGCGCGGATCACCTTCAACCGCCCGCAGGCGCGCAACGCACTGACCTTCGCCATGTATGAGCGCATGGCGGAGATCTGCCACGAGATCAACGCCGACCGCTCGATCAAGGCGCTGATCCTGACCGGCGCCGGCGACAAGGCGTTTGCCTCCGGCACCGACATTTCCCAGTTTCGCGCGTTCAAAACCGCGCAGGATGCGCTCGACTATGAAGCCCGCATCGATCGCGTGCTCGGCACACTCGAGCAGTGCCGCGTGCCCGTGATCGCAGCGATCGCCGGAGCCTGCACCGGCGGCGGCGCCGGAATTGCGGCGTGCTGCGACCTCCGCATCGGGACTGAAACGACGCGCATCGGGTTTCCGATCGCGCGCACGCTCGGCAACTGCCTGTCGATGTCGAACATCAGCCGCGTCGTCTCGCTGGTCGGCCCCGCCCGCACCAAGGATATGATCTTCAAGGCGCGCCTCGTCGAGGCGCCGGAAGCACTGGCCCTCGGCCTCCTCACCGAGGTCGTCCCTGATGTCGAGACGCTGCAGCGGCGCGCCGACGAGACCGCCAGGCTCGTGGCGAGCCACGCCCCGCTGACGCTCGAAGCGACCAAGGAGGCAGTGCGCCGCATTCGCCGCACGCTGTCGCGCGAAGAGGGCGAGGATCTGATCCTCAAGGCCTATATGAGCGAAGATTTCCGCGAGGGAATGGACGCCTTCCTCAACAAGCGCACGCCGAACTGGAAGGGCAAGTAGCGCATCTGCGGCTTAGCTTCGTCAGCCGAAAGTCATAGGCAGCGGCATGCCCGGGTGCTTGAACTTACCCGCATTAATCCGCACAATGCGTCTACAAATTCCTTGCAAACAAAGCCAATAATCCAGGGGACGAAACTCGTGCGAATTCTAGTGAAAGCTGTTGGCGTTGCAGCGGCGCTATCGTTGAGCGCGCCAGCCTTTGCCGGCTGGGAGCCGACCAAACCGGTCGAGATCGTGGTCGCGGCGGGCGCGGGCGGCGCCTCCGACCAGATGGCGCGGATGATGCAGGCCGCGATCCAGAAGAACAATCTGATGAAGCAGCCGATCGTGGTCTCGCTCAAGGGCGGGGCTTCCGGCGCCGAAGCACTGATGTACATGAAATCCAGCGAGGGCGACCCCAACAAGGTGCTGATCGCCTATTCGCTGATCTACATGCTGCCGCTGTCGGCGAAGATTCCGTTCAACTGGCGTGAGCTCACCCCGGTTTCGGTGATCGCGCTCGACCAGTTCGTGCTGTGGGACAACAGCGCGGGTCCCAAGTCGGTGAAGGAGTTCGTCGCCGCCGCGAAGGCGGCAGCCGCGCCGTTCAAGATGGGCGGCACCGGCTCCAAGCGCGAGGATCACGTGCTGACCGTGTTCCTCGAGCAGAAGACCGGCGCGAAATTCTCCTATCTGCCCTACAAGTCCGGCGGCGAGGCGGCGACCCAACTCGTCGGCAACCACACCGAATCCAACGTCAACAATCCATCCGAGAATCTTGAGGTCTGGCGCGCGGGCCAGGTGCGTCCGCTCTGTGTGTTCGACAAGGAACGAATCTCCTACACCAGCAAGGTGACGGAGACGCAGTCCTGGGCCGACATCCCCACCTGCAAGGAGGAGGGCGTCGATGTGCAGTATCTGATGCTGCGCGCGACGTTCCTGCCCGGCAAGGTCACCGCGGAACAGCAGGCGTTCTATGTCGAGCTGTTCCACAAGGTGACGCAGACGTCCGAATACAAGGACTACATGGAAAAGCAGGCGCTGAAGCCGATCTTCCTCACCGGCAAGGACATGGTGCAATTCCTCGAGGAGGACGATGCAGTCAACAAGTCGCTGATGACGGAAGCCGGGTTCGTCGCGAAGTAGCCGTCTCTTCTCCCTCGCCCCGTTCTTTCGGAGATGCGACGAGCTTTGCTCGCGATGGGAGGTTGGGGTGAGGGCCCTCTCCCCGAATCCAACCCTCGCCGTCCCCGTTGAGACGTCCCGCACCCCCCTCTCTCCGCAAGCGGGGAGAGGGGGGAATTGAACTTACTCCGTCCCAAACGGCTCATGCCCCAAACCGACCTTGAAATCGTCGTCGACGATCCGACCGCGCCCGAAGACGACTCGCCTTCCGTCGTTTCCTCCGGCACGATCGAGATATTCGTCTGTCTCCTGTTGCTCGCGCTGGCCGCCACGCTCGGCTACGACAATTGGCGCACCGGCGCCTCCTGGGATTCGACCGGGCCGGAGCCCGGCTATTTCCCGTTCTATCTCTCCGTCATTCTCGGTGGTGCCAGCCTCTACGGCCTGATCGTGGCGCTGGTCGCGCACCGCGCGGCACCCGCAACCTTCGTTACGCGCGCGCAAGCCCGCCGCGTGATGGCCGTGTTCGTGCCGACGCTGCTGTTCTGCCTGGCGACGCAGTTTCTCGGCCTCTATGTCGCGAGCTTCCTCCTGATCGCCAGCTTCATGCGCCTCGTCGGCAAGATCGCGCTGTGGAAGTCGCTGCTCACCGCTGCTGTATTCACGGCGATCATGTTCGTTACCTTCGACATCGCCTTCGACGTCATCATGCCGAAAGGGCCGCTCGAAGCGGCCTTCGGCCACTAAGGCGAGCCCGCGATGGAAGCTTTCGGCCTGTTGCTTCACGGCTTCGCCGTCCTGCTGACGTGGAAGACGCTCGTGCTGATGATGGTCGGGCTGGTGCTCGGCATCTTCGTCGGCGTGTTGCCCGGACTCGGAGGACCCAACGGCGTCGCGATACTGTTGCCGCTCACCTTCACGATGGATCCGACCTCGGCGATCGTGATGCTGTCCTGCATCTACTGGGGCGCGTTGTTCGGCGGCGCGATCACCTCGATCCTGTTCAACATCCCCGGCGAGGCCTGGTCGGTCGCGACCACCTTCGACGGCTATCCGATGGCGCAGCAGGGCAGGGCGGCGGAGGCGCTAACCGCGGCGTTCACGTCCTCCTTCATCGGCTCGCTGGTCGCGGTGCTCCTTATCACCTTCCTCGCCCCGATGATCTCATCCTTTGCGCTGAAGTTCGGCCCGCCCGAGTTCTTCGCGGTGTATCTTTTGACCTTCTGCTCCTTCGTTGGTCTCGGGCGCGAGGCCAAGCACAAGACCGTCATCTCGATGTCGCTGGGGCTGTTGCTCGCCGGCATCGGCATGGACACGGTGTCAGGCAATCTGCGCATGACGTTCGGCTCGTCCGAGCTGCTCCGCGGCATCAACTTCCTGGTCGCCGTCATCGGCCTGTTTGGCATCAGCGAGATCCTGCTGACGATGGAGGAGCGGCTCGCGTTGCGCGGACACGCGGCGAGCATTTCGTTGCGCGTCGTGCTTGCTGTGTGGAAGGACCTGCCGAAATACTGGGTGACGCTGCTGCGCTCCTCCTTCATCGGCTGCTGGCTCGGCATTACCCCGGGCGGGGCGATCGCGGCCTCTTTCATGGGGTACAATCTGGCAAAACGCTTTGCCAACGATCCCGAGAGCTTCGGCAAGGGCCGCATCGAGGGGGTGTTCGCGCCGGAGACGGCGGCGCATGCCTCCGGCACCGCGGCGCTGCTGCCGATGCTGGCGCTCGGCATTCCCGGCTCCGGCACCGCGGCGATCCTGCTCGGCGGGTTGATGGTGTGGGGGCTCAATCCGGGACCGCTGCTGTTCGTGGAGCACAAGGATTTCGTCTGGGGCCTGATCGCCTCGATGTATCTCGGCAATGTCGTCGGCCTCGTGCTGGTGCTGACGACGGTGCCGATCTTCGCCTCGATCTTGCGCGTGCCGTTCGCCGCAGTGGCGCCGATGATCGTGGTGTCCTGCGCGATCGGCGCCTATGCGATCCAGAACGCGATGTTCGACATCTGGCTGATGCTCGGCTTCGGCGTCGTCGGCTACGTCTTCAAGAAGATCGGCATTCCGCTCGCGCCGTTCACGCTGGCGCTCGTGCTCGGCAACCGCGCCGAGGACGCCTTCCGACTGTCGATGATCGGTGCCGGCGGCGACCTCACGGTGTTCTGGTCGAACGGCCTGGTCGGCTCGATCACGACCTTGGCGATCGTGCTGCTGTTTTGGCCTGTGATCGACCGTCTCCTCGGACATCTAAAATCGAGGAGGCGATAGAAAACCGCATGGTCTTCTATTCGCTTATTGCTTCGCGACTAGCGCGGTTGCCGCAACGAGGGCGGCGAAGGCGGCCTGGGACACGATACCAATCTGCCAGTTCAGCTTACGTTTAGTGTGTATCCAGACATGGAAGCGTTGAAGCGTCACGAGCGGTTCTCGCTTGTAGAGGCTATGCACGAACTGGAGCGGGTCGGGCAGCATGCCGGCGGCTGCGCCCAGTGCGATCACCCAAATCGGCGCGCTTGGGTAAAATAGAAGGATCGCCAAGGCGAATCCCGCCGATGCATCGGTTGCAATCGTGAGCAGGTCCATCCACAACCGACGATCCGCCTTCAACAGTCGGTTATCGGCATTCTTGCGAACTGAGATTGCTTGAAGAGGATAGTCCCAATGTGGAATTGCATCGATCACAAAATGGCTCACAAATCCTGCGACAGCGACCACGATCGGATGGGAGGGCAACATATAAGCGATGGCGCCGCCAACAATCGCGTGTGTACTTAGAATCATACCGGACCGTACCGCTCGAGCATCCGCCCCACAAAAGCACGGCCTCACCCAGAAGCACAAGGCCGTCCCCAGGGTGCGTCCCCCAGACACAATTGTGAACTCGCGACCTTTAACGAGGAGGCGGTCAGTAAACGCAGGCTGAACGAGCGTCTTCCGTTCGCTGACCATCTTGTTCCAAGGCGACACGAGCCGGGTACCGGACCGTGCGCGAGCGCGTTCACTAGGCGACCTGAGACGAGCGTGCTTTTTCATGTCGCTTTCTGCTCGTCACTTTGAATCTACACGACCCTCGCCGCCCTGAGAGCTACAATTTCTTCTTGATCAAAACCGAATTCTGCCAGCACTTCGTCAGTCTGCTCGCCGAACTCCGGCGGCCGCGCCACCATCCTGCTCGGCGTGCGCGACAGCGTCACGGGCTGGCCGACCAGACGGATGTCGCGATCCTCATCATTGGGCACCTCCTGCGCGATGCCGAGATGCTTGACCTGTTCGTCTTCGAACATCTGGTCGATGGCGTAGATCGGCCCGCAGGGCACGCCGGCCTCGTTGAGTTCACGGACCCAGGTCTCGGTGGACTTCGTCAAGGTACGCTTCTCGATCTCTGCATTGAGCGCGTCGCGGTTCTTGGAGCGGGCCGGCGCGGTCAGATAGTCGGGATGGCTGAAGAGTTCCGGTGCGCCGATCGCCTGCGCGCAGCGCTCCCAGATCCGGCCGCCCGTAGTGGCGATGTTGATGTAGCCGTCCGAGGTCCTGAACACGCCGGTCGGAATGCTGGTCGGATGGTTGTTGCCGGCCTGCTTTGCCACTTCCTTCTCCATCAGCCAGCGTACGGCCTGGAAGTCGAGCATGAAGATTTGGGCCTGCAGCAGCGAGGTCTGCACCCACTGGCCCTTGCCCGAAACCTCGCGCTCCAGCAGCGCGGTGAGGATGCCCATGGCACAGAACAGACCGGCGGTGAGGTCGGCGACCGGAATGCCGACCCGCATCGGGCCTTCGCCCGGCGCGCCGGTGATCGACATCAGCCCGCCCATGCCTTGCGCGATCTGATCGAAGCCCGGACGCTTGTGGTAGGGCCCGTCCTGGCCGAAGCCGGAGATGCTCCCGTAGACGATGCGCGGATTGATCCTGGCGAGGCCCTCGTAGTCGATGCCGAGCTTCTTTTTCACGTCGGGACGGAAATTCTCCACCAGGACGTCGGCTTTGGCGGCGAGGCGCTTGAATACGGCGAGCCCGCGCTCGTCCTTCAGGTTCAGCGTCATCGCTCGCTTGTTGCGATGCAAATTCTGGAAGTCGGAGCCCCGCCGCGGCCCGCCCGGCTGCTCGCCGCCGGCATCCTCGGTCAGCGCGTCGATCTTGATCACGTTCGCGCCCCAGTCCGCGAGCTGCCGCACGCAGGTGGGCCCGGACCGGACGCGGGTCAGATCGAGCACGGTGAAGCGTGACAGGGCTTCCGAGGCATGTGGAAAGGGCATCTTGATGGGCTCCGGGACAGATTGCGGGCCTACCATAGTGCCGAAAGACCATGCGGCAAGACATCACGCGGCAGGTCAGGGCCGCGCGGATGCCGCCTGTCGAAATGCAACGGCTGAGCGGCGCCCGCGCAGGATCAGCGCGCCAGCTGTTTCAGCTCGGCGCGCGCCTGCTCGGCCAGCGGGTCATCGCCGTGGCGCGCAATGAACAGCTCGAACGCCTCCCGCGTTCCCTTGCGACGGGCGGATTCGTACTCCTCCGCGACCGCCGCCAAGGGGTCGCGGGCCATTGGAACGGAGGGCGCGCGCGCTGTGCCGCCTTGTTTGCCGCTCTCATCCGCATTGGCTTTTCCGACCATGACAGGCAGTCCTCCGAAGGGGATATGGCCCGACCCGGAGAGCGCCACCAGGGCGCCAAACAGACCGGCCGAGAGTAGACGTACTTTCATGGTTCCCTCGCAAATCGCGGGCCGTCGGAACCGGTATCCTCCTCCGGGGCCGTATGACTACGGCATTTGATGGCTAACACGGCCTTATGAAAGGAGTCTGGATCGGTACGCCAAAATTAAACCAAACGTTTACTCCTCAAGCTAGAATCACCTGTCGCGCCCCGAATCGAACGGGGTTTGCTGCTCCGGAGATTCCCTTGGCTACCGCTGTCAACGTCAGTGCGACCAACAACGCCGAAATCGACGGCTTGCTGTCGGGCTACAAATGGTCCGGGGCGATCACCTACAGCTTTCCGGACGCTGCAAGCGACTACGCCAGTTCCTATGCCGGTGGCAGCGGTGAGCCGACGAAGTCAGGTTTTGCCTCGGCGCCGAGTCAGATGCAGGCGGCCATCAATTACGCGATTGGACTGATCCTCGGCTACACCAGCGCCAGCATCCAGTACGCCGGGACGAACGGCGCCGACATCATGATCGCGCAGTCGCCGTCGGCCAATCCGACATCCTACGCCTATTACCCCGGCAACTACGCGTCGGGCGGCGACGTCTGGTTCGGGACTGGTTACGACTACACGCAGGCGAAGCTCGGCAACTACTTTTTCACGACCGCGCTGCACGAGCTCGGCCATGCCCTCGGCCTCAAGCACAGTCAGGAAGCGGGCGGACCCGCCAATGTCGCGGTGCCGAGCGCGCACGATGATAGCGAATACACCGTCATGAGCTATCGCAGCTATGTCGGAGCTTCGACGACAAGCGGCTACACTAACGAGGCTTATGGATATCCGCAGACCTATATGGCAAACGATATCCTCGCACTGCAGACGATGTACGGCGCGAACTACACTACCCAGGGCGGGACCACCGTCTATACATGGAGCCCGACCACCGGACAGGAGTTCATCAACGGCGCCGGCCGGCCGGCCGACAATGGCGGTGCCGGTGGCTCGGCCAATCGCATCTATGAGACGATCTGGGATGGTGGCGGCGTCGATACCTACGACTTGTCGAACTACACGACGAACCTGAGCATCAACCTCAATCCAGGTGCGTCGTCCGTGTTCTCGTCGGTTCAACTGGCCAATCTCGGAAACGGCCATTACGCATCGGGCAACGTGTACAACGCTTATCTCTACAACGGCGACGCGCGCTCCTACATCGACAACGCCATCGGCGGCTCCGGCAACGACACGATTCTAGGGAACGCGATTGCAAACACCTTGAACGGTGGTCTGGGCGCCGACACCATGAAGGGCGGACTTGGCGATGACGTCTACGTTGTCGATAACCCCAATGACCTAGTGATCGAAAACCCCAATGAAGGAGCTGATTCTGTTCAGACCACACTGGCGAGTTATTACCTGGCGGCCAATGTGGAGAACCTCAGTTTTGCAGATAACGCCCCTCATACGGGCATTGGTAACTCGCTAGACAACGCGATTGTAGGAGGCGGCGGAAGCGATACGCTCAGCGGCGGAGCGCCGGGGGACGGCATCGCATCGTTCGGCGCTTGGAATGACTGGGGCAGCGGCGTCACAGCAGGTGACCAAGTCGTTGATGTCAATGGCGACCATATGGCCGACCTTGTGCATTTCGGTGCGAACCAAGTGAGCGCCAGTCTTTCAAACGGCTCAAGCTTCGGATCTTGGGCACATTGGGCAACCGGCATCACCTCAAGTGACCAGGTCATTGATCTCAACGGCGACGGTAATGCGGATCTTCTGCAACTTTATCATGGTCGTGCCCTTGTCGCGCTATCGAACGGGAGCGCGTTCGGACCTTGGACCGATTGGACGACGAACACCACCAGCACAGATCGGGCGGTGGATGTAAATGGCGACCATATGGCCGACTTGGTCCAGTTTGGTCCCGACAGCGTGTCGGTAGCCCTGTCAAACGGGACCAGCTTCGGCCATTGGCAGCAATGGGCCACCGGCATCACACCGGACGACCAAATTGTCGACCTGAACGGCGACGGTAATGCGGATCTCTTGCAGCTTTGGCATGGCCGAGCTCTCGTGGCCCTATCGAACGGCAGCGGTTTTGGAGCTTGGCAGGACTGGACAACTGGCGTTACGTCGAGCGACAAGGCCATCGACGTGAACGGCGACCATATGGCCGACTTGCTGCAATTTAGCACAGAGAACGTCAAAGTCGCGCTGTCCACCGGCACCTCGTTCGGTCCAGGGATCATTGGTACTGGCGGCATCACGCCAAGCGACAAGCCGATCGACGTGAATGGTGACGGCAGCGCCGACCTTGTCCAGTTTTACCAAGGCCGCGCCATCGTTGCGCTGAACCAGCCGGGTACCGGCAACGATACCCTGACCGGTGGAGCGGGCAGCGACAATTTCATTTTTGAGTTGTCCTTCGGGAACGACATTGTGACGGACTTCCACCCAGGCTCGGACACGATCCAACTCGACAAAGCGATGTTTCTCAGCTTTGCCGACGTTTCCGCCCACACTGCGGATGACGGTCTTGGTAATACCGTCATCGCGTTTGATGCGAACAACACGATTGCCTTGGATGGCGTCTTAAAGGCCTCGCTGTCCGCGAGCGACTTCCATTTCGTATAGCCGAAAATATTCACGATCCGCTGCAGATCTGCCGCAGCCTTACCGGTGCGGATGTTAGACTAGCCCGAAGCAGCGCTGAGCGTTGAGGCGCGCCCCCGTCCCTATACGGCGAATACGTGATCAGGATTGCCGGCGGACCAGACCGCCTCTCCCCGAACTCGCACCACCGGTCCCGCGGTGACCGCCGCCACCACCACCGAAGCTGCCACCGCCCAATCCCGCGCCTCCGTTACCCATGCCCGCGCCAGTACCTACGTGTCCTTCGCCTCCGCCAATCTTGCCGGGGTCGGCCCCCCGCGCCCCTCCATTAGCGCCATCGGTGCGTTGCCATCCGCGTCTTGCACGGACAGGTCGCTGCCTCCGAAGCGGGACCTTTGTGCGCCTACCTGCAAAAATCTCCTCAGATTAGGTTTCCAGAACCCGGAGGGCGAAGCTTCTCGGCTTCCAGACAGGCAGGACAGATGCCTTTTGACGGCCTGAGAACCGACATCATGACCGTGCCGAATTCGAGAACAGCTGCCGATCTCAAGGGTGGGCATCGTTCGTCGTTTGCCTAGGTGCCGCAACTCTGAAAACGGCAACAGCCTGTCGAAGACCTCAGAACGAAAACGGCTGATCTACCAAGTCGACGCATCGTTGAACCCTGACGCGCCCCTGTGTATGACCTCTCGGTCCGCAGCAAGCTCAGTCAAGACCTTATTGTGGACTATTCATCCCGTGAGCGATTGGTCATCCCACTCGATCGTGCGGGTTCGATCAACCAACATAACCAACTCCGTCGTCCCTGCTGGACAGCATCCCCTTGGCGAAGACACTGTGACAGGATAGCCACACTTCCGGGCCACCAGTATCATCGCCAAAGATGGGCCACCAAAGCCACGCAGTGCCACGTGGAAGGGACCGGTGCCTGAGTGATCGGGGCGCCCTCGAAGGTCAACCAGCTTCCACCCCCAAAGAAACAGATGCGTCAGGGCGCCCGTTAAGCGCATTGTCGTACCCAATTGATCGTTGCTAGCTCTACTATAAGGCGAGTTGATTTCTGAATTGGACCTTGTTTCACTGTTTCTCGTCGAGTATTCGAGGCGCCACGGAAATGAAACTCGACCTTGTGGTGGATTTGAGAGCCTTATGGCGAGAGACCAACTCGATATGACGCCGCTGCGATCGCGCGACGAGCTCGTCGCGTGGTTCGAGGCAGGCTGCAAGCCACCGTCCGAGTGGCGAATGGGCACGGAGCACGAGAAGACGCCGTTCACGCTCGAAGGTCATCGCCCGGTGCCCTACGAGGGACCGCGCGGTATCGGCGCGCTGCTCGAAGGCATGAAGCTCCTGCTCGGCTGGGAGCCGATCATGGAGAAGGGCAACATCATCGGCCTCTATGACGTCACCGGCGGCGGTGCGATCTCGCTCGAGCCCGGCGGGCAGTTCGAGCTTTCAGGCGCCCCCGTCGAGAACGTGCACCAGACCCAGAGCGAGCTGATGGCGCATCTGGCGCAGGTGCGCGAGATCGCAACGCCGCTCGGCATCGGCTTCCTCGGGCTCGGCATGACGCCGTCCTGGTCGCGCGCCGACATCCCCGTGATGCCCAAGGGCCGCTACAAGATCATGACCAACTACATGCCGAAGGTCGGCCAGTACGGCCTCGACATGATGTACCGGACCTGCACGGTACAGACCAATCTCGACTTCTCCTCCGAAGCCGACATGGTGAAGAAGCTGCGTGTTTCGCTCGCGCTCCAGCCGGTCGCAACCGCCTTGTTCGCCAATTCGCCGTTTACCGAGGGCAAGCCGAACGGCTTCCTCTCCTTCCGGTCCGAGATCTGGCGCGACACCGACAACGCGCGTGCCGGCATGATGCCGTGGGCATTCGAGGACGGCATGGGCTTCGAGCGCTATGTCGACTACGCGCTCGACGTGCCCATGTATTTCGTCAAGCGCGACGAGGACTACATCGACGTCTCGGGCTCCTCGTTCCGCGCCTTCTTCGATGGCCGCAACAACAATTTGCCCGGGGAACGTCCGACGCTGTCGGATTGGGCCAACCATCTTTCGACGATTTTCCCGGAGGTGCGGCTCAAGCGCTATCTCGAGATGCGCGGCTCCGATGGTGGCCCGTGGGGCCGACTGCCGGCGCTATCGGCGTTCTGGGCCGGGCTGCTCTACGACGATGTGTCGCTCGATGCCGCCTGGGACCTTGTGAAGCACTGGACTGCGCCCGAGCGTCAGTCGCTGCGTGACGACGTGCCGCGCTTCGGCCTCCGCGCGCACGTTCGTGACAGCTCAGTTCGCGAACTTGCAAGAGCTTGTCTTGATATTGCTCGAGCTGGATTGAAACGTAGGAAAAAGTACGATGCGAAGGGAAGTGATGAAGCCGTTTATCTCGCGCCCCTCGAGCGAATTGTGCGCACTGGAGTGACGCCGGCCGAAGAAATGCTGGCGAAGTTTCATGGCCTATGGGGTCACTCTGTGTCCGATGTACACAGAGAGTACAAATTCGACGAAGACGCGTTTCTCGAGCCAACGCTGCCGGTCGCAAGTGACCAGTTGGTCTAGTGCTTTGTAGAGTTGTAATCGATTGTGAATCGAGACGGCGCAACTCCGTCGATTTCTCCGGCGAAATGCGCTGAAGAAGGCTTCTGCACTTCCCGCTGTTTGGTTTTGGTCGGGGCTACGGCGAGCATGGTAACATTTGAAGTAGCGCCGGAATTGACAAGGTCAGCTCCTCGATTGTTGCGATGGTGGGGTTCTAATCTGTGACCAGAGATTCGCGAGATGCGCTGCAGCCTTATGTCCCGCGTTGACAGCTCGCTCGAAAAGTAGGAATTGCAACCCGGGTAGGAGCGGGGAACTTTGGAAGTGCTGCAGCTCGAACGTGCTTGGCTGGAGAACAAATGAAGATCCTCCGCTTGTTAGACATCTTGATTGCGGGGACCGCCCTGCTGCTCGCCGGCCCATTGCTAGTTGCCAGCATGTTCCTGATCTGGTGCCGAGACAGGCACTCGCCTTTTTACGTTTCCGACCGAGTCGGGCAGGATGGAAGGCTGTTCCGGATGATCAAGCTGCGCTCAATGGAAGTAGGAGCGGATCGCACGGGAGTTGATTCGACAAGCCGCGACGACGAACGTATCACGCCCGTGGGCCGCCTTCTACGACGCCTAAAGCTCGATGAGCTGCCGCAGCTCTGGAACGTCCTGAAGGGCGAGATGAGCTTGGTAGGACCACGACCTAATGTGAAGAGAGAAACTGATCTTTACTCGCCGGAGGAGCGCCGCTTGCTGACTCTAGCTCCCGGCATCACGGACTTGGCCTCAATTGTGTTTTCTGACGAAGGTGATGTTCTCTCAGGCTCGGCCGACCCTGACCTTGCTTACAATCAACTCATACGACCATGGAAGAGCCGTCTCGGGCTGTTGTATATTGATCATTGCGGGCTAGAGCTCTATTGTAAAATTCTTTTCAACACCGCTATTGGGATCATGTCGCGGAGACATGCACTTGCTGGGGTCAACGGTATCCTTCGAAAGTTCCGAGCTGATCCGGTATTGATCGAGGTAGCCCACCGACGACGGCCTCTTGATGCGGCCCCACCCCCTGGAATGTCGAACGTCGTGACCTCGCGGCAGCCGAGGCGTCGCTGAGATTTGAAATCAATAGGCCTCTGCACTGCGCTTACCCCTTGGTACCGACGTAAAGGGTTGCGCGACATATCGTATTTTTCTATGGTCCCGCGCGCTTCTGCAGCCTGGATAGTTCCTTGCAGGGGTCGAGCTTGGCAGCCGTCTTGAAGCTAGCCGCGGGGCACAAAATGCTGAACTTGGGTGACCTGGCGGATCCTCGCCAATTTAGAGATCCGATCAACCTTCGTAACGAGAATACTGAGGCTCTACTTCAGGATCTTGATACAATGCTGCGAATTCGGAGGGTCGAGCTCGCAATTGCGGCTCTAGTTCGCTCCGGAGAGGCCGCGTGCCCGTGTCATTTGGCGGTCGGACAGGAAGCGGTCTCTGTTGGCGTCGCCCGACACCTGCGCAAAACCGATCGTTGTTTCGGCAATCACCGCTCGCATGGACATTACCTAGCGCTCGGCGGGGCTGTGGGTCCACTAATAGCCGAGATTCTCGGCAAGGCGAGTGGGTGCTCGAAGGGAATGGGCGGTTCGATGCACCTATATGGGGGCGAATTCGGCTTCATGGGTTCTGTTCCCATCGTAGCTGGAACCATCCCTATTGCTGCTGGTGCGGCTCTTGCCGCTAAATTCTCGGGCCAGGGCGATGTGGCGGTCGCGTACTTTGGTGACGGTGCGTGCGAGGAGGGCGTGGTTCATGAGACGCTCAATATGGCAGCGGCAATGAAATTGCCGGTTCTATTTGTCGTTGAAAACAATCTGTTCTCTAGCCACCTCGATCTTCACTTGCGTCAGCCGGCGACCTCCATGTCACGGTTTGCCGAAGCTCACTGCATCCGTTCGGAGGTTGTCGACGGCAACGATGTTGTCAGTGTGGCTCAGGCGGCGGACAGCCTTATCGCGCCAATGCGCAGCGGCGCTGGACCCGGCCTGTTGGAAGCCGTGACGTACCGGTGGCTCGGACACGTCGGTCCGAATGAGGATGTAGACGTTGGTGTTCATCGAAGTCTCGCGGAACTGAATGCTTGGAAGAAGCGTGATCCGATACACAGGCTGGAGCAGTCTCTTGTTAGCGCGAGAGGGGTTGCGCAAGTGCGGCTGCAGGACATCCGAGCTGCTATCGATGACCAGGTAGAAAAAGCGGTCGAGGCCGCGCGTGCAGCCGAATATCCGAAAGCCTCAGCGCTCTTGGAAATGGTATACAAAAGCCCACGCCGTGCGCAGGAAAGCGAGCCATGAGTCGGATGAAATATGGAGACGCTATTCGGGCGGGGTTTGAATATCTGCTGGAGAACCATAAGGAAGTCTTTGTCCTCGGGCAGGGCGTGTGGAGCCCATGGTACGTTGGCAATACGATGCTCGAACTTGAGAAAAAGTTCGGCAAAGAGCGTATCATTGACACGCCTGTCTCTGAAGCAGCAACGACAGGAGCGGCAATCGGTGCAGCACTCTGTGGTTATCGGCCTATCGTTATTCACCCCCGAATGGATTTCATGATCCTCGCCTGCGACGCGATTGTTAATCAGGCGGCGAAATGGTCGCATATGCTCGGAGGCCAAGCGCACCCCGCGCTGACCATCCGTTCGATCATAAATCGCGGAGGTGAGCAGGGCGCGCAGCACTCCCAGGCTCTTCATTCGTGGTTCGCGCATATTCCTGGACTGCGTGTTGTGATGCCCGCGACGGCCATTGATGCCCGCGATCTCTTGATCTCGTCGGTGCTGTGTGACGACCCGGTTTTGTACATCGATGACCGTTGGCTGTACGATTCCGAAGACGAGATGCAACCTGTCTACGATCACCCGTTACATTTTCAGGGACCTGTAGTTAGGCGCAGCGGAACTGACGTGACAATGGTCGGTGCCGGTTGGGGATACAAGCTTGTGCAGGAAGCAGCTGATCTACTGCACGAGCATGGCGTATCGGCCGAGATTATTGACGTCCGGATTCTCAATCCTTTTGATCCGCGGGTCATCGTGGGATCTGTGCGAAAGACTGGCCGGCTCATTGTCGCCGACGGAGGCTGGCAAACGTGCGGCTTCGGTGCTGAGGTGATCGCAGCCGTCTGCGAACGTCTCCCTGTTTCAGCCTGGCGTGCAAATCCGCTTCGCATCGGCCTCGCGAGCGCACCAGCGCCGACAAGCAAGCCTCTCGAAGCGACATACTATCCTACTGCGGAAAGTGTATTTTCGGCTGCTCGGGACCTTGTGATCGATGCTGCCGGGGCTAAGTTGTCGCAGGTGGCTCCTCAGTAAGACCTCATCCGTATTAGGTTATTTCAAATGCAAGTTCCCTTCTTTGATTGGTCGCGCCTTTACACGGAACGAAGCGACAAATTTCGCGAAATCATGCATGAGACGTGCATGCGCGGAGGATTTATCCTTCAAAAGGATGTCGTCAAGTTCGAGGAAAACTTGCGCACCTTCTTGGGGGTCAAGCATGCTGTTGCACTGTCTGATGCCACGAACGCCATTCTGTTGGGACTGCGCGCATCGGGGATTCGCCCCGGAGATGAGGTCATTCTACCATCGCACGGTTTCGTTGCCGCGGCGCAATCGATCCACCACGCGGGTGGTGTGCCGATCCTAGTTGAGATCGGCGAGGATTGGATGGTCGATCCGGCTGCGATGGAGAAGGCAATTACTGAGCGGACCCGTTTTTTGATGCCCGTTCAGGTCAACGGTCGAACTTGTGATATGGATCAAATCCAGGCAATCGCTCACCGGCACAACTTGATCGTGATTGAGGATTCCGCGCAAGCGCTTGGTGCGAAATACAAGGGGCGGCCAACCGGCACGATCGGTCAATGGGGGTGCTATAGTTTCTATCCGTCGAAAACCCTGGGCTGCTTCGGCGACGGCGGTGCCCTTGTTACAAACGATGACGAGATCGCGCGCCGCGTGAAACTAATGCGCAACCATGGTGCAAATGAAGATAAAGTAATCGAGCCAGACATTGCCGTCTGGGGCACCAATTCGCGGCTCGACAATATCCACGCGGCTATCTTGAACTACAAGCTCGGCTATTACGCTGAAACCTTGGACCGCCGACGAGAGATCGCAAAGCGTTATCACGATGCATTTGCCGACCTTGAAGAAATATCCCGACCACCAGGGCCCGACTCAGATTCCGACCGAGTTGACGTATTCCAAAACTATGAGCTAGAGGCGGACCGCCGCGACGAATTACGCTCGCACTTGCGGGCTACAGGAATAGGTACGATCGTTCAGTGGGGTGGGCTTGGGATGCACCAGATGCGCGGATTAGGCTTCAGCCAAGAGCTCAAGCGGACTGATCGCTTCTTTGAGCGGTCACTTCTTTTGCCGATGAACCACATGCTAACTGATGCAGAGGTGAACTATATCATCGACCAAGTTAGACAATTTTACCGCTAGAAGAATAGCTTCGACGGTTGTCCGGTGCTGCTTTGGAGATTGGAGCGCGATGGGAGCGGCTAACAAATTCAGATTGGTTGCAGTGCAGGAGGACCCAAGTTAACTCCCCGACCTGGTTAGTCAGCTCGCATCTCTAAAGCGAGATAGATTAGGTTGAATAGATTCGGGATTTCCAATTCAGCTTGACTCAAATCAACATGCTGGCTGATAGGAGGCCAGCATGGATAGGCAAGTAATATTCTCTACGGCAAACCTGTCGCGTCGCGTTCCAGGTCGGGATATCGCGCAATCAATTGGGGACGCGAGCAGCACGGCAATAGGCTGGATGTAGCGCGTTGACGAGACGGCTACGTTGAGCCTGATTAAATAGGGCGGGCACAAGCCGATGGCAGTTTCGGAAGGTTTCGCCGACTGCCTAGTAGCGATCAAGGATAGCGATTTCACCATAAATGACCTCGTTGGCGAGCTTGCCGTACGCGGTTCGAAGGTCCCCATAGTTGGTATGCGACTTCGTGCACGCCGAGAAGCTTAGCTTCAAAACGGCGTGGCGGGCTGGCACGCTCCTCCCGAGGTTGCGCCACGCAAGCCCGAAGGAAAAGCATCAAGGTCGCGGTGAAGCTCAGCGACTGGCCTTCATCGACGAGAGCTGGGCCACAACCGAATATAGATCCTTGCCAATCTCAAGTACCTGCTTCGCAAAGCCGCCGAGCGACCTTCGACGCGGTCCGAGTCTCATCGCGCATGCAATGCTATCACCCCGCGGAATGCGCCAACTGTCTCAAAAGTTCTGGCTATCAAACCTGATACCGTCAAGCCTTAACGAATACCCCGTTGAGTGTCTCCAATGAGGATCGATGTCAGACACCGCTGCAGGACAATGATCATTCTTTCGGTCAGTTGCGACGGACGGCGCCGTGCTGTATCAATATTTCGATGACCTTGTTGGCCAGTTGGTCTGGCTGTTGTCCAACAGTTTCCAAACGAATCTCTGGGGCGGCCGGAGGCTGGTATGGCGCGTCCACCCCGGTGAAGTTTTTGATCTTGCCGGCCTTAGCTTTAGAATAGAGGCCTTTTGGATCACGCCGTTCACACTCCTCCATTGGCGTGTCGACGAAGACCTCCACGAACTCGCCTTCGTCGACGAGTTCTCTAATCATGTCCCGCTCGGCCGTGTAGGGCGAAATGAAAGAGCAGATCACGATCAGCCCGCTCTCGACCATCAATTTCGCAACTTCCCCCACTCTTCGGATGTTCTCAACCCGATCCGCCTCGGTGAAGCCGAGATCACGGTTAAGGCCGTGGCGGATGTTATCGCCATCCAGGAGCATAGTGTGACATGACATCGCGAATAGCTTCTGGTCGACAATGTTGGCGATGGTCGACTTACCTGCGCCGGAGAGCCCAGTGAACCAGATGATACAGGGCTTCTGGTGCTTCAACTCCGACCGCTCCTTCTTTCCGATTGCGAGTGGCTGCCAGGCAATATTGGTAGCGCGCCGCAGCGGGAAACTGATCATGCCCGCGCCAACTGTTCGATTGGTGTAACGATCGATCACAATGAACGAACCGGTGCGTCGGTTCAGTTCATATGGGTCGAAACTAACGGGACGCGCCGTGGCAACGTTGCAGAACCCAATCTCGTTCAGCCCGAGTGTAGTGGCCGCGAGATGCTCACGTGTGTTCACGTCGATCTTGTATTTGATCCCAGTGAAGCTTCCGGCAGGGATTGATTGGGTGCCAACCCTAAAGGCATAAGTCCGACCTGGCACCAAGGCTTCCTCGTCCATCCATATGACGTGGGCCGCAAACTGATCGGCGACGTAAGGGCTTTCCGTCGGCGTAGCCAAGATATCTCCACGGCCGACGTCAATTTCGTCAGTAAGCGTGATGGTTACGGCATCGCCTGCTTCAGCCCGCAAAAGTTCGCCGTCGTAGGTCACGATCTGCTTGACTTGGGAGTTGCGGCCCGAAGCCGCCACGACAATCTCGTCGCCGAGGGTGATGCTACCAGAAGCGACCGTTCCCGCATAACCACGAAAATCGAGATTGGGCCGGTTCACCCACTGCACCGGAAAGCGGAACGGCAGATTCGCAGTGTCGGAATCTACATCGACTCTCTCCAGGTGCTCCAATAGACAAGGACCCTGATACCAGTCTGTATTTCCCGATCGGCTGATGATGTTGTCGCCGTACCTGGCGCATACCGGGATCGGTGCAATCGAGGCGAAGCCAAGCGTCGACGCGAAGGCAGCATAATCGCCTACGATGCGGTCGAACACTTCCTTGCGGTAGTCGACAAGATCAATCTTGTTCACCGCTAGAACGATATGCCGAATGCCCAAGAGGGAACAAATGAATGAGTGGCGCTTGGTTTGCACCAACACGCCTTTGCGTGCGTCGATTAGGATTATGGCAAGCTGGGCGTTGGAGGCACCTGTCGCCATGTTGCGGGTATATTGTTCGTGACCGGGCGTATCTGCCACCATGAAGGCTCTGCGAGGTGTGGCGACAAAGCGATAAGCTACATCGATAGTTATTCCTTGTTCGCGCTCGGCCTCAAGGCCGTCAACTAGAAGGGCAAAGTCAATCTCATTGCCGGTAGTTCCGTGCCGGGTGCTGTCGCGGGCGAGTGCTTGCAATTGATCATCATAAACCATCTTGCTGTCGTGTAGTAGCCGGCCGATTAGCGTCGACTTTCCGTCGTCAACCGAGCCGCAGGTAATGAAGCGGAGATGATCTTTGCTGTCGGATGAGCCGGTCCGTCGCAATGTATCCATCAGAAGTAGCCTTCTCTCTTCTTCTTCTCCATCGAGGCCGCCTCGTCGGTATCTATCAGGCGCCCTTGGCGCTCCGAGACTTTTGCGACCTGCATCTCGGCAACGATGTCCTCAATGTTGGAAGCGTTGGACTCGATGGCACCGCTCAACGGATAGCAGCCGAGCGTACGGAAACGGATCATCCGAAGCTCCGGTCTTTCATTCGGTAACAACGGAAGCCGCTCGTCGTCGACCATTATCATTGCACCATTCCGTTGAACAACCGGCCGCTTTTTGGCGAAATAGAGCGGAACAACCGGAATTCTTTCCAGCATGATGTACTCCCAGATGTCGAGCTCGGTCCAGTTCGACATGGGGAATACACGCATCGATTCGCCGGGGCGGATTCGCGTGTTGAAAAGATTCCAGAGCTCAGGCCTCTGATTGCGAGGATCCCAGACATGTCCGTGGGAACGGAATGAAAAGATGCGTTCCTTAGCCCGACTCTTCTCCTCGTCCCGGCGTGCGCCGCCGAATGCCGCATCAAACCCATGGAGATCGAGCGCCTGCTTGAGCGCGTCGGTTTTCATCACTTGAGTGTGCAGGGCAGAGCCGGAGCCAATCGGATTGATGCCCCGGTCGACCCCTTCCTTATTAGTATGTACAATGAGATTGATGCCTAGACGCCTCACGGTCTCATCGCGAAAAGCAATCATTTCGCGAAACTTCCAGGTCGTATCGACATGCATCAACGGGAAGGGCAGCTTCCCCGGATAGAAAGCTTTCAACCCGACGTGCAACATGACGCTTGAGTCTTTGCCAATCGAGTAAAGCATGACTGGCTTTTTGAACTCGGCCAAGACATCGCGCATGATTTCGATCGATTCGGATTCCAGCCTGCGTAGATGCAGTGGCAATTTGCGGGTTTCAGGTTTGGTATTTTGTGCGTTCATTTCGAACATCCTGGTGACATTCCCCAAGCAACAAATTCGCCGTTTCGATAGTCCAACTTGCCATAGCGCATTGGGGAGCCGTTGAGCGCGACTACGCTGCCGCCTGCAGCGGAAAGAACAGCATGCCCGGCCGCCGTGTCCCATTCCATCGTTGGCGCGAGTCGAGGGTAAACATCAGCCTCGCCCTCAGCGATGATACAGAACTTCAGAGATGAGCCGGAAGCTCGGAAGTCGTTGATCTGGTGGCATTCAATCCACGCCTTCGTTGCCGCGTCCAGGTGAGAACGGCTGACGACAGCGCGCGGCCCTTGGGAGGGAGCTGTTCGCACCTTTATCGAATGCATGTTGCTGAATGAGAGGGCGGTATTGTCTCCGCGAGTGTCCAGCTTGAATGCAGTCGTGCCGCCCATATAGAGCTGGTGCAAGGCCGGAGCGTACACTGCGCCTGCAACAGGAGTGGCGCGTTCGATGAGAGCAATGTTCACTGTAAAATCACTCTCTCCCCGTATGAATTCCTTCGTTCCGTCAAGCGGGTCCACTAGGATGAAGCGGTCAGCTCCGAACGAGAGGACATTCGGGCTAGTCTCCTCGCTTACCACTGGGATGTTCGACAGGTTCCGCTCAAGGCAGGATCGGATAAGTTCGTCAGCTTCAAGGTCCGCGGCGGTCACAGGCGAGCCGTCCGCCTTAATTTTAGGGCGGCCAGAAGATTCCCGATCCTTCATGATGACCTCGCCTGCGCGGACGGCGATCAAGCCGAATAGCCGAGCGATCCTGTCAAATTCTTCCATCGGGACCTTCTCTTCAAGTGGGTATCTTTCAATTGAGGCCCGGAATAGGCTGACTCTATTCCACCTTCCAGGGCCGGAAGCTGCTTACAGGATACCGCAAGCACCCCACTAGCCCCTATAGGTCGTGAACGCTTTCCGCAATCCCGGTTTTGAGATCGTCTTGAGGTTGCTCGCATCGCATTTGAAGCCGATTGGAGCGGCCGCGCCCAACTACCAACAGCGGCAACGTTCCCGTTCCAGGAGGCTCAAGTTGCCGCCATAAGCGCCCAGGGGCTTGGCCGCAAGCTCCTTTGCTATCGACATATGGCGACCGCCAGGCGACAAGCGCCTTGTTATTTCTGGGTGAACTAATTGCTACTGAGCGGGCGGTTTATTTGCCGTTCTTAACCTATGGCCAAAAACTTGAGATATTTGGGGTAATCGAACGGATGTCCTTCCGCGCATCGAGGCGTCACGGGGACGCGCGCATTTCAGAGAGGGGGGCGGAGACCTCTCGCGACTCCTTGGCATCCGCATCGAACTTAATTGACATCCCACCGGCTACTCCAACTCCGATAACGTAGATCCAGCCCTCGACAAAATCGGAGATGTGAGAATTGAAAATAGAACCAACGATGTTCTGAACTACTAAGATCGTTCCGAGCCACGCGATCCACTGATCGTGACGAAAAATAGAAAAGTGAACGATCCACATCGCATAAAGCAGTCCTACGCCAACGACGCCCCACTGAATCGCGAAGTAAAACGTCTGGTTGTGCGGATTTTCTACCACTTCCGCCGAAACTCCCGTCCGTCCTACTGCATCTCGCTCGAACAAGCCTCGTATCGATCCAGTTCCATGGCCGATGAACGGTGACATCAGAAAAAATTTGACTGATTTGCGCCAGTACTCGAGACGCTCGCCTGAAGAAGTCGTCTGGTTGTCGTTCGTGTATTTTGAGTACTCCGTCACCGCATTTTCCATACGCGCTCGGAGATAAGGCGAAACTGTCCAGAGAACGGCTATAGCCACGCCAGCAGTGACAACTAAAGCAACGCATTTGCGCCGGCTAACGTGCCTAATCAGAAGAATGGCCAACAGCAGCGGAATAGAGACGAAAGCTGTTCGAGCCGAAATTACAACCAGCAAATCGGTGAGGAATGCAAATCCCAGCGCAATAGCTGCGATAGCAGTTTTCCTATGATGTGCGGCCCACAGGTTTTGCGCGGCAATTGCTAACCCGAACGCGCAAAGCACAAACTCCTGACTTTGGCTTATGTAGTTTTTGACAGGTACTCCAATGATATAGACCTTAAAAGGAAAACCAATCTGACGTGCCACGTTGTAGACAAAGGGAGGATTAAGATACGATAGCCACGACACCATCAGCAGCGCTGTGCAGGACGCCAAGAAGGCGATAAATACCCGTCGTCCGTGCCTTGAACGCTCAAAGTGGTAAATCAGCAGCGGCAGGACCAAGAGTTTCGCATTCGGCCCTATGTAGTAAAGCCGCGTACCCCAAGGGGCGTCGGACCACAGAGTCCCCACGACGGCCAAGACGAATAGCGCGATCGGCAGCGCGCAAACCGGTCGTCCCAACGATCGTATGAACGTTCCAAAATCAATCGTCGGGGCGGTCGTTATCAGCCATACTACAACCAGGATGGAAACCAACGACGTCGACCATGGAAGTGATGCCGCAAGTAAGAAGGCAACGTAATCCGCCATATCGGTCCGGACTCTGGAGCCGTGTAACAAAGACGGACGCATTTCTGGCGATGAACTGGCAGGATCGGCGCTCATGCTTGGTAACTTGTTGCTCGGGCGCGAAACATCAACCTTGGATACCATTTGACCTCAAGCGCACTATTCAAAAGTTTTGGGAGTCTGAAGTCTCGAGTTTTCGGCTCCCTTCGAACCTAGTTCGCCTTCTGGCCTGAAAATGCGGATCTCCAGCGGGTCGATTGCGAGCTTACTTGTCTTATCGTAGTTCTTTTGATAGGCCAAACAGCTCTCAAGGTGCCTTTCTCGGTACTCAAGGAAGGGCTTTCCGAGTGTGCTCATGAAATTGTCCCCGGGCCATCCCCAGAACATTCCGGATTTTCTCGTTATTGGTGCAGCAAAAAGCGGCACGACGTCGCTGTTTTTCTATCTCGCCCAGCATCCAGAGATATTCGTTCCGAGAACCTTTAAAGAGCCGGGCTTCCTATGTTTCGCGGGTCGTCAAGCGACGGCCAAAAATCCAGCCGCGCCCTTTCCCGATATGTGGTCAGGTGTCATTAGCGACTTAACAGATTACACGGCACTGTTCGATCCGGCCACGGCCGGGCAAAGGGTGGGCGAAGCGACGCCCGAATATCTTTATCTTCACAATGCGACAATCCATAATATTCGTGCGACCTACCGCCAACGTGCGAACTCACTGAAATTCATAGTGGTTTTGCGCAATCCGATCGCACGCATTTGGTCGCATTACTGGATGTTCGTTCGTGACGGTTACGAAACGCTGCCATTCGAGATCGCAACTGCCGATTCGACCATTCAGAAGCGACTATCGGCAGGTTGGCATCCCTCATATGATTATCGTGGCTTTGGTAACTATGCCGCTCAAGTCGCGGCTTGGCAAGATGCGTTCGGCGGGGACAGTCTCAAAATCATATTGGCTGACGACCTCAGCAGGAGCGCGGGGGCCGTCTGCAGGGAAATGTACGCACACATTGGTGTCGCGGATGACTTTGTGCCTGACACTTCGACGACTTACAATGTCTCGGGAAGATTACGCAATGAGTGGCTTCACGAACTGCTCCTCCGCAGGCAATATGGCCTGAAAAGTTTGATGCGCCGAGTTGTTCCACAGAAGGCGTTACAGAGCCTAAAGCAGCGGCTTCTGATCTGGAATACGGAGAAGCTACCTATGCCGGATGACGTCAAGGTTCAATTTCTCGACTTCTATCGCGGCGACGTCGAAGCTTTGCAGCATCGAATTGGTCGCAATCTGGATGCGTGGCTTCGCTAGTGTACGTTAAATCACGAAACGCATTGCTTGCTCAAAACCACGCATTGCGGTCTTGCGCGCGAGTCCGTGAGCTTTCGTAGAGCTCGGCCCAATGGCTCCGGAAAATTTCGGCCGCGCTGGTCCAACTGTCAGGCCGCTTTGTCCAAAAACGGAGGTTACCGATCGTGTTGTATCATAACGATCGCGCCATAACGGTTCCAGCGCTTGTCCCGCCAGACGTCCGCCGGGTAGGGTGATATCTCAACCTTGATTGCGGGTGTAGTAGCGAGCAATCGGCGATAGTCGTATACCCAAGTCTCCTCGTCGTAATGCACTGTTTGGACTGCTTCTGGACCTTTGTCGACCGATCCATCAAAATGCCAAGTGCTCAAAACGACTCCAAAACGCGAGACCCGCAACATCTCTGCAAGAGTTTTGGCAATTAAATCGGGTGGAATGTACATCAGGACAGCATCTGCAAGGACTACATCGGCGGAGCTGTCAGGCAAGCAGCAAAGTTGATCTGCGGCGCCGACTTCGAGGCCTATCGAACTCGCCTCGCGCTGCCGCATCTCCGCGCCAGCTCCGTCGATCGCTACTCGACTCGGGTCCATACCAGTTAGGGTTAGCCCGTGATCCGCCTGCCATAGGAGGAATAGGTTCGGTCCCATACCGCAGCCGATCTCTAACACCGATGCTGGCTTCAATCCCAGTACAATGTCTCGGAGTATCAGACGATGGGGCTGTCGGATTTGCGTTGCAAAGTCGGGTACGCGACCTATCAAATACTTAACCCGCCACTTGGCGAGCTGCCAAAGCCGCGCCAACGGACTATGATCGAGCCAATAGGCAATGATACGAAGTAGACGCACGTAGCCCGGTTTCCTAGAAGTAGCTGGTGTTCCTAGAAGGTGCGACACCCATTAGTCGAGGGCGATCAGTGTCGCAACCAAGGATTGATCTAAGTTGGATATCTGTTACCCTTTTGGAACCGATAAGCCAAGCCGAGTCGCAGCTTTATAGCGGTAGTTGTGCCAAAGCGCCTTTTGATCAGCCGAAAGCACGAGCTTTGATCCTTGTGAAAGGTCTGTTAGGCCAAGCGGATGCAAAACCGTTTGCCTTCACTAAGGCGAGATACGCTGATCTATGGCGTGGCAGTGGTCGTCGACCGGCTTGTGGGCGTGGCTCTTCTCCCCATTTTAACAGCAAATATGGACCGTTGGGCGTTCGGCGCTTGGACTCAGGTTCTAACCACATTTGCGCTGATGTCGAATATTCTATCTTTTGGCTTTTTCCATTCCCTCTCGCAATATGTGCCAGGATCCAAGCGCGGCGATATACGGCGGATCCTGAACGGAGTGCTTTTGATCGTCATATCAAATGGCATCATCTGCGTTGCATTGGCCCTGACATTTCCTAATCAGCTCGGCGATTTGATCTTCGGCGATCGATCGGCCGCTCACGCGATTATTGCGGCATCTGTGTTCATGGTCACAGAAAGTCTCTTTGAAATACTTGTCATTGGATTTTTACGGGCGGACAGCCGTCTCACGCTGTGCTCACTATACTACTCTGCCAAGAGCGCAGTGCGATTGCTCTTGATGTGGGGAGGGCTGTTGGCCGGCTTCGACTTGGCAGGGTTGCTGTGGCTTTTGTCCGTAAGCAATCTGCTCGTTGTAGCTGCTGTCTATTTTGTTCACGTTTTGCCGACACTGAGGGCAGCCACTGTTTCAACTTTGAATGGGTTCTGGACGAAGGCTTTTCTGCACTCCGGCGGCATTGTCTTATCGTCAAATCTGGCGTGGGCGAATGCCTCGCTTGGTCGTTTTGCGATTGTCCATATACTTGGGCTATCGTCGCTTGGGCTCTACTCCGCGAATTATTCGCTGGCATCGATTGTTAGCTTGAGCGCATTGGTGATAAATTTCACCGCGATACCCCACATGAATGCTGCATGGAACGCCGGGAGCGCCAATAGAGCGGTTTCAATTTTGACCGCGACGATTGAGCATTATCTCTTTCTAACGATCCCCGTAGCTGTTGCATTGGGTTTATTCTATGACCTCGCGGCGAGCCTGCTTATCCACGGTGATTTCAATCCTGAGCCAACGTTGATGTGGGCGTTGATCGTGACCATTTTGCTAATGGGCCTTGAACAGTTACTCAGCTTTGCGACCTTCATGGTTAGCTCGCGATTCAGTGTGGTCGTTAGGTTGGCCGGCTTGTTGCTCAATCTTGTGATTGTATATTTTTGTATTTTGCCGATCGGCCTGATTGCCGTAGCTATAGCTATGTCGGCTTCTAGTCTGGTCGTAATTTCGGCGAGTGCGGCTTATCTGAGTCGACTTGGTGGGTTTGTCTTCCCCTGGCGCTCAAGCGCTTGGCTCTGCGCCGCCGGATTGTCGATGATAGGTGCCGCGGTAGCGACGAAATTGTGGCTAGATTGGGCCTCTCTATTCGGTGCGGGTCTAGTAGGACTGATCGGGCTCTTGTCATTCCTGCTGGTCGAGAGTTTGCGGGACCAGTCTATCTGCAGGAACTCATTGCAGCGGCCCATCTCAGCCTGGCTCGATCGGCTGATGCACTAGTCTTTTTTCCTTCCCCATGGAATTAAGGCCCAAGCACGTTCGTGAAAATAGTAGAGGAAAATTTTTGTTACCACTTCTACTGAAGCGATCGCGCTCGCAAGGCCCGCCTTGCCGGTTACGATAAAGCTAATCACGAATGTGTCCAAAGACCCGGCGAGGCGCCAGCTGATCGCCTTTAAGAGGGATCGTACATGTGCCTCGTGTTTGTTGAAGGAACTCATCCGTTTTCCACTCTTGCTCGTGCACTTGGCCTCGGCCAGCCAATACCGAGATAATGGGATAGTACTCGAACGTAAAGCAGGTGGAGCCGACCCGTAACCTAGGGCAAGTGTCTGGTTTGTCTAATCTGTTCCTGCTTCCTGAGCCGCTGAAAAATGCTGCTTGACACCGTTGAGGCGGCTCTGACATATGCGCACTAACGCGAACAGCGGGGCGTCGCGCCCAAGCTCATAGTCTGGGGTAGTGTAGCTCCAGTGCAAAGTGAGAAAACAAGAGGGCGCCTCAATCGCACGTTTCTTGGGCGATGCCCGATAGGCGGGAACTCAGCTGTACCGCGATTGACTAATCAGCGTACCGTCGCGGTTGTGTCAACGTAGGTTGAACATTTGCAGCTTGAGCCCTCGAGACAGCACTGCAGCCCGCAAGTATGACAAAACATTTCCTTGAAGTTACAGAGCTGCCCGGAGAAGAAATTTCCCAGGAGCAGCTGGAACGTCTTTGTCATCGTTACTATTGGGCAGCCCAGTATGTTCAAAATCGGGATGTGCTCGAAGTTGCCTGTGGTGCGGGACCTGGCCTTCGATATCTCGCGCAACGAGCGCGATCGGTCACGGCGGGTGATCTGTCACCGGAGATCCTTGCACGCGCGCAGCAGCATGCTGGGAGTGACGTTGAATTAAGAGTCTTCGATGCTCAGGACTTGCCGTACGGAGATGCGAGTTTCGATACGGTCATCATCTTTGAGGCGCTTTACTACGTTTCATCAGCCGAGAGGTTCATGGCCGAGGCCAAACGCGTTTTGAGACCCGGCGGCCAATTGCTCATATCGAATGCTAATCGGGATCTTTACGATTTTAATCCGAGTCCCCATAGCGCCGTGTACCACGGCGTTGTTGGTCTGAGAGAGCTGCTCGACGCCGCGAATTTCCGACCATTGTTCTTCGGTTATTTGAAAGTGGATCAGATCTCATTTAGGCAGAAACTACTTAGGCCGATCAAGAAAATTGCTGTTGATCTGAACTTAATGCCCGCGACGATGCAGAGCAAGAAACTGCTGAAGCGATTTGTATTTGGTCAGATGGTGCCAATGCCTGACTCAGTTATCGAGAACCTTGTTTCTTATCACCCGCCGGAGCAGATCGATGCAACCAAACCAGATCGAATTCACAAAGTGCTCTATTGCGCAGCTACCTCGTTGTAGCCAAAGATATGCGCGACATGCAGCTAATTGAGAGGTTGAGGTCTAAGAGGGCCGTTATAGGAATCGTTGGTTTGGGCTATGTCGGCTTACCGTTGGCGCTCAGGTTCTGCGAAGTTGGCTACAAGGTCATTGGGCTTGATATCGACCCAACGAAAATCGACATTCTGGCCCGCGGCGAATCCTACATCGAACATATTGAGCCTCAACGTATAACAAATGTCATTGGCCGTTATTTCGAGCCAACCTCAGAATTCGCTCAGGCTTCTCGTGTTGATGCTCTCATTCTTTGTGTGCCGACGCCGCTCAACAAGTATCGGGAGCCAGACCTCAGCTTCGTTATCGGTACAATCGAAGGTCTGTTGCCCTTTTTGCATCCTGGAATGATCGTCTCCTTAGAAAGTACGACCTATCCCGGTACGACGGACGAAGAACTGAAGCCCCGCATCGAGCAGCAAGGATTGGTGGTTGGTCAAGACATTTATCTTGTCTTTTCGCCTGAACGTGAAGATCCCGGCAACAAGAATTTTTCTACGCAAACAATCCCCAAAATTTGCGGAGGGCATACCGCAAGATGTCTGGAGGCCGGACTTGAGCTGTATGGAGCGATTATTGACAAGGTCGTTCCTGTAAGTTCAACGCGCGTTGCGGAGCTAACAAAACTGCTCGAGAACATTCATCGGTCCGTCAATATCGGTCTGGTGAACGAGATGAAGATTCTTGCGGATAAAATGGGCATTGACATTCACGAGGTCATTCGGGCTGCCGCGACTAAGCCGTTCGGCTTTGTCCCATATCAGCCCGGCCCCGGAATTGGCGGACACTGTATCCCCATCGATCCCTTCTATCTCACTTGGAAGGCCCGCGAGTATGGTATGCATACTCGATTCATCGAGCTTGCAGGCGAAATCAACTCGTCGATGCCAGATTATGTTGTGGGAAAGATTGTCACAGCGCTAAACCAGAGGCGTAAGGCAATCAACGGAAGCAAAGTTCTGGTTCTCGGTATCGCGTACAAGAAGAACGTGGATGATGTTCGAGAATCACCGTCGGTGTTCCTGATGGAAAAGATGCGGTATCTAGGGGCGGTGGTTGCATATAGCGATCCGCATGTGCCCGTTTTTCCACGCATGCGTGAGCACCACTTCGATCTCACGAGTACCGTTCTCACGGAAGAGAGCGTCAAATCTTTCGATTGCATTGTTCTCGCCACTGATCACGATAAGTTCGACTATGAGTTCATAAAGGCAAAATCTCGGCTCCTAGTCGATTGTCGAGGAAAGTTTCTTGAGCCTGCGGAGAACATCATCAAGGCGTGACATTGCGGTGGTGCTCGGTCTTTCCATTTCAAATATGGAATCCGATCGACGGTCCTAGTTGGATTGTTATTTCGTTTGCATTCGCAGAAAGGATCGACATGAACTGTGCACTGGGGCAGTACATCTGCTCCGTCAATAGCAAAAGAATCGTCGCCGCTTTGCTGCGCAAAACGGCTCCCAAAGTTGGCATGGCGTGCATATCCGGCCGCCGCTCGGCGGTGAGCGCGGTCTTAACCCAGAATTGACGATAGTGGTCGCACATTATCCACTCAAGATTTGGCTGATTACGGTTGGAGAACCACTCCCGATCGATGGCAACTACGCCCGTCTTTGGCGCACAGGGCTCATTGCCAAGATGTTGGCCAACTCTGGCGACAGCGTTACATGGTGGACGTCAGACTTCGATCACTTTAGTAAGCGTCATCGCTTCGGTCGTCACACGACGCAGATCGCGGGCGGAATCGAATATCGACTCCTCCACGGGTGCGGATATCGCAAGAACATCTCGTTAAGCAGGCAGATTGATCATCTTCAGATTGCCCGCCAATTTGCAAAGCAAGCGAAGGCGCTACAGCAGCCGGATATCGTGCTCGCATCGTTGCCCACCATAGAGCTCGCTTATGCTGCTGTGAACTACGGACGTCAGCACAGCGTACCGGTGGTCCTGGACATTCGCGACCTATGGCCTGACATCTTTGCTGAGGAGGCCCCCCTAATCGCGAGGCCTTTGGCGAGGCTTGCTCTGATGCCGCTTGAGGCCGTCGTGAACAAGGCCTGTCGAGGGGCAGCTGGGATCACGGGCAATTCCGAGGATTTCGTTGCTTGGGGGGTGCGACGCGCCGGTCGGAGCAGAACGATGTTTGATCGCGTGTTTCCGTTTGGGTATCCCCAACTTGACACTGATGATACGACAACGAAGGCTTACACGGCCGCATGGCGCGCGCGTGGTGTCGCTAACGATGGCTATCTAACTGTGTGCTTCTTCGGGTCGCTCAGCGATAGATTTGACTATGAGACGGTGTTGAGTGCCGCGCGCTTGCTGCTGGATCGGAAGTCGAGCGTGCGTTTTGTCCTGTGTGGAAACGGAGAAAATCTGGCGAAGCTCAGAGAGGCTGCAGAGACGACCCCGAATCTCATCGTCCCCGGGTGGGTGAATGCGGCCGAAATCGAATCGCTAATGCGCATCTCGCAGGTCGGGCTTGCGCCATATCGAAATGGCGTAGGTTTCGAGGGGAATGTTCCGAATAAGCCCATCGAGTACGCTTCAGGCCGGCTCGCTACAGTTTCCTGCCTCAACGGCGCTCTCGCCGAGCTGATCCAAAAATACGACATCGGCGCACAATATGAAAGTGGGCGTTCTGCGTCCCTGGTGGCTGTGCTCGAGACTCTGGAGCAGAATCGGGACGTCTTGGAGCGAAAGTGTAACAACGCCCGCTCATTGTTTGAACGCTCTTACCGCGCTGAGGCTGTCTATAATGAAATGATCGATTACTTGAGATCAATAGCGGGGTCCTCGGGTCCAATCGAGATCAGGGGCGCGCCATGAAGATCTGCTTTTTGGCCACCGGAGAATCCGTTCATAGCTTCCGTTGGATCCGGTTTTTCGCCCAACGGGGACACGAGATTCATTGGATTTCGCTAAAACCGTCGCGCTTTCCCAGTCTTCCGAATACCACATTTTATGACATGTCAGGCCCAGGGAAGATTGTGAGCGTTGTAAGCGCGATGATCCGCGTTCGAGCACTCCTTGCTCGATTAAAACCTGACATACTTCACGCACATTACGCCGGGTCATACGGGCTGATTGGCGCCTTCTCAGGGTTGCAGCCCTATGTCGTTACTGCATGGGGATCCGACGTCCTTTTCGCAGGGCGGGCGCGGTTCAAAGGTGCTCTTGTAGGATGGGCGCTTCGCAATGCCGCGCTCGTTACATGTGATGCCTATCACATGATCGAAGCCATGGTCGCGATCGGAGTCACGCGATCGCGCGTTCATCTCGTGTTTTTCGGAGTCGAGACAGACACGTTTTCACCGGGACTCGCGAGCGAGGACATGAAGACAGCCTGGGACGCTCAGGGCAAGCGGGTTGTGATTAGCCTTCGTAATCTTGAGCCAGTCTACGATATTGGCACCCTGATCAACGCTGTCCCTCGTGTTATTAGTGTTATGCCGAACACCAAGTTCATCATCTGCGGATCAGGTTCGCGAGAGGCCGAGTTGCGCGAGCAAGTTCGGGTCCTCGGAGTGGCCGAACACGTTGTTTTCGGTGGCCGATACGACAACGTAAAGCTTCCCGATATGCTTAGGAGTTCCGACGTCTACGTGTCGACGTCACTATCCGATGCTGGGATTGCAGCAAGTACGGCGGAGGCAATGGCTTGCGGTGTACCAGCCGTAATCACTAACACGGGTGAAAACGATCGATGGATTGACGAGGGTCAGAACGGGTTCTTGGTTTCTCCAGGTGACAGCGATGCCCTCTCTGCTCGAATCACTGAGCTGCTCGGGAATGAGAGACTCCGAAAAGAGGTCGGGAATGCTGGTAGAACAAAAATCCTCGCCACCAACAACTATACGTCAGAAATGGAGCGCATGGAACAGCTCTATCAGCGCGTTCTGCTCGACCGATCGCGCGCTGTCCTGGTTTGACGTAGTATCGGCGCGCGCGGCGTCTCCTGCCTACTTCGCAATAACCACTGCGGCGATCGTCTTCAGCGCTGTCATGATCTCCGGATATGCAGTGCTTGACGAGATTGTCATTTACATACTGCTTGCTGCGTTCTTGCCATCATTGTTGCGCTCGGCGCCTCTGGACATGTCTGCACTTGAGAGTGTGCATCGTGCCCTGTATATAGCATTCTGCGTTTACTTCGCCGCCCAGGCGATCCGCGGAGCCATTGTTCTCGACATTCGAATCATCCGTTTCGTGATCATGTTCTTCGCGCTGGGTTTGATGGCCTGGCGACTGGTCCCGTCGAATGATTTCGACCGAACAGTTGTTGCGCGCCTGATCTGCTGGTCAGTCTCAGTTTATTTTCTTGGCTACATTGCGGCCGGTTTAATTGCCGAAAATCTCCTCGACATGAGTAGATTCGCGCTACAGGGTTTCGTTTGGAGTGGAACATCGGTCGCGGTGTTTCCGGCATTGCTTAGCTATCCCGCAATGGCGCAGATCGCGCGGTCGGCCTCGTCAGGATCCGACCGGACAGTGCTCTGCCTGACATTTGCGACAACACTACTTGCGGGATTCTACTATGAATCGCGGAGCGTCTGGCTCTCGCTCATTGTTTTTATCGTTTTGGCGGCACCGCTTCTCGGCGCGGCGCGAGCCATCGCTATGGCAGCAATCTACCTGTTGTTTGTAGTTGGATTTCCATGGAATCACGAAAAACTCCTCACCCCGTCACAATTCGTCCGCGACGTTGCCGCGATTGTGCAACCGAAGGACGACGGCGTTGGCGCAGTTCTTGAGCTAAAGACTGTAAGATTTGGGTTGGCAGTTTTTGGAGGGTTTCTTCCAGGACCAATTCGTGAGAGGGTTGCAGAAACGGCGGTGGTGCAACGGGCCATTGGCGACGCGGCGGCGAGCCGGTCCGCCTTTGCCGATCCGGCTGGTCTCGGAACTCAGGATATCGATCGTAAGGTTGCTCTTATCGGTGCAATGCGATTTATGCTGGATGACGGTATCACGCGCGTTTTGTTCGGGACGGGCTATTATACACATCGAGTCGTCTTGATTCCCGAATTTCACGAAGTCGCGCGGGAGTTCGGATGGAGTTTACCCAGAAGTTACGATACCGCCGTCCGAACCGCGACGCTAAGCGCGGCAGTAGTAGACACTGGTCTCATAGGCGGCGCGCTGTGGCTCTCCCTTTTCGGCTGTGCAGGCCTGCAATTAGTTCGTTCCTCGAAAGCGATGGCTGCTGTCGGACTAGCGACCTTTGGGTTCATTTTGATGTCCTACCTCGTATCGATGAACCTCGACATGATCGTCATGTACTTGGCGTTGATGCCGCGTGGGCCGATCTTAGCCTTTTATCCAAGTTGCTCGCGAAAACCGAACTCCTGGCATCAGGGCTTGGAGAATGTAAGCCGACATGACGTCCGGACGTCGAGTTGATCACACAGTAATTGAGAGGGGGCTTGCAACAGAGCTTGGTTAGGGTGCGGTGGCCACTCGTCACAACCAATTTAGATAAGACGGAGGGAGCATTAGCAGGTCTTAGATAGCACTCAAGTGAGCCGCTCCTCACTTTAGAATGCTCGAATTGGGGTCTCGTAGACTATCTGCGAAGGAGCTAATGCTCGCAAGGTGAATTCAGCAGATCGCGTGACATCAGGATGAGTCCGATTATGGCCGCCTCGTTTGAAATAGGGCTCGAGACACATCGCTGGGGAAGGGAGTGATGATCCTCGGACCTTTGCGGAATGCGCAAAATTGTGGCAGAAGATTTGTCTTGAGGACCCGTGCCGTGGAAAACTATCTCCCGGTTTCTTTCTTTGGACTGTTCACTTATGCTCAGAATATCTCAGCTCAATCGGCGTAACTTTCTGATCGCGGTCCACGATCTGCTTGCGACCGCGGCTGCGCTATTCACTGCGTTTTACCTGCGCGTCGAGGGCGGCAACGATTTCTATCAAAGCCTGCCGCTGCTATTTCATATTCTTCCCTATTTCTTGATCCTAACTGCCGTCGTTTGCTTCACATTTCAGCTGACCACGACGAAGTGGCGATTTGTTTCGTTGCCGGATGGAATCAGGATCGTTCAAGTATCTACTCTTCTTACGTTGGCGCTCCTGGTGCTCGACTACATACTCGTGGCTCCCAATGTTCTCGGGGGCTACTTCTTAGGCAAGGTAACTCTTGTCCTGTACTGGTTTCTTGAGATTTTTTACCTAAGTTTGCTACGAGTGGCTTACAGGTATTTCCGCTACACTCGGGTTCGTCGTCACGCAAAAATTGGCCAAGCAACTCCGACGCTCCTCGTGGGCCGAGCCGCCGACGCCGAGGTTGTCCTACGCGGGATCGAGAATGGAGCCATAAAAGGAATTTGGCCCACGGGCATTCTCTCGCCGTCCCGTGCGGATCAAGGGCAGTTGGTCCGTAGTCTTCCGGTCCTGGGAGACACGGACGATCTCGAAGACATCGTAGCTGACTTCGCGAAGCGCAAGCGGTCTATTGGCCGCATCGTCATGACTCCTTCTGCGCTTGAAGTGGAGTCTCAGCCTGAATCGATTATCATGCGGGCGCGGCGACTCGGGTTGATCGTCAACCGGCTGCCCTCACTTGAAAGCGGAACTGTCCCAAGGCTTACCAGCGTTCGAATCGAAGACCTTCTTCTTCGGCCTACCGCCAAGATCGATTACGCTCAACTTTCAGCGGCGGTGAGCGGCAAGGACGTTGTGGTTACCGGAGGTGGGGGGTCGATCGGGTCAGAGCTTTGTGAACGCGTTGCCACGTTCGGTGCAAGGCGACTCTTGATCATCGAAAATTCCGAGCCGGCACTTTACGCGATCTCTGAAGCGCTTGCAGCTTTGCGCAGCACTGCTTTGGTTGAGGCGCGCATCGCGGATGTGCGCGATCGCGAACACATCATGCGTCTCATGGCCGCCTTTAAGCCCGATCTTGTGTTTCATGCTGCGGCGCTGAAGCATGTGCCAATCCTCGAGCGTGACTGCAGCGAAGGGGTAAAAACGAATATATTCGGTTCAATCAACGTTGCGGATGCAGCGGTAGCTGCCGGCGCAAAGGCTATGGTTATGGTCTCGACTGACAAGGCAATCGAGCCTGTTTCGATGCTCGGTCTGACAAAGCGTTTCGCGGAAATGTATTGTCAAGCACTCGATCAGGACTTGATCGTGCAGCCTACATCTGAAAAGCCGACTACTCGGCTGATCTCGGTTAGGTTCGGCAATGTTCTGGGCTCGAACGGCTCGGTAGTGCCGAAATTTAAGTCGCAAATAGCTGCGGGCGGCCCTGTCACAGTTACTCATCCGGAGATGGTCAGATATTTCATGACAATTCGCGAAGCGTGTGATCTCGTCATCACTGCTGCGACGCACGCTGTTGCGACGGAGCGATCTCGAGTATCCGTTTACGTATTGAACATGGGCCAGCCCGTCAAAATCGTCGACTTGGCCGAGCGCATGGTTCGGCTCTCGGGACTTGAGCCAGGTTGCGATATTGAAATCGTATTCACAGGCGTGCGAGCGGGGGAACGCTTGAACGAAATCTTATTTGCCTCTGAAGAACCTACCATTGAGATAGGTATTCCTGGAATAATGGCAGCCGAACCCAACCGGCCCAGCATGTTTGCGATGAAGCGGTGGATTGTTGGTCTTGAGCAAGCAATTCAGCGCGATGATGAGCCGGTGATTAGGGAACTCCTTGAAGAGGCGGTTCCGGAGTTTGCACTCCGCAACGCGACCGGCGGCGCGCGGGCGTGATTTTGGAGAACCATTGGCGGTCTGTTCCACAAATGCCTGGCACCGATGAGACGACATGCGGTCTGCGTCAGTCTCTAACTGGCCGGATGCTGTGCAACATTGACCTGTAGATGGCTCCCAGATATTGAATTGGTCCGTCTGTACATCTGCTGCGGATTTTCAATCGGATATGGTGGGTAGCATGGCGGTACTTAATGACGACGGGTCGCTGGCGTGTATCTGCCACGAACACAATCCGGTATGCAATTGTGCTGAGAGTCGTCCGGAGCGGACCGTGCTCGGGTTTCTCCTAACGATGCGCTGGCTTGCGTCTGCTGTTCGACGCCTTTCGATATTTCGGATTACGCGCTAACTTTTCCGCGACTTTGCGTTGGCTTCGGTATCAGCCCGCACACCACCCAGAGCTCGTGGTTCCATCTTTTTTAGCGCTTTCCCTCTTAATAGGGGGGGATCGTCTTACCGGAAGTGCGGAACCTGACCTCTTTTTGGCTTTCAACATCGTTCCGTGCCGCTGCTTTCGCTTTTAGCGTTACGGTTGAGCAATACGGCCCTCCCAATTTGTTAAGCGTGCTTAGTCCAGACGTGCCGACCGGAGGCGGCAGCGGTCCACGAGAGCGGTGGCGGTAGCGAAGCAGCAGGCGTTCACCATGCCGGCGCCAAAGAGTCGGCGAGGGTTGCGCAAGAAGTCAGCGTTTCCGCCGGCGCGGCACCCGGTTCCAGCCCGCCTTCTCCGTGCAAGGCTTGGATAGCAGCGGCTCGAATGACGCTAACGGCGGCTGCAGACCGATATTTGCAAAATTGGTGGCCGTGGTCGCTGGGGCCCGGGCCGCATATGCTTTGGAAGAGGTGGCGCGAACGTAACGCGTGCAATCCATCACTCGCTTGGCCGGCTCTAAATTCGTAGCGGCTTTCTTCTTCAAACGTGGCGCCCCGTTAGTGTTTACTGAGTTGCGGGAGTGCTATCCGTCACCAAGTTCAGTCAGCATTCCTTTCTGACGGCACGAGCTCGAGCGGGGGGCGGCCCCTGATCAGGGGTGGCGCCTGGTGGTGTTCCAAAAAGGTCGTGGCTGAACGCGAGTGAGACACCGTAAGGAACGTATACCGCGACTGCAGCCCAGAGGCAGACAATCGCCGGTATAAAACATTGCATCCCGTCAAGCTGGACACAAAGATCCAAACTAATATCATCGCCACAGCAGTGAGCAAGAAGACGTCCCAACGATTCCGCTCGGAAACCGGCCAAGCTGCTAATGGTGAAAGTTTGGAAAGAGTAGATGTTGAGGTCGTACCGATTGAACCTCATCTCGCTTGCCTTCAATTGATCTCTCCAGGGAGGCTAACAGCAGATCGAAGCAAGCTGGCGCGAAATCGATAAAAATCTTAGAAAATGGGCAGATACTTTCGACCTGTCCGATCGCCGATACATTACGTAGAAGTCAAACGTAGCCACATTCCAAGAAACGTACCTGATGACCTCGCCCCGACTCCGAGATTTTTCCGCAGCAATTCTTATCGATAGCGCTGGGTGCCTCCTCCTGCAGCGCAGGGATGACAAGCTGGGCGTCGCACAGCCGGGAAAGATATCCTTTTTCGGCGGTCGTAGAGAAGAGCGGGAAACATCGCTCCAGTGTATCGTTCGCGAGGTCGCTGAAGAGATCGGAGCAACGCTATCACCGGATGAATTCGAGCACCTGGTCACGCTGGATATTCCCGATCCAGAGAACGTTGGTGGGCATGTGAAGGGCGCGTACTTCGTTGCTCGCGGCCTAGACGCATCCACTCTGAGGGTCACCGAAGGCCAGTTGGTCATCGTTGATACTGGAAGCTTCGCCGCCATCCGAGACAAAATCACGCCTCTTACCACCCTTGTGCTCAGCCGTTTTCTGGCCTCTCGAATGACTGAAGACCACAAGTCTGTACTTTTCCTTTGTACGGGAAATTACTACCGTAGTCGGTTTGCTGAGGAGCTATTCAATCACTCCGCTGAACGCTACGGACTACCGTGGCGGGCTTTCTCCAGAGGCACTGCGGAGAGGGGATCGCCCGAAAATGTCGGTCCTGTCTCAATTTTCACACTTGAGGCCCTGTGGGCGCGCGGCGTCAATCCAAAAAGGGCAGATGAAATGCCGCAGCCATGCACCCGGTCAGACTTGGATCGTGCAGACATAGTCATAGGTTTGAAAGAGGCAGAACATCGATCGATGATTGAACGCCGCTTTCCCGAAGCCGCGGGTCGTGTTTTATATTGGCAAATCCATGATATCGATGTCGCGCACCCCATTATTGTTTTGCCCCAGCTAGAACGAATGGTTGCGAACTTGATCTCGGTACTTAGAACGGAAGATGCAAATGCGAGCCCCCGTGCTTCGGAGGAGGGCCGTTGAGAGACTTGAATTGGATAAAGCTGAGCTTAGTGCCTGCATCGCTGTTTCCGGGAAGCGGATGGACCGGCTGGGTCTACCGAGTCAATCGATTGAGAGCAGGGATATTTCCGGAGTTCGCGCTCTTGCTCGACGGCAAACAGTACGGTCGATACAAGAACCCACCTGGCTGGCTGCAGAGTGGATACGTGCATCGCCGCAGCCGGTCTCAATTACCAGCAGCGTTATCGAAGGAGTGTTGATCTACAGCGAATCCGCTCTATCGATCTGCGACGTACCGTTCGGGCCCGGCTCGGAGATCCTCGATGTCGCGCCACAAGTCGCCAAGGGGACGCTCACCAGCCTGCCTCCGCGGCTCGTGCGCGCTCACGGTACTAACGCCTTCTTCGAGGAAACGCGTCAGGTGCTCGACCGGCTAGGCGGCGCACTTGCTGCCCCTGAAGCTTCTCATGCTTTCTGTCATCTCAACCTTGTTCATTCTGGTCGCTCCCGAGCTGATCTATCGTGCCGGTTTGAATCAAGAACGCCTGGTGCTCGACGCTTCCGCTGGTGACCCGTTGTCTTGGGCAGCACTCAAGTACGAGGTCTTCAGCTTCCTGACGCCGGCACTGCGCGAGCGTATGAATATCACGTGGACCAGTTGGGGTATCGCCGACGTGAGTGGCAGCGCCGTCGTTCAGTGTGTCGTTATTCTAGCGACGGCAACCGCGTTGATGGGTTGATGGCGCCAATCGTTTTTATATCCGGCTTTTTCCCACTGGTTCTCCAGTGCTATTCGAGCGGCCGCGATGAGACCGGGCGGAATGCGGGCTGGCTTTATTTCGTGCAGACCTGTGGAAACCTGCTGGGCGCGATCATCACGGGCCTATTGTTGTTGCCCTATATTGGGGCCATCAATTCGTTGAGGTTCATGGGGGTGTTTTTGACGATTGCGGCAGTCATTCTTGCGGGCGTGATGCGACCGGCTCGACTATACAGTCGTGCGATCGCTGCCGCCGCGGCTATCCTCGTTGTCAGTTTCTACCCAACAGATTTCTACGCAACGATCCGCAGCTATTATGATGCATATCGATTTTGACAGAGCGAACCTATCCGACCTTCGATTGTCCTTGAGAACGCTGTCGGGGTGACTTTGGCCTATCCGATCCCTGGTGGTTTGTGGGTTAATGCCGGTCGAGAGCGCTCGACATCGGTCGTGAAGGAGGCAAGTGCGTGGGAACTCTGGCCCTTGGAATTTGTCGCTGCGCTCAGGCCTGATGCCCGTAGTGCGCTGATCATTGGGATGGGGCCGGGTACTCACTTGCCGATATTGGAACGGCTCTATCCGGGTATACATATCGCAGTTGTCGAGCTTAACCCGGCCGTCGTTGAATTGGTCCGAGAGCACGGACACGAGGCGATCCAGGCTGCTCTGGCGCGGCAACCTGTCATCGTGACCGACGGCCGTCGCTTTGCGTTGCGAAATCCTGAGCGACGATATGACATCATTCAGATCGGAGTAAACAATGTGGCCGCCTCGGGGGCAGGAAATCTCTATACCCAGGACTTCCTGCAAACCCTTCGGCATATGCTCACCCCGGGAGGTGTTCGGACGACTTGGGCGAGCGCGCCGGCAGTCAAGGCTGCTACGCACGTCTTCCAAGATATTGCGGTCGCCTCGCCGGGTGCCAACGTTGGTCCTTCCGCAGAAGCCGCTCGCGCGTATAATGCCAAAGGCAGCGGTGCTCGAGTTGCACATCTCTTGGCCTGGAATGGCGACGACGGAGCTAGATTTCGCGAGCTTCTCACGTCAGCTGCAAGCAAGATACCTGCGCTAATGCCGATAGATCCTAAGTCGCCAAAGATAGCGGCTCGGCCAAACTGGCTAGATGGCTGTTTGATCTTTTCTGAGGACATTCAGCGTTTGCTTGTGCCGGTGAAGGCCGCGACTGATGATTTACCGGTCACGGAATATTTTCTAACACAAAGAGAGACTATTCTGGGTGTCAACCCCAGTCTAGATTCGAGATCTTGGGGCAAGCCTTCGGGCTGCATCGAACTTAATCAGTCGGGAACTTTTCTAGGGGACTAAGATGTCCGCCCGCGGCGCGGATCCCACAACGTAATGGCAAGGCCAGCCGTTGCGCGTCAGAATGATGTTAGCGCATCGTCTGCCGCCGCTATCCGCCGCGGCTCGTTCAGCTTGCGGAACACCGCGTGGAATGGGGATTGCAACTTCATGATGGCGTCGCGGGTCGAGACGCGGGATGGGGTGTCCGTCGCTTCGTGGTGAACGTCCACTTTGAGCCAGAGGGTGTGCCTTAGCATGTGAAGGCAATTCAAATCGTCGATGCATCGTCGGATGCGAGCGATTCTTGACAGTGATCAACTATTTTTCAGACCCGAATTCGATCAAGTGGCTTCCCATCGCCGGACACCCACTCCTTGACGTCCCCAACCTTCATATTCAAGAACCCTAGACACGATTCTCGAGCTAAGTGCGCGCAAGAAATTCCGCATTGGGATCGCGGGACAAGAAGCAGCTGCCTTGCCTTCTACGGCCCGCGATCGTGACCGCGAGAGAAAACTTGTTGCAGGGCTGCCGCAGGATTTGCGTGCGCGGCCAGCCTTCTGCCAGCCGGTAACGCGGAACACTGGTCGGGCGGTGGGGACCAAAGCCCGGGCGCTGCCGAGAGCGGTGGATTGCGGAGCGGCGCGCTGCGGCGCCCGGGGAAGGTGATGACGTTCGATGATGGTTCTCACTGGTTTCGGCCTCTCACAGCCGCGTCCGGTGGGCGACCGGAAGGAGAGCCTGCCAGTGGGACAAGTGCATCGCTTTTAAGAGAGAGAACTGGGCATCTCCCCTCTGGACAGAACGGCAGGCCCCGGCCATAAAGGTCCAGTCGATACCTCGCCGCCCACGCGTCCCGTTGAGCCCTTTAGCGGGCTCGTTGAACTGCCGCCTGTCGGTTGCAAGGCGATAGGGCAATTCTCGCAGGGAATGGGCTCTCACACCACCTCCCATCATGATTCCGGGGGGCGCCTTGGTGCGTTGGGAGGGCGAATACGAGCCCAGAGCGGCCGATTAGGTTAAAGGAAGAAGCTGCAGCCGAACTGCGCATGTCGCTCCGCTGGTGGAGCAATAGTTGACGACAGCGATGACGTCCTTTAGCTGAATGCCAGAGTTACCTCAAAGATGCAGGCAGGGACATTTGGCATCTGTGGTGGAAGTTTTTAGCAAGGTGCGGTCCTTCCTTGGGCCGATAGTTCTGACGTCTCTAACATTGGTTGCCACGCTTTTGCTCACGATAGGAACGAAGCAAGCGCAGCACATCTATCTGATGTTCTGATGCGCGTACGTAATGCTCTCATTGGCGCTGCCGTGTTCACCCTATCGGTATCGCTGACCTTGATTATCGCAGAGATCGCTTCACGAGCGGTGACAGCGATGACTCGACCCGTCGAGCGAGTCGCTGATAATGCGATGTACGGTCCTGACCCCGCATTAGGAGCACGTCCCAAGCCAGGCTTTTCGGATCACGATGCACGGGGCTGGCGCAACAAGGAGGCTCTCGATCGGGCCGACATTGTGGCCATTGGGGACTCTCAGACCTATGGCCTGGGAGGCGTCAAAGAAAATGCATGGCCTCAGCAGTTAGGGTCCATCCTTGCGCAAACTACGTATCAAATCGCCTTCGGTGGATACGCTCCCCCTCATTTTGTCCGGCTTTCATCCGAAATCTTTTCACTGCGTCCCAAGTATGTTGTTGTTGGCCTCTATTTTGGAGCGCAGTTCACATCATCCTACTTGAACGTTTATTTCCGAGCGAAAGACAACGGAATTGAAGGGCTGAAAAGTAACGACCCCGAGTGGTTGAAAGTTCTCTCGACAGCGCACCACATTGACGGGGATTGGTGGATACGGGCGCAGTTTATGGACTGTCAGCTGGCTCAGTACGTGCCGGATGCAAGGCTTTTACAGATCAAGGACATCCTTTCGTGGCCACCGCTTGGCCCTCTGCAATATCCGTGGATCGCGAGAAACTCCGATTTTCTAAGGCGGGCTGCTTCAAGGATGCCGAAACCTTCGGCGACGGTCCTTGCCGCACCGTACTGCGTTGATTTCAAGAAGGACGGCATTGAGGCTATTCTGACGCCCAGCTATCGTCTGATCAACCTCGAGCCAACGGACCCCAGAAATTTGGAAGGCGAAAGAAATACTGTCGATTCAATAATAGCCTTGAAGGACGAGGCAATTCGAAACAGTGCAAAGCTGGTCGTCGTCTTGATACCGACAAAGGAGCTTGCGTTCAGCGAGCTAGCGACGGGTTTGCCAGGGGAGCAGACTACTCACCTGCGGCGGTTGTGGGCGTCCGAGATTTCTGCTCGGAGCAGAGTGTCAGAGCGCTTGAGGAGCAACGGTATAGCTGTTTGCGACGCTCTGCCATCCCTTCAATCAATGCTTCGAACGGGCAGCGATCCCTACCAGGGCGCAACGGGCGATGGTCATCCGTCCGCCAGTGGTTATCGCGCGATTGCTGAGACAGTTGCCACCGAGATCCGGAGCCTTCAGTGAGGCGCCCCTCTCTTGATCTACTGCGTGGAACGGCCGCTATTGCCGTCGCTATCCCCCATCTTATTCTTGTCACCCGCCCAAATAATCCCGTTCTCGAAGGGGTAGCGATTTTAGGCGTCGAAGTGTTTTTCGTCCTCTCGGGGTACGTGCTTGCCCCGCAAATATTGCTTTGCTTCCGGAATCTCAGTCAGATCCCAACTTTTCTCGCGAGACGCTGGTTGCGAACAATTCCGCCTTACGTTCTTGCCTTGGTGTGTGCGACTTTCGTTGTCGGTGAACTCGGTACTGCGGACTTCTATCGATATCTCGTTTATTGTCAGAACTTCTTTAAACAAAGCAACTTGGTTGACTACTACCCTGTGGCTTGGAGCCTTAGCGTAGAGGAATGGTTTTACATCATTTTTCCTGCCGTGCTGCTCATCGCGAGGCCCTTCGTATCTCCGTCAGCGAAAAACCTAGTCCTGCTAGGTCTGGCGTTCATTTTGATCATTACAGTGATACGTCAGAGCCTTGGCGATTCATCTCACTGGGGATCGGACGTTCGCCGTGTCGTTTTATTCCGAGTTGACGCCATTGCGTATGGTGTCATCTTGCGCGCGCTGAATGTCCGCGTGAATCGTACCCACGCGGTACTGTTGCCCTTTATCGCGGCCGCTGCTTTATCGGCAGATTTGTGGGTTATCGGTACCAGAGCAACGCTGCACTGGCTTTTTTCTCCGCTGGCCGCCGCTTTCGGCATCTCGTTGATCTTGCTCGCGGAGAATTTCGACAAGCGGATTACTTCGAGTTCACTCCTCAGCAGCGCCAGTTTCTACCTAGGGCGTATTTCATATTCACTGTACCTTTTTCACGCCATCTTCGCTGCGTTGTTGATCGATCGAATGATGGCGCTTCCAGCATCGATGCGCATTGCTCTGGTCCTTGCCGCGACAATCTCGTATTGCACCGTGTTTTACGAGTTTTTTGAAAAGCCAATTTTGGCCGCGAGGCCGAGCTATCAACCGGAACCCGGCCGTTGCACAGCAGTCGCAAGCGGTCAACACCAAGAGGTTGAAGCCACTCGGCCGCTGGCTTCAGACAATTGGGCATTGCAGCGCGACTAGGGTTGCGCGCGAAATTCTTAACGCTGGATAACCCGAGGGATTGGGGCGGATCGGGAGGGGTGATGCGCAAGAAGGCCTTCTTTACATTCACGGTGACGTTGTTCGCTATCGAGTGTGCATTGGGGTTGGTATGGCTATTCGCGCCATGGCTTCTGCCGACCACGCCATCACCCTTTTACGAAAACATCTTTAACCGACCCGCCGAGCCGGGACCGGACGGCTTCGTGTTGCTCGATCCGCTGGCGGCGCATCGTGCCCCACAGCTATATCCCGACAGACTGGGTATCGGTCCGAACGACGTCCTGGGTTTTCGAAATCGATATGTCCCAAGCTATGTTGACGTTGTGACACTCGGCAGCAGTACCACTTACGGCAACAACGCTGTGCTGGAGGAGAACTGGCCGAGTCAAATGCAACAACTCCTTCGAGACAAGCAGGCTCTCGTCTATAACATGGCCACCGGAGGCTGGGGGCCGGTACAGGAATTTGGCGCCCTCGATTACGCGCTGCAATTCAGACCGCAGATCGTTGTGATCGCGTTCAATGGCTATAACGATTCGCTCAATTCCATTGTGATGGCACGCAAGGTCAAGCAGTGGAATTATCTGCTAAACGGTTTAGAACTCGCCCGGGGCATCTACATGACTCCTCCGGACCGAACGTGGAAAACCGCTCTAGAGAGCGGGCAGCCGCTCGAGTTCACTCCTGGGATGCGGCTCGTGTCTAACGATCCGGCAAGCCCTCAAGCAATGCTGGGCTATAAATTGATGGCGCGCATCAGTGAACTGATGGTCGAGAAGGCCAAAAAATCCGGCGTGCATTTGCTGTTCACAATAATCCCCACCAAAGAACTCGTATTCTTGCCATTGCTGACTGCACAGCAAGTGCAACTTGACAACACCTACGCGACTCTAACGAGGAGCGAGGCGGAAAATGCTTTGAAGCTGAAGAACGCCATCGAAAAGGCGGGAGGAGAGTTCGTCGACGTTCTCCTACCGCTGCAAAACGCGGTGAAAACCCATCCCGAGATCTATCCGGAAAATGATAGCCACCCGTTGGCGGGTGGGTACGAGATCATTGCCCAAACTATAGCTGCCTCAACACGGCGTTGGCTGAAGGACAAACCGCACGGATTCGTTGCGGTGCGTGCCGAAAGGGAGTACCCGTTCGACGAAATTTCCCCCTCAAAGGCGGGTTCTGCTGAACTCCTCAGCACCAGCCGGGGTAAATTTGCAGTGTATTTCGCTGATGCCGAGGGGAGCTGGCTTGTTGATCGGCTTCGCGACGTGCAGGGAGTCGATGTCGAATCTATTCCAGTGGTAGATTACAGGGACTTGGCAACCATTCCTATGAAGGGGTTCTACTCGAAGCGGTAGTAGAGCGTCAGGCATTGGAATTAACCGCGGTTTGCGACGCGCAGGGAACAGGATGCCTCTGCGCATCTGGCGAGGTGCGCTCGGCGAGACCATGGACTAGCGACGATCCTTTGGATGACCCGATACCTCGATGGCACATCGCCACGTAAGTGAAAGTTCCTTTCGGCGAAGAAGCTTTTGATGTCGATCATGTGATGATTTTTCGCTTTCGTTGAGCTTGCTCAAACAGTTTGCGACTGAGGCGCATCTTGCTGAACGCCGGAACTTATCGGTGTCCTCTAGCAACAATGGACGTCGAATTTGCGCATCGTTCAGCAGCCCATCAAACAGAGTTAGGAGTTCTCTGAGCGACCAATCGTCCGATGCGTCTTGCTCGTATGTCTGAGCTGAGTTATCTCCTTCATCAACAGCAGACGACGGAGCTGAGCTCCACTTAGAAGCGCTTCAAACAGGGAAAAGAGCTCTCGCGCCTGAACGTACACTTCCATGTTGATAGCATGTTGATCGAAGCCGTACGATCGAAGGCGCGCCTCGATGTCGAGCGCCGCAGAAGCATCCAATTGCCAGTCCAGCGCGTTACCAATGGTGTAGATTTCGGCTACATCCTGGAAATCCGGGGCGATGCCTGCGAGATCGACCCTGCGAAGGGTCATCTCGACGGCCTTTTGGCGATAGGTGCTCAGGAGCCTATGCCGGAGAACCCGGTAACGTTGCATCTCCCAGGAGAGCTCGGCGATGTCGACGGCGAGCAACCACTCGACCGCGGACTGGGGATCTAGGTCGCAGAAAATGGCTGCCTGAATAGCCTGATAATCATCAATGTCTTCGCCGGGAAGAAGTTGCGGCGGAGGACACAGCGCCTTGAATTGAGGCGGCAAGACGCTGGCCAACTGCGGCTTACGAAGGTTGAGAGAACCATTCATTGACCTTGCACCCCCGATGCCGGTCGCGGCGACGGTGCTGCAGCTGTTTCGCTGTTCATCAGATTGACGGGGCTCGAATCCCAAAGCTCCTTTGCGATCGGCAGAGGAGCGATCTGTAGATTAGTCCACCAAGCTTTTTCGTTCCCATGTCTGTGCAGCGATTGATGATGTGATCGACAAAGCGGCACCGTGAACTCGTCGCTTACCTTGCGGCCTAACGTTCTTGGTTGAGCAAACTTGAGGTGATGCGCATCGGCGGGGGTCTTCTGGCAGACCAGACAACCCTGGCTGCGAATAAAGCCGAGGTGATCCTTGCTTCGTCTCCGAGGCGGCTCTTTCGGGAAGGCGAGGCCGACCTCTACTCCGGGCGAGGCCTTGGCAGGCTCCTCAACGTCGCGTCTTCCAGCCGCCACCCGGGGTTGTTGGTCTGCTATATTGAGATCGGGAAGAACGGCTTCCTCGAGCCTCTTCTGGTAGGCAGCTTCGAGAACGCGGGCGTCTGCCTCCAGAAGAGTGTTCTTGAGCGGGAGGCTGATCTTGGCCCAGGCGAGCAGGTGCTCGCCCCCTTCGCGCACCGCAAGCTCGCCCAAGAGCCGATTTAATAACTCAGCGGAGCGGTCAGGCGGAAGGACAGGAGGGCGGTTCAGAACCGGTTTGAGTGGCTTGCCTTTCGGTCCTGGTGCGATCTGTGGTTCGGCGGCGGGAGGCGCTGCGATGAGGTCCGGGGCGTCCAGATCATCCTCCCCGGCAATTCCGACCAAGGCAAACAGGGCATAGCGCCGGGCATAGGTCAGCGCAGCCCCCATTCGGTGCGGCGCTTCGACCTCCTTGGAGGCGCAGACCGGGAGGTCCGAGGAGATCCATTCGCCTGAAGCGTGGGCGAGCAGGGTGGTGAGGTGGATCTGCCCGGTTGGCTGCTCGATCCGCGTGGTCTGGATGGTGGCGATCTCCTGCTGACTCAGGGTTTTGCGGATGATGTCCAAGCCGTTCGCGAGGGAGGCGTACCGGAAAGTCCGGTCTTCCTCCCGCGGGAAGGGCGACCTGATGACGGCGGTCAGGGTCTTCTCGGGGTTCATCAGTTCACCTTGGGCCCGAGCGAGTGCGGCTGCGATGGTCCCGATGCGCTCACTGGACTGGTGCATGGGAGCCCTCCGCCAGCTGGGTCTCGAAGCTGATCGCGCCCGACTTCGAGCGCTTGGCTTTGATGCCGTGGCCGGTCGCCTCCTTGGCATCCTCCGGCATCAGCTTTTTCAGATCCGCTTTGGCGGTCTCGTGCTCGCCATGGGCTTCTCGCGTCCGCAGGTAGGTCGCCGCCAGCTCAGCCCATTGGTTGGAGGTCGACATATCGACGACCTTGACCGCCTCGAGCCTTGGGCGGGGTGTTTCGATATTGAAGAGGATGGGCGGCTCGCCGGTTTGGACGCACCGCCAGAACTTCTTTTCGGCCGTGAGCAGGAGGTGCTGATAGAGCGGATCGGCGTGGATTGTGATCTCGACCCATTTGCCGCCACCGGTGATGATCGATAGCACCGCGCTGCGGGACGCGGTGACCCACATGTTGTGCTGTAGCTGCGCCATGTGCTTCTCGGCCGCAGCTTCCTCGGTAAAGGCCCAGGGCAGCATGAACTTGGCTTCGAAGACGGCGCCGGTCTGCTCGACGGTCCCATCCAACGTTGCGGCCATCCATTTGTGGATGGGATGGCGAATGCGCTTCTGGATGTCTTTGACGGTGTGACCGCTCGTGCGCTGGTACCAGGCGCGGTTCAAGACCTCCGTCACGGTCCCGAGCTGGACGATCAGATTGTCTGAGAGATCCTGCGATTCGATTTCGCCGCGTTTTTCTCGCCAAAGGCGGATGAGGTTCTCCTGGTCATCCCCCATGATGGTGCGGGCATCCGAGCCGCCGATGAAATGCCGCCGGTCGTTCGGGTTGAATCTGATAATCTGATGCTGTGGCCCGTCGGGGCCTTCACTCTGTACGCTACGCACGGGTATCTCCTACTCCAAGGACAGCGGCGCTCCCCGCCGCACTGCCTGAAGCCCCGCGTCCGCGAGGCGAGATACCGGCGCTACGATCGATGATGGCGCCCGGTCGAATCAGTAACGCTCCAATCCCGGATGAAGGCCAGTCATATCTGCAGCAACAATCTTGCTCGTTTTAGCGGCAGGAATGGCTCTTGTTCTCACGCTCTTAGGGTAAGAAGTATTAAACCGACAAAACGAAGCCAATTCACACATGAACAGAAGACCTAGATGCAAGAGGCGCTCGCAGCGATGTTGTCCGGTCGCATGAATTGTTGAAATAAAGCCGTGATTGTCGGAAGATCCGGCATCCCTCCAACTTGGGCCTGTGAGATTTGAAGCGTCCGGCGGTATTTTTCGATCGTGATGGCGTCCTCAATGAGGACGATGGCTATGCTTTCGATCCCGGCAAGATCCGGTGGGTAGAAGGAGCCCAAGAGGCCGTCAAAGCAGTCAATGACGCAGGGTATTTCGCGTTTGTCGTGACCAATCAGTCAGGAATCGCGAGGGGGTTTTACGAGGAGCGGCATGTACGCAATCTGCACGAATGGATGTCGCGTGAACTTGCTATCGTTGGTGCCCGTATCGATGCGTTCGAATTTTGCCCCCATCACCCCGAAGGTCTGGTTGAGCGTTACCGTGTCCTCTGCAACTGTCGTAAGCCGCAGCCGGGGATGATCAGAGCCCTCCTTGAGCGGTACGCGGTGGATATCGATGGTAGCTTCATGATCGGCGACAAGCAAAGCGATCTTGCTGCTGCGCAAACGGCCGGAATAGCAGCCTATCTGTTTGGTGGATCAAACCTCCATACGTTCATTGCGCCATTGTTGACGGATCCGTCGTACCCTCCGGATCAGTCACTTTCGCATCGCGGAGGAGCCGGAACCGAGGATTGAGGCCGTGGTCTTTCGGAACAAACGGGTTGCCCCATGGCCAAGTAGAAAAATCAAGGAGGCAAGTTGGCGTCAAAGCGACAAGTCGAAGCCAATCGCGCAAACGCAGCGAAGAGTACCGGGCCGCAAACAAGCGCTGGCAAAGCAGCATCGAGCCGCAACGCCTATCGGCATGGCTTATCTCGTTGGGAAGAACCCGCTGGTTCTGGCGTCGATGCAGTCCTTGCGGAAGACTTCAAAGGTACGGATATGGAAGTCGCACTTCAAGATCTGGTTCAAGCTAGGAGTAGGCAGGATCGCCTGCGAGCTCTTAGGTTGGGCCTGATCTCGGCGGTGATTGAGGGCGCGGAACCAACGCAAACAAAATATTTGTCGAGCTTGGAACGGTATGAGAAGACTGCCCTCTCGCGGCAACGGCGGGGGCTCAAACACTTGAAGCGAAATCCCGGATGAGAACCATAGGCCTGGGTGGGATCATCGAAGAGTAGGAGATCGGGAGGCGGGGCGTCGCACCGGGCGTAGTGGCGGAGAGTGGTGGACCGACCATGCCTGTCCACATCGGATGCGACATGAACCATCATCACGTACCGGAGCTAAATGCAAAGGAACCCGCTAGAGCCCGCTGCAGTATGTATTTTACGCCACTTGGCGACCTTATAGGATGCGTCGCTCTTCTGATTGGGAGAGGCGACCCGACTGCTTCGACTAGTGTCGAGAAACCGTAGCCGCCATTTAACGTCACCATACAGACTGCGGCAGTGATCGAAGCACTGTCCTGATCTCGTTCGGAATGGGTACGTTAGCCGCGTAATCAGAACCGAGTTCCTCAAGGCCCTTCGGGAAAGTCCATCGACAACGTATCCAATATCGAAGAAGCTCCGCCAGCATGAAACCGGCGGCCAAGCTCCTCCTACGAAACCATTGCCCGCTAGGAAAACAGCTTGAGACAGACTGTTCGGCAGTAGCGCCATCGAACCCGGGGCGATATGCTAAGTAGTAATGAGTTTGATCGGTCGGCGCATTGTTTACACGAACCTGGCCAATATGCGTTCAAAATCAGTTAGGGAGCGCACGGTCTCGCGCATTTTGGGCCGCCTTTTAGCGCCGACGCACCGCCCGCACGTCGATATGCCTGCCCACTGCGAACGGAAGGGCCAGAGCCAAAACGCCTGCGCCGCCGGTAAGCGGCGAGGCCCCGCCAGTATGAATTGGCGAGCTTCAATTTCGTAGCCTCTGATATTGCCCCGACGCGCCTACCCAATTCGGCTCTTTGTCTTTATTCCATCTGAGAGAGCATACGAATGGCTGCGCTCACGCAAGTGAATGCTCGATCACTGGCACCCATCGCACCAGAATGAAGCCTGACACCTCGCGCACTTTCGGTATTTCAAAGCGTGATCAGCCGTTGTACAGGTTGGGTCGGGATAAACCCGTACCATCCCACGAGATGAACTTGATCCGACGGGGCTCAGGTCGCTCCTAGAGAGTTGATTTGGTGAAGTGAAGCGTTACACGCCTCTTTTCTGTTTGCTCTTGTCAAGCTGTTCTTCAATTTGGGTAGAAGCCTCTGCGCCACCCCCTGCCGTTCAGCCATTTCAGCCGCCACGCCAAGAGGCCCTCCAAAATGGTGTCGGCAAGTCGGTTAAGGAGCAACATTTAGCGCAACCGGTTGAAATATCCGCGCCACGACAGTCAGACCACGGGCCAGGCCGATACTATGTTTGTTTACGGGAGATAAGCCCGTTGGTCGATAAGCCACACCTCACACATTCGGTGTTCTTCGATGACGATGCTTACAAGGGATCTCGACAGTCGGTGATCTTGGAGGACTGTGAGCACCAGCAGTATTTTCGGCTAGACATCGCAACAGCCGAAACCGCAAAAGCCCATCCGAGGCCATGACAGACCGAATCGTCGAACTCTTCCAAACTTATGGGCACCTCTCGCTGGCCTCAGGAATTGCCCTTGCGTTGTTCTTCTTGGCAGCATTGGTGGTTTTCCCCCGCACCATCCTCATTGTGGGAGCCGGTGCGTCATTGGAATAGTAGCGGCGCCGATCATCCTCGTCGCCCGCGCGGCCGGTAGTAGCTCGGCCGAATGACCTGGATGGCCCATTCGGTGACTGGAAGGATGGCAGGCTGGGACGTCTGAGCTCTTTGGCTGGCACTTACAATTATGACGCCGTTCTAGATGATCCAGAGGTTAAGCTGGCGCTAGAGAGACTCGCTGGTGATCGACAAGCAAGGAAGCTCCGAGACTATATGTCAGTTATGGCTCCGATATCGCTCATCGGTTCGGACCTCGTACTGAGAGGCGCCGCCGAGCATCAAGGTGGTATTAAGGAAGCAACCGTTTGGGTTTCGATACACGACGGCTCAATTCGCGCTGCGTTACTCGATGACGGCGGCGTTACGGTACTTGCGCGTGATGCCCGCTACGAGTACCTGCCCGGGGAATTCGCCTGGCCAGCGCGGATCGCAGGCAAATAAAATCCTTGCCTCTAAACGGCTGAGCGGCTTCTTTGCCCGGTAGCGTCCAAGCTGAATAATCAGCGGTCAGACTGCCTGCCCAAGGTGGTCGTTCGATTCGAGAAAAAGATGAAACGAGTGCTCGCTATAGCCGTGATGCTACTTCTGCCGATAACCTGCCTGAACGCCGGATCAACGATTGTGGGCGCTGGCTCGCAATCTTGTACCGCCTGGCTGAATAGGAAGAAGAACTTAGTCGTAAAGGCAGCCTTTGAATCCTGGGTCGTGGGCTTCGTCAGCGGGCTTAACGTGAGTGCCGAGAGAGACATTGTCGGCGGCGGCGATTTCTCCGCGATCGTTGCTTGGATGGACCGGCGCTGCAAATCTAATTCTTCAGATCAAATCGGAGTTGCAGCTCTGGATCTAGCGATGGAATTGGCTGGTAACGCGGCGAAGCGCTGATCTGCTAGACACGCCAGTTGAGGCCGCTAACGTCCTTAGGCCGGGCGGAGCCGCCCGTATTCACGGAGACACATGTGCGGATCAAGCTACCCGAGACAGACCTCAAGTCAGTGCAAAGTCTTGGTAGCATTGAGCTCAAAGACGAAGGGGGCGGACACGTCGGCCAATACTTTTTCGGAAAGGGTCACGGCCGGACCGTCTTCCTATTCGGGAAGTACAAGGGCACTTTCAAGACCCACGCTGAGTGTCAAGCGTTTATCGATGGCGTGACCGCTGTGATTGATGACAACCGCAGCTCCCGCAGCAAGGAAACTGAAGCGTGATGGCAATAGCTTCGATAGCTTGAGTTTTGCGGCAGTTCGCGCATTCTTCTGGCGCGCCGTGGCAGCGCAGACCGGAGCAAGTGTTTGAGCTGGGCGAAGACCTGTCCGATCGAGTTCAGCCGGGTGACTATTTTGGCCGACACGCAATCCTCGCGCCAGCTATTCCGGCTTATGAAAAAGGGCCAGCCCGTATGGCTGACCCTTTAGGTAGATCATGTGACTATGTAAGCCGTCAGTAACGAGAAGCCGACGCGGCGCCCCAATTGAACCGGTAGTTCAGGCCGGCCTTGATGGTGTGCTCGTCATTGCGAAAGCCGACGGCGGTAACAACACCAGCGGCGCTGGTGAAGAGAGCGTTCCGCGTGCCGAAGTCGTAGTACTGGTATTCGACCTTGCCCGACCAGTTCTGGGCGAACATGTATTCGAGACCACCGCCCACGGTGTAGCCGTCGCGACCACCGCCGTTGTTGGTGAAGGTGCCGCCGCCGAAGCCGTTCGTAAGGCGGGAGTCAGCCCAGGCATAACCGCCTTTGACGTACACCATCGCCGGACCCCAGGTGTAGCCGAGGCGACCGGTGACCGAACCGAGCCCACGGTTGACGAAGGGATTGTTATTGGTGTCGAGGAAGCTGTAGTTCGCTTCAATGCCCAGCACCCAGTTCGGTGAGAACTGATGGTCGTAACCGACCTGCGCGCCGCCCATGAACACACCGTCGTTGCTATTGGTGCCGGTGAAGCCAGGGGCCAGAATGTTGTTGTCGCCGCCGAATGCGCCGCCTACGTGACCGCCGATGTAAAAGCCGGTCCAGTTGTAAATCGGCGAGGCCTCCATCGCTGGGGCTTTGGTGTAAGGACGCGCGGCCATATTAGCCGCCGATGCTGTACCCGCTAGGGCGGCAAAAGCGACAGTGGCGAGAAGGAACTTTTTCATTTCGAGTCTCTCAGGTTTAAAGCAGTGCCAAAAGCTACTACCCCAATTCGCCGAATTTGCTGTAGCGGGGCAGACACACAGCGGACTAGAATGCTGAAGCAGCATCCCTTTCGCGAACGACCGCAGGCAACGGCGCTTCAATGCGGAACATTCTGCGCTCAATCGCCGTCACTCCGCGCTTGCGAAGATCAAGAGAGTAAAGCTTGGCCATCCATGCTGCCCTCGGCCCAGCCAGAATGTGGTGATCAGAGACACCCTGTTTTGCTAATCCCAAATCATTCAGCTTAACCTCATCTCGCTCTAGATGATCTCAGCTGACTGATTGGAACCTTGCCGTCGCTGCGGCCAAAAGCGGACGTCGCGCTGCCTGGTCTGAAAGGCGACTCGAGGCTTGCGCCACGTCAGACCTCTGCATCTTAGGAACTGGCCGAGGCGCGCTGCGACTCTTTAAGGAGCCGCACCGTCATCGCCGTGGCAAGACCCGTGGCGATCAAGTACGCGGGGGACATGTTCCACCCGCTACCAGGGTGAAGAAGGCCCAGATCGAATCGGCCTGTGCCCACATTGCGCCGTTGAAGAGCACCGTCGGCGCAAGCCAAACTGCGCAAAATGCCACCGATGCGCGCAACGGCACCCTTGTCGCTCGCCAGACGATCTGGGCCACAGCGATCGCGCAGCCCAACTCGAAGACGGCCGAGATCGCTTTCACGAGGGACAGTGGCTGCCCCAGCCAATCAAATCGCGCGGCAATCAGCAGGAGGTAGCTGTAAAACGGGGTGTAGTTGGTGAAAGGTTCCGCCAGCGCGCCGATCCCATGACTTCGAGCAAAGGCATACCACGGGATCAGGAACTGAATGGCGTCGTCCGTAGCGTGCTCCCGGGCGAGGTAACGGAGCGCAAGGCCTGCAAACCCGCACACCATCAGCAGGGCAATCGCAAGCCGCGAGTTCGTGTCGTCTGAATTGGTGCCGGGGCCGGGCCGTGCCACGGAGGCGATCACTGTAGCCTCTTTCGTGACGCGATACTCATGCTGGCGTTTTCTCGTTTGGATCACCCTAACGAGTAACAATGCAAAGGTTGTATGAGCAGCGTGTGTGCAGTTCGCGGGCTGCCTTCAAACAAATTGTTTGGTTACCGAAGGCTTTAGAGAACTGCCTCGAAAGAGACTCGCAGCAGGAGGGCAAGCCACAATAACCGGCCTTTAGGGTCCCCAGGTCTTTGCTGTTGGGGAAAATGATCGTTGAGCAAACGGTTTGGATTCAAGTGGTGGGCCGCATTGGTGATGCGCGATGAGGAACTGATTGGGGCGCCGTTTCCTTGGGGAAGCCCCTTTGTTGGGCGTCGATGATGTTGCGTCGTTCGGCCCCGAAGATTAGAGGCTCGTTAGCTAGAGGCTCTTGGAGCTTTTGGCGGCCGACCAAGCTTGGGTCGCGGTAGCGCTGATCTGTGTGGAAGCGCAACGATAAGCAGCCGAAGCTGCATTGCCGCGAGGACCTTCAAAATTCTGCTGAGATTTGGATCCACGGCGCCGCCGAATGTCTTGTACATTGTTCTTCGCTCGATCCCGGCCTCCCGCGCCAGGGCGGAGACATTCTGGGACAGCACGGCTTCTTTCAATGCGAGGACGGCCTCCTCGAAGCGGTTGCTGGCGAAGCCTTGCGTTAGTCGCTTTGCGAGCCCTTCGAACGCATCAGGGGCCGTCCAGCTCGGTGCACTCTGCACCTCAGACGGACCCGCCCGCACCACGGAGGCCTGCACGTTGAGCGCATCAAAAAGCCTCAGGATTCGGCTGAGCTGAGGGTCGATTCGCCCCCCGAATGTCCTGTACAGGGCATCCCGTCTTAGACCAGCGTCCCGCGCCAGCATCTGCACATTTTGGGCTCGCATAACCAGGCTGAGACCCGTCCGCGCGGCATCAAAGTCGTTTTCTTTCATCTTTTCAGTTAGATAATTGGCTATGGCCGCTGGATTGTCGCGGAAAAAGTCGGCCAGGATTGCCTTGTTGCTAGTCAGCATCGCCCATCGATTGCCCGTCACTGTGGCCCTCGGGTTACAGCATTTTGGGCCGCTTGGGATAGATTACCCAAGACATCGACGCACAGCGCTTGGGGATTTTTGTGATGAAGAAGATTTTGTTTGCTCTCACCGCGATCGCGGCGATGACGGGTTCAGCTTCGGCAGCTGACCTTGGCGCCCGTCCCTACGTGAAGGCCCCCATGGCGGCCCCCGTTGCCAACTGGACCGGGTTCTACATCTTCGGCGGCGGTGGCGGCGGTCTCTCCGCTTCCGACCAGCACGTCCAGGGTACGGTCAGTGGGCTTCCGCTGACGATCGACCAGCGTCAGGGCGGTTCGGGCTGGTTCGGCACCGTCGGTCTCGGCTATGATTGGCAGTTCAGCGGTACCTGGGTCGCCGGCGTGTTCGCTGACGGTCAGTTCGGCAGCATTCGTGCCACCGTCCAAGATCCGAGCTTCCCCGGCGGTGGCATCACCGGAAGCCAGAAGCTGGAGGACTCTTGGGCCGCTGGTTTGCGCCTTGGCTATCTCGTCGCTCCGAACGTTCTCTCCTATGTCAACGGCGGTTACTCAGGCGCTCACTTCGGCCAGACCAACTTCCTGACGCTGGCCGGCGTTCCCGCTGGTGTCCATCTCAACAGCTACAACCGCAACGGCTGGTTCATCGGTGGCGGCGTCGAAAACAACCTGAACATCTTTGGCATCCAGTCGCCCGGCTGGTTCATGAAGACCGAATATCGGTCGGCCTTCTACAATGCGAAGACTTCGAACGAGCTGTTCGATGTGACCAACACTCTCGTCGGCCGCGACATCCGCGCCAACACCTGGAACCAGACGATCTCGACCTCGCTAGTCTACCGCTTCAACTGGACCGGTCCGGTCGTTGCGAAGTACTGATCTGAACGCTAGGCTCAGACGGCAAAGCCCCGGGATCGCCCGGGGCTTTTTCGTTGTATGGCGTGCATCTGCATCGAGCGAGCGAGTAGGTTAGCGGACGCCGCAATTGAAGCCGGCCTGTTCCGTTAGGTTACGGAGCGTATTCTTGAGGCGAAATCTAGCGCGAACGTCCGGCGCCTCGGCCAGCCCGCGTTCGGCACCAGCCGAGCGCATTCCGGGCTATTATTCGGCAGCCTCCCTCATGCAAGCCTCTCCGCATTGGCGCCGTGCGGCGACCGCCCCAAACGGTTCTCCCGTCGCTTCCAGGACGGCATCAAGTCCGCAGACGGTCTGAAGTCGCCGTAGGGCGACATCGCAATACCGGGGATCAATTTCGATGCCGTATCCGATGCGCCCGGCGCGCTCTGCCGCAATCAGGGTCGTACCCGAGCCGAGGAAGGGATCGAGGATCAGGCCCTTCCTGCGTGAACAGTCGCGAATCGCATCCTCGACCATGGCGACAGGCTTCACGGTTGGATGCAGCTGAAGATCGGCGCGGTCCTTGCCGAAGGCGTTCACGCCGGCGTAATCCCACACGTTAGTCCGGTTCCGCCCGAACTTGCCGAGCTCGATATTGTTGATGTGGGGAGCCGTGCCGGATTTGAACACGCAGACGAGTTCGTGTTGCGACCGGTAAAACGAGCCCATGCCGGCGTTGTTTTTGGTCCAGACGCAGAGGTTCTTCAACTCAGTATAGACGCCCTCGGCGGCTGCGAGCATGTCCTGGATGTGTCGCCAGTCGATGCACTGGAAGTGTATCGCGCCGTTCACCGTGTGGGCGACGAGGTGACGGAAGACCGCGTTGAGAAAAGCGGTAAACTCGCCTTTCGACATCTCTCCCGAGGCCATGGCAAAGTCGGGGTGAATGATCTCGCCATGACAGGAAACGTTCCCGGCGATCGGCACGTTGTAAGGCGGGTCGGAGAAGACCATCTGAGGCCGCTTGGTCCCGAGCAGGGCTTGATAGGTCTTAGCTTCGCTTGAATCGCCGCAAATCAGGCGGTGCTCTCCTATCCGCCATAGATCTCCGCTTTGGCTGATGGTCGGTCCTGCAGCAGGTTCAACGAGTTCGTCGGCAGCGTCCTCGCTCGCGTGCGCCGCTTCCGCCACCTCGCCGATAAGGATATCGATCTCAGGGATTTCGAATCCTGTGATGGTGACATCGAGGTCGATTTCGAGGTTGGAGAGATATTGCAGCTCGAGGCCGAGCAGGCGCTTGTCCCAACCGGCGTTCTCCGCAAGCTTGTTGTCTGCGATGACATAAGCTCGGATTTCTGCCTCGCTCATATCCGCGAGCCGGAGGATCGGTACTTCAGTGATGCCGAGCAACTTCGCCGCGGCGAGGCGGCCGTGACCCGCGATCACGCCGTTATCTTGATCGACGAGAATAGGATTGGTGAAGCCGAATTGCCGGATGGCGGCGGCGATTTGCTCGATCTGCTTCTTGGAATGAGTGCGAGGATTGGTCGCTCGCGGGTTGAGTTTAGTTGGGTCCAGATAATTGATAGCGAGCTGGCTATGTCTTTGTAGGCGTTGCAGTCCGTTTTCCACGATGAAGCTCCTTGTGCGGTGGTAACAAGGCTTCTTAGCGGGCGGTCGAGACCTCCTCATTCAGAATAATAGACGGCCTATTTTTTTGAATGGACCTCATTGAGGAATGAACGCCAATCCATCCGAAGGTGCCATTCTAGGACAATGCGCTCCGCAGCCTTCTGATGCGGAGGCTTATGATCTGCACCCCTGATGACATGGGCCGGGCGGGCCTGGTCTTCCGCCTTTTGTTCGTCCACTAAGCGCGGAAGGAGGATTTTGTATTCGCCGATCGCCGCCCACAAGCAGAGCTGCGCCAAGGCGCTTTTTTGCGGTCGGCCCCGCTTGCCTTTCAGCTGGCCCCGCACTCCCATGATCACCAGTGGTCTGAGCCAAGGAGGCAGAGGATGCTCCGGGTTCGCCTCTAGCAGACATGCAAGCTGCTCCGGCGTGGGCAAAACGCCATCTTGAATTTGCCGCCTCCAATACTCGAAGCTGGTTTCGTCAAAGAGATCGTATAGCGTAGGGCCCTGGTTACTCATGTCGGCCGCTGTATTTCATATGGTACGCCAGCAAGGCCTGACCGTAGATCGTCGGCTCGCCGCGCGCGGCCTTGATGAATTCCTCCGCATCGAGGTTGATTGCGCTGCTGGGCTCAACCTTGTCTCTGTTTCGCTCCTCCTCTCGCGCGATGAATTCCTCCATCGATATCGGCTCCGGAACGACGAGGTAAGCCCTGGCTTGGTCGGTTGCGTTCGGTGTGATGCGCGCCCGGAGCTTGCTCAACTCTTCGGCTGCTGTGGCGGAGCCGTCGGCGGCAAGCGCTTTAAGTTTAAGGATAGCGACGTCAAGCCGCGTCATCAGCTGCCGTTTACCTCCCATTGTGACGGGGACCTTTTTGAGTGCAAATTTTCGGGTGATCCTGGTCGGACTGACGGCTCCTTTTGGCCGGCCGGCCGGATTGCCCGATTGGCCTTTCTTGAATTGTGAGGCCTGAGGCGGCAGCCTGCGCCGACCTGCCGCGCCGTTTGGGTTCGGCTCGTCAGTAGACATTCTCGCCTCCAGCGCGGGCCTGACGGAGCGCGTCCTCTTTGAGCGTTTTCAGACGAGCAAGATCGCGCTCATATTCGGCCAAATACGGCCTTAACGTCTCCTTGCTCCACGGAGGCCGGCCCTCGCGTATCAGAACGTAACATGCAAGGTCGAATGGTATGTCTTTCGGGGCATGAATCACGGCCGAATGCTGCAGGACCTCGGGGTCGAGCAGCCCGGCGCGTTCGCACTCGCGCAGGAACTGCTTGATCGGTCGAAGTTGCCCCTTGATCGTTCTCGCAAATAGGCCGTGAAGCGTGGCCTCGTGCGGGTGCAGCTTGGTCGTCCGCCCGTTGAGTTTGACCTCGATGGGCTGGTCTAGAAACCTTGCGAGATCTGATGTTCGTCCTGAACGAGCGCCAGTTGCCTCGCTATGCCGCGAGGGCTGCGGGCGTACTCCGAATTGAGTGGCCTTCGGCGGCTTCCCGTAACCGACATCGTACGAACGCCGCTCGGCTTGCACGGGTGGGGTGCCGCGCTTGCCGCCATCGCTTTCATCGAATCCCATCGTCTCAACTCCACTTTGGCATCCGAGCCGCGGAGTGAGACCTCTCGTGCAGCAGAAAGCTACGCAAAGACGCAACACACCGCGGCGCTGTTTGCGCGCATCTGGTTCATGTCGAATTTCTCTGGTGTTTCTGAGCGGCGACTTCGGGTCCGTTGAACCCTATCGCTACCGCTTATCTAGTCATCAAAATCTCAGTCGTCAAACATATTTGGCCGTATGCGAACCTGCATTGATGCAGAGGAGATGAGCAGGTCGGAGTGGCGCTTCTTCGCGTGACAGCCGTAGCGTTCCCGCAAACGAAAAAGCGAATTCCCGCGATCGTTTTGACGGGAATTCTGCGCCCAAAGCTTTGTTTCCATTGCTTCTTTCGCGAATTCACATCGATCAAGCACGTCTTTCGTGAAATCTGCCCTGTTAATTCCCGATGGTGTCCCAATCAATCTACCGCTCGTCCGCGATCACCTTGCCGTCGTTCGGTAGCGCGCCGGGCCCCACCAGTTCAACCTCGCCTCCAAGTTTCGTCACGGCGCGCAAAGTGCCTGCAATCTCCTCGCGCAACGCATCGTTCGCGGCCGCGGTCTCCGCTTTCAGCGTCATTGCATCGGCCTCGCCTCGGCGCGTGACGACGAGGCGTAATCTTCCGAGCGCGGAATGGCGCTTGCCGATCTCGGCGACCTGCTCGGGTCGGACGAACATGCCCTTGACCTTGGTGGTCTGGTCGGCGCGGCCCATCCAGCCCTTGATGCGCATGTTGGTGCGCCCGCAGGGGCTGGTGCCCGGCATTGCCGCGGTGAGGTCGCCGAGAGCGAGCCGGATCCAGGGATGGTGCGGGTCCAGTGAGGTCACGACGATCTCGCCGACGTCGCCGGGCGCCACGGCATCGCCGGTCCCAGGCTTGACGATCTCCATGATGAGATCCTCGTTCACGACCATGCCGTCGCGCGCGCTGGTCTCGAAGGCGATGAGGCCGAGATCGGCAGTGCCAAAGGCTTGGTAGGCATCGATGCCGCGCGCCTTGATCTCGGCCTGGAGCGAGGGCGGGAAGGCGGCGCCCGAGACCAGCGCGCGCTTGATCGAGGAGACGTCGCGGTCCGAGCTTGCGGCAGCATCGAGCAAGATCTTCAGGAAGTCCGGCGTGCCGCTGTAGCCGACGGGACGGTAGGCCTCGATCAGCTCGAATTGCTGCTCGGTATTCCCTGGACCAGCCGGGATCACGGCGCAACCCAGCGCGCGGGCCGAGGCATCGAAGATGAAGCCGCCGGGGGTGAGATGATAGCTGAAGGTGTTGAGCACGATGTCATCGGGCCGGAACCCGGCCGCGAACAGCGCCCGTGCGCCGCGCCAGGGGTCGGCTTGCCGCCCCTCCGGCTCGAAAATCGGCCCGGGAGAGGTGAAGAGGCGGGCGAACGAGCCGGGCGCCGCCGCGACGAACCCTCCGAAGGGCGTGGAGGCCTTGTGCAGGGCCGGCAGTTCCGACTTGCGCAGCACCGGCAGGCCCGCCAGTGCCGCCCTGGAGGTCACGGTAGCCGGATCGACGCCTTTCAGCCGATCGGCATAGGCGGGCGCGGTCATCGCAGAGCGCAGCACGCCGGGCAGGCGGGCGAACAGATCGACCTCGCGCGCGGCTTGCTCGCGCGTCTCGAGGGCGTCGTAATGGGCGGTCATGGCTGATCTTTCCGGGTTGGCATCCGTTGCGCGCCGCCGCCGGCATGGGTATCAGACGGCCATGGACGGGGTTTGAAGGGGACGCGATGGCGGACGAGGGAATCAGTGCGGCGGACGAGGCGGCGGACGTCGTCGCGCGCCTGAAGCGCCGCATGATCGACGAGGCGCTGCCGCTGTGGTCGACGGTCGGCTGGGACCATGGGGCGGGTGGTTTCATGGATCGGCTGCACCGCGACGGCACGGCGGACGTGACCGCGCCGCGCCGGGTGTTCGTGCAGGCCCGCCAGATCTGGTGCTACGCCAAGGCTGCGCAGATGGGCTGGTACCCTGACGGGCGCGCCATCGCGCTGAAGGGGCTCGAGCATCTGCTCGCCAAAGCAAAGACGCCCGACGGCCGGCCCGGCTACGTGCACCGGCTGACGCCGGAGGGCGCGGTGCTGGACGGCCGGCGCGACGCCTACGACCACGCCTTCATCCTGTTTGCGCTCGCGGCCGTCTATGCGCTCGACCAGGACGCACAAATTCGCGCCGAGATTGATGCGCTGCTCGCCTTCCTCGATGGCCATCTGCGCTCGCCGCACGGCGGCGTCCACGAAGGCCTTCCGGTCTCGCTGCCGCGCCGGCAGAACCCGCATATGCATCTGTTCGAGGCGATGATCGCGTGCTTCGACGCAACCCACGATTTGTCGTTCCAGAACCGTGCCGGCGAGTTCTTCGCGCTGTTTCTCGCCAATCTCTACGACAAGCGGACGCGCGCGCTCGGCGAATATTTCGAAGAGGACTGGTCGAAGATCGCGCCGGTCAGCGTCGAGCCCGGCCACCAGGCGGAATGGGTCTGGTTGCTGAAGGGGTTCGAACGCATCACGGGCTGCCCGACCGGACAGCGGCGCGCCGAGCTGCTGGAAACCGCGCTGCGCTATCGCGACGAGGCCACCGGCTGCCTGATTGACGAGGGTGACGATGCAGGCAACATTCGCCGCACTACGCGCCGGCTGTGGCCACAGACCGAGATTGCGAAGGCGTGGATCGCTCAGGCCGAATCCGGCGAGGCGGGCGCGGCGGGCGAGGCGCGCATGGCGCTGGCGCGGCTCGAACGCCATTATCTCAGCCATCCCGTGCGGGGCGGCTGGTACGACCAGTTCGAGCGCGATGGCAAATCGCTGATCGACACCATTCCTGCGTCGTCGTTCTATCATGTTCTCTGCGCAGTCACGGAAGCGGAACAGGTATTGGAAGGTTAAAGCCAGCGCTTGCGCCGCTTGAAGCTCTTGAGGTTCTTGAAGCTCTTGCGCTGGTCGCCGGCGCCGCCGAGGTAGAATTCCTTGACGTCCTCGTTGTCGCGCAATTCATCCGCGGTGCCGTCGAGCACGACCTTGCCCTGCTCCATGATGTAGCCGTGGCTCGCCACCGACAGCGCAGCGCGGGCGTTCTGCTCGACCAGGAGAATGGTGACGCCGAGGTCACGGTTGATCTTCTGGATGATCGAGAACACCTCTTTGACCAGCAGCGGCGACAGACCCATCGAGGGTTCGTCCATCAGGATCATCTTCGGGCGCGCCATCAGCGCGCGGCCGATCGCGAGCATCTGCTGCTCGCCGCCGGAGAGATAGCCGGCCAGTCCGGTGCGCTCCTTCAGGCGCGGGAAATAGTTGAAGACCATATCGAGATCGGCGCCGACCTCGCGGTCCCTGCGAGTGAAGGCGCCGAGCTTGAGGTTTTCCAGCGAGGTCATGTCGGCGACGATGCGTCGGCCCTCCATCACCTGGAAGATGCCGCGGCGGACGATTTTGTCGGGGTCGATGCCATTGATCCGCTCGCCTTCGAACACGATTTCGCCACGCGTGACTTCGCCGTCCTCGGTCTTGAGCAGCCCCGAGATCGCTTTCAGCGTCGTCGACTTGCCGGCGCCGTTCGCGCCCAGCAGTGCCACGATCGCGCCTTTGGGCACGTCGAGGCTGAGGCCGCGCAGCACCAGGATGACGTCGTCATAGACGACCTCGATGTTGCGCACGCCAAGGAGAGGCGGCGCGGGTACGACGGTCGGGGAGGGGCGAGCTGCTGCTTCGTGAATTTCGGTCATGCCTCATACTCCGCTGTCGTCGCCCGGCTTGACCGGGCGACCCAGTATTCCAGAGACGCCTGAGGACTCACGGAGAGATCCCGGCGTACTGGATCCCCCGCCTTCGCGGGGGATGACATTTGTGCGTAAGGTGAGCGCCAAGCTCACCAGCCCAGCAATTCCGGCTTGCGCGGCAGCTCGACGGTCTTGACCTTCTCGAGCTTGATCGCGCCCTTGGCCATGAGGTCGTTGAGGTCGCCGTCGGTCGCGCCCGCAATCTTGGTGCGGTAGAGATCGACCTTCAGCGTGCCGCGGTGGTCCTTGTCGGTCCAGGTCGAGGGATTGCAGACGCCCTCCATGCCTGATGGCACCCAGTCCTTCTTCTGGTAGAAGCCCTTGGCAACGTTCTCGCCGGTGGCGCCGCCGTTCTTGGCGGCCCAATCGATCGCCTCCTTCATGTAGAGCGCCGAGCACACCGCCGCGATGTAGTGCACCGGGCGATAAACCTTGCCGGTGGGATCGGACATCTTCGAGATCTCCATCACCGTCTTCATGCCGGGCGCATCGCCGCCCCAGCTCACCGCGGTGCGCAGCGGGAAGATCACGCCGTCGGCGGCATCGCCTGCGGTCTTGGCGGCGTTCTCGTCCATGCCCCATACGTTGCCCATGAACTGGATGTCGACGCCGGCGGTCTTGCAGGCCTTCATCACCGAAATGTTGGACGCGGCGGTGTTGCCGAGATAGGCGTAGTTGGCGCCCGAGGATTTCAGGCTCAGGCACTGCGCGCTGTAGTCACCCGGCGCGAGCGCGAACACCAGCGGCGGCAGCACCTCGAAACCGAGCTCCTGCGCCATGGCTTCGCCGGCGGCCTTCGGCGCGTTCGGATAAGGGTGGTTGGCGCCCATGTGGACGAATTTCGGCTTGCCGGACTTGCCCTTGGCCTTCCAGTCTTCGGCTGCCCACATCAGCATCGCGCGCAGCGAGTCCGAATAGCTCGGACCATAGAAGAAATTGTAGGGCGCGGGCTTGGCCTTGCCGCTGACGCCTTCGGGATCGGTGAGGGCGGCGGCGTAGGAGCCGGAGAGGTCGGGGATTTTATCCTGTGCGAGGAAGCCGGTCAGCGCTTCGGTGTCTGCAGTGCCCCAGCCCATGATCGCCGCGACCTTGGAGTCCGGCGCCGACCACTTCTTGTAGAGTGCGATCGCGCGCGGCACCTGATAGCCATAGTCGTTGGTGTCGACGTTGATCTGCTTGCCGCTGACGCCGCCGTTCTTGTTGACCCAGGCGAAGGTGTCGGCGACGGCCTGGCCGTAGGGCGTGCCGACGTCCGACGTGCCGCCGGAATAATCGGCGAGATGACCGATCGCGATCTGCGCCTGCGCGCCTGACGAGAATGCGGCGATCGCCAGGGCGAGCGAAGCGGTGCTCAAAAGGGATTTTGTCTTCATTGGTTGCCTCCTCCTGCTTATTTGTTGGTTAGAGAGTTGCCCGCGCTCAATGCGAGAACGGGTAGAGTTTCCAGTACGCCTTGATCTGTCGCCAGCGATGGGCGAGCCCGTCGGGCTCGAACATCAGGAACGCGATGATGATCACCCCGATCGCGATCTCGCGCAGGAAGGTGATGTTGTTGTTGAGCGACAGCGCCTTGTCGATCGCACCGCCCTTCAGCGCCACGCTGAGGAACTCCATCGTCTCGGGCAGCAGCACCACGAACGCAGTGCCCATCAGCGTGCCCATGATCGAACCGGTGCCGCCGATGATGATCATGGCGAGGAACAGGATCGAACGTTCGATGCCGAAACCCTCTTGCGACACCACGAGCTGGTAGTGCGCATAGAGCGCGCCGGCGATGCCGGCGAAGAACGCGGCGAGGCCAAATGACAGCGTGCGGTACTTGGTGAGGTTGATGCCCATGATCTCCGCGGAGAGATAATGGTCGCGGATCGCCACCAGCGCGCGGCCGTCGCGGGTGCGCATCAGATTGGTGACGAGGACGTAGCTCGCGATCACATAGGCGAGCACGACATAGAAATATTGCCTGTCGCCGCGCAGCGTGTAGCCGAAGATCGAGAATGGATTGGCGCTGGCCGGCACCGAGCCGCCGGTGAACCACTCCGCGCGGGAGAAGAAATCGAGCAGGATGTATTGCGCGGCGAGCGTCGCGATGACGAGGTAAAGCCCCTTCAGTCGCGCCGCCGGGATGCCGAAGATCAGCCCGACCAGCGCAGTGACGACGCCCGCGAGAGGGATCGCGAAGAACACCGGGATCGATGCGCTGTTGGAGATGTAGGCCGAGGTGAAGGCGCCGAGCAGGAAGAAGGCGGCGTGGCCGATCGAAATTTGGCCTGTGAAGCCGACCAGGATGTTGAGGCCAAGCGCGGCGATCGAAAAGATGCCGATCTGGATCAGGATGCTGAGCCAGTACCCACCAAGGAATTGCGGCACGAGGCAGAGCAGCAGCACGCCGGCGATCGCAAAATTGCGGCTGGTCGTGGTCGGGAAGATCGTGGTGTCGGCCGCGTAAGAGGTGCGGAAATCACCAGCAGGGATGAGGGCGGGGCCGGCCATGGATCAGATCCGTTCGATGTCGTGGGTGCCGAACAGCCCGTACGGCTTGATCATCAGCACGATGATGAGGACGTAGAACGGCGCGATCTCGTAGAGATTGCCCCAGTGAAGGTATTCGCTGTCGACATATTGCGCGATGTTCTCGAGTAATCCGATGATGATGCCGCCGAGCACGGCGCCGCCGACGGAATCGAGCCCCCCGAGGATCGCAGCCGGAAATACCTTTATGCCGTAAGCGGCAAGGCCCGAGGATACGCCGTTCACGACCGCAACGACGACGCCCGCCACCGCCGAGACCGTTGCGGAGATCGCCCAAGCCATCGCGAACACGCTTTTCACGGAAATGCCGAGCGATTGCGCGACCTGCTGGTTGAACGCGGTGGCGCGCATCGCAAGGCCGTACTTTGACGCGCGGAAGAACCAGGCCATGCCGATCATCATCGCGATCGAGACGACGAGGCTCATGACATAGACGGTCTGGATCTGAAGCCCGAACAGGCTGACGGACTGGCTCTCGAACACGCGCGGGAATGGCTGCGGATTGACGCCGAACATCCATTTCAGCGTCGCCTGCAGCACAGTGGACAGGCCGATCGTCACCATGATGACCGAGATGATGGGTTCGCCGATCATCGGCCGCAGGATCAGGACCTGCACCGCGATGCCGAACACGAACATGAACACCAGCGTCATCGGCATGCCGATCCAGAACGGCACCTGGTATTTCGCGAGCAAGGTCCAGCACACCCAGGCGCCGACAAGCAAGAGCTCGCCCTGCGCGAAATTGACGACCTGCGTGGCCTTGTAGATCAGCACGAACGACATCGCGACCACGCCATAGAGCGTGCCGACCACGAGGCCGTTGACCAGGAGCTGGATAAGGAAGGCGGTGTTCATGCGGATGTCCGCGTAAAATGCAGAAGCGATGACGGTGCACCCTCTCCCCTTGCGGGAGAGGGTGGCTTCGCGAAGCGAAGCCGGGTGAGGGGTTTTCTCCGCAGCGATGGTGCGGAGAGAGGACCCCTCACCCGAGTGGGGTCTTGGCTAATAGCGGAGATGCCCTCTCCCGCAAGGGGAGAGGGCGCATCGACCCGCATCGCGCTCTCGGTTCGAAGTAGGCTCACTCCGCCGCCTCCGCCATGTGCCCGTGCTCGCCCAGATCCACGACCCTCAGCGTTGTTCGTACGCGCTGCGTGGTGCCGTCCTGGAAGCGGATCATGGTGTCCACGGGGATGTCGGCCTGGCCGCGGTAGATCGCGTCGATGATGCCTTCGTATTTTTCGTTGATGACGCTGCGGCGCACTTTCCGCGTGCGGGTGAGCTCGCCGTCGTCGGCGTCGAGTTCCTTGTAGAGCAACAGGAAACGCGAGATGCGCTGTGCCGGCGGCAGAGTCGCGTTGACGGTCTCGACTTCCTTCTTGAGCAGCGCATAGACCTCGGGCCGCGAGGCGAGGTCGCTGTAGGTCGTGAACGAGAGCCGGTTCTTCTCCGCCCATTTCGAGATGATGGAGTAGCGGATGCAGATCATTGCGGCGAGCGCGTCGCGGCCTGCGCCAAGCACCACGGCTTCCGCGATATAGGGCGAGAACTTCAGCTTGTTCTCGATGAACTGCGGCGAGAATCGCTCGCCGCGCGAGGTCTCGGCGAGATCCTTGATGCGGTCGATCACCACGAGCTGCTTGTCTTCGTTGAAATAGCCGGCGTCGCCGGACAGCATCCAGCCGTCCTTGATGTCGGCGACGCTCGCCTCCGGGTTCTTGTAATAGCCGAGGAACATATTGGGATGCCGCACCACGATCTCGCCGACACCGTGAACGTCGGCATTGTCGATGCGGATTTCGACGCTGTCGGCCATCGGCACGCCGGTGGTGTCGGGATCGACCTTGCCCGCGGGATGCAGCGTGTAGGCCCCCAGCAGCTCGGTCTGGCCGTAGAGCGTGCGCAGCGGCACGCCCATGGCCTGGAAGAACTTGAAGGTCTCGGGGCCGAGCGCCGCGCCGCCGGTTGCGGCCGAACGCAGGCGGGTGAAGCCGAGGCGGTCGCGCAATGCACGGAACAGGATCGCGTCGGCAAAGCCGGAACGCTCGCCCTGTCGGAGCGCGGCAAGCCCGCTCTTCATGCCGATGTCGAACAGGCGTTGCTTGAACGGCGTTGCGTCCATCACCCTGGCGCGAACGTCGGCGGCGATCGATTCCCAAACGCGCGGCGCAAATAGGATGAACGTCGGTGCGATCTCGCGCAGATCGTTCATCATGGTCTCGGGCTCTTCGACGAAGTTGATCTTCATCCGGCACAAGAGGCCTTTGCCGAGCACATAGACCTGCTCCATGATCCAGGGCAGCGGCAGCACCGACACGTACTCGTCATCCGGCCCTTTCGGGTCGAAAGCCAGATACGTCGCGCAATGGCCGAGCACGCGGCCGGCGGCGAGCATCGCGAGCTTTGGATGCGAGGTGGTGCCAGACGTCGTGCAGAGGATCGCGACGTCCTCGCCCTTGGTCGCGTCCACCAGCCGGTCGTAAAGTTCCGGTTCGCGCGTAGCCCGCGCCCGGCCGAGTTCGCCAAACGTCTCCGCCGACATCAAACGCGGATCATCGTATTTCCGCATGCCGCGCGGATCGGAATAGATGATGTGCTTCAGCTTTGGGACGCGGTCGGCGAGCGTGAGCAGCTTGTCGACCTGCTCCTCGTCCTCGGCGAAAACGAGCTGCGCCTCGCCATAATTGAGGAGATACGAGGCTTCTTCGTCGAGCACGTCGCGGTAGAGCCCGAGGCTCAAGCCTCCAACCGCATGAGTGGCGATTTCCGCCGCGACCCAGTCCGGCCGGTTGTCGCCGATGATGCCTATGACATCTTGGCGCCCAAGGCCCAGTTCGACGAGGCCGAGCGCGAAATCGCGCACCCGCCTCTGGTAGGCGTTCCAGGTGAACGGGCGCCACAGCCCAAGATCCTTCTCGCGCAGCGCAATCTCGTTGCCGTACTCCTTCGCATTGAGCCGGAGCATCTTCGGATAGGTGTCGGCCTGCGCGACGCGGCCTGCATAATCCATCATGCCGCGCTCTCCTGCGCCGGCGGAGCATCGTCAGGATCGACCAGCACCTCGTCCTCTTCGCCGAGATAGGCGCGCCTGACGTGGGGATCCGCGAGCACGGCGGCCGGATCGCCCTCGGCGATCTTGCGACCGAAATCCAGCACCATGACACGGTGGGAGATGTCCATCACCACGCCCATGTCGTGCTCGATCATCACCACGGTCATGCCGAACTCTTCATTGAGATCGACGATGTAGCGGGCCATATCCTCCTTCTCCTCGAAATTCATGCCGGCCATCGGCTCGTCGAGGAGAATGAGGCGCGGCTCCAGCGCCATGGCGCGCGCGAGCTCCACGCGCTTGCGTAGGCCATAGGAGAGGGTGCCGGCTTGCGCCTTTCGCACCGACTGGAGATCGAGGAAGTCGATGATCTCCTCGACCTTGCGGCGATGTTCCAGCTCTTCCTTGCGCGCGCCGGTGAGCCAGTACAGCGAGCCCGTGAGGAAATTGTTCTTCAGGAGGTGATGGCGGCCGACCATGACGTTGTCGAGCACGCTCATGTGGTGGAACAGCGCCAGGTTCTGGAAGGTGCGGCCGATGCCGAGCGAAGCGCGCGCGTTGGGCGTCAGGCCGGTGATGTCGCGTCCCCGGTAGAAAAGCTGGCCTTCAGTCGGCTTGTAGCGGCCGGAAATACAGTTCACGATCGAGGTCTTGCCGGCGCCGTTGGGGCCGATGATCGAGAACAGCTCGCCTTCCCTGATGGCGAAGCCGACATCGCTCAGCGCACGAACGCCGCCGAATCGCAAGGACACGCCGCGCACTTCAAGACTGGTAGCCACCAAACAGATCCCTCCCGGTGATGGCGCATTCAGTGGCGCTCTTCGTCCGTTCTGTCGGGCGATCCTAGTACGACCGTGCCGGTGAGACCATGCAGCAGATGGTCTCGACCGGAGCCGCGCCACTCTCGTTCCCGCTTGGGATCAAAAGCCGCATCGCCCGAGGTGGTCCTCAATAGGGGAAAGCGCTATTTTGAAATGTCTCCCGCCTGACAATTCTGCGACAAAGTTTTCGGGTGGAAGCAACCTCCGTCTTTCGTCGGATGGTAGCCGAAACGGTCATGCTGCATTGCAGCAGAACAGGAGTGACGAACGGTGCGGCTGGCTTCGGGATCATGATTTCAGAGGATCAACTGAAGCGCGTCGCTGCCTGGTCGCGCGAGCTCACGCAAGCGGAGATCGCGGTCGCTCGTGGCGGGATCACGGAGCGGTCCTACGGCACCGGCGAGACCGTCTTCATGCGCGGCGACACGTTCGACTATTGGGCCGGCATGGTCTTCGGCCTTGCCCGGATGGGCGGAGTCTCGCGCGATGGCAAGGAGACGAGTCTTGCCGGGCTGACGGCAGGGGCCTGGTTCGGCGAGGGCAGCGTGCTCAAGAACGAGCCGCGCCGTTATGACGTGGTCGCGCTGCGCAACAGCCGCGTCGCATTGATGGAACGCAGCGCCTTCATGTGGCTGTTCGAGAACAGCGTCGGCTTCAACCGCTTCCTGGTGCGCCAGCTCAACGAGCGGCTCGGCCAGTTCATCGGCATGCTCGAAGTCAACCGCACGCTGGATGCGACCGCGCGGCTTGCACGCAGCATCGCCTCGCTGTTCAATCCGATCCTCTATCCCGAATCCACCGCGCATCTGGAGATCACCCAGGAGGAGATCGGCGCGCTCTCTGGCATGTCCCGCCAGAATGCCAACCGTGCGCTGAACCGGCTGGAGAAAGAGGGGCTGCTGCGGCTCGAATATGGCGGCGTCACCATCCTCGATATCGAGCGGTTGCGGGGTTACGGGGACTAGAGTTACTCGTTCGTCATCGCGTATTGGCGGGGGCGTGCACCGGCCAGAGGTCAGCGCGCCAGCGCACCGCGATCGCCATCATTGCGATGAACCCCGATACCGCATAGAGCGACCCCGTCGCGGAATAGCCAATGATGTCGATCAGGCTGCCGGCCGCGAGCAATCCGAGCGGCAGACCGTAGATCACCATCATCCGCACGCCCATCACGCGGCCGCGAAGGTGTGCGCTGGCCGTGCGCATCAGGATGACGGCAGCTGATATCATCGACATGCTCTGGGCGATGCCGGCGAGCACGAGGCAGGCCATCGCCACCGGCATGGTCCTGATCTCGACGAACACCAGCAGCATGGCGTACCACGCCAGCGTCGCGCCAATCAGGAGCCGGGCAATGCGCAATCCACTGACGAGGCTGAGCGTGATGGAGCCGATCAGCGAGCCGACGGCGAAGCTCGCGGAGAGATAACCGAGGCCGGTCTGGTCGGTATGAAAGATGTCCCGCGCGATGTAGGGCAGCAATCCGCCGGTGAAAGGAAATGCGGTCAGGTTGGCCAGGAAGGCGACGCACAGCGCCGCGCGCATCCCCGGACCATTCCAGGCGTAGACGATCCCTTCCTTCAAATCGCCCAGCAATCTTGAAACGACGCGGCTGTCTGCCGGAAGATCAGTTGTGGCAATGGTCCGTTCCGGCCGGGTCAGGCAGAGCATGAGAAGCGCGGCCACGAGATAGAGGCAGACGATCACCACGTAAACGAGGCCAATGCCGAGGACGGCAAACAGTCCGGCGCCTGTCAACGCGCCAGCGATGCGCGCGCTGTCCTGGGTCGTGCGCGCAACGCTGATCGCGCCCACCAGTTGCTCGGTCGGCATGATCTCGGCGAGCAGCGCGCCGCGAACGCCGAGGTCCGAGGGGCGAATCAGGCCCATGATTGCGACGATGATCATCACGCCTGGCGGCGTCAGGTGACCGGTCAGTGCCAGAGTCATGATGGTCGACGCGAGCACCATATAGGCAAGACGCATCGCGACCAGGAGATCGCGATGACCCATGCGGTCGCCGATCATGCCGAACACCGGCGCCACCAATGTCCCGACGAACTGGAGCGACGCAAGCACGGTGAGCAGCAGCACCGAGCCGGTCTCGACCATGATGTACCAGCCGAGCACCAGCGTCTCGATCTCGAATGCCCAGGAGGTGAGCAGATCGGACGGCCACTGGAAGCGATAGTTGCGGATGCGGAATGGCGCGAGCGCGGAAAGACGTATGGTCGTGCTCAAGTCTCGACGACGGGTATCACGGCGATTCCCTGCCCTTTGTTATTCGTTTTTCTGGTCGCAGGGTAACCCCGGCGATGTCCGTGTCAATCGGCGCTGCCGCATAGTGCCATGCTCGCCGACGACGCGCGATCAACGCGCAGGAGCTCGCTTCCGCTGCGCCAGCGCCGCCGCCATGGCCGAGATCAAGGGCCGCATGAAATAGGCTTCCTCAGGCGGCGAAACGTCCGTGCGCAAACCATGCGCGGTGAGCTCGCCCGAGACCGCCGGTCCTACCGACGCGATCAGCGTCCGCTCTAGGCCCGCGCGCAGCTTCGCTTCGCTACCGTGGGCTCTCGCAGCTTCGATCAGCCGCCGGACCTGGCCAAGATTGGTCAGCGCGATCGAATCGATCCGCCCTTCGGCCATGTCGTCGATGGCGGCGACGATGCTGGCATCCGCCGCCTTGGAATCGTAGGCATAGGGCAGCACGGTATAGACTTCGGCACCTTGCGCCGAGAGCGCACCGGTCAGCGCGCTGTGATCCTTGTCGGGATAGAGCTGGAGGCCGAGGCGGTGTCCCTTCAAATCGAGCTTGCCGAGCATCTCGATCACGCCCTCGGTGGTCGGCTTCTCCGTGGTCTGCTGCGCCTCGAGCCCGATTTCGCGCAATGCCTTGCCGGGCTTCGGACCGCGGGTGAATTTTCGCGATCTGGCAAGCGCCGCCACGAGAGCCTGGTCCAGTCCTCGCGCGACGGCGAGCTTCATGATCCGCCGCAGCCCTTCGCCGGTCATCAGCACGAGATCGTCGAAAGGCTTGTCGATGGCGCGGCGGATCCAGGCCTCGACCGGGGCGGGGTCCGGCGCATCCTGGATTGTGAACATCGGGCATTGCACGACCTCGGCGCCTTGCTCGGCCAGCAGCTTCGAAAACTGCGCCTCCTCGCGCGTTTCCAGGATCAGGATGCGGGTGCCGTTCAAGCGGTCGGCCATGGTGAACTCCGGTCAGTCAAAGCAATGGTGCGTTCATCCTGACTCGACGGTCGGGATTGGCGCAAGGTGGGGTCGGTGATAGAGCAGGGCGCAAATCGCGGGTCGTTCCGCAGCCGCTGCCCAAACCTTCATCAAGGCCCATTGTTTCAAAGACCATGCCCGATCATCAATATGTCCTGACCCTGTCCTGTCCGGATCGTCCCGGCATCGTCTCGGCGGTGTCGACCTTCCTGGCGAATTCCGGACAGAATATCCTCGACGCCCAACAGTTCGACGATATCGAGACCAACAAGTTCTTCATGCGGGTGGTGTTCACCGCCGCCGATCTCGCCGTAGAGCTGTCGGCGCTGCAGACCGGCTTTGCCGCGATCGCCGAGCGTTTCGGCATGGATTGGCAAATGCGAGATCGCGCCGCGCATCGCAAGGTGATGCTTTTGGTGTCGAAGTCCGACCACTGCCTGGTCGACATCCTCTATCGCTGGCGCACCGGCGAGCTGCCGATGACATTGGCCGCCATCGTCTCCAACCATCCGCGCGAGGTCTATGACGGGCTCGATTTCGGCGGAGTTCCGTTCCACTATCTGCCTGTTACGAAAGAGACCAAGCGCGAGCAGGAGGCGCAGATCCTCGACCTTGTCGCCAAGACCGGGACGGATCTCGTCGTGCTGGCCCGCTATATGCAGATATTGTCCGACGATCTCTCGGCAAATCTGTCGGGACGCTGCATCAACATCCACCACTCGTTCCTGCCGGGTTTCAAGGGCGCAAAACCCTATCACCAGGCCCATGAGCGTGGCGTCAAACTGATCGGCGCCACCGCGCATTACGTCACGCGCGACCTCGACGAGGGCCCGATCATCGATCAGGACGTCGAGCGCATCAGCCATCGCGACACGCCTGAGGATCTCGTCCGAAAGGGCCGCGACATCGAGCGCCGCGTGTTGGCGCGCGCGATCCGCTACCATCTCAACGACCGCGTCATCCTCAACGGCCGCAAGACCGTGGTGTTCGTGGATTGATTTGCTTCGCTCTCGCCGCAAGCGGCGAGGGGGCGCAACTTAACGCGCCGCGGTGCCGGACGCCGAGCCCGTTGCGCCCTTCTGCGCCTGCTCTTCCTTTTCGCGATCCGCTGCCGGCATCAGTCGCTTGCGCTCGCGCTCCTTCATGTAGGCATCGTATTGCGGCGTGCCCGCCCGCGGCGGGGCGTCCGCCGGCAAGCCGCCGGCCCATTGCGGGACGTAGTCGCCCATGCCGGACGAGAGCTTTTCGTTGACGGTGCCGCAGCCGGACAGGCTCGCCGAGAGCGCGAGGAGGATCAGGAGGGAACGGAAGGATCTAGGCATTGTACGGGGGGCGCGAGGTCAGTCGTGTTGGACGCCAGATAGGCTGTCGCCGGGAGAGTAGCTTTCAACAAGGTAAAATAGACTTATTCGAGGTGGGTAATGGGATACCGTAATGTGACGCCCGGGACCCTGCCGATGTTCAAATTCTGCAAACAAAAGACGAAATCCTCCATCCACCCGGGTGGCAGCGTTTCTAGACTGCAGCAAGGGCTCGCGACAAAGTCGCTTCATCCGAGATGGGGCTTTTTCGTTGACAGGTCCATTTTATTTGTACAATCGTACAAAAGATAGCAATCACGGTCACGATGCCCGGGTTACCTGGACGTGACCCGATATCGCATCTGCCGTCGGCAATCGGAACGCTCGGCTTGCGCCGAAGGGTCGCCAAACGTCCGATTGACAATAAGGGCGCGAAAGACGCCATGTTGCGCGCGACATCACGCGTGCGTGAGCTAGACTTAAGGCAAGGACCGGGCACTCGGTCCGGCGCACAAGCGATCAGGAATGAAGGGGAGGGACATCTGATGTTCGAACGCAAACAACTGTCTCGCAAGACTATTTGGGCCGCAACAGCTACCGCCATCGCGGGCCTCGCGGCCGTCGCTCCGGCCAAGGCCGAGGACAGCGTCAAGGTCGGCCTGATCCTGCCGATGACCGGCGGCCAGGCCTCGACCGGCAAGCAGATCGAGAACGCGATCAAGCTCTACATGCAGCAGAAGGGCGACACCGTCGCCGGCAAGAAAATCGAGATCATCCTCAAGGACGATGCTGCGATACCCGACAAGACCAAGACGGCCGCGCAGGAGTTGATCGTCAACGACAAGGTCCATTTCATCGCCGGCTTCGGCGTGACCCCGGCCGCGCTCGCGGCGGCGCCGCTGGCCACGCAAGCCAAGATTCCGGAAGTCGTGATGGCAGCCGGCACCTCCATCATCACCGAGCGCTCGCCCTATATCGTGCGCACCAGCTTCACGCTGGCGCAGTCCTCCACCATCATCGCCGACTGGGCGGTGAAAAACGGCATCAAGAAGGTGGCGACGCTGACCTCGGACTATGCGCCGGGCAATGACGCGCTCAACTTCTTCAAGCAGAACTTCACCGCCGGTGGCGGTGAGGTGGTCGAAGAGGTGAAGACGCCGCTTGCCAATCCCGATTTCGCACCGTTCCTCCAGCGTATGAAGGATGCCAAGCCCGACGCGATCTTCGTGTTCGTGCCGGCCGGCCAGGGCGGCAACTTCATGAAGCAGTATGCCGAACGCGGGCTCGACAAGGCCGGCATCAAGGTGATCGGACCGGGCGACGTGACCGACGACGACCTCCTCAACAACATGGGCGACGCCGTGCTGGGCACCGTCACCGCGCACCTCTATTCGGCCGCGCATCCCTCGCAGATGAACAAGGATTTCGTCGCGGCCTACAAGAAGGCGTACGGAAACCGGCCGGGCTTCATGGCGGTGAGCGGCTATGACGGCATGCACCTGATCTACGAAGCGTTGAAGAAGACCAATGGCGACACCGACGGCACCAAGCTGGTCGAAGCCATGAAGGGCCAGAAGTGGGAGAGCCCGCGCGGCCCGATCTCGATCGACCCCGAGACCCGCGACATCGTGCAGAACATCTACATCCGGAAGGTCGAGAAGGTTGACGGCGAGCTCTACAACGTCGAGTTCGCGACCTTCGAGGCCGTCAAGGATCTAGGCAAGACCAAGAAGTGACACGCGAAAGCGCGACATTCCCGAGCGCGCACTAGCCGCGCATCGGGGATCTCGCCCGCCACTCTCGTCATGCCCGGGCTTGACCCGGGCATCCACGCGGGAGCCGAACCAGGAACGTGGATGGCCGGGACAAGCCCGGCCATGACGATAACGCCAAGCTGAGACGATGACCTCAATTCTCACCAACCTGTTCGATGGCGTTGCCTACGGCATGCTGCTGTTCGTGCTGGCTTGCGGGCTCGCGGTCACGCTCGGCCTGATGAACTTCGTCAACCTCGCCCATGGCGCCTTCGCCATGGCCGGCGGCTATGTCTGCATGGTGCTGGTCAACCGGATGGGCTGGCCATTCTTCGCTGCATTGCCGCTTGCCTTCGTCTCCTCTGCTGCGATCGGCATCGTGCTCGAGCGCACGCTGTACCGACACCTCTATGCGCGCAGCCATCTCGATCAGGTGCTGTTCACGATCGGCCTGACTTTCATGTCGGTCGCGGCAGTCGATTACATCCAGGGCTCGTCGCGGGTCTTCATCAACCTGCCGGCCGCGCTCCAGGGCCAGTTCGACGTGTTCGGCGTCGGCATCGGCCGCTACCGGCTGATGATCATCGTCATCTGCGGGCTGCTCACCATCGGTCTCCAGATGGTGCTGGCCAAGACGCGGTTCGGCAGCCGTCTGCGCGCCGCGGTCGACGATCCCCGCGCCGCGAGCGGCCTCGGCATCAACGTGCCGCAGGTGTTCGCCTTCACATTTGCCTTTGGCTGCGGCCTGGCCGGTCTCGGCGGCGCGCTGAGCGCCGAGATCCTCGGCCTCGACCCGTACTTTCCGCTGAAGTTCATGATCTACTTCCTGATCGTGGTCACCGTCGGCGGCTCGTCCTCGATCACCGGCCCGTTTCTGGCCTCGCTGCTGCTCGGCATCGGCGACGTCGCCGGCAAATATTACGTCCCGAAGATGGGACCTTTCGTGATCTACACCATGATGATCGTGATCCTGATCTGGCGCCCGAACGGTCTGTTCGGCCGCACGGCCGCGCGTTGAGTTCGCCGATGAACGCTTCTTCCGACGTCGGTTATCACGCCCAGCGCCAGGCCCGTTGGCACTACGGCGAGGCCGCTTTCTGGCTGATCGTGCTGGCCTGCGGCTTCGTATTTCCGACGCGTTATTTGATCATGACGGATATCTTGCGGCTCGCGCTGTTTGCGATGTCGCTCGACCTGATCCTCGGCTACGCCGGCATCGTCTCGCTCGGCCATGCCGCCTTCTTCGGCGTCGGCGCTTACGCCGCCGGGCTTCTTGCGCTGCACGGGATCATCAACGAGCCCGTGCTTGCGCTTGTCGTCGCCGGCCTTGTCGCGATGGTGCTCGGCTTCGCCACCAGCTTCCTGGTGATCCGCGGCGTCGACCTGACGCGGCTGATGGTGACGCTCGGCATCGCGTTGTTGCTTGAGGCGCTGGCCGAACGCTTCTCCAACATCACCGGTGGCACCGACGGTCTGCAGGGTATCGAGATGCAGCCGATCTTCGGCCAGATCCCGTTCGACATGTTCGGCAAGACCGGGTTCTTCTATTCGCTCGCCGTTCTGTTCCTGTTGTTCCTGTTCGCTCGCCGGGTCGTGCACTCGCCTTTCGGGCTGTCATTGCGCGCGATCAAGAACAACCCGCTGCGCGCGGCGGCTATCGGCATCCCCGTCAACCGTCGGCTGATTGCCATCTACACGCTCGCAGCGTTCTATGCCGGCATCGCAGGCGCGCTGTTCACCCAGACCACCGCGATCGCCTCGCTCGACGTGTTCTCCTTCGAGCGCTCGGCGGACCTGATGCTGGTGCTCGTGATCGGCGGCACCGGCTATCTCTACGGCGGGCTGATTGGCGCAGTGCTGTTTCGCATGCTGCAGGAATTGTTCTCGACCATCACTCCGCAATATTGGCAGTTCTGGATCGGGCTCGTGCTGGTCGTGATCGTCCTGGTTGGCCGCCAGCGCCTGCATCGCTGGATGCTCTATGTGCCCAATCTGGTCATCAGGCAGATAGCCGGGCGCAAGGCCGTCGTCGCCGTGCCGGAGAGCGACGCATGACCATCGCGCTCGAAACCCAGAATCTCGAAAAGCAATTCGGCGGTCTGCGTGTCACCCGCGACTTGTCGCTCAAAATCGAACAAGGCGCCCGCCACGCGCTGATCGGCCCGAACGGCGCCGGCAAGACCACGGTGATCAACCAGCTTACCGGCGTGCTCAAGCCGAACTCGGGCCGTATCCTGCTCGAAGGCCAGGACATCACCGATCTGCCCGTGCACAAGCGCGTGTTGCGCGGCTTGTCGCGCACCTTCCAGATCAACCAGCTCTATCCCGACCTGACCCCGCTCGAAACCATCGGTCTCGCTGTTTCCGAGCGCCTCGGTCATGGCGGCGACTGGTGGCGGCGGATGGGCACGCGCAGCGACGTCAACGGCGAGATCGCCGACCTCCTCACGCGTTTCCACCTGCTCGACGTCATGAACGAGCAGACCGTGACGCTGCCTTATGGCAAGCAGCGCCTGCTCGAGATTGCGGTGGCGATCGCCGCCAAGCCGCGCGTGCTGCTGCTGGACGAGCCCGCCGCCGGCGTGCCCGAGAGCGAGCGCCACGACATCCTCGCCGTCGTGGGCAGCCTGCCGCGCGACGTGACCGTGCTGCTGATCGAGCACGACATGGACCTCGTGTTCTCCTTCGCCGACCGCATCTCTGTCCTGGTCTCCGGCGCGCTGCTCACCGAAGGCCCGCCCGAGCAGGTCGCGCGCGACCCGCAGGTCAAGGCGGTCTATCTCGGCGAGGAGGCGGTCAATGTCTGACCTGCTCGCGATCGACTCGCTTCGCGCCGGCTACGGCGAGGCCGTGGTGCTGCCGAGCATGTCCCTGCGTCTCGCCGAAGGCCAGGTGCTGGCACTTTTGGGGCGCAACGGCACCGGCAAGACCACCCTGATCAACTCGATCGTCGGCGTCACCCGTCGCTTCTCCGGCACTGTCGGGCTGGCTGGCACCGACGTCACGACCTTGCGGCCCGACCAGCGGGCGCGTGCCGGGATCGGCTGGGTGCCGCAGGAGCGCAATATCTTCCGCTCGCTCACGGTGGAGGAGAATATGTCAGCAGTGGCCCAGCCCGGTCCCTGGACCGTCGAGAGAGTCTACGAGATGTTCCCGCGGTTGAAGGAGCGGCGGAGCAATTTTGGCAACCAGCTCTCCGGCGGTGAGCAGCAGATGCTGGCAATCGGCCGCGCGCTGACCCTCAATCCGAAAGTGCTTCTCCTGGACGAGCCGACCGAGGGCCTTGCCCCCATCATCGTCGAGGAGCTCTTGAAGGCGATCCGGACCATCACGCGGGCGGGCGGCATCTGCTCGATCATCGTCGAGCAGAATGCCCAAAAGATTCTGGGGCTGGCCGACCGTGTTGTGATATTGGAGCGCGGAACGATCGTCCACGACGCCCCGAGCGCCGCGCTGAAAGCCGACCCGTCGGTCCTCGAGCGCCACCTCGGCGTTGCAGGGGCGGCGGCCCACTAAAAAATTCACGGGAGTTAAGAATGCAGCGAACCAAAGCCCCCTTCCGCGCCGACGAGGTCGGCAGTCTCCTGCGCCCCGCCAAGATCAAGGAAGCCCGCGCCAGGCTGGAGAAGGGCGAGATCTCAGCCGACGATCTGCGCAAGATCGAGGACATGGAGATCGAGAAGGTCGTGCATAAACAGGCCTCGCTCGGCCTGAAGCTCGCGACCGACGGCGAATTCCGCCGCTCCTGGTGGCATTTCGACTTCCTGGCCAAGCTCACCGGCTGCGAAATGTTCCACCCCGACACCGGCATCCAGTTCGCGGGCGTCGAGACGCGGCATGATGCGGTGCGGGTGATCGGAAAGCTCGACTTCCCAGATGACCATCCGATGCTGGATCACTTCCGCTTCCTGAAGAAGGTCGCCGACCAGGCTCATGTCACCGCCAAGATGACGATCCCGTCGCCGGCGGTGCTGCACTTCCGCGGCGGCCGCAAGGCGATCTCCAAGGACGTCTATCCGGATCTCGATGCCTTCTACGAAGACCTCGGCAAGACCTACCGCAAGGCGGTGAAGGCGTTCTACGACGCCGGCTGCCGCTATCTCCAGTTCGACGACACCGTGTGGGCCTATCTCTGCTCGCCGGACGAATTGCAGAAGGCGCGCGAGCGGGGCGACAATCCCGACGGTCTCCAGCAGATCTATGCGCGCGTCATCAACTACGCGCTGGCCGAGAAGCCCGCCGACATGGTGGTGACGACGCATGTCTGCCGCGGAAATTTCCGTTCGACCTGGATTTCGTCAGGCGGCTACGAGCCGGTTGCCGAGACCATGCTCGCCGGCACCAATTACGACGGCTATTTCCTCGAATACGACAGCGACCGTGCCGGTGGCTTCGAGCCGCTGCGCTTCCTGCCCAAGGGTAACAAGGTCGTCGTGGTCGGCGTCATCACCTCGAAATTCGGTGAGCTCGAGAAGAGGGATGATATCAAGCGCCGTCTCGAGGAAGCCGCCAAGTTCGCCCCGCTGGAGCAGCTCGCACTCTCCCCGCAGTGCGGTTTCGCCTCGACGGAGGAGGGCAACGTCCTCTCCGAAGAGGAGCAGTGGGCCAAGCTCGGCCTCGCCGTGGAGATCGCGAAGGAAGTGTGGGGCCAATAAGGCTCTACTCGCTCACTGTCATTCCCTGCGAAGGCGGGGAATCCAGTACGCCGCGGCTTCTCGGAGAATCGCTGACTTCTCGGCGTACTGGATCGCCCGGTCAAGCCGGGCGATGACAGCTGAGGGTGAGGCACGCGCCCCTCACTTCTCCGCCAGATAAACCTCTCCCAGCAGCGACGAGTTCGACCACGGCACCTGCTTGTTTTTCGTGGTTGACACCACCTCCGCCCGCACACGTGTCAGCATCTGCTGCACTTCCAGGCCGGGCGTGCCGAGATGGCGGGAGAGCGCGGCGGAGAACGGCGAGTTGGCACCTTCGCCGTCGAGCGCGACCTGTCCCGGCGCAGTGGCGAAAGCGATCAGCGTGCCGGCGCCGAGCGTCGCGCCGGCGCCCAGGCTCGTTGGCGCTGCGAGGCCCGAGGCAGCTTCGATGGCGCGGTTGGTGCCGGCTGATGCGACCTGCTGTGCCATCGGATTATTGCGACAGGCATCGAAGATCAAAATGTTGGTGCGGACCTGGTCGTCGAGGCCGGCCATGATCGTGTCCATGTCGATCATCGCGTCCGTCATCCTCGCGCCCGGCTTGAGTTCGACGTCGACGGGAATGAGATAGTTGCGGCCGTCGACCTGCACGCCGTGGCCCGCATAGTAGACCACTACGACCTGCGCCCGCGCCGCTTCCCGCAAGAAGTCACGCGTCATCTTCTGCATCGCCGCGCGGTCGAGATCGACGCCTTCTGATACAGTGAAGCCGATATCGCGCAAGGCCCTGGCAACGGCGCGCGCGTCATTGGGCGGATTGGGCAGCGCCTTGACATGCGCATAGGCGCCGTTGCCGATGATCAGCGCCATGCGCGTGCCGCGCGCGGCCGGGGCAGGCGAGGCGGGCGGCGCGGCACCGGTCTGCTGGGGAGCCGGTGCGTTTGCCGGCTCGGTCGTCGGTGACGGCGCATCGCGCGGGATCGGTGCGCTTGCGTCGGTGATCAGCGACAGCCGCACCTTTGCGGTGGCTTGATTGGCCTTGCTGCCGGCATCGGACGCCGCGATCGCCAGCGTGGCCTTGTAGTCGTCGCTCGCGTGCGCGTAATCGCCTTTCGCCTCATAGGCCAGCGCGCGATGGGTGTAGCCCGAGATCAGCACGCTGTTCGGCGGCGTCATGATATTGACGGGCGGGTTTTCCTTCGCGAGCCGGATCGCATCGCTGCCGTCGGCAATCGCGCGATCGTAATCGCCTCTGACACGCCAGATCGCGGTCCGGTTGATCAGCGGCTGCGGCAGTGTCGGGTCGAGCCGGATCGCCTGGTTGATGTCGGCCAGCGCGCCGTCGAGATCGCCAAGTGCCTCCTTCGCGATACCGCGGTTCTGGAACGAGAACGCCGATCTTGGATTGGCCTTGATCGACATGTCGTAGTCGGCGATCGCCTTGGCGTAATCGCCTTTGCCGCGCCAGGCATTGCCGCGGTTGTGGAAGATGGTGCCATCAGGCGGGCCAAGCTTCAGCGCATCGTCGAAATCAGCGACCGCGATCTCGTAGTCGCCTTTGTCGTAATACGCCGAGCCGCGCAGGTTGTAGACTGCCTGGCTCGGATGGAGCCGAACCGCTTCCGTGGCGTCAGTGATGACCTTGGCGTAATCGCCCTTCTTATTCCAGCCCACCGCGCGCCAGAAGTAGACCGTCGCGAGCTGCTCGCCTTTGAACACCTTCAGCGCGATGATCTTGCTGCAGGCGTCGATCATCTGGTCTGCCGGCGTGGTGTCGGTGGTGCAGAGCGGCCCAAGCTGGTTGCGCGCCTGCGCAAAAGCGGGCGCCGACCACAGGGTTGCGGCGAGCAGGCAGAGCGCGACGAGCAGGCGACGCATTGGCGGTGGTCCCGTAGAGGAGAGGCGTCTGTTTGTTGCCCGGCGGGGGAAGGTGGTTCACGGCTTCGCTATTGTGCACACGGCAAACGGGGGGTGTCGCTATCCCTATTCCCTCAGTGGGCAGAATTTGCTAGGAGGCGCTACCCAATCCTTCTGCCCACCGCGTCCCACTCCATGAAGAATGACGAAATCCTGAGCCAAATCACCGAGTTCTGCCGTAAGGCGGACATGGCGGAGTCGACGTTCGGCCGGCGCGCGGTGAACGATGGGAAGCTTGTGCACCGGCTGCGCGAGGGCAAGCGCATCACGATCGACACGCTGGACCGGATCCAGGCCTACATGGCCGCATCGATGGCCGGCGGCGTGCCGCCACCGCGGGGGCTTCAGGTGCCGCCGGAAAAGCGCGATCCGCGCGGCAATTTCCGCTTTTTCGAGAATCGGCAGAAATACCTGCTGTTCGTCCACACTTGCAGTGAGAAGCGGGTGGTCGCCGAGCGCGTGGCCCTGGAGCTTGCCAGCATCCATCCCCGGCCGCCGGCGCTGCGCGTGTTCGATGCCGGCGTTGGCGACGGCACGGTGCTGGCGCGCGTGCTGCGCTCGATGCATCAGCGCTTTCCGCACATGCCGTTCTACGTCGCCGGCAAGGAGCTCAGTCTCGAGGACCTCCGCCTGACGCTGGACAAGGTGCCGGATCGCATTTTCGAGCATCCGGCCTCGGTGTTTGTTTTTACCAACATGCTTTACGCGGAGGCGCCCTGGCTCACGCCGGCATCACCCGCGGCGGCGGCCGCGACCGTCTGGCATGAGGTTCCCCTGCGGGGTGCTTCCTCGGGCGAGTTCGAGACGCAAATCGCGGAATTGAAGCCGTTTTTGGAGCAGAACTGGCGCGCGGCGGTCAGCCCGCGCACGGGGATGCCTCTTTATGAGCGGCCTGTCGTGCTGGTGCTCTACCGTGAAGACCAGCGGTTTCTGCTTGATTCGACCATTCCACGGCCGGGCCAGGCCGAGGCCAATTTCGACCTCGTTATTGCATCCCAGCCATACCGCGCGCTGTCCTCGGTCAATTTTCGGGCAAAACGGATCATTGCGCCCCTGGCCCGGGCCTTGCGGGCAGGCGGCCGCCTGATCGGAATTCACTCCCACGGCCAGGATCCGGGCATGGAAATGATCCAGGCGATCTGGCCCGGAGAAAACCCTTTCTCTGTGAGCCGTCATGAGCTATTGCGCGCGGTGAAGTACGAGCTCGGCTCGGTGGGCCGCGACTTAAATTTTAATGCTTACGCAGATAACCGCTCGATCTTCAGGTATGATATGGAAGCTCTGCCCAACGAGGTGACAGGCTCTATCGGCACCTCGACGGCCTTTGCAGCGTGGAATGCGGCGGTGTACGTCGCTCAGATTGAGGACGACCGGTTGACGGAAATGACTCAAAACGGCCGCACTCTGGATGCCGCCAGGGACGTGCTGCGAAAGTACAATGGGCTCTGGTTTCTCGACGAATCCTACGTCATCTCGCGCCGGCGTGATTGACATCATTCAAAGCTAAATATCGCAAACGCCCGCCAGCTAGCGGCGGAACAAGGGGTTACTGATGCGCGCGTCCTATCTCTTCACCAGCGAGTCCGTGTCCGAAGGCCATCCGGACAAGGTGTGCGACCGGATCTCCGACGAGATCGTCGATCTGTTCTACCGCGAAGGACCGAAAGCAGGCATCGATCCCTGGCAAATCCGTGCCGCCTGCGAAACGCTCGCGACCACCAACAAGGTCGTGATCGCCGGCGAGACCCGCGGTCCCGCATCCGTCACCAACGAGCAGATCGAAGGCGTCGTGCGCGCCGCGATCAAGGACATCGGCTACGAGCAGGACGGTTTCCACTGGCAGAAGGCCGACATCGAGATCCTGCTGCATCCGCAGTCTGCCGACATCGCTCAGGGCGTCGATGCGCTGCAGCCAGGCGAAGTCAAGGAAGAGGGCGCGGGCGACCAGGGCATCATGTTCGGCTACGCCACCAACGAGACGCCCGATCTGATGCCGGCGCCGATCTTCTACGCCCACAAGATCCTGCGCCTCATCTCGGAAGCACGCCACTCCGGCCGCGAGAAGGTGTTGGGCCCGGACTCCAAGAGCCAGGTCACCGTCCAGTACGAGAACGGCAAGCCGGTCGGCGTGCGCGAGATCGTGGTGTCGCATCAGCATCTGGTCGAGGACATCTCGTCCAAGCAGATTCGCGACATCGTCGAGCCCTATGTGCGCGAGGCGCTGCCGAAGGAGTGGATTACGGCGAAGACCATCTGGCACATCAACCCGACCGGCAAGTTCTACATCGGCGGTCCCGACGGCGATACCGGCCTGACCGGCCGCAAGATCATCGTCGACACCTATGGTGGCGCGGCCCCGCACGGTGGCGGCGCGTTCTCCGGCAAGGATCCGACCAAGGTCGACCGCTCGGCCGCCTATGCGGCACGCTACGTCGCCAAGAACATCGTCGCGGCCGGTCTTGCCGACCGCTGCACGCTGCAGCTCGCCTACGCCATCGGCGTGGCGCGGCCGCTGTCGATCTACATCGACACCCACGGCACCGGTAAGGTGTCGGAGGCTGAGCTCGAGAAGGCCGCCGCCAAGGCGATGGATCTCACCCCGCGGGGCATCCGCAGCCATCTCGATCTCAACCGCCCGATCTACGCGCGCACCTCCGCCTACGGCCATTTCGGCCGTACGCCCGACAACGAGGGCGGCTTCTCCTGGGAGAAGACCGATCTCGTCGAAGCGCTCAAGCGCGCGGTCTAAACGCTCTTACCTCGCCCCGCTTGCGGGGAGAGGTCGCCGCGAAGCGGCGGGTGAGGGGGACTCTCCACTGGCTCAGTGCGCGGATGGAGCCCCTCACCCCAGCCCTCTCCCCGTAAGAACGGGGGAGAGAAAGAAGACTGTGCCGCAAGGCGCTTCGTTTGCTTCGTTACTGACACGCCAGACCCACCACTAGGAAACAGACATGAACGCGAAGCCCGGCTTCACCGATTACATCGTCAAGGACATTTCGCTCGCCGATTTCGGCCGCAAGGAGCTCTCGCTCGCCGAGACCGAGATGCCCGGCCTGATGGCCACCCGCGAAGAATATGGCCCGAAGCAGCCCCTGAAGGGCGCGCGTATCGCCGGCTCCCTGCACATGACGATCCAGACCGGCGTGCTGATCGAGACGCTGGCCGCGCTCGGCGCCGACATCCGCTGGGTCTCCTGCAACATCTATTCGACGCAGGACCACGCTGCGGCGGCGATCGCAGCCGCCGGCATTCCGGTGTTCGCCGTCAAGGGTGAGAGCCTGACCGAGTACTGGGACTACACCGCCAAGCTGTTCGACTGGCACGGCGGCGGTCACCCGAACATGATCCTCGATGACGGCGGCGACGCCACCATGTACGTCCATCTCGGCCTGCGCGCCGAGAACGGCGACACCAAGTTCCTGGACAAGCCGGGTTCGGAAGAAGAGGAAGTCTTCTTCGCGCTTCTGAAGAAGCAGCTCAAGGAGAAGCCGAAGGGCTACTTCGCCGAGATCGCCAAGAGCATCAAGGGCGTTTCCGAAGAGACCACCACGGGCGTGCATCGTCTCTATGACATGCAGAAAGCCGGCACGCTGCTATGGCCCGCCATCAACGTCAACGACAGCGTCACCAAGTCGAAGTTCGACAACCTCTATGGCTGCCGTGAATCGCTGGTCGACGGCATCCGCCGCGGCACCGACGTGATGATGTCCGGCAAGGTCGCGATGGTCGCGGGCTTCGGCGACGTCGGCAAGGGTTCGGCCGCCTCGCTGCGCCAGGCCGGCTGCCGCGTCATGGTCTCCGAAGTCGATCCGATCTGCGCACTGCAGGCTGCGATGGAAGGCTATGAAGTCGTGACCATGGAAGACGCCGCGCCCCGCGCTGACATTTTCGTCACCGCGACCGGCAACAAGGACATCATCACGATCGAGCACATGCGCGCGATGAAGGATCGCGCCATCGTCTGCAACATCGGTCACTTCGACAACGAGATCCAGATCGCGGGTCTGCGCAACCTGAAATGGACCAACATCAAGCCGCAGGTCGACGAGATCGAATTTCCCGACAAGCATCGCATCATCATGCTGTCGGAAGGTCGCCTCGTGAACCTCGGCAACGCGATGGGCCATCCGTCCTTCGTGATGTCGGCCTCCTTCACCAACCAGACGCTGGCGCAGATCGAGCTTTTCGCCAACAACAAGGACGGCAAGTACAAGAAGGAAGTCTACGTGCTGCCGAAGTCGCTCGACGAAAAGGTCGCGCGCCTGCACCTCGCCAAGATCGGCGTCAAGCTCACCGAGCTGCGCAAGGACCAGGCCGACTATATCGGCGTCAAACAGGAAGGTCCTTACAAGTCGGACCATTACCGGTACTGATCCGCTGATCGCATCTATTGTCGACGCAAAGCCTCGGAGCGATCCGGGGCTTTGTTGTCTTGTGCCCGACGCACGTATCTCTTCGCGGTTGTGTCGGGGCCGATTGCCAGTTGACGAGCGATGATCCCGGTCAGACAATCCTTGGCAGCGGAGGAAACAATGGCTCAAGACCATTTCGACGTGCTGATCGTCGGCGCCGGCCTGTCCGGGATCGGCGCGGGCTTCCACCTGCAGACCAAATGCCCGGGAAAGAGCTACGTCATCCTCGAGGGGCGCGACTGCATCGGCGGCACCTGGGACCTGTTTCGCTATCCCGGCGTCCGCTCCGACAGCGACATGTTCACGCTGGGCTATTCCTTCAAGCCCTGGACCGATCCGAAGGCGATCGCCGACGGCGCGCAAATCCTCAACTACGTTCGCGAAACCGCGGCTGAGAACGGCATCGAGAAGCACATCCGCTTCCGCCATCGTGTCAAGCGTGCGGCGTGGTCGACGAGTGAGGCGCGCTGGGCCGTCGAGGCCGAGCGCATTACCGGCGAGGGCGCGATCGAAACCGTGCGCTTCACCTGCAATTTCCTGTTCATGTGCTCGGGCTATTACAAATACGAGGAAGGATACACGCCGGAGTTTCCGGGCGTCGCGGATTTCGCCGGCCGCATCGTGCATCCGCAGAAATGGACCGGCGACATCGACTGCGCGGGCAAGCGCGTCGTCGTGATCGGCTCGGGCGCGACCGCGGTGACGCTGGTGCCGGAGCTCGCCAAGACCGCCGCGCAGGTCACCATGCTGCAGCGCTCGCCGACCTATGTGGTGTCGCGCCCGGCGCAGGATCCCGTCGCCAACAAATTGCGCCGCAATCTCCCGACGCGGCTTGCCTATCACCTGATCCGCTGGCGCAACGTGATGTGGGGGATGTTCTTCTTTCAGCTCAGTCGGCGCCGCCCTGCGAAGGTGAAGGAGCTGGTTCTCAAGGGCGTGCAGATGGCGCTCGGCCCCGATTACGACGTCGCAACCCACTTCACGCCGCGCTACAATCCCTGGGACCAGCGGCTCTGCCTCGTGCCGGATGGCGATCTGTTCAAGGCGATCCGCGAGCAGCGCGCCTCGGTGGTCACCAAGGAGATCGACACGTTCACGCACGACGGTATCCGCCTCAAGGACGGCAGCGAGCTTGCGGCGGACATCATCGTGACCGCGACGGGACTGGTGCTCCAGGTCGTCGGCGGGTTGGAGGTGAGCGTCGACGGCCGCGCCGTCGATTTTGCCAACACGCTGACCTACAAAGGTATGATGTATGCGGATGTGCCCAACATGGCCTCCGCCTTTGGCTACACCAACGCATCATGGACGCTGAAATGCGACCTCACCTGCGAATATGTCTGTCGGCTCATCAACTACATGGACCGGCACAATTTCCGGCAGTGCATGCCGCATAATGACGATCCCACGATTACCGCGCAGCCGTCGCTCGATTTCACCTCGGGTTATGTGCAGCGCTCGGTCGCAAAGATGCCGAAGCAAGGCTCGAAGCAGCCGTGGCGGCTCTACCAGAACTACGCGCTCGACATCGTCTCCTTGCGGTTCGGCCGGATCGACGATGGCGTGATGCAGTATTCCTGATCGCCGCCGTGTTGTCTTGCGCGTGGTAAGCGCCAGCTTCAAATCGATCGCGAGCGCAAGACCAACTGCGTCGCCGCCGAGCCGGAACAGCACACAATGGTCTCCTCCGCGGTGAGCGTCGCCGCACCCGGCGTCGTTCCCCTCCTGAAGAAGAGCATCGGCGCTCGCCAAGAATCGCAACCGCCAATGCGTTGTTTTGCGTATACGGCCGCTGGGCTGAATTGGCCATGTTGCCCGAACGGTTAACGCCGGATTAACCGCGGAGTCCTAGCCTGTCTCGGCCGGGGTTACTTGCAAGGCCGAGGTGAGCCCAATGGAAGCCCAGAGAATAGCGGTCGACGCCGTCGTCGCGTTGACCGATTGCGACCGCGACGCCGTCATCGCGTTCATCCGCCGCCTGTATCTCGCCGGCGTCACCGACCCCAAGCGCCTGACCTTCAAGGGTCTCCAGGCGCTGTCACGGGCCTGATTCGGCTCGTTTCGGCCTCAAGTTGCCATCCCTGATCTCCGGAGCGTGATTGCAACCCTCCGGTGAATATCTTGCCGCTCGGGCCGCGTCAGGATAGATCACGTTCCCGGTTGGACCACCGGGGAACGGGGGATGTTAAAACAGCTTTTTGCGCCGCAACTCGTCATTCTCTATGTGCTGGCGGCATCGACGATCTACGTTCATTTCCGCGGCAAGCAGCGGCTGCGCTTTACGCGGCAGCTCGGCGATCACTCCACCTATCTCGCGCCCTACAATGTGCTGATGTACGCGGGCTCGGCGGTGCCGAACAAGCCGGTGATCCCGGTGGAGCAGTTTCCGGAGCTGAAAGCCCTCAGCGAGAATTGGGAGACCATCCGCGACGAGGCCGTTCGCTTGTTCGACGAAGGCTTCATCCGCGCGGCGGCGAAGAACAACGATTGGGGTTTCTACTCGTTCTTCAAGAGCGGCTGGAAACGCTTTTATCTGAAATGGTACGATGACTTCCTGCCTTCGGCGCGCACGCTGTGCCCGAAGACGGTGGAGCTGCTCAACTCCATTCCGAGCGTACATGGTGCGATGTTCGCAATGCTGCCGCCCGGCGGCAAGCTCGGCGCCCACCGCGATCCCTTCGCCGGTTCGCTGCGATACCACCTCGGCCTTGTCACGCCGAACTCGAACAAGTGCCGCATCCTGGTCGACGGCGTCGAATGCGTCTGGCGCGACGGTGAGGCCTTCATGTTCGACGAGACCTTCATCCACAGTGCGGAGAATGCCACCGACGTCAACCGCATCATCCTGTTCTGCGACGTCGAGCGTCCGATGAAGTACGGCTTCATGACCGCGATCAACCGCTGGGTCAGCCACCACATCGTCAAGGCCTCTGCAACCCAGAACGTCGACGGCGAGAGCGTCGGCGTCCTCAACAAGGTGTTCGGAAAGCTCTACGAGATCCATCTTGCGAGCCGCAAGGTCAAGGCATGGAATCGCAACGTCTACTACACGCTCAAATATTCGCTGACGGCGCTGATTCTCGGCCTCATCGTGCTGTCGGCATTGCGGTGATTGCGTTTAGTGACGGTGCTTGTGTCCTTCGGAGCCATCAGGGCGTTGGTAACGCGCAACTCAGCGTATCGCTGCTTCTGGCTCGGATCGAGCACGGCAGTTGTCGACAGATGATATTTGAGGTGGCTTTCGCGGAGCAGTGCCTGGGTTTCCGAAATGGCAACGAGGGTCGCCCTGAGTGACTCCGATGTCGCGACGCGGGTGGAGAAGAGCCGGTCCAACTCCGTCTCCTGCTCGACCAGCTTGTTACCCAGCGAAACCGCCTCTTGCTTCATGGCGTCGAAGAGGCGCTGAACCTGGATGCGCTGATCCGCGGTCAACTCAAGCCGATCACCTAATTCAAGAACATGGCTCGGACCGGGATATCCATTGAGCTCGGCGGCAAGCGCCAGGCCCATGCCACGTCCGGCCCGAAGATCGTCGATCTGCTGCTGCGACAGCGCCTTGATGGGGCGATGCTCAAGGCCAGCATAAGGCTGACTGGACTGCGCGCTGGCAATATTGCACGAGATGATAAGCGTGGCCGCGAGCAGGAGAAGGCGTCTCATGAGGCTGGCTCCATGACATCGGCCCGGCTCGTCGATCGATCTCCACCGGTGCTCTCCATATATCTTGCTGGACGGTTCGCCCCATGGCAACAAAGATTGCCGTGATTGAGTTGCCGAACATGGAGCAGGCGATGGCCTCGTTGCCAGTTGCGAACACTGAGCTGCTGCAATTCTTCCGCGCGTGGCTGGAGACCTTCGCGGGCCATGTCCGCGAGGTCGACTATGCTTCGGCACGGCCGCTCTTCCATCCGGATGTGCTGGCTTTCGGCACCCACAACGATGTCATCCCAGGTCTCGAGCAATGGGTCTCGACGCAATGGGACAACGTCTGGCCGAAGACGGCCGACTTCCGCTTCGTCGTCGACCAGGCCTCGATCCTGGCATCGTCCGATGGCACGATGGCGACCGTGATCGTGCCGTGGACGAGCACGGGCTATCATCCCGACGGCAGCGCGTTTCCGCGCCCCGGCCGGGCCACGATGGTGTTTTCAAGACTTGGCGATGGTTGGCTGTGCGTGCATTCCCACATGTCGCTCAATCGCGGTGTGCCGCAGGCAAGCCACGCCAATCGGCCGGTGAAGGCCCGGTAGATCAGGCATCGTCCGCCTAATGCAAAAGGCCCCGGGGCATGCCCGGGGCCCTCATATTTGGAGCGCCGTCAGCCTTACTCGGGCTGGCCGATCGAGACCTTCAGCGTGCCGACGCCGTCGACGCCGCATTCGAGCTTGTCGCCGGGCTGGAGCTGCGACACGCCGGCAGGCGTGCCCGTCATGATGATATCGCCGGCGGCGAGCTTCACCTGCTGCGAGAGCTGCCAGATGATCTCAGGCACGTTCCAGATCAGCTCGGTGAGATCGCCTTTCTGCGCTTCCTTGCCGTTGACCGTGAGCCAGATCTTGCCCTTGGCGGGATGGCCTATCTTCGATGCCGGCTGCACCGCGGAGCAGGGCGCCGAATAGTCGAACGACTTGCCGATCTCCCAAGGACGCTCCTTCTTGCGCGAGGCGATCTGCAGGTCGCGGCGGGTCAGGTCGATGCCGACGGCATAGCCGTAGACGTGGTCGAGCGCCTTCTCGGCGGGAATGTTGAGGCCGCCGCTCTTCATTGCGACGATCAGTTCGACCTCGTGATGAAGATCCTTGGTCAGCGGCGGATAGGGAATGGTGGCGCCGTCGGGCACCAGCATGTCGGCGTGCTTGGCGAAGAAGAACGGCGGGGCGCGCTCGTCATTGCCCATCTCGCGGATGTGCTCGAGATAGTTGCGACCGACGCACCAGATGCGGCGCACGGGATAACGGCCACTCTCCCCGACGACGGGAAGAGAAGCCTGGGTCGGAAGCGGGATGACGTAGGAGGCGGCGTTCATGGTGCGATCTCGCTGCTCTTGAGGTGAAAGGAACTCTATGCGGTTGCGCTGATCGGCGCCAGAGCGCCGGCGTCGTGATGTTGCAGGCGGAAGAACGACGCATAGCGCCCGCCGCGGCGGAGCAGCTCGTCATGCCGGCCCTGCTCGACGATCTCGCCGCCCTCGACCACCAGGATCGCATCGGCGTGCATGATGGTGTGCAGGCGATGCGCGATCACGATGGTGGTGCGGTTCTGGCAGAGATGCTCGATCGCCTCCTGCACCTGGCGCTCCGACTCCGAATCGAGCGCGGCGGTGGCTTCGTCGAGGAGGATGATCGGCGCGTTCTTGATCAGCGCGCGCGCGACCGCGATGCGTTGGCGCTGGCCGCCGGACAGTTGCGTGCCGTGCTCGCCGACGGGCGTGTCGTAGCCGAGGGGGAAGCCCATGATGAAATCATGCGCGCAGGCTGCTTTCGCAGCATCGATGATTTGTTCTTCGGTCGCGCCCGCGCGGCCGAAGGCGATGTTGTTGCGGATCGTGTCGCGGAACAGATAGACGTCCTGGCCGACATAGGCGGTCTGAGCCCGCAGCGATTTTCGCGAGACGGCGCCGATCGACTGGCCGTCGATCACGATGTCGCCTTGCGTCACCTCGTAGAAGCGCAGCAGCAACCCCAGCACGGTCGATTTGCCGCCGCCGGAGGGCCCGACCAGCGCAGTGACCTTGCCGGGCTCGGCAACAAAGCTCATCCGGTTGAGGACGGTCTCGCCGTTGCGATAGGAGAAGCTGACGTCGCGCAGTTCGATACGGGCATTCGAGAGTTTCAGCGCCGGCTTGTCGTCGTCGGAATGCTCGCTCGCAGGGCTGTCGACGACTTCGAGCAGCATGCGGGCGCCGACGAGCTGGCTGTTGAGGTCGATGTTGAGCCGCGCCAGCCGCTTGGCCGGCTCGGTCGCCATCAGGAAGGCGGTCATGAAGGAAAAGAAAGCGCCGGGCGTGGCGTTGAGCGCGACCACGCTATAGCCGCCATAAAGCAGGCAGCCGGCGACCGCGAAGCCGCCGAGCATTTCCATCAGCGGATTGGAGCGGTTGGCGACGCGGGCCATCTTGTTGGCGTTGCGCTCGACGATCGCGATGTTCTCGTCGATGCGGGTCTGCATGGTGTCTTCGAGCGTGAACGCTTTCACCGTGCGGATGCCCTGCAGCGATTCCTGCATCGTCTCCAGGATGTCGGCGGTGCCGGTGAACTGGTTGTAGGCGAGGCCCTTGATGCGCTTCACCAGCTTGCGTAGCACCAGCATCGCCGGCGGCACCGCGACGAGGCCGATGAACGACATCACCGGATCCTGCCACACCATCACGCCGATCATGGCGAGCAGCATCATGAGGTCGCGCCCGACCGCATTGACCAGCATGTTGAGGACATCGGTGATGGACTTTGCGCCGGCCGTCAGCCGCGCCAGAAATTCGGACGAATGCCGCTCGGAGAAGAATCCGACGCTCTCGCGCATCAGCTTGGCGAACAGCTGGCGCTGGTTGGTGGCGAGGATGGCGTTGGAGATCTTGGTCAGGATCACCATGTGGCCGTACGTCGCCACGCCCTTGATGAAGAGCAGGATCACCGTGATGCCTGAGAACATCGCGATGCCCGGGATGTTCTTGTCGACATAGGCCTGGTTGATGACCTGGCCGAGCACGTAGGTCGCGCCCGCGGTCGATCCGGCGGCAAGCGCCATCAGCGCGAAGGCGACCAGATAGCGCCGCCAGTAGAGAATCCCCTGTTCCGTGACCAGGCGGCGAATCAGCACCGCTGCCGCATAGGGATCGTCAGTGATTTTCTTTGGAAACTGAGCCATCCGTAGTCCATTGACGGCACAGGAATAAGCCTGCCCGCGCGTCAGGGATCGAACGGCCTCTGTGCCCGCTAAGCCAGCGCTTTTCAAGCCCAATTAAGGGCTTGCGCTGGAATGGAATCTAGGCCGAGGCGGCGTGGCGGAGCTCGCCGTGACGCTCGCGGAACAGCTTGTCCTCCCAGGCCAGCGCATGGGCGGCGATGGTCTCGAGGTCGTCGTATTGCGGCTTCCAGTCGAGCAGGCCGCGGATGCGGCTGGTGTCGGCGACCATGGTCATGATGTCGCCGGGCCGGCGCGGGGCGTATTGCACGGCGAAGCTGCGGCCCGAAACACGACGCACCGCGTCGATGGTCTCCAGCACCGAGTAGCCGCGGCCATAGCCGCAATTGAGCGTCGTCGAGGCGCCGCCGTTGCGCAAATAAGCGAGCGCCGATCGATGCGCCTGCGACAGGTCCGTGACGTGGATGAAGTCGCGAATGCAGCTGCCATCCTGGGTCGGATAGTCGGTGCCGAACACGTCGATCTTGGCGCGCTGGCCGGTCGCGGCTTCCACCGCGATCTTGAGCAAATGCGTGGCGCCGACGGTGGCAAGGCCGATGCGGGCCTGCGGATCGGCACCCGCAACGTTGAAATAGCGCAGGGTCACGTATTGCATGCCGTAGGCGGCGGCGACGTCGTGCAGCATGATCTCGGTCATCAGCTTCGACGAACCGTAGGGCGACAGCGGCCGTGTCGGCGCATGCTCGGGCACCGGCACCTGGTCCGGATCGCCGTAGACCGCCGCGGTCGAGGAGAAGATGAAGCGGTCGATGCCGCGCTTGACCGCGACATTGAGCAGGTTGCGCGCGGTCGTGAAATTGTTGCGGTAATAGCCGAGCGGATCGCGCATCGAATCCGGCACGACCACCGAGCCCGCGAAATGGATGATGCTCTCGATGTTGTGCTGGGCGATCACGCCTTCGAGCAGGTTCTCGTCGCCGGCATCGCCAATGAACAGCGGCACGCCTTCGGGCAGATAGGCCGAGAAACCGGTGGAGAGATCGTCGATCACGACGACGTCCTCGCCGGCTTCCGCCAGCGCCAGAACCGTGTGGCTTCCGATATAGCCGGCACCGCCGGTGACAAGCACAGTCATGATCTCACCCGTCTTCGATCAACGCTCCAAGCTAACGTTTACGTGGTGAAGAGGGGGTATCGGCGCGGCTGAACTGGTCACTATGCTTAATGTTGCGTATAGGGACTTTCGAAACGGAGCGTGGCGTGGCGAATTCCCCAGGCGATCTCGAAGTGATCGTGCCAAATCTGCACAGGCGCTATTCCGGGGTCACCGCGACCAACCGGATGGTGGCGCCGCGGCTGGCAAAGCTGTTTCGCGCCGCGTGGTTCGGCTCCGACGCGCCGGAGGGGATCGCGCGCCTGGGCGGTGCCGATCTCCTGAGATTGTGGCGCCGCAAGGCGCCGGTGATCTGGCACGCGCGCCGCAACAACGAGATGATCGCGGGCGTGCTGTTGAGCGCGCTCGGCTGGCCGCTCAAGCTCGTCTTCACCTCGGCGGCGCAACGCCATCATAGTTGGATCACGCGCTGGCTGATCCGGCGCATGGACGCGATCATCGCGACATCAGATCTTTCGGCCTCGTTCCTGAAGGTGAAGGCGACGGTGATTCCGCACGGCGTCGACACCGCCGTCTATGCGCCGCCGCTCGACCGCACTGCTGCCTTCGCTGAAACCGCACTGCCGGGCCGCTACGCGATCGGCTGCTTCGGCCGGGTGCGCGCGCAGAAGGGAACCGATGTGTTCGTCGATGCGATGTGCCGCTTGCTGCCGCGCTATCCGGATTTCACCGCAATCATCGTCGGCCAGGTCACAGCCGAGCAAACCGCTTTTGCAAACGATCTGAAGAAGCGGATCGAGGCCGCCGGCCTGCAATCGCGCATCGTCATCACTGGCGAACTGCCGATCGAAGACGTGCAGCGCTGGTATCAGCGGCTGACGATCTACGCCTTCACCTCACGCAACGAAGGTTTTGGCCTGACCTTGATCGAGGCGATGGCGGCCGGCAGCGCGCTGGTCGCCGCGCGCGCCGGCGCGGCCGAACTCGTGGTCGAGGATGGCGTGACTGGCGTGCTGATCCCGACCGGTGATGCGGATGCGCTGGCTGCAGCGCTGGAGCCGCTGATGCGGGATGCGGCCATCGCAATCGCGATGGGCGAGCGCGGGCGGGCACGGGTGCTCGAACGATTCAGCCTCGATGCGGAGGCGTCACGGATCGGGGACGTCTATCGGCCGCTGCTTTGAGCCACTGCCGTAGCGGCATCAAAAACAAAAACCGCGAAAACAACCCCATGCACAGTAGCCGGTGCTAGCGGAATCAATGGTTTGGCGGCCGGTGTAGTGGGCTGCTGATTTTACGAAATGGATTTGACTCGTCGGGCAAAACAGGTCTAAAGTTCATCATCGCAGGTTCGCTGTCCCCGTTGTCAGCGTACGCCCCGTCGAGCGGGAAGCCCTTTTCCTCTCGACAGCAATCCAACATTGTTGCGCACAGAAAATGCGCATCAAATCAGTGTGTTATGTTGCGGGGCGGGTTTTCCTAACTTGGCGAGACTAACTAGGGTTTAATGCGTTGTCTGGCACTCTGCTTGCTATGCGGTTGCCATGACTAGTGAGGGCTGCTTTGATGAAAGAAATCGCCGCAGAGGGAATGCTGAAAATGGGCCATCTCATCGTCGTTCGAGCGAATTGGGATACCGAAGCGTCTGTGTGGACTGCCGAGAGTTCCGACCTCCCGGGACTCGTCACGGAAGCTGCGAGCCTTGATGAGCTCGATGCGAAGTTGCCCGATCTTATTCGCGATTTGTTGGAGGATGAAGGCGCCACTGAAGGGTATGAAGTCCCCGTCGAGGTGATTGCGAGCTTCTCCAAACGCATAAAGATCGGCTCCGCAAAAGAAGCCGCATGAATAGCTTTACTCCGGAATTGAAACGAATTCTGGAGAAGGCGGGATGCTTCTTCGTTCGACGTGGGCGCGGCGACCACGACATTTGGGAGAGCCCGGTCTCAGGTATCCGCTTTACGGTCGATAACAATATCAAATCTCGGCATACAGCGAACGCAGTTCTGAAACAGGCTGGGCTGCCCAAGCAGTTTTGACCTCCACGCTCACGTCGAAGCCCGCATCCCCACCTCACCCAGCACCCGCTCCGCAATCCCAACCACCTCGCTCGCCGCGATATCTCGCATGCAGCGGTGGTCGTTCATCCTGCAGGTCGTGCTCTGGCAGGGTTGGCAGGAGAGCACGCTCTTGTCCTGCACCACGGTCGCGGCGAGGCCGTTGAGGGGGGCCCAGAGATAGGGGCTGGTCGGGCCGAAGATGCCCATGGTCGGTGTGCCCAGGGCGGCAGCGATGTGCATCAGGCCGGAATCGTTGGAGATTGCGACGCCGGCCGCGGCCATGGCCAGCACGCCGTTGCGCAGATCATTGCCGGTAAGGTCCCGCACCCCAGGGCCGCCAGCGGTCCCGGCGCCGCCGGCCGCGACGATCTCCTGGGCCAAGCCCTTTTCCCCGGGGCCGCCGACAACCCAGACCTCGAGGCCGCGCTCGGCGAGCAGGCGGGCGGCCTCGGGATAGTAGGTCCAGCGCTTTGAGACGCCGACCGAGCCGGGGGCGAGCGCTACGGCAGCGCCTGCGCTTAGGCCATTGGCCTGCCGCCAGCGGACGATTTGCTCGGCCGGGACCCGCAATTGCGGCACCGGCCATTCCGGCGGCAGCGGGGCGCCATCGGGCTGGGCGAGGGCGGCGTTCTTGTCGATGAAGCGGGGCAGCTTCTTTTCGCCCCAGCGCCAGCGATTGAGCAGGCCGAACCGGAATTCGCCGACGAAGCCGACCCTTTCCGGAATCCCGGCCAAAGCGGGCGCGATGGCGGCCTTCCAGGTCCGGGGCAGCACCAGGGCGGTGCCGTAGTTCCGCTCGCGCAGGAGCTTCGCCAGGCCGAGCTGGCGGCCCACGGCGAGCCGGCCGCGCGGCAGGTCCCAGACGATCGCTTCGCGCACGCCCGGCATGTAATCGACCAAGGGCGCGCATAGGGAGGTCGTGAGCAGATCGATCGGCCGGTTCGGCCAGCGCTCATTGAGGACCCGCACGACGGTGTGATTCCGGACGAAATCGCCGATCCACATGTAGGGGACGATCAGGATCGGGCGCGTGTCGCCCCGATCTGCCTCGCCACTAAGTTGCGAATCTTGGTTCATTCGTTGATAAGGCCGGGGTGCGCTGATGTGGCGGTTCGGTTAGCCGCTCCGGGCCGGCAGGTAAAGCCGGCTGAGTGGCAATCCCAAAACCGCTTACACTTTGGCGGATCATGCGCTAGGGCAGAACCGGGCCGCAAAACTTCGGGCAGGCGGAATCTGGCAGGGAAGTTGGAATGTTGCTGGTGACCGGCGGGGCCGGTTTTATCGGATCGAATGTCGTCGCCGCGCTGAACGAGGCCGGCCGCAGCGACGTGGTGGTCTGCGATTTCCTTGGCAACGAGGGCAAATGGCGCAACCTCGCCAAGCGGCAGCTTGTGGATATCGTGCCGCCGGCTGAGCTGCCGGACTGGCTGAAGGGCCGCAAGCTCGATGCCGTGATCCATCTCGGGGCGATTTCCGCGACCACCGCGACCGACGGCGACCTGGTGTTCGAGACCAATTTCCGCCTGTCGATGCGCCTCCTGGACTGGTGCACGGCGAATGCGGTGCCGTTGATCTACGCCTCTTCGGCGGCTACCTATGGCGACGGCGAGGCAGGATTTGACGACGATTCCTCGGTCGCTGCGCTGAAGAAACTGCGGCCGATGAATCTCTACGGCTGGAGCAAGCACCTGTTCGATCTCGCCGTCGCCGAGCGCGCAGCGAACGGCGAGAGGCTGCCGCCGCAATGGGCCGGGCTGAAATTCTTCAACGTGTTCGGCCCCAACGAATACCACAAGGGCTCGATGATGAGCGTGCTGGCACGCCGCTTCGACGACGTCAAAGCGGGCCGCGTCGTGCAATTGTTCAAGTCGCATCGCGAAGGCATCGCCGATGGCGACCAGCGCCGCGACTTCATCTATGTCGACGACGTCGTGCGCGTGATCATGTGGCTGCTGGCGACGCCGTCGGTGTCCGGGCTGTTCAATGTCGGCACCGGCAAGGCGCGCAGCTTCAGGGACCTGATGCTCGCGGCCTATGCTACGCTCGGCGCCAGCCCCAACATCGAATACATCGACATGCCGGAGCAGATCCGCGGCAGCTACCAGTACTTCACCCAGAGCGAGGTCGATCGCCTCCACCGCGCCGGCTACAATGGCGGCTTCATGACGCTCGAGGACGCGGTGAAGGCCTATGTCGGGGATTATCTCGACCGGCCCGACCGCTTCCGCTGAGGCCCATCACCATGCCGACGCCCATTCTCGATTTCGATGCTCTCGCGCAAGCCATCTCGGGCCGCACGGTGCTGTGCATCGGCGACATCATGCTGGACGAGTTCGTCTATGGCGAGGTGTCGCGGATCTCGCCGGAAGCGCCGGCGCCCGTCATCGCGGCACAGCGCAGCGAGATCCACATCGGCGGTGCCGGCAATGTCGCGCGCAACGTCGCCGCGCTTGGCGCGCGCTGCATCTTCGTCGGCCTCGTCGGCGAGGACGATGCGGGCAGGCAGCTCGCCTCGACGCTTGCGGAGCAGGGCGCCATCGAAAGCGTGCTGGTGTGCGATCCCTCGCGTCCGACCACGCGAAAAGTCCGTTTCGTCTCCGAGCATTTTTCCACGCACATGCTGCGTGCGGATTGGGAGCAGGCACAGCCTGCTTCCGATACGATCGAGACCAAGCTGATCGAAGCGATCCTGCCGCAGATCGCGCGCGCCGACATCGTGCTGCTGTCCGACTACGCCAAGGGCGTGCTGACCGCCCGCGTCATCCGCCACACCATCGACGCCGCGCGAAAACTCGGCAAGCCCGTGATCGTCGATCCCAAGAGCCTGAACTGGGCGATCTATCGCGGCGCCACGCTGCTCACGCCCAATCGCAAGGAATTTTCGGAAGCGACCCGAAGCCGCGCCGACACGCCGCAGAGCATCGTCGATGCCAGCGAGGACGTGATGCGGCTTGCCGATTGCGAAGCGATCCTGGTCACCCAAGGCGAGCAAGGCATGACACTGGTGCCGCGCAACGGCGAGGCCGTTCACGTTCCGGCGTTTCCGGTCAAGGTGCGCGACGTCTCCGGCGCCGGCGACACCGTTGCCGCGGCGCTCGCGGTCTCGCTCGCCACGGGCGCGGACTGGGACACGGCGCTGCGCATGGCCAGTGCCGCGGCCGCCGTCGCCGTCGGCAAGCAGGGCACCGCCAGCGTGAGTGCGGCCGAGCTGAAGCGAAAGATCTTGCCGCATGCCTATCTCGCGGCCGAGGAGAAGATCGTGCTCGAGCCCGGTGCGCTCGACGCGCAGCTCGCGGAATGGAAGAAGCAAGGCCAGCGCGTCGGCTTCACCAATGGCTGCTTCGACATCCTGCATCCCGGCCACGTCAAGGTGCTGACAGCGGCGCGCTCCGCCTGCGACCGCCTGATCGTGGGCCTGAACAGCGACGCCTCGGTACGGCGTCTGAAGGGTACCGACCGCCCCGTTCAGGACGAGCGAGCGCGTGCGGAAGTGCTGGCGGCGCTCGAAGCCGTCGATCTCGTCGTCATTTTCGATGAGGATACGCCGATCGACCTGATCACTCGCATCAAGCCGAGCGCGCTGATCAAAGGGGGCGATTACACCCGCGAACAGGTGGTCGGCCATGAGGTCGTCGAAGCCGCGGGCGGGACGGTCGTGCTGGTCGACATTCTCCAGGGCTTCAGCACGACGGCGCTGGTTCATCGCGCGCGGGGAGAGGGCAAGTGACGACGCTCGCCGGGGAGACGACCGGCCAGCTGCTGTGGCGGCGTCTGCGCAGTCCGGCGGCCTGGTCCGAGACGGTCGATCTGTTCGCGATCCTGACCGCGGCCTCGTTGCCATGGTCGACGTCGCTTGCGGCGATCTTCAATGTCCTGATGCTGCTCTGCATGGTGCCGTTCCTCGACGGCCGTGAGTTCCTGCAATCGCTCAAGCGTCCGATCTGCGCGGCGCCGATTGCGCTGGTCCTGCTCGCGCTGGTCGGGACGCTATGGTCGGACGCGGCCTGGGGCGCGCGGTTCTACGCGGTCAATCCGACGGTCAAGCTGCTGGTGCTGCCGGTCCTGCTCTATCATTTTGCGCGCTCGCCGCGCGGACATTGGGTGTTCGTCGCCTTCCTGGTGTCCTGCGCGCTGCTGTCGGTGATGTCCTGGGTCGTCGCCTTCTACCCTGATCTTGCACTCAAATCCGATCGCGTCGAGCGCGGCATCTTCGTCAAGAACTACATCGACCAGAGCCAGGAGTTCACGCTCTGCGCGGTCGCGCTCGCCTATCCGATCGTGCAGTTGCTGCGCCAGAAGCGCTACTGGATCGCCGGGCTGCTCACGGCGCTTGCGCTCGCCTTCTTCGTCAACATGGTGTTCGTGGTGGTATCGCGCACCGCGCTCCTCACCATTCCGATCCTGTTCGGGGTGTTTGCGTTGCTTCATCTGAGATGGCGCAGCATCGCGATCATCTCCGCCGCCCTGCTCGTGGGCGCGGTTCTCGCCTGGCAGGCCTCGCCGCAATTGCGCAAGACCGCCGACAGCTTTGCCAGCGACTACACGCGCTATGTCGAGAAAGGAGCGCCGACCTCGGCCGGCTTGCGGCTCGAATTCTGGCGAAAATCCCTCGGCTTCTTCGCGGAGGCGCCGGTCAAGGGGCACGGCACGGGCTCGACGCGCGGATTGTTCGAACGTGCCGCGACGCCGGGCGATGCTCTGTATCAGGCATCCGCCGAGGTGATCGGCAACCCGCATAACCAGACGCTGAACGTGGCCGTGCAATGGGGCATCATCGGGGTCGCCGCTCTCTACGCCATCTGGATCCTGCATCTGCTGTTGTTTCGCGGCGACGGGCTCGCAAACTGGGTCGGCCTCCTGGTCGTCGTCCAGAACGTCTTCACCTCGCTGTTCAACTCCCATCTGTTCGACTTCCACGAGGGCTGGATGTACGTCATCGGTGTCGGCGTTGCCGGCGGCATGGTGATCCGGGCCCAGCAGGCCGGGGCGAAGCCGGCGGAAGCCGGTTCCTGAACGGCCGGCCGACGGCAAACCTTGACCGGCAAGCCCTGACTGGCATGTCCGGCCGAGATGGGTTATCAGCGCGATCAGGTTGCATCTTACTGGATTTTCGGTCAGCGGATGACGCGTCTTTCGCATCTCACCTTGCGCAATTTCATGATCGCGCTCCACGACCTGCTGGCGACCACGGCGGCGCTGTTCGCCGCCTTCTATCTGCGCTTCGAGGGCGGCGACGGCTTCTTCGACCGCCTGCCGCTGCTGATCCAGATCCTGCCCTATTTCCTCGCCTTCAGCGTGGTCGTGTTCTTCGTCTTCAACTTGACCACGACGAAATGGCGCTTCATCTCGCTGCCCGACGCGCTGAACATCATCCGCGTCGCGACCGTGCTGACGGTTGCACTCCTGGTGCTCGACTACATCTTCGTCGCCCCCAACGTCCGCGGCGCCTTCTTCCTCGGCAAGGTGACCATCGTCCTCTACTGGTTCCTCGAGATCTCCTTCCTCAGCGCGTTGCGCATGGCCTACCGCTATTTCCGCTATACGCGGGTGCGGCGTCACGCCCGCACCGGTGATGCCGCGCCGACGCTGCTGATCGGCCGCGCCGCGGATGCCGAGGTGCTGTTGCGCGGAATCGAGAGCGGGGCGATCAAGCGCATCTGGCCGGTCGGCCTGCTCTCGCCGTCGAGTTCCGATCGCGGCCAGTTGATCCGCAACGTCCCGGTTCTGGGCGGCGTCGACGACATCGAGGATGTCATCGCCGACTTCACCAAGCGCGGCAAGCCGATCGCGCGCGTCGTGATGACGCCGACGGCGTTCGAGCCGGAGGCCCATCCCGAATCGATCCTGATGCGGGCGCGCAAGCTCGGCGTGATCGTGAGCCGCATGCCCTCACTCGAGAGCGGCGATACGCCACGGCTCACGGCCGTCGCCGTCGAGGACCTGCTGCTGCGGCCGAGCGAAAAGATCGACTATGCGCGGCTCGAGGCCCTGATCGAGGGCAAGGCGGTGATCGTCACCGGCGGAGGCGGCTCGATCGGTTCCGAGATCTGCGAGCGTGTCGTCGCGTTCGGCGCCGCGCGCCTTCTGATCGTGGAAAATTCCGAACCAGCGCTCTACGCGATCACCGAAACGCTCGCGGCGCTCGGCACCGCTGCTTCGATCGAAGGGCGGATCGCCGACATCCGCGACCGTGAGCGCATCATGCGTCTGATGGCCGAGTTCAAGCCGGACATCGTGTTCCATGCCGCCGCGCTCAAGCACGTGCCGATCCTCGAGCGCGACTGGAGCGAGGGCGTCAAGACCAACATCTTCGGCTCGATCAACGTTGCCGACGCCGCGCACAGCGCCGGCGCCGAAGCCATGGTGATGATCTCGACCGACAAGGCGATCGAGCCGGTGTCGATGCTCGGCCTGACCAAGCGCTTCGCCGAGATGTATTGCCAGGCGCTCGACCATGATCTTGCGGCGGGCCACGGCGGCGCCAGGCGGTCGATGCGGCTGATCTCGGTCCGGTTCGGTAACGTGCTCGCGTCGAACGGCTCGGTGGTGCCGAAGTTCAAGGCCCAGATCGATGCGGGCGGTCCCGTGACGGTCACGCATCCGGACATGGTCCGCTACTTCATGACCATCCGGGAGGCCTGCGATCTCGTCATCACGGCGGCAACGCATGCGCTCGGAACGCAGCGCTCGGACGTGTCGGTCTACGTGCTCAACATGGGCCAGCCAGTGAAGATCGTCGATCTCGCCGAGCGCATGATCCGTCTCTCGGGCTTGCAACCCGGCTACGACATCGAAATCGTGTTCACGGGCATGCGGCCCGGCGAACGCCTGCATGAAATCCTGTTCGCCTCCGAGGAGCCGACCCGCGAGATCGGCGTCGCCGGCATCATGGCTGCGCAGCCGAACGAGCCGCCGATGCAGACGCTGCGCAAATGGATTGCGGCGCTGGAGCAGGCGATCGCGCGCGACGATCGGGCCACCATCAGGACCATCCTGAAGGACGCGATTCCGGAATTCGGGTCGACCGCGGCCTGATCATGCAGCCTCGAGGCAAGATCGTCGTGGCGAGCCAGCATTACCCGCCTGATCCGAGCACGACGGCGGCGATCATGGCCGAGATCGCCTGCCGCATCGCCGGGGATCACGAGGTCGTTGTGCTGTCGGGCTCATCAGGCGCGTTGCCGGCGTCGCAGACCGGCCCGGGCAAGCCGCGCATCGTCGCCGTCAAGAACCGCATGACGGGCAAGGCGGCGCTGGTGCGGCGCGGCGCCTCCGAGCTGCTGTTCGCGGTGCGCGCGTTCCTGGCGTTGACACGGGAGCTGAGGCGAGGTGACGTCGTGCTCACCGTCACCGCACCGTTCATGCTGCCTTACGCGGTCGCGGCGGCGGCGAAGCTGAAGGGCGCGCGTTCGGCGCTGATCATGCACGACCTCTTCCCCGACGTGCTGGTGATGGCGGGCCTGCTGAAGCCCGGTTCCATCGTGACCTTGACGATGCGCGCCGCCAACAGCCTGATGTTCCGCGCGCTCAATGCCGTCATCACCATCGGCCGCGATGCGGAACGGCCGCTGCTGAGCTATTCCGGCATGACGCGGAACAAGATCCGCTTCATCCCGAACTGGGCGACGCTCGCGGCCGCACCCCGGCCGGTGACGCCGGACAATCCGTTCCGCACAGCGCTCTCGGCGGATTTCGTTGTCGGCCTGTCGGGCAATCTCGGCTTCACCCATGATCCGGAGATCGTGTTCGAGGCGGCGCGCCTTTTGAGGGCCGAGCCTGGCATCCACTTCCTGCTCTCCGGTTGGGGCATCGGCTTCGAGCGGTTGAAGCAGTTGCAGACTGAGGCGAACTTGCCCAATGTCTCCTTCGTGGGGCGGGTCGAGGATGCCGAGCTCGAGGCCTTCCTGACGGCGGCCAATCTCTGGATCATTCCGTACCGGAAGGACGTTGCGGGGGTGTCGGTGCCGAGCCGGTTCTACAATCTGCTGGCGGTCGGCCGTCCCGTGGTGCTGGTCTCCGAACCGGAGGCCGAGGCCGCGTTGACGGTGGTGGAGAACGGGCTGGGCTGGGTCGTGACGCCCGGCCGTGCCGATCAACTGGCCGAGGCGATCCGCGCGGCGTCATGCTCCGACGGTGTCCCCATTGCGGAGCGCGCGGTGAAGGCGGCGGCGAAGTTCGATCGCGTCACCGCGTTGAACGCCTATGCCGCCCTGATCGACGAATTGTTGCGCAACCCCGAACTGGCGGAGCAACGATGAACGAGCGCAAGCCAGTCGTGCTGGTGACGGGTGCGAGCGGTTTCGTCGGCCGTCATGTCGTGCCCGCGCTGGCGCGCGAGGGATGGTCGATCCGCCGCGCGGTGCGCAGACCGGAAGGCTTGGACGACGAGGTCGTGATCGAAACCGTCGGACCGGAAACCGACTGGCAAGCCGCGCTTCAAGGGGTCGACGCGGTCGTTCATCTCGCCGCGCGGGTGCATCACAAGCACGAAGAGCATGCGGTCCAGCTCTACCGCAACGTCAACATCGCCGGCACGCTGCACCTGGCGCGCAGCGCGGCCACAGCCGGCGTACACCAGTTCATCTTCATCAGCACCGTTCTCGTGCACGGTCGCAGCAATGAGGGCCGCGCGCCGTTCAGCGAGGACGATGTCCTGACGCCGCGCGGTCTCTACGGCATGTCCAAGGCCGCGGCCGAAGCGGGCTTGAAGACGCTGGCGCGCGACAGCGCCATGAAGGTCTCGGTGATCAGGCCGCCGCTGGTCTATGGTGCGGGCGCCAAGGGCAATTTCGCGCTGCTGACGCGTGCAGTGAACCTCGGGCTGCCGCTGCCCTTTGCGGCGATCCGCAATCACCGCGCCTTCCTTGCCGTGCAGAACCTGTCGTCGTTCATCCTGCGCCGGCTCTCTCATCCAGATCCCGCGAGCAATTTCGAGATCTTCCTGGTGGCCGACAGGGAGCAGGTCTCGACGCCCGAGTTCATCGCGCGGCTGGCCAAGGCTGCCGGCAAGAACTCGCGGCTGTTCGGCATGCCGCCGGAGCTGCTCAGCACGCTGCTGAGCGTGATGGGCCGGCAGGATACGCAGGACAGCCTGATCGGTTCGCTCGAGCTCAACCTCGCCAAGGCGATCGCGACCGGGTGGCAGCCGCAGGTGTCTCTCGACGAGGGGCTGCGGCTGGCGCTGCTGGCTCAGGACGCTTGAGGACGGGAGAATCGCCGCAGCACGATGCTGATCGCGATTGCGCCCGCCAGCAGCGCGATCAACGTGATTGTCGTCGAGCCGGCGCGAGCGGTGACGATGGCAAGCCCCGCGAGCACGAGATTGAGCGCGAACACCTCCCCGATCACGCGAGAGACCGTGAAGCCGTGCTCGGTGGCGCGCTGGTAGAAATGCGAGCGATGCGCCGACCAGAATTGCTCGCGCCTGGCGACGCGCCGAAATAGCGTGATGGTGGAATCCACGAGGTAATAGGCCGGCAGCAACAGCGCTGCGGCGGGCTGCCCGCGCCAGGCGAGCTCGAGCAGGCACCAGCCGAGCAAAAGGCCGATCGGCAGGCTGCCGACATCACCCAGGAAGACTTTTGCGACCGGCTTGTTGAACGGCGCAAAGCCGAGCATGGCGCCGCACAGCGTCGCGGCGATCAGCGCGGCCGGCCACGACAGCTCGCCGAGCAATCCCAGCAGCAGCAGCGCCGCGGTGACGGGCACGACTTCCGCCACCGTCATCAAGTCGAGTCCGTCCATGAAGTTGACGAGGTTCACGAACCACACGCCTGCCAGCAGGATCAGTCCGCGCTCCAGCGCGAGCGGCAGCGCCGGCACGATGCGCACGGTCTCGGGCGTGGTGAACACGACGGCGCCGACGGCTGCGGCCTGCAGCACGAGCCGTACCAGCACCGGCAGCGACACGATGTCGTCGGCAAATCCGACCACGGCGATCAACACAGTCGCAGCGATCAGCGTCGGCGGAATCGCGACGTTCGCCCAGACTGCCCAGGCTGATGCGACCAGCAGCGTCGCTGATATCACGGCGATACCCGCACCCTGCGGGGTCGGGATGCGATGAGAGGACCGCGCGTTGGGCCGCGCCAATGCGTAACGCTGGAGCATGGGGCGGCTGGTCCAGGTGATGACGCCCGATACCAGCGCGGCAATCGCAACGGCAAGCAGCGAGGGTACGGCGCCGAGCGCATCGATGGCCGCGCTCACTCCGGCACCCCGAGCGGCGCCGATCCCTGCGCGGCTTTCTCGGCGCTGAGGATCCAGACCAGGCCGCCGATCGCGCCGACGATGAAGTACACGGCGCCGAACAGCAGCGAGACGTTGACCCCCTCGTTGGCGGCCAGCCCCGCGAAGCCGAACGCGAGGCCCATGGTGGCTTCACGCACGCCCCAGCCGGCGATCGAGATCGGCATCATCGTGATCAGCATCACCGGCGGCACGAGCATAAAGACGTCGCTGAATCCGACCGGCGCAGCGATCGACTGCACGACGCACCAGGCGACCACGACCGCCAGCACATGCACGGCGAGCGACAGGATCACGACGGCCGGTCCGCGCGAGCGGCTGAAGATCACGCGGTTGGCGATCACGGCACAGGCGTGGATGTGATGCGTGGCCCACCAGGTTCTCAGCCAGTGCCATTTCAGCGCGCCGAAGACCAGGAAGCCGAGACCACCCGCGAGCGCCGCGAGGTCGACGAACAGCAGCGCCGAGCGCCCGTGCGGATCGGCGATGAGGCTGTAGCTCCAGGGCAGGCTCGCGACGATGATGATCGCCAGCGCGATCAAGCCGATCGCGCGATCGACGAAGATCGAGTAGGTCGCGGCGCGCCAGCCTGCGCCGGCGCGCGCGACGAGCCACAGCCGGACCGCATCGCCGCCGATCGCCGACGGCAGGGTCTGGTTGAAGAACGATCCGATCACGTTGTAGCGCATGGCCCGGCCGAGCTCGAGCGGGGCGCCGCATGCGGCGCTGACCTCGCGCCAGCGCAACACGCCGACGAAGATTTGCAGGAACGCGATGGCGATCGCCGAGCCGATCCAGAACAGGCTGGTCACGGTGAAGCGCGAAAACAGTTCGGACAGATCGACCTTGCGCAGCGCCAGGTAGAGCAGCGCTCCGGAAATCAGGATCTTGGCCGTCGACAGCAGGATTCGGCGCATTTCGCCCGCATGAACAAGGGTTTTGAAGCAACCCGACGCAGGGCGCCGAATTCGGCCGCTTTGGTATGGTTTTGGCGTCGATCTTGCAATAGCGGTGATCAGGAGCCCGAATGCAGGGCGGCGGGGCTATTGCGACCCCGTCGACGCGGAGGCTAAAGAGGCGCCGCGGGTGAAAGATCGAGCGACGGATCGGGCGAAGCAGTCCTTGGGAACAGGATGAGAGATCAGGTGATTTTGGTCACAGGTGCCGCCGATTTCACCGGCCTGGTGCCCGCGGATGACCCGGCTGCCGCAAATGCGCCGTCTAAGCTCTACAATGTCGGCAATCACCATCCGGAAGAGCTGACGCACGTCGTCGGAGTTCTGGAGCCGGAGCTGGGTCGGACGGCGATCAAAGAATTGCTGCCGATGCGGCCGGAAGACCTCTTGGAAACGTTCGCGGATGTCGATGATCTGATGCGCGACGCCGGCGTTGCATCGTCAACGCCGATCGCGCACGGAGTTCATAATTTTGTCACCTGGTATCGGGACGACTTCAAGGTTTGAAATGACGATGGACAAACGCATTATCCCCCTGATCATGTGCGGCGGTGCCGGAACGCGGCTGTGGCCGGCTTCGCGCGAGGTGCGCCCCAAGCAGTTCCTGCCGTTGTTCGGCACGCGCTCGACCTTCCAGGACACGCTGTTGCGCGTCTCGGAGGCCTCGCTGTTCGATCGTCCGATCGTCATCACCAATGCCTCCTATCGCTTCATGGTGCTGGAGCAGCTCGCCGAGATCGGCATCGAGGCCGACGTGATCCTCGAGCCGATGCGGCGCGATTCCGGCCCTGCGATCGCAGCCGGCGCGGTGTTCGCGCAGAACCGCGCGAGTGAGGCAATCGTGCTCGCGCTCGCCGCCGACCACGTGGTGCAGGACAATGCCGCCTTCGTCGCGGCGTGCCGCCAGGGCCTCACCGCCGCGAGCGCCGGGCGCATCGTCACCTTCGGCGTCAAGCCGGAGCGGCCGGCGACCGAATACGGCTATATCAGCCCGGGGGAGGTCATCTCCGGCGAGGTGCACGCGGTCGCGCGCTTCGTCGAGAAGCCGGATGCGGTGAAGGCGGCCGACTATGTCAATTCCGGCTATCTCTGGAACAGCGGCAACTTCATGTTCCCCGCCACTGTGTTGCTCGACGAATACCGCAAGGTCGACGCGGCGAGCGTGGAGGCGATTTCCAATGCCGTGAGCAATGCCGGCCGCGATCTCGGCTTCGTGACGCTGGAGCCGGAGGCGTTCGGCGCGGCCAAGGCGATCTCGATCGACTATGCGGTGATGGAGAAGACCGCGCGCGCCGCGGTGGTGCCGGTGTCGTGCGGCTGGTCCGACGTCGGCTCCTGGCACGCGGTGTGGGAATTGTCGGACAAGGATGCGCAAGGCAATGCCGCGCACGGCACCGCGGTGTTCGAAGATAGCCGCAACTGCAACGTCACCACCGACTCCGCGCTGGTCGCGCTCGAAGGCGTCGACGATCTCATCGTGGTCGCGACTGCGGACGCGGTGCTGGTCTCGCGCCAGAAAGATGCCAACGGGCTCAAGCGGCTGGTCACAAAACTCAAGGCGGTCGCACCGAAAGTCACCGAGGAGCACCTCAAGGTGCATCGGCCCTGGGGCAGCTACCAATCGGTCGACAATGGCGAGCGTCACCAGGTCAAGCGCATCGTGGTCAAGCCCGGCGGGCGGCTGTCGCTGCAGAAGCACCATCATCGTGCCGAGCACTGGATCGTGGTCCGCGGCACAGCCCGCGTCACCGTCAACGAGACCGTCAAAAGCGTGCACGAGAACGAGTCGATCTACATCCCGATGGGCGCGGTGCACCGGATGGAGAACCCCGGTAAAATCATGCTGGAGCTGATCGAGGTCCAGACTGGAAGCTATCTCGGGGAAGACGACATCATCCGGATTGAAGACGACTACCAAAGGTCGTAACCAGCACACTCCGAATCACGCGACCCGGGCCAAAAGAGTGGTCTCTTTCAGAGGCTTAAGGCCCGGGGAACGTGTAACTTTTTGAATCAAATCGTGTCCGGACCGCTAGCTCCGCATTCGCCACAAATGTGGCGTCCGTGCTAGAAGCGCCCCGGGGATTTGCGTTGAATCGGGGTTTGCTCACATGAGTTCCACAGGATCTGCACCGGCAAAGGCCGGCTTGCGCGTCGGCGTCATTGGCGCCGGCGTGATGGGCAGCAACCACGCGCGCGTGCTCGCGGGTCTTCCCGGCGTCAGCCTCGTCGGCGTCGTCGATCCTTCGCCGGCACATCGCACCCGGGCGATGGAGCTTGCCAATTGCGCGAGCTTCGAGACGCTCGACCAGCTGCTGGCCGAAGGCGTCGACGCGGTCACCATCGCGGCGCCGACCCATCTGCATCACGAGGTCTCGCTCGCCTGCATCGCGAAGAACATCCACGTGATGGTCGAGAAGCCGATTGCGTCCACGGTCGCGGAAGGCCGCGAGATCGTCACTGCTGCGCAAAAGGCCGGCGTGACGCTGATGGTCGGCCATGTCGAGCGCTTCAATCCGGCGGTCGCCGCCGTCAAGCAGGCGATCGCGGGCGAGGACATTCTGTCGATCGCGATCACGCGCGTCGGCCCGTTCCCGCCGCGCATGTCCAATGTCGGCGTCGTCATCGATCTTGCCGTGCACGATATCGATCTGATCCGCTGGTTCACCGAGTCCGACATCGTCGAGGTGCAGCCGCAATTGTCGAGCGCGGTCGCCGAGCGCGAGGACATCGCGCTCTTGCAGTTCCGCACCGCCAACGGCGTGCTCGCGCACATCAACACCAACTGGCTGACGCCGTTCAAGGCGCGCAGCGTCACGGTCGCGACCCGCGGCAAATACGTGATGGGCGATCTCCTGACGCGCCAGGTCACCGAATGTTTCGGCTTCAAGCCTGACGGCAGCTATTCGATGCGGCATCTGCCGGTCGGCCATGACGAGCCGCTCCGCGCCGAACTGATCGCGTTCCTCAAGGCCGTGCGTCACGGCGAGACGCCGGCGGTCACCGGCGACGAAGGCGTCGCCAGCCTCGAGATCGCGACGCAGTGCCTGGAAACGCCGTCGCGGCCCGCGGCCACGTCGTCTGCCCGCAAGGGTCCGCGCCGCGTCGCTGGCTGAACTCTTTCCATGTCGACTAGCCAAGAAGGCTCCAAGAACCAGGCCATGAACCAGCATCTGCGTTCCGAATCCATTCCCTTCATCGACGTCGCCTCGCAGCGCCGCCGGCTCGGCGATTCGCTCGATGCCGCCGTGAAGCGGGTTCTCGATCATTGTCAGTTCGTCAACGGCCCTGAAGTCGCCGAGCTCGAGAAGCAGCTTGCGGCCTATTGCGGCGCCAAGCACGTCATCGGCTGCGCCAGCGGCACCGACGCGATCCTGATGGTGATGATGGCGAAGAATGTCGGGCCGGGCGACGCCGTGCTGTGTCCGTCCTTCACCTTCATCGCGACGGCTTCGCCGGTGGCGCGGACCGGCGCGACGCCGGTTTACGTCGACGTCGATGAGACCACCTTCAACATGAGCCCGGAATCGCTCAAGCGCGGCATCGCAACGGCCCGGAAGGCCGGCCTCAAGCCGGTCGCGGTCATTCCGGTCGATTTGTTCGGACAGCCCGCCGATCACGACGCCATCGCCGAGATCGCCAAGGCCGAAGGCCTGTTCGTGCTCGATGATGCAGCGCAAGGCTTTGGCGCGAGCTACAAGGGCCGCAAGCTCGGCACCCTGGCACTCGCCACCGCGACCAGCTTCTTTCCCGCAAAGCCGCTCGGCTGCTTCGGCGACGGCGGCGCGATCTTCACCGATGACGACGAGCTCGCGGCGACGCTGCGCAGCATCCGCGTGCACGGACAGGGCGTCGACAAATACGACAACGTCCGCCTCGGCCTGACCGGCCGGCTTGACACCATGCAGGCCGCGATCCTGATCGAGAAGCTGAAGATCTTCGACGACGAGATCGCCGCCCGCAACAAAGTCGCCGAGCGCTACGCGCGCGGTCTCAGCAATGTGGTCACCGTGCCGCGCGTGGCTCCCGGCAACACCTCGGTGTGGGCGCAGTACACGATCCGCCTCCCTGTAGGCACCGACCGCGACGGCTTTGCTGCCGCGCTGAAGGCCCAGGGCGTGCCGACGGCGATCTACTACGGCAAGTCGATGCATCAGCAGACGGCCTACAAGCAGTACCCGGTCGCAGAGGGCGGCCTGCCGGCTTGCGAGAGCCTGTCGCAGGACGTCATCAGCCTGCCGATGCACGCCTATCTGACCGAAGCCGATCAGGAGCGAATCATCGCCGCCGTGCGCGGGGCGCTTTCAACCTGAGTCGCCGTTCTTACCCTCTCCCCTTGTGGGAGAGGGTGGCAGAGGCGGCTTTCGGCCGCCGTTCTTAAGGACGCCGATGCATCGCATCGGCTATCGCAAAGCGGCGAGACGGGTGAGGGGTCTCTCTCCGCATCGAAAGCTGGGAGAGAGACCCCTCACCCTATCGAGTTTGTGTCTACTTGCGGCGCTGCCCTCTCCCACAAGGGGAGAGGGCACAGCAATGCGCATCGCAAGATGCAATCGACCTCTGTTCGATAAGTCTCTAAAACAGACGCATGCTCGGACGTATCTTCACGGTTGGTGGTTACACGCTGCTTTCGCGGCTGACGGGATTTGCCCGCGACATCATGCTTGCGGCGATCCTCGGCGCCGGCCCGGTGGCCGACGCCTTTTTCGTGGCGCTGCGGCTGCCCAACCATTTCCGTGCGATCTTCGCCGAGGGGGCCTTCAACGCAGCCTGGGTGCCGGCCTATGCGCATGTCCATGGCGAGCGCGGGGAGGGGGCGGCAAGATTGTTCGCCGACCGCATCTTCACGCTGCTGCTGGCCTCCCAGGTGGTGCTGCTGATCGTCGCCTGGCTGTTCATGCCGCAGGCCATGAGCATTTTGGCGCCCGGATTTTCCGAGGACGCCGAGCAACGCAAGCTCGCGATCGAGCTGACCCGGATCACCTTTCCCTATCTGCTGCTGATCACGCTGGTGACGCTCTATGGCGGCATGCTCAACGTGATGCAGCGCTTCGCCAGCGCCGCAGCCGCGTCGATCTTCCTCAACATCTCGATGATGATGACGCTGGCGCTTGCCGCCTGGTTTCCCAGCGCGGGCCACGCCGCCGCCTGGGGTGTCCTGATCTCCGGCTTCCTGCAATATGTCCTGCTCGCCGGCGATCTCGCCCGCCATGGCGGCCTGCCGCGCTTTGCGCCGCTCAAGCTCGACGAAGACGTCCGCGCATTCTTCAGGGCACTCGGGCCGGCGACGCTGGGCTCGATGGGCACGCAGCTCGCGCTGTTTGCCGACACCATCATCGCGACTTTCCTGCCCGCCGGCGCCCTGTCGGCGCTTTACTATGCCGACCGCCTCAACCAGCTCCCGATCGGCGTGATCGGCATTGCCGTCGGCACGGTGCTGCTGCCGGAGATGTCGCGGCGGATCACGGCGAACGATCATGATGGCGCGATGAAGGCGCAGCGCCGTGCGTTCGATTTCACGCTGCTGTTCTCGGTGCCATTCGTCGCCGCCTTCCTCACCGTGCCCGACGCAATCATGCGCGCGCTGTTCGCCCGCGGGGCATTCTCGAAAACCGATGCCGCCGCCGCCGGCGCCACGCTCGCGGCCTATGCCATCGGTCTGATCCCCTTCGTGCTGATCCGCAGTGCCGTCGCGACGTTTTATGCGCGCAAGGACACGGCGACGCCGGTGCGGGCGTCGCTGACCGGCATCGCGGTCAACGTCGCCCTCAAGGTCGCCTTGATGGGATCGCTGGCCCAGATCGGCCTTGCGTTGGCAACGGCCGTCGGTGTCTGGACCAACCTGCTGCTGGTGCTGTTCTTCGCGGTGCGGCGAGGTTTTCTCGTGCTGGACCGCGCCTGGCTGTTGTCGCTCGTCAAATTCCTGGTGACGGGGCTCATCCTGGCCGCCGCCTTCTGGCTGATCGCGCGCTTTGGCGGTCCTTCGTTGGGCTCGATGCACTTCCGGGACGAATTGACGCTGCTTCTGCTGGCCGGCGGGGGCACCATCGTCTATGCGCTCGCCATCCTTGTGCTGTTCGGCCGCCGCTGGCTGGTCTCGCTGGTGCGCGGCTAGCTTTTTCATATTTTCAACGCATGGACGGCTCGACCTTGTCGGCACGGGCCAATCTCGATCGTCCTTGGATGGACACATCTCGGAAGTGCGGTGGATGGACCCTGCACAATTGACGTGATGCCGTCACCTCGAGCCGGCAAAAATCGAACCAGGAGCACTGTTTATGAGGATCACCGTCGAAACCAACGTCGCAGCCCCCATCGATCAGGTCTGGCGCGCTTACACGACGCCCGCCGACATCATGAAGTGGAACGCCGCGTCCGACGACTGGCATACGACCAAGGCGACCGTCGACCTGCGAGAAGGCGGTGTCTTCTCATCGCGCATGGAGGCCAAGGACGGCAGCATGGGCTTTGACTTCGCCGGTACCTACACGAAAATCATCGAGCACAAGCGGATCGAGTACGCGTTCGGCGAGCGAAAAGCCGAAGTCGAGTTTGTGCCCGGCCCGAAGGGCGTTCTGGTCCGGGTTGTCTTCGATGGCGAATCGACGCACTCGGTCGAGCAGCAGCAAGGCGGTTGGCAGGCCATCCTCGACAACTTCGCACGATACGTGGAAGCGAAGAAGAAGTCGTGAAGGCGTTGACGGGCGTCGTCGGCTTCGGCGCCCGGCACCCTCAGGTAGGGACTCGCCTCCAGGATGCAGCGAACTCTACACATCTCTTGATTTTGCGCGATTGCTGTGGTAATCGCGTCGCATGATCAAATCAGTGCGCAAACTCAACCGCAACCACATGACCCGCTTCGGCTGGGCCGTGGAAGGAGTCGCGCGCTAAAGAATTCGACGACGACATCTTTTCACCAGGCCCCGCCGGCATCGGACGGGGCCTTTTGTTTGGCCACGCTTCCCTGCCGGCACAACAGCAGGAGCGTCCGATGCCACCCCAACAGACGAACATCACATCCGAGGCCGAGGGGCTCACCCTCGAACTTGCATCGACGCGCAGCATCCCAGGCTTGCTCGCGCAATACTGGCGTGTGCTCCAGGACTGGCGCTGGCGGCAGGGTCCACAAATCGCCTTGCAGGACCTGAGTGACAGGGAGCTGATGGATATCGGTCTGACGCGTGGCGAGGTCGACTATATCTCGCCTCAGCGAGCGATCGATACGTTGAGAAATAGCGCAACCTATCTATGGAGCCGCGGAGGGATGTAGGTTTTGAGGAGCTTGGCTGACTGCTTCTTCGCGGCCCATCCTTCGAGACGCCCGCCTATGGCGGGCCCTCAGGATGAGGTCGCGTTTTGCGGCGAGATGTTAAACCCTCATGGTGAGGAGCCCGCCAAAGCGGGCGTCTCGAACCATGCAGGCCGAGTTCGTTCTACGGTCACTGGTTGCCATATGCGATAGTCCGGTGGGTGACCGGGCGCGGCGCGTTCCCCTGCCTGCAATCACGTGCCACCGCCTAAACCCGTTTGCCTTGCCAGTTTTTCCACGGCAATATGCCGGCAAAACAACCATGCGAAACGGGATGAGAAAATGGCAGCCCCAATCAAGTTCGGCGTCGGCCAAAGTGTGTTGCGCAAGGAGGATGACGCGCTCATTCGCGGCAAGGGCCGCTATACCGACGATTATGCGCCGCAGGCCGCTTTGCGCTGCCTGATGCTGCGCTCGCCGCATGCGCATGCCAAATACACCATTGATGCGAGCCGTGCCCGCACCCTTCCCGGCGTCGCGCTGATCCTGACCGCCGATGACGTTGGGGATCTCGGCAATCTGCCCTGCCTGTTCAATCTCGAGACAGATCCCTTCACCGGGCCGCCTTACCCGATCCTCGCCAAGGACGAAGTGCGCCATGTCGGCGATTCCATCGCCTTCGTCGTCGCCGAAACCATCGACCAGGCCCGCGACGCGATCGAGGCGATCGAGGTCAAATGGAGCCCGCTGCCGGCAGTGACCGGCGTCGTCAACGCCGTGAAGAAGGGCGCAGCCTTGGTCTGGCCGGACAAGCCCGGCAACGTCCTGTTCGACGTCTCGATCGGCGACAAGAAAGCGACCGAAGCGGCGTTTGCCAAAGCGCATGCGGTGGCCGAGATCTCGATCGTCAATCCGCGCGTGGTCGCGAACTTCATGGAGACGCGCGCGGCAGTGTGCGAATACGACGCCAAGCGCGACCATCTGACGCTGACGGTCGGCAGCCAGGGCAGCCATCGCCTGCGCGACATCCTCTGTCAGAACGTGCTCAACATCCCGACCGACAAGATGCGGGTGATCTGCCCCGACGTCGGCGGCGGCTTCGGCACGAAGCTGTTTCCCTATCGGGAATACGCCCTTTTGGCAGTCGCCGCGCGAAAGCTGAAGAAGGCGGTGAAATGGGCGGCCGACCGCACCGAGCATTTCATGGGCGACGCGCAGGGCCGCGACAACGTCACCACCGCGAAGATGGCGCTGGCCGAGGACGGCAAGTTCCTCGCGATGGATTGCGACCTGATGGGCGACATGGGCGCGTATCTGTCGACCTTCGGACCCTATATCCCGCATGGCGGCGCCGGCATGCTGCCGGGCCTCTACGACATCCAGGCGTTCCACTGCCGGGTGCGCACCATCTTCACCAACAGCGTGCCGGTCGATGCCTATCGCGGTGCGGGGCGACCCGAGGCTGCTTACGTCATCGAACGTCTTGTGGATGCCTGCGCGCGGAAACTCGACATGACGGTGGATGCCATCCGCCGCAAGAATTTCATCCAGCCGAAGGCGCTGCCCTACAAGACCGCGACCGGCAAGGTCTACGATTCCGGCGACTTCGCCGCGCATCTGAAGCGCGCGATGGAGATCGCCGAGTGGAAGGAGTTTGGCAAGCGCGCCAAGGCGGCCAAGAAGAACGGCCTGATCCGCGGCATCGGACTTGCGAGCTATGTCGAGGTCTGCGGCACCATGGGCGAGGAGACCGCCAATGTGCGGATGGACCCCAATGGCGATATCACCGTCCTGATCGGCACCCAGTCGAGCGGGCAGGGCCATCAGACCGCCTATGCGCAGATCGTTGCCGAGCAGTTCGGCGTGGCGCCCGAGCGCGTGCACGTCCACCAGGGCGACACCGACATGATCGCCACGGGCCTCGGGACGGGCGGCTCGGCTTCGATCCCGTCAGGCGGTGTCAGCGTCGAGCGTGCGACCCGCGAGCTCGGCGCGCGGCTCAAGGAGATCGCCGCGCAGGCGCTGGAAGCCAGTGCCGGCGACCTCGAGATTACCGATGGCCTGGTGCGCATCGCCGGCACCGACCGTTCGATCTCGTTCGCCGATCTCGCCAAGCGTCCCGGCGTCGATCCGTCGAAGCTCAATGCGAGCGCGACCTTCGCCAGCGCCGACGGCACCTATCCGAACGGCACCCATGTCGCGGAGGTCGAGATCGATCCGGCCACCGGCATCATCAAGATCGTCAATTACGTGATCGTGGACGATTTCGGCATGACGCTCAATCCGCTGCTGCTGGCCGGCCAAGTCCATGGCGGCGCCATGCAGGGCATCGGGCAGGCGTTGATGGAGCAGGTGGTCTATGGCGCGGGCGACGGCCAGCTCGTCACCGCGACCTTCATGGACTACGCGCTGCCACGCGCGGCGGACGGGCCGGCCTTCGTGTTCGAGACGGCCAACGTTCCCTGCAAGACCAATCCGTTGGGGGTGAAGGGCGCGGGCGAGGCCGGTGCGATCGGGTCCTGCCCGGCCGTCGTCAACGCCATCGTTGACGGGCTCTGGCGCGAGTACAAGATCGACCATATCGACATGCCGGCAACCCCGGAGCGGGTGTGGATCGCCGTCAACGAGCACCATCGCCGTCACAGCCTGTGACAATCTTCCACGGGAATGAAATCTGCCGGGCGGTGTTGGCCCCATTGAGGGGTCGGCACGATCCTGTATCAACGAAAGGGATTTCGCGAATGAAGCGAGTGTTGGTTGTTGGGGGCGCGCTTTTGCTGGGTATGGGCGCGGTTTGGGCGCAGCAGGACTCCGTCAAGGAGGTCCAGATGCTGATGAAGGCCAACGGCAAGAACGCCGGCGCGGTGGCGGCGATCGTCAAGGGCGAGAAGCCCTACGATCAGGCCACGGTGGACAGCGCGCTGGCGCAGTTCGAGGACACCGCCAAGAAGCTGCCGAACCTGTTTCCCGCGAGCGCAAAGGGCATGAAGCCCGAGGGCGACTACAGCGCCTCGCCGAAGGTCTGGGAGGACAAGGCCGGGTTCGATGCCAAGGTCGCGAGCTTCGCCAAGGTCGTTGGCGAGGCCAAGGGCAAGATCAAGGATATCGACTCGCTCAAGGCGAATTTCCCCGCGATCGGCAAGGAATGCGGCGGCTGCCACGAGACGTTTCGCGTGAAGAACGGCTGACGGAAGAAAAAGATTCTGGGAATCGGGAAAAGGCGGTTGCGACAGCAGCCGCTTTTTTCATGTCGGCGCGTAGCGCAGGAAATTCTGTTCGCAAGGCCTGACGGATTGCTGGCGGAGCAGCTATCTTGGCTCCAGCCGCCGCGGCATGGGCGTGAGCTTTTGACGCTGACGCATCTTGCTCCTGACTGCGTTGCGACATCAGGAGTTCCAACCCGCGGCGAGCAGCTCAATCAGCAACAGCGAGACAAGCCATGGTCAAACCGTTCCCGTCGAAGACGCACATCGGCAACCATATGCTGCATCCGGAAACGCTGATGCTGACCTATGGCTACGATCCGCAATTGTCGGAAGGCGCGGTCAAGCCGCCGGTGTTCCTGACCTCGACCTTCGTATTCAAGACGGCCGAGGACGGACAGGACTTCTTCGATTTCGTCTCCGGCCGGCGCGAGCCGCCGGAAGGGATGGGCGCGGGCCTGGTCTATTCGCGCTTCAATCACCCCAACAGCGAAATCGTCGAGGACAGGCTCGCGATCTACGAGCGCACCGAGAGCTGTGCGCTGTTCTCGTCCGGCATGGCGGCCATCGCGACCACGATCCTGGCGTTCGTCCGCCCCGGCGATGTCATTCTGCACTCGCAGCCGCTCTACGGCGGGACGGAAACGCTGCTGACGAATACGCTTGCGCGTCTGTCGATCGGCGCCGTCGGCTTCGCCGATGGCGTCGATGAAGCCGTGGTCAGCCAGGCCGCCGAGGAGGCCATGCGCAAGGGAAGGGTCTCGATGATCCTGATCGAAACTCCGGCCAACCCGACCAACGGGCTGGTCGACATCGCCATGATGCGGCGTGTCGCCGAGACGATCGGAAAGACCCAAGGCCACGTTCCGATCATCGCCTGCGACAATACGCTGCTCGGACCGGTGTTTCAGCGGCCGATCGAGCATGGCGCGGATATTTCCCTGTACTCGCTCACGAAATATGTCGGCGGTCATTCCGATCTGATCGCGGGCGCCGCGCTCGGCGCCAAAGCGGTCGTGAAAGGCATCAAGGCGCTACGGGGCGCCATCGGCACGCAGCTCGATCCGCATTCCTGTTGGATGATCAACCGATCGCTGGAGACGCTGAGCCTGCGCATGGAAAAGGCCGACGCGAATGCGCGCCTCGTGGCGGACTATCTGCGCGATCACCCCAGGGTGGCCAAGGTGCACTATCTCGGTCATCACGACGCCGCGTCGCCGGACGGACGTGTGTTTGCGCGGCAATGCACAGGGGCGGGGTCCACGTTCTCGTTCGACATCGTCGGCGGTAAGGCCGCCGCCATGAAGTTCCTCAACGCGCTGCAAATCCTCAAGCTGGCGGTGAGTCTTGGTGGAACGGAGTCGCTTGCGAGCCTGCCTGCCACCATGACCCATTCCGGCGTTCCCGCCGACATCCGCCGGAAGATCGGCGTGCTCGATTCCACGATCCGGCTGTCGATCGGCATCGAACACCCGTCGGATTTGATCGCCGACCTCGCACAGGCGCTGAACGCGGCCGAACCTGAGGTGTGACGCCTGCGCCAGCGTACGCGGAATCGAAAAGGGCGGCTGCGATGGCAGCCGCCCTTTTTGCTGGTCTGTGCGAAGGTTACTTCATCACCTGACCGCGGATCTCGCCGCCCGGATTGGCCGCGGTGTGGATGTTGACGTAGAGCTTGCCGCCGAGCAGATCGGCCGCCTGCGCGTCGGTCAGTGTCGCCGAGCCCTCGGCCGGGCTGGTGGCTGCGCCGGGAATCGGGATCGCAACGCCGGCGTTCTTGCCGGGTTCGGCAGGTCCGTGGAAATGCGCGGCGGTGGCGGGGCCGGACAGACCGGAATAGGTGACCTTCCAGGACAGCTTCTTGCTGGCGGCGTCGTAATCCAGATCAGCCGTTCCGGTGCCGCTGCTGGTCGTTGCGGGGACCTCGGACTTGGCGTCGAGCGTTGCTTTCAGCTTTTCCGCGCTGGCCGAACCTGCAAGAGCAACGGCGCCAAGCAATGACATCGCGATGACGATCTTGTTCATGATTTTTCTCCCTGCTGAACCCGTTTGGGCCGCCAAACTTCCAACAGCCGGCATTTCAGTTTATTCCCGTTTCAGGCCGCGGTGGGCTAAATTCTTCGTGGCTGGAGCCGCGAGGACATCGGTCATAAGCTTCGCCGCGACGACGAAAGGACCGCATATTGCGACGAACAATCTCCGTGGCGCTGCTCGCCGCACTCGCCGCAGCCGGCGTCTATTGGTGGCTCAGCGCGCCGGTGGTGGCGGCCGCCGGCATCGCGCCTGCCCGCGTCCCTGATCTTGCCAATGGCGAGGTGATGTTCAACGCCGGCGGCTGCGCCTCATGCCATGCCGTCCCCGACCAGCCCGATCGTCTCAGGCTCGGCGGCGGCGTCGCGATCAAGTCGCCGTTCGGAACGTTCTACGCGCCGAACATCTCGTCCGATCCGACCGACGGCATCGGCAAATGGAGCCAGGCCGAATTCGTCAACGCGGTGATGCACGGGGTCTCGCCGGAGGGACGGCATTATTTTCCGGCCTTTCCCTACACGTCCTATCAGCACGCCAGGCGCGAGGACGTGCTCGATCTCTTTGCGTACCTGAAAACGCTACCGGCCGTTGCAGGCAAGGTGCGCGACCACGACGTGCGCTTTCCGTTCAATATCCGCCGCAACGTCGGCATCTGGAAATTCTTATTTCTGGACGGCAAGCCCTTCGTCGCCGACAGCGCGAAGTCGCCGCAGTGGAATCGCGGCGCCTATCTCGTCAACAGTTTTGGCCATTGCGCGGAATGCCACAGCCCGCGCAATGCGCTTGGCGGCATCATCGCCGGACAACGCTTCGCCGGCGGACCCAATCCGGAAGGCGAGGGGTGGGTGCCCAACATCACCCAGAAGGGCCTTGGCGAGTGGAGCGCGAAGGATATTGCCTATTTCCTGAAGACCGGCGAATTGCCCGACGGCGACAGCGTCGGCGGCGCGATGACGCGGGTGATCAAGAACACCTCGCAATTGCCGGACGACGATCTCGCGGCGATGGCGGACTATCTCAAATCGCTGCCGCCGGTGGACGGTCCGCCGCGTCCCAAGCGCAAGGAGGGCGGCGCCTGATCAGGCCCGCTCCTTTCCGGACGATCAACTCGCGCCAAACGCCTTGAAGGTGATGATGGTGAGGGTGTCCTGGATCCCGGGCAGCACCTGCACCTTCTCGTTGACGAAGTGGCCGATATCGGTGTCGTTGTCGACGTAGAACTTCACCAGCAGGTCGTATTGCCCGGCCGTGGAATAGATCTCGGAGGCGATCTCGGCTTCGGCAAGCGCATTGGCGACCACATAGGATTGACCGAGCTTGCATTTGATCTGGACGAAAAAGGGAACCATCGCGGTCACTCCGAAAGCATATCTGACGGCTAATAGGCCAAACCCGGCCGGATTTAGCAAGCGAACTTGCTGGGCTGGGGGAGGCGCGCTAGGACGGGCCATGGCTTCGAAAACGCGGAAAATCGCCCCATGACGACGCCCGTCGCGCTGACCATTGCCGGCTCCGATTCGAGCGGCGGCGCCGGCATCCAGGCCGACCTGAAGACCTTTGCCGCGCTCGGCGTTTTTGGCGCGTCCGCCATCACGGCGCTGACGGCGCAGAACACCTGCGGCGTCACCGGCATTCACGCGGTGCCCGCCGAATTCGTCACCGCGCAGATCGACGCGGTGTTCTCCGATCTCGAGGTCGGCGCGGTCAAGATCGGCATGGTGGCGCAAGCCGCCAGCATCGATGCGATCGCGGCCGCGCTGTCGCGCTGGGCGCCCCGGCATATCGTGCTCGATCCCGTGATGGTGGCGACATCGGGCGATCGCCTGCTCGCGTCCGAAGCTGTCGACGCCCTGCGCATTAAACTGATGCCGCTGGCTTCGGTGATCACACCCAATCTGCCCGAGGCCGCGGCTCTGCTCGGCGAACCGGTCGCGGCCAGCGAGGCCGAGATCGAAAGCCAGGGGCGCCGGCTGCTGGCGCTCGGCTGCCGGGCGGTCCTGATCAAGGGCGGGCACGGCGAGGGCGCCGAGAGCATCGACTATCTCGTCGATGCCAGCACCACGATCGCGCTCGCCGCGCCGCGCGTTGCCACTCGCAATACCCATGGCACCGGCTGCTCGCTGTCCTCGGCGGTTGCCGCGGGGCTCGCCCGAGGCGAGGATCTCGAGCGCGCCGTGCGCAACGCCAAGACCTGGATCAGCGCGGCGATCGCCGCCGCCGACCGCTTCAGCGTCGGCCACGGCCACGGCCCGATCCATCATTTCCACAAATTCTACTGACGCCGCTCGCGAGCGCGCCGCGGTTCCGGGTTCTTGCGGAGGCCGCTGCGACGCCATGTCGCCTGATTGTCGCATGCGACTGATATTCGCGGGGTGGGCGAGGCAAGCGCGATTCGTATCCGAAGGTGCCTCAAAGGTTCAATTGGTCATCCCCCTGTCACGGGACATTGTTACAGGCTGGCGCATGGGAAGTTACGATGTGAGTGACGAGAGCCCGGAGCGGCGCTTTCGCACGTTGTTCATCTCCGACGTTCATCTCGGAGCCCGCGGTTCTCAAGCCGACCTTCTGCTCGACTTCCTGCGTTTCCATGATGCCGACACGATCTATCTCGTCGGCGATATCGTCGACGGCTGGGCGCTGAAATCGAGCTGGCATTGGCCGCAATCGCATAACGACCTGGTCCAGAAGCTTTTGCGCAAGGCGCGCAAGGGCGCCAAGGTGATCTACATCCCCGGTAATCACGACGAGTTCCTGCGCAACTATTACGGCACGCATTTCGGCGGCATCGACGTGGTCGAGAACACCGTCCACTCCGGCGCTGACGGCAAGCGCTATCTCGTCATCCACGGCGACATCTTCGACCTCGTGGTGCAGAACGCACGCTGGCTCGCCCATCTCGGCGACAAGGCCTACGATTTCGCGATCCAGCTGAATCGCTTCGTCAACTTCTTCCGGCGCATGTTCAAGGTGCCCTATTGGTCGCTGTCGCAATGGGCCAAGCAGAAGGTGAAGAATGCGGTGAACTATATCGGCGCGTTCGAGCAGGCGCTCGCCGCCGAGGCGCGGCGCCACGACGCCGACGGCGTGATCTGCGGTCACATCCACTACGCGGTGATCCGCGACGAGGGCGGCATCCGCTACATGAATTGCGGCGACTGGGTCGAGAGCTGCACGGCGCTGGTCGAGCACGACGATGGCCGTTTCGAGATCATCACCTGGGCGGACCAGGCCGAGAAGCCGGCACAGGTCCCGCAGGTTGCAGCCAGAGCTGCATGACAAAGGCAGCCTGATGCGCATCCTGGTCGCGACCGACGCCTGGCACCCGCAAGTCAACGGTGTGGTTCGGACGCTGACCAAACTTGCTGACGGTGCCAAAAGCCTCGACGTCGAATTCTCGTTCCTGACGCCGCAATCGTTCCGCACCTTTGCGATGCCGAGCTACCGTGACGTGCGGCTGGCCATGCCGCGGCCGGGCAGAATCGCAAAGCTGATCGAAGAGGCGCACCCGGACAGCATCCACATCGCGACGGAGGGTCCGATCGGCCTGATGGTTCGGCGTTATTGCCGCCAGCGCAAGCTGCCCTTCACGACCAGCTTCCACACCCGCTTTCCCGAATATGTCCGCGCCCGCGTGCCGGTGCCGGGCTCGCTGATCTGGCGGGCGCTGCGCCGATTTCACAGCCCCAGCCGCGCCGTGATGGCGGCAACGCCGGCGCTCGCCAGCGAGCTGACCGAGCGCGGCTTCGACAATGTCGTGCTGTGGCCGCGCGGCGTCGACACCCATTTGTTCCATCCCCGCGCGATCGATCTCTGCCTGCCGGCACCGGTGTTCCTCTCGGTCGGCCGGGTCGCGGTGGAGAAGAATCTCGAGGCGTTCCTCGACCTCGACCTGCCCGGCACCAAGGTGATTGTCGGCGACGGTCCGGCGCGTGTCGCGCTGGAGGAGGCCTATCCGGACGCGATCTTCCTCGGCGAAAAGCACGGCGAGGAGCTGGCGGACATCTATGCGGCCGCTGACGTCTTCGTGTTTCCGAGCAAGACCGACACGTTCGGCCTCGTTCTGCTCGAAGCGCTGGCGAGCGGCCTGCCGGTCGCGGCCTTCCCGGTGAAGGGCCCCCGCGACGTGATCGGCGATGCCCCGGTCGGCGCGCTCGATCACGATCTGCGCGGTGCCTGCTTCGCCGCGCTGGACATCTCCCGGCAGGACTGCGTCGAATTCGCCGCCAACTACACCTGGGAAGCCTCGGCCCGGGCCTTTATCGACAGCATTTTGGCGGTCGATGCGGTGCTGCCGGGCCGGAACGGGGCAGAACCGGCGCGATTCGTCGCCTGAGGGGAAGAAGCGCTCGCGCAGACATGCCTTGCCCGCGCCTCATCCGCCGCGATAACATCGGGCATGACAGAACAGCTCCTCCCGATCGGCCCTGCCGATATCGATGCCGCAGCACGCGTGATCGCACCCTTCGCCGTCCGCACGCCGCTGCTGTCCTTTCCCGTGCTCAACGAACGCGTCGGCGCAAAGGTCTATCTCAAGCCGGAGATGCTCCAGCGCACCGGTTCGTTCAAGTTCCGCGGTGCCTTCAACAAGGTCGCCTCGATCCCGCAGGACAAGCGCGCCGGCGGCGTAGTCGCGTTCTCCTCCGGCAACCACGCCCAGGGCGTGGCGGCGGCGGCCAAGATCCTCGACATGCAGGCGACCATCGTGATGCCTGCGGATGCGCCGTTGTCGAAGCGCGAGCGCACCAAATCCTACGGTGCCGAGGTCGTGCTGTACGACCGCGACCGCGACGACCGCGAGGCGATCTCGCGCGGTATCGCCGAGAAGCGCGGCGCGACGCTGGTCAGGCCCTATGACGATCCCTTCGTGATCGCCGGCCAAGGCACGGCCGGCCGCGAGATCGCCGAGGACATGGCGGCACTTGGTCTCGCCCCAGATATCGTGGTAGCGCCGGCCTCCGGCGGCGGCCTGATCGCGGGCGTCGCGACGGCCGTAAAGGCACGCTTTCCGCTGGCCCAAATCGTCGTGGCCGAGCCCGAAGCGTTCGACGATCACGGCCTGTCGCTGACCGCGGGCCACCGCGAGCCGCACGCACCCGCCGGCCGCACCATCTGCGATGCGCTGATGGCCCTGATCCCCGGCGAGATGACCTTTGCAATCAACAGCAAGCTGCTCGCGCGCGGCGTGACCGCGTCGGACAAGGAAGTCGGCGCGGCCGTCGCCTTTGCCTATCGCGAGCTGAAGCTCGTGGTCGAGCCGGGCGGAGCGGTCGGCCTGGCCGCGCTGCTTGCGGGGCGACTTGATGTTGCCGGCAAGAACGTCGTCATTGTGCTCTCGGGCGGCAATGTCGACGCCGATCTGTTCGCCGAGCTGGTGGCCTGAGAGCAGTTTCCCTGTGGCCATCCTTCGAGACGCCCGCTTTGGCGGGCTCCTCAGGATGAGGAAGGCGTGCGCGGCAGCAGCTTCAATCGGCCCCGATGCTGATTAGCCTCATCCTGAGGAGACCGCGGAGCGGTCGTCTCGAAGGACGAGGCGCGCGCTCAGAGCGCGCCAATGCTGATCATATCTATTCCCCAATGCGAAGAGGGGCAGAGCGTCACCGCTCTGCCCCTTCTTTATTTGTCGCATGTGGGTTCGAACTCGCCGCTTTGCTCGGTGCAACCTCTCCCGCTTGCGGGGGAGGTCGGCGCGAAGCGCCGGGTGGGGGCTCTTTCCTCTCGCGGGATCCTCGTTTGTGGAAGCACCCTCTCCCCAACCCTCCCCCGCAAGCGGGGGAGGGCGCGCACCTTCTTCTTTGCATCATCAGTGCATGAAGCCGCCGCGGTGGTTGTTGCCGCTGTTGCCACCCTGGCTCTGGTTCATCGACTGGCGGAAGTTGTTGTTGCCATTGTTGACGATCCGGTTGTTCGTGTTGAACTGCGGGCGGTCGTTGTTCTGCACCTGCAGCTTGTTCACCGGGTTGTTGCTGATCTTCACGCCGTTGTTGATGCGGATCGGGTTGTTCTGGGTCTGAACGTTGACGGGCTTCGTATCGATGGTCGTGCCGCCCTTGCCGACATTCACCGGCATGCTCACGATCTTGCCAGGATTGCCACTGGTTGTGCCGTTGGCAGTGCCATTCGGCGTCTTATTGGTCGCAGGCAGCGTCACGATCTTGCCGATGCCGCCATTGTTGTTGGTGGTGTTGGTGGTGTTGGTCGGCGCGGGCAGGGTGGCGATCTTGCCCGGGGTCTGCGACGGCGTGCCGTTCTGCGGGTTGGGCTGGTTGTTGCCCGCCGGCAGGTTGATGATCTGGCCGCCATTGCCGAGCTTGCCGATGCCGTTGTTGTCGCCCGACTTCTGCACGATCGGAAAATTGCCGTTCACTTGCGCGCCGCCATTACCCTGCTGCAGCGGCATGTATTTGGGCTGGCCGAGATTGCCGATCTTGAAGGTCGGGGCGATATTCTGCGGCGCCAGGAATTTGGTCGCCTGCATCAAGGGAATCTGCTTCGGCTGCATCTGGAGCTTCAGCGCGACCTGCGCATAGGGCGTGTTGCCGTAGCTGTCGTAGAAGTTCTTGTAGCCGAGCGGCGAGTTCGCGAGCACCGCCTTGTGCCAGGCCTGCGTGAGCAGCAGGTTGTTGAGCAGCCAGCGGACGTGATCGCACAGCGGGTCGTGCGGATACATCGTGATGAATTCCTGATAGTACTCCGGCCGTGCTTCGGACACGACGTAGTCATAGGCTTGGCGGGTCGAGCGGCTCGGCAGGTTGGAGGCCATCTGCACCACAGGCGCATTCACCGGCGCGCGGTTGGCGGCAACGGCGGTGTCGCCGAAGAAGGTGAAGTCCGACGTCAGCGACGAGCTCTCCCACGGGATCTGCGCGCCGCTGGTGGTCTGGTTCACTTCGAGGCGCACGCGCTTGAACAGCTGCTCGATCGGCACGTTGGGCTCGCGCGCGACGTTCAGGAAGGCCTGCGTATAGGGGCTGTGGCCGCCGGTGCCGTCCTGCGCTTCCGCGCCCGGCGCGGTCGAGTAACCGACGATCGAACCGTTCGGCGCATCGACGATGGCCAAGCCGCGGCCGGCATCATTCACGTTCGGGAACGGGTTGTTGCGGCAGGCGTCGAGGATGACGATGCGCATGCGGCTCGGGATCGTCTCCAGCGTCGACATCACGTCGACCAGGCGGACGGAGTTGTTGACGAGCTCGGTCTGGCTCGAGACCTTGGCGTCGACGGGAACGAGGTAGTTCTCGCCGGCGAGCTGCACGCCGTGACCGGCGTAGTAGACCATCGCCACGGTGTTCGGACCGCGCGCCGACACTTTGGCGGAGAAGTCCTGCACCACGCGGAGCATGTCGTTCTGGGTGAGGTCGGTCGCGGCGACCACTTCGAAGCCGGCGGAGTTCAGGAACTTCGCCATGGACTCCGCGTCGTTGTCCGGATTGGCGAGCTGCGGCGCGTTCTGGTAGTTCGAATTGCCGATCACCAGCGCCACCCGCTGTTCCGGGCCTTGCAGCGCGGTGGGGGCCGGCTCGACCGGGGCGACTTGCGCGGAAACTGGGCCGCAGGCAAAGCCGAACAGGCTTCCCAGCAGGCTAGCCGTCATCAGGAAAGGTCTTAGGCGGAACATGGCGTGCTCCTTTGGCACTGATCTCGATACGAGATTGGTTGCCGCGGAGCTTGGCCGCGTTCGAGTTTGAGGTCCGTGATCCCCATCACCATGGTAGGCTGCGTGATCTGAATCACGCTTGGAACCTGCCAAGGTGGGCGCCCCATGGGAGGACAGTCCGTCACATGCTGAAATCGATCGATCCGATCCTCACGCCCGACCTGCTCTGGCTGCTGGCTTCCATGGGCCATGGCGACGACCTCGCTTTCGTCGATGCCAATCACCCCGCGGCACGCATCGCGCAGAGCACGAATTCGCAGCGCCTGATCCAGTTGCCGGGCATGCGCATGGAGACCGCGATTCGCGCCATCATGTCGGTCTACCCGCTCGACGATTTCGATCCCGATCCGGTACGCGTGATGATGCCGGTCGACGATCCCGACCGCGTCCCCGATGTGCAGCGCGCGGTGCTCGCCGAGATCGAACGCGCCGCTGGCCGGCCGGTCACGCCCGGAAAACTCTCCCGGCCGGATTTTTATCGCGCGGCGGCGGGGGGTTTTGGCGTGGTGCAGGTGGGGGACAGCAGGGGTTACGGATGCTTCCTGATCAGGAAGGGTGTGATCAGCTAGCAGCGCACGATCGAACGATGTGAAACCGCGTCACGCGTGCGCGAATGGTCCAACTTCGCGGATCACCTTGCAGATCTGCAGGAAGCCGCTGGCATAGAATTCGGCATGTCCCCGCTTCATCGTCTCGACATGTTCGGGATGGGTGCGCCAGGCCTCGAGCGCTTGCTCCGAGGCAAAACGGAACACGGTGAGCTCCTCGCCGTCACTGGCCTTGAACGACTTGACCGACACAAAGCCGGGAAGACGGCTGACGATGTCGTACATGCGCGCGCCGAGCCGGTCGTGTTCGTCGACAGAGGCGCCGTTACGCAATTGCAGATCGCCAATGACAATCACTTCGCCAATCATGTTTCCTTGACCCTCGGTGATGGATTTCCGTTCCCGATCTCTTCGGTTTCGCGATGGGCTTTGTTACATCGCCCCCCGAATTTGAATGGCCTGCCGGCATCCGACTGTTTATGGTCGGTCCATGTCGCGCCTTATGTGTCTATCTGTCGCTATCGTCCTATCGCTGCTGCCGGCTGTCGCGCCGGCTGCTTCGATCCAAAAGCGTCCCAAGCAAGCCTGGCATGGCTACGGCTTCCTGCCGGGCTATCGCCAGCCGCTGAGCAACAGCATCCCGCTCTACAAGCAGAAGGAAGCGATGCGGCGGATGTCGCCCAGCGACCGGCGCCATTGGTACATCGATCCAGTTCCGCAATATTACGGCTGGGACGGTGAGTGGCGCTATTTCGGCCGGCCCGGCTTCGGCGGCGGCCGCTACAATGGCGGTAGTTTTGGCCCGTGCTGGACGCGGACGCCGATCGGGGCAGTGTGGAATTGCGGATGATGGGCTGAGCTCCGATCCATCACCGTCATCCTGAGGCGCGCACTCTGCGGCGCGACAGCGACGCAGAGTGCGCCTCGAAGGGCGACGGCCCGGCTGCATCTCGGCCGCTCATCCTTCGAGGCTCCGCGCACGATGCGGCGCATCGTGCGCCTCGCACCTCAGGATGACGGAAGTGAGAGCGCATCCCCTTACGAGAAGAACGCGATCTTCTCGGCCTGGGTCATGCGGCGAATGGGCGCCATGGGATCGTTGGCGGCGGCGCGGGGCTTTTGCAGGATGCCGCTGGCGAGGATGGTGGCGCCGAGCGAGGCTTCCGGAACCGGCGAGGGCATCGGCAGCGTCGTGGCCTGCGCCGCGCCGAATGTCGCGGTGGCTGCCATCACCGGCGCCGGCTGCTCCATCACTTCGGCGGCGGCTTCCGCAATGGCGTTGGTGAGGCGCGCCAGCGATTCCATCGCGATCGGCGCTTCCTCCACGGGCTCCTCCACGACCGTTGCGGCGGCGACTGGCTCCGGTGCGGCCGGCTCCGGTGCGATCGGCTCCGGTATCTCGGCTGCGATGGGCGCTGCGGCCTCCGCAACCACCGGATCCGGAACGGTCGCTTCCATCTCCACGGGCTCGATGATCTCGTCGAATTCCGGATCGGGCGCGGCCATCTCCAACGCGATGGCCTCGAGTATGGCTTCGTCCTCGGCTTCGGCGGCGGCGTCGAGCGAAAATTCGTCCGTCACCTCGGCAAAGGCGGCGGACTCAGCGGACGGCTCTGCAAAAGCGGCGGCTTCAGGCGCGGCCCGGCTCTCCGCGAGGGTCTCCGGCTCCAGGGCGGCGTCCATCGCCTGTTCCATCACGGAGAAGGCCTCGGCGACGACGTCGGCCGCTTCCATGGTGGTTTCGGGCTCGATCGCCTCTGCGATGTCCTGCGGCGCCTCCCTAAAAGCCACGGCTGCTTCGCCGGCCATCGCCGCAGGCGCGGCCTCCGCAGGCGGAGCTTCCGCAGCGGGCGACGGTGCGTCCTGTACCGGAGCCGGCGAGGGGGGCGCGGCCTGCGGCGTTGCGTCAGCGTCGGTCTGGTCGATCCGGTCCTTGAGCAGATCGAATGCGGCCTTGAGGTCGGCGCGGGGATCGATGGTCGAAACCTGCGCGCAGGCCGCCTCGATGGATGCGAGCTGCGAATCAATCAGGTCGCAGATTCGCCCGTCCGCGCCGATCTCGCGCCAGCGCCAGGAGATCTCCTTGATGATGCGGAGACCGCGCGGGATCGGCGCGAGACTCGCCTCGATCGCCCCGGGATCGAACGCCGCGATCGCAATCGTCTCGGCTTCGCGGATCGCGTGCCGGATCGCGACCAGCGCCTCGGGGAGGCGGTCCTCGACGACGGGCTGGCGCTGTGCCGCAAGGGTTTCTTCGATTTTCGCGACAGCATCGAGCACCATGCGGGTGTCGGCGTTGCGGTTGCGCTTGGCGTATTCGCCGAGGAACCAGCGGCCGCGCGCGGTCTCCAGGAAGGCTTCGCGGATCGCGTCGTAATCCTGCTCGTTCGGCTCGGCCGCGCGGGCAGACATAGGCGAGAGGGCGAATGCTTCGTTGGCCATGTCAATCTCGTCGCGCAAATCACCGCGCGTTACAGTAACGATCATCACGATATCGACCGAATCGCAATTGGTTTGATGGCGCCCGAATCACAAATCCCCATCGCAGCAGCTCGGAAGCGGCGATTCGCCGTGAGCCTCGCGCTGTTCTATTCGGCCGTGTTCGCGGTGTCGGGAACGCATCTGCCGTTCTTTCCGGTCTGGCTGAAGGCCATCGGCATCGACGCGGCCTGGATCGGCCTCATCAACGCGCTGCCGGCGATCACGCGCTTCACCACGCTGCCGCAGATCACGGCCTTTGCCGAAAAGCGACATGCCATTCGCGCCGGCATGATGGTGTCCGTGCTGGCGACGGCGATCGGGTTCACGGCGGTCGGCTTGCAGCAGCAGCCGCTGGCGCTGTTCCTGATCTATGCGCTGACCTGCATGATGTGGACGCCGACCATGCCGCTGACCGACGCCTATGCGCTGCGTGGCGTCGCCCGCTACGGGCTCGACTACGGGCCGGTGCGGCTGTGGGGCTCGGCAGCCTTCGCGGCCGGCTCGCTCGCCTGCGGCTATCTGGTGGACCACATTGCGGCGCGCGATCTGATCTGGGTCATCGTCGCCTGGGCCGTGGTTGCGGTCGCCGCCGGCATGCTGCTGCAGCCGCTCGACGATGTCAGGCGAAGGACGACGGTGGCGCACGCCAGCAAGGCGCTGCTGCGCGATGCCGGCTTCTGGGCCATTATCGTTTCGGCCGCGCTGATCCAGGGCAGTCACGTCGCGTACTACACGTTCTCGGCCATCAACTGGCAGGCCCACGGCCTCGGCGGGCTGACGATCGCAGGGCTCTGGACGTTAGGAGTGATCGCCGAGATCGTCGTGTTCGCGTTGTCGCCGCGCTTCTCGCTGCACCCGTCCTCGCTCATGGCGATCGGGGGCGCGAGCGCGGTCGTGCGCTGGGTCGTCACCGCGCACGATCCGCCGCTCGCGCTGCTCGCGGTCGTGCAGCTCGGCCACGGCCTGACCTTCGGGATGACGATCCTCGGCACGATGAGTCTGCTGGTGCAGCGCGTGCCGTCGCATCAGATTGCGCGGGGGCAGGGCTATTACGCCGCGTGCAACGGGTTGCTGGGTGCGACCACCTCGATCGCGTCAGGCGCGATCTACGCCCGCATCGGCGACGGCCTCTATTACGTCATGGCCGCGATGGCCGGTGTGGGTGCGCTTCTGATCTGGTCGGCGCGGCACCGGCTGAAAGCTCATCCCCACAGCGACGAGTCCGGCGGATAGACCAGGCTGTCATCGTAACGCAGGCCATGATCGCGGTCGCGCGTCAGCAGCAACGGGCCGTCGAGATCGACGAAGCGCGCCTGCGGCGTCACCAGCATCGCAGGCGCCATCGACAGCGAGGTCGCGACCATGCAGCCGATCATGATCTCGAAGCCGAGCGCCTGCGCGGCATCGGCCATCGCCAGCGCCTCGGTGAGGCCGCCGGTCTTGTCGAGCTTGATGTTCACGGCATCGTAGCGCTCCCGGAGCGACGCCAGCGAAGAGCGGTCGTGCACGCTTTCGTCGGCGCAGACCACCAGTGGCCGCTTGATCCGGGCCAGCGCGTCGTCCTTTCCGGCCGGCAGCGGCTGCTCGACCAGGGTGACGCCGACGGCCTCGCAGGCGGCAAGATTGTGCTCCAGATTGGCCTCGGTCCAGGCCTCGTTGGCATCCACGATCAATTCGGATTCGGGAGCGGCCTTGCGTACCGCCGCGATCCGCTCCGTGTCGCCGTCGCCGCCGAGCTTGATCTTGAGCAGCGGCCGGTGCGCCGCTTTGGCAGTCGCCGCCGCCATGGCCTCGGGCGTGCCCAGCGAGATCGTGTAGGCCGTGGTGCGCTCGCCCGGCGACGGGCGGTCGAGCAGGCTCCAGGCCCGCAAGCCCGCCGCCTTGGCTTCCAGATCAATCAGGGCACAATCCAGGGCATTGCGGGCCGCTCCGGGCGGCATGGCGGCTTGCAGGGCCTGGCGGGTGAGGCCGCCGGCCACGGCCTCCCGCATGGCCTGGATGGCGGCAAGGGTCGCCTCGGGCGTCTCGCCATAGCGGGGATAAGGCACGCATTCGCCGCGGCCGGTCAGGTCGTCCCGGCTGACCTCTGCCACGACAGTGACGGCCTCGGTCTTGGCGCCCCGGCTGATAGTGAAACTGCCCGCGATGGGAAAGCGCTCGATTCGTGCGGCGAGGGCAGGAACTTTGCTGGAAGTCATTTTGAACTCTGGCGAAATCTGAACCTGCTGGTTACCTCTAGCAACTAAGGTTAACCAGTTGGGGATACCTTCTCCGGGTAAGGGCGCGTGCGCAACCATCTGATTTCAACCGTTTCTCGCGCCCCGGCACGGGAGCGGACATCTTGAACGGCGATCCGAAGCTGGAACGGATTGCGAAGGGCAATGCGCTGGCACTCTGCGCCACCGGAACCTGGACCGCGAGCTTCGCGCCGGTCCTGGAGCGGATGGTGGCCGACGCCGAGAAGCTCGCCGGCACCTCGCAAAGCATCTTCATCGACGTGTCCGAGGTCGCCAAGCTCGACACCTTTGGCGCCTGGCTGATCGAGCGGCTGCGCCGCAGCCTGACGCAGGGTGCCGTCGAGGCGCAGATCGCCGGCCTCTCCGCCAATTATTCGAGCCTCGTGGACGAGGTACGGCGGGTCAGGGCGACGCCCGTCATCGACACCAGCACGATCACCATCACCGGCATGCTGGAGCAGATCGGCCGGGCCGTGGCCGGTGTTGCCGGCACCGTCGCAGGCCTGATCGACATGCTCGGCGCGGTGCTCGCGGCGGTCGCGCGTACCCTGATTCATCCGCGCTCGTTCCGCCTGACCTCGACCGTGCATCATCTGGAGCAGGTCTGCTGGCGCGCGGTGCCGATCGTCGTGCTGATCACCTTCCTGATCGGCTGCATCATCGCCCAGCAGGGTATCTTCCACTTCCGCAGGTTCGGCGCCGACCTGTTCGTCGTCGACATGCTCGGCGTGCTGGTGCTGCGCGAGATCGGCGTGCTGCTGGTCGCGATCATGGTCGCGGGCCGCTCGGGCAGCGCCTACACCGCCGAACTCGGCTCGATGAAGATGCGCGAGGAGATCGACGCGCTGCGCACCATGGGTTTCGACCCGATCGAGGTGCTGGTGCTGCCGCGCATGCTCGCGCTCGTTCTCGCGCTGCCGATCCTGGCCTTCCTCGGCGCCATGGCCGCGCTCTATGGCGGCGGCCTCGTCGCCTGGCTCTACGGGGGCGTGCAGCCGGAGGCTTTCCTGCTGCGGTTGCGCGACGCCATCTCGATCGACCATTTCGTCGTCGGCATCGTGAAAGCACCGGTGATGGCCGCGGTGATCGGCATCGTTGCCTGCGTCGAGGGGCTCGCGGTGCAGGGCAGCGCGGAATCGCTTGGGCAGCACACGACATCGTCTGTCGTGAAAGGCATTTTTTTCGTCATCGTCATGGACGGTGTGTTCGCCATCTTCTTCGCCGCGATCGGGATGTGACGATGGCAGGCGAGATCCAGAATCCCATCATTCGCGTCCGCGACATCACCGTGCAGTTCGGCGCGACGCGCGTGCTCGACGGGCTGGACCTCGACGTCAAGCGCGGCGAGATCCTTGGCTTCGTCGGTCCTTCCGGCGCGGGCAAGTCCGTGCTGACACGCACCATCATCGGCCTCGTGCCGAAGGTCGCGGGGAGCATCGAGGTGTTCGGCGTCGACCTGGATGCTTCCAATACGTCGCAGCGTCGCAACGTGGAGCGGCGCTGGGGCGTGCTGTTTCAGCAGGGCGCGCTGTTCTCCTCGCTCACGGTGCGGCAGAACATCCAGTTTCCCATGCGCGAATATCTGCGGGTGTCGCAGCGGCTGATGGACGAGATCACCATCGCCAAGCTCACCATGGTGGGTCTCAAGCCCGAAGTCGCCGATCGCTTTCCGTCGGAACTCTCGGGCGGCATGATCAAGCGCGTGGCGCTGGCGCGCGCGCTGTCGCTCGACCCAGATCTCGTCTTCCTGGACGAACCGACCTCGGGCCTCGACCCGATCGGCGCCGGCGATTTCGACGAGCTGGTCAGGACGCTGCAGCGGACTTTGGGGCTGACCGTTTTCATGGTAACCCACGACCTCGATAGCCTTTACACAGCATGTGACCGCATCGCCGTTTTAGGGAACGGTAAGATCATTGCGGCAGGGTCGATCGCCGACATGCAGGCCTCGCAACATCCCTGGCTGAGGCAATATTTCCATGGCAAGCGCGCTCGCGCGGTGATGGGCTGAGGTGCCGGAGTAGCTGATGGAAACGCGCGCAAATTACGTGCTGATCGGGTCGTTCACGCTGGCGGTGATCGCCGCCGCGATCGGCTTCGTCCTGTGGTTTCAGTCGTTGCACACCACCAAGCAGCGCAGCCCCCTGCGCGTCGTGTTCGAGGGCCCGGCCGCGGGCCTGCGCAACGGCGGTAGCGTCAATTTCAACGGTATCCGGGTGGGCGAGGTGGTCTCGGTGAAGCTCGACAACCCGCGGCGGGTTGTCGCACTCGCCATGGTCGAGAACAATGCCCCGATCCGCAAGGACACCCTGGTCGGCCTCGAATTCCAGGGCCTGACCGGCGTCGCCGCGATCTCGCTCAAGGGCGGCGAGGAGGCCGCGCCGTCGCCGCCGCTCGACGAGGACGGCATTCCCACGCTGACGGCCGATCCCAACAAGCTTCAGGACGTCACCGAGGCGATCCGCGGCACGCTCCAGAACATCAACAAGATCGTCGCCGACAATCAGGAGTCGGTGAAGAACTCGCTGAAGAATCTCGAGACCTTCACCAACTCGCTCGCTCGCAACTCCGAGAAGATCGACGGCGTGATGGCCAAGGTCGACGGCGTCATGCTCAAGGCTGACAGCCTCATGCTTGGCCTCAACACGCTCGCCGGCGGCAAGGACGGCGGCGAGCTGTTCCAGGCGGTGAAGTCGATCCGCGAACTGGCCGACGATTTCGACAAGCGCTCCGGCGCATTGATGACCGACGGCCGCCGTACGCTCGGCGACATCAGCCGCGCCGTCAACAATTTCGACCGCAACCCGACCCGCGTCCTGTTCGGCGCCAGCAACAGCGGGCCGCCAGCCGCGCCGCCACCGCCCGAGCCGCCGAAGCCCGCCGTGCCGGAGCGCCGGCGGCAGTAGGGGGATCGCCTCGTGCTTCTCCGGCGTCGTCCTGGCGAAAGCCAGGACCCATTACCCCAAGGAGGAGTTTGGCGAAGAGCAGTCGTTCGGTACTTCCACCGGCGGCAATCGACAGACCTCGCGGTATGGGTCCTGGCTTTCGCCAGGACGACACCGAATGTTTGTCGATCGCTTCGTTCCTAATGACACCCAAAACAAAAACGGAGGCCGCGAGGCCTCCGTTTCCTTATTCGTCATTTGCGAGCTGGCCGCTCACCCCAGCCGTCCCGCTGCGTGGGCGAGCAGCGTATACACCAGGCCCGTCTCCGAGGTCAGGTGGTTGCGCAGCTCCTGCGGGCCGCGGCCGTCGCGGGCGACTTCGTCGAGCAGGCGTTCGAACTCGGCGACATAGCGGTCGACCGTGGCCTTGAAGTTGCGGTCGGAGCGATACTTGCGGGCGACCTCGTCAAAGGCCTTCTGGCCGGCGGGCGTGTAGAGGCGCTTGGTGAAGGCCTTGTTCTCGCCGCGCTGGTAGCGGTCCCACATCTCGGACGCGAGGTTGCGGTCCATCAGCCGGCCGATGTCGAGCGACAAGGATTCCAGCGGATTGCCGCCACCTTGCGGAGCCTGCGGCTGCGGAGCCGGTGCAGCCTGGCGGCCGCGCTGGGGCTCACGTCCGGTGGACGCACCCTGGTTGGCGTCCGTGCGGCTCAGGAGGTCCGACAGCCAGCCGTCACGGCCCTGGTCGTTTCCGGCCGGCGCGACCGGCGGCGCTTCGGTGCGGCGCGAGGACGCGGGCATGCCGAGGTCCGGCGGCGGCAGCGTCGAGGCGCTGGCGCTCTCGCGCATGCGCGTCTCGGTGCTGCGCGCGCCGACGGCCGCCAGCATCGGCTCTTCCTGGCGCTGCACGCTGGCGCGGCCCGTCGTGGAGACGTCGAGGCCGCGGCCGTGCTGGGCCACGATGCGGTTGAGCTCGGCGAGGGCCTCGATCTGGTCGACGATCACCTTGCGCATCTGCGCAGTGCTCTCGGCGGCCTCCTGGGGCATCTCGAGCACGCCGCGGCGCAACTCGTTGCGGGTGGCTTCGAGCTCGTTGTGCATCTCGAACGCCATCTGCTTCATGCTGGAGACGAGGTTGGTGAACTTCTCCGTCGACTGCTTGAACATCGCATCCGCCTCGTCGGTGGTCTGACGGTAGATGTCGTGCATGGCCTCGACGGTCTGGCGGTGCTCCTCTTCGGAGGCCGACCGCACCGCCTCGAACTGGCGAGTGATCGCGGCGGAACCTGCGCCGGCGGTCTCCGCCACGACGCGGGCGATGTCGCGGGCACGCTCTTCGGCGGCCGCCAGCGATTCATCGAGCAGGCCGGTGAAGCGCGACAGGCGCTGGTCGAGATCGGCCGTGCGCAGGTCGATCGTGGTGACGAGCGATTCCAGCGCCTCCTTGCGTTCGGCGAGCGAGGCGGTGGTGTTCTTGTTGCTCTGCTCGACGACCTGCGCGGCCTCGACCAGTGCCTTGCCATGCGCGTCGAACTGGGTCGACAGCTCGCCGAGATCCTGGAGCGCCCGCGTGGTCTTGCTGTTGAAGACGTTGAGCTGGTCTTCCAGGTTCTGCGTCGCAGCGCCGTTGCGCGAAGTGACGTCGTTCATCGCCGAGACGAAGTCGGCGACGCGCGTCACCAGCGCCCGCTCGAGCGAGTTGAGGTTGTCGTGCGCACCGGTCAGCACCTCCTGGAGCAGGATGTTGCCTTCGCGCAGGCGCTCGAACAGGGCGACCGTGTCGGTGCGCAGGATCTTGCTGGTCTCCTGCATTTCGGTGACGGCCGCGATCGAGACCTGGCGCGACTGGTCGATCGCCGCGCGCGAGGCCTGCTCGAGGTCCTTGAGCGACTTGTTGACGGCACCCGTCGCCATCTCGCTCGCCGAGTTGATGGTGCGCGCCACCTCGGAGCCGTTGCCCATCATGGTCTGCGAGAACGCATGTCCGCGCGTCTCGATCGACTTCAGCGCGTCGGACGTGACGCGGTCGATATCGAGCGTGAGCTGGCTGGTCTTGGAGCCGATCGCGTCCACGAGCGAGCCGCGCTTGGCGTCGATCATGTTGGCGAGACGGTCGGACTGCTGCTGCACGTAGGTGACGATCTCGTCGGTCTTGCCGGTCATGGCCTGGCCGAAGCTGCTGCTGGCGGCGAGCACCGAGCGCTCGACGTCCGCCGAGCTCGACTTGACCCGCGAGCTCGCCTCGTTGGAGGCGTTGATCAAGGCGTTCTGGGCGTTGAGCGCGCTGGTCTGGATGTCGTTGGTCGCGTTCGCGGTGGCCGTGCTCAGCGTACGCTCGATCTCGCTCGAGATCGTGCGGATCTGGCTTGCGGCATCCGCCGAGGTCGAGACCAGCGAGGTCTGCGCCTCACGCGCGCTGTTGAGGATGGTCGAGGCGGTGTCGGCGCCGACCGAGGTCAGCGTGCGCTCGATGTCCGTGGTCAACGACTTGATCTGGCCCGCAGCGTCCGTCGAGGCGGAGATCAGCGTGCCCTGGGCCTCGCGTACGCCGCTGGTGAGCGCTTCGATGGTGGCGCCGCCGGCGGTCGCCAGCGCGCGCTGCATCTCGGCCGCCAGCGAACGAACCTGGCCGGTCTGTTCGGCGGAGACCGCCAGCAGGGTGCTCTGGGCATCGCGGGCGCTGGTCGTGATCGTCTCGGCGGTCGACTGGCCGACCTGCGAGAGCGACCGATGCACTTCGGCGGCGAGGGACTTCACCTGGCTCGCCGCATCCGAGGACGCGTTGACGAGCGTGCTCTGGGCTTCGCGGGCGCCGGTCATGATGGTCTCGGCCGTCGCGGTGCCGGCCATCGAGAGCGAGCGCTGCACGTCGGAGGACAGCGCCTTGATCTGGTTGGCGGTCTCGCTCGAGGCCGCGATCAGCGCGCTCTGCGCATCGCGGGCGCCGGCGGTGATCGATTCCGCCGTGGCGGAGCCGGCCATCGAGAGCGAGCGCTGCACGTCGGCGGTGAGGGTCTTGACGTGGTTGGCCGCGTCCGAGGACGCCGTGACGAGCGTGGTCTGCACCTCGCGGGCACCGGCCAGGATCGAGGCGGCGGTCGCCGACCCTGCCGACGACAGCGTGCGTTCGACGTCGGCCGCGAGCCCCTTGATCTGGTTTGAGGCATCGCCCGAGGCCGCGACCAGCGTCGACTGCGCTTCGCGGGCGCTGGTCAGGATCGAGTTCGCGGCTCCGGTGCCGACGGCGGTCAGCGCGCGCTCGACCTCGGCGGAGGTCATCTTGAGCTGGGCGTTGACGTCGGAGGAGACCGTCATCAGCGACTGCTGCGCGGTGCGCGCACCGGTCTGGATGGTCTCGCTGGTGTTGACCACGAGGTTGGTGAGCGAGCGCTCGGCGTCCTCGACATGCGAGCGGATCGCGGTCGAGATCATCTCGGCGCGGGACATCATGTCCTCGCTGGCCTGGCGTCCGCTGCTCTCGATGCGGCCGGCGACGGCCTCGACGCGCGAGCCGAGCAGGTCCTCGAACTGCGCCACGCGCACGTCGATGTCGCTGGCGACCGAGCCGACCTTGGTCTCGATGGCCTGCTGGATGTCCTGGAAGCGCGCCGTGACCGTGTCGGTCAGGTGCATGCTGCGGCCGTCGATGATTTCGGTGACGCCGGTGATGCGGCGGTCGACCGCCTCGATCGCCTGCGCGGTGCCGTCCGTGAGCGTCGAGGTCAGGAGCGTGAGGCGGGTATCGATCGACTGCACGGCCTGCGAGGCGCCGTTCGTCACCGCGGTGGTCAGGTAGGTGAGACGCGTGTCGATGGATTCGAGCGCCTGCGACGCGCCGCCGGTGAGGGTGGTCGTCAGATGCGTAAGGCGCGTGTCGATCGTCTGGATGGTCTGCGATGCGCCATCGGTCAGCGAGCTCGTGAGGTGGTTGAGGCGGGAGTCGATCGACTGGATCGCCTGCGCGGCACCGTCGGTCAGCGACGAGGCGAGCGTGTTGAGCCGTCCGTCGATGGTCTCGGTGACCGACTTCGCGCGGGTATCGAACGACTGTTCGAGCGCGGCGACGCGGCCGACGAGCTGCTCGTCGAAGGTTTTGATGTGACCATCGATCGTCGAGTCGAGGCTGGAGATCTTGCCGTTCAGCGAGGTGTCGAGGTTGCTGACGCGCTCGCCGATTGTGGTCTCGAACTGTACCAGGCGCTGGTCGAGCACAGCCGTGATGGCGCCGCCGTTAGAGGTGAAGCGGGTGTCGAAATTGTCGACATAGGTCTTCAGCGACTCATGGATATCCTGGGTGCGCTGGCCCATCCGATCGACGATCTCGCCGCCGAAGGTCTTCACGGTGCGGTCGAACTCGGAGATGTGGCGGGTGATCAATGCGCCCAGCGTGCCGGAGTCGCGGGCGAACTTCTCGACCAGCTCGGTGCCCTGGTTCTTCACCAGCTCGTCGAAGGCGCTCATCTGGAGCGACAGCGAGTCGTGCGCGGTCTCGGTCTGGCTGACGACCTTGGCGACCAGCGTGTTGACGGTGGCGTCGAGCGCCTCACTCGCCTTGTCGCCGGAGGTCATGATCTGGCCGGCGAGGCGGTTGCCGGCGTCGTCGATCTTGGCGGACAGGTCGTTGGAGCGCAGCTCGAGCTCGAGCAGCAGCGAGTCGGACGAATTCTTCAGGCTGTCGTGCACCTGCTCGGTACGCTCGGAGATGCCGTCGACGATCGCGGCGGAGCGCTGCTCGAACTCGCCGGTGATGCGGTCGATGCGCTCGTTCAGCATTTCGTGGACGCGGTCGGCGAGGTCGACGAACTCGTCGTGAACGTGGCCGGTCTTGAAATTGAGGCTGGTGGTCAGCCGCTCGCTGGCGTCGAGCACGGCGCGCGTGGTCTCGTTGCTGGCCTCCTCGAGCCGGTCGAGCAGGTCGCCGCCGCGCTCGCCGAGCGCGAGGATCATGTTGTCGCCGGCGTTGCTGAGCGCACCGGTGATGTGGGCGCCGCGCTCTTCGAGCGCGCCGGTGATGGACTTGGCGACCTCGTCGACGCGCGAGGCAATCGCGTCCGAAATCAGCGCGATATCATGGCGCAAATCGATCTGCACGCCGGAGATGGCGCTGCGGACCTGCTCGGCCTGGCCGACCAGATTGTCGCGCTGATGTGCGATGTCCTGGAGCAGGGCGCGGATGCGCACTTCGTTGTCGGAATAGGCGCGTTCGAGCGCCGCGACTTCGTTGGCGACCAGCGTCTCGAGCTCGCCGGCGCGCGCGATGGCGCGCTCGATGCCGTCGCCCATCGCCGCAACCTCGCGGCGGATGGCCTGGCCGACGGTGACCATCGAATCCGAAGCCGAGCCTTCCGGCTCGGAGAAGCGGATCGCAACCTGGGCCATCGCCTGCGCGACCGAGCTCATTTGCTGGCCGCGCCAGACGAGGCTCGCCAGGAAGAAGAACAGCATGATCGGCGCGAAGAACATCGTGACCAGGCCGGCAACGGCCAACACGCCGCCGCTCTGGCCCATCGCCGCCTGGATCGAAGGCAGGAAGCCGACCGTCAGCGCGGCGCAGGCCGCCAGCCAGATGACCGTGAAGATTGTCGCGCCGGTATAGATGTTGCGGGTCGGGCGTCCCGTCTGCAACGTCTGCAAGAGCTGGCCGATGGTCGCACGGTCGTCATTGGCGGCGCGGCGCGAGGAGCGCGGCTCCTCGATCTGGTCGAACATCGCGCGTTCGTTCGCGGCAGGGCGCGCGTCGAAGCTCGGTTCGTCGAATATCGGGGGAGCCGGTGGCGCGACCGGGGGCGACGTTTCGCTGCGCATCGAGGCGTTGCGGCTGGTGTCCGCGGCCGTGTCGCTGATGTTCAGGGCTTCCTGGATTGCAGAAAGCGCATCTTCTGTGGGGTCTTTGACCTTTTTCGGAGTGTTTGCCATGTTCAGTCCGAGCCCTCGTTACTTGTACGCGTCCCCCCGCGAGCTCTGCGCGCTACGCAAGCCCACAGTCCGGATCATGCCGCTTGCGCGGATCTCCGAGCCATCCCCACCCGGACGGCTTGTCCGCCAATTTCTCCAACATCCTATTGGCAGAGCGTCGCGAATGAAATGCCCGCGATTAAGACATTCTTAATCATCGTTAACAGGATCGCGCCGTAAGGCCTTAGCAATAAATGCAATTCTCCACCGGACTCGCCGGATTGCGGCAACTTTTCGTCAATAAACAGGCAGATTTGCGCAAAACGGCCGGAACATTTGGTTAACCATTTCCGTGCTTGGGTAGAGGGAACTTGACCGCCGGACCGGCGGCCATCGCGCGATGCCGGGGCCTGCGCCATGATGCCTGAACTGCAACGGATGGACTGGATGCCCTCGCCCCCGCTTGCACCCATCGACAGCCCGCTCGACCTCGATCATCTCTCCCGCATGACGCTCGGCGATTCCGAGCTGAAACAGGAAGTGCTGGCGATGTTTGCCGAGCAGGCGGTGCGCTTGATGGCGGCAATGGCGGCGCTGCCGGCCGAGGCTGGTGCGCTCGCCCACAAGCTCAAGGGGTCGGCACGCGGGATCGGCGCCTTTGCGGTGGCGGATGCCGCCGCCAGCCTGGAGACCGCGATCCAGACCGGACAGGGCCGGCCTCACGCCTTCGCCGCGCTGAAAGAGGCGGTGACCGAGGCGCGCGCCGCAATCGAGGCGATCCTGAACCCTTAGGCCGACAAGGCCAGAACCGTGCTCTAGTCTTTTGTTTTGACGGGTTTTCTTCCCGCGAAACGGCATTCACGACTTATCAAAACGCTATGGCGCCGGGCTGAGCGACCCGTTATAGGACAGCCCGGACCCTCCTTCATTCCCTAGATCGCGGCAGCACGAGCACACATGGCCAAAATTCACTTTGTCGATCACAAGGGCGAAACCCGTACGGTGGACGTCGAGAACGGCGCGACTGTGATGGAAGCCGCCATCCGCAACAGCATTCCCGGCATCGAGGCCGAATGCGGCGGCGCCTGCGCCTGCGCCACGTGCCACGTCTATGTGGATGAAGCGTGGCGCGAGAAGGTCGGTAGCCCGACGCCGATGGAAGAGGACATGCTCGACTTCGGCTTCGACGTGCGTCCGAACTCGCGCCTGTCCTGCCAGATCAAGGTCTCCGACGATCTCGACGGACTCGTGGTGGCGACGCCGGAACGGCAGGCCTAACTCACTTATCTATCATGGGCTCGGCGGCGCGACGTCAATGCCGCGCTTGTGCCAGGGTCTGAGCTTCTCGAGCACTTCTGAGGTCAGCGGTGCCGGCCGTCGCGTCGCCTCGTCGAGCATGACGCCGACTGACGTCGCAGACGCAATGCACTTCCCGTTCGAAAACACGACCTGCTCGAACGTCACCGATGTCCGCCCGAGCTTCACCACGCCGAGGCCGAGCTCGATCGTATTCGGCCAGTGCAACTCGGCGCGAAAATGCATGTCGAGCCGCACCATGATCCAGGCAAGTCCCGGCGGCGTCAGGCCGTATTCCGGAAGCTTCATCAGCGTGACACGGCCGGTCTCGAAATAGGTGGCGTAGACCGCGTTGTTGACGTGCTGGTTGGGGTCGAGATCGCCGAAGCGGACATTGTCGCTGAGGCGAAAAGGATAGTCCTCCAGGCGCGGCGTCGTATCGAGGCGGCTTGGTGCGTTCACCGATTGATCTCCGTCATAGCGTTGCCCGTTACAGCCCAGTTATCCTGACCCGGCAAGTGGGCGTGGCTGCGGGGCGCTCCCGCTTTTATGCCTTCCCTGATCCATCCCCGTTGGCTAGACAGGCAGGGTCACCTCGGCCCACAGGGCGCCGTCCCACCGAACGACGATAAAGAGACGACATGAGCGACGCGATCAAAACGGATGTGCTGATTATTGGCGCCGGCCCCTGCGGTCTGTTCGCCGCTTTCGAGCTGGGCCTTCTCGACATGAAGACGCATTTCGTCGACATCCTCGACAAGGTCGGCGGCCAGTGCGCAGAGCTCTATCCGGAAAAGCCGATCTACGACATTCCCGGCATTCCGCAGGTTTCGGGGCAGGGCCTCACCGACGCGCTGATGGAGCAGATCAAGCCATTCCATCCGACCTTCCATCTCGGCGAGATGATCGAGACCGTCGAGAAAATCGGCGATCCCCTGTTCCGCTGCACCACGGACGCCGGGAAGGTGTTCGAATGCAAGGTGCTGGTGATCGCTGCCGGCGGCGGCTCGTTCCAGCCCAAGCGTCCGCCGGTGCCGGGGATCGAAGCCTATGAAGGAAGCTCGGTGCACTACGCCGTGCGCAAGATGGAAACGTTCCGCGACAAGAACGTGTTGATCGTGGGCGGCGGCGATTCCGCACTCGACTGGACGCTCAATCTGCATCCGATCGCCAAGCGTATCACGCTCTTGCATCGTCGCGACGATTTTCGCGCCGCCCCCCACAGCGTCGAGCAGATGCGCGCCCTGGTCGCGGCCGGCAAGATGGATCTGCGCCTCGGCCAGGTCACCGCGCTGTCAGGCAGCGAGGGCAAGCTGAGCGGCGCGACCGTCAAGGGCAACGACAACAGCGTGAGCGAAATTACCTGCGACACCATGCTGCCGTTCTTCGGCCTGACCATGAAGCTCGGTCCCGTCGCGAACTGGGGCATTGCGCTGGAGAACAATCTGGTGCCGGTCGAGACATCCGCGTTCGAGACCAACGTGCCGGGCATCTTCGCGATCGGCGACATCAACACCTATCCCGGCAAGATCAAGCTGATCCTGTGCGGCTTCCACGAGGGCGCGCTGATGTCGCAAAAAGCCCATCGCTATGTCTATCCGGAGAAGCGGCTCGTGTTCCAGTACACGACCTCGTCCTCCAGCCTGCAAAAGAAGCTCGGCGTCAACTGATGGCGGGGGCCAATGCCCCATGTTTCTGGTGCTGGAACAGTTCGCGAAATCGCCGTAGTCTGCGGCCATTGCAGTTGGCGGCTTAGCAAGGCGATTGGCTCAGCAAGGTGATGATAATGCGGACTCTCTTTTCCAGCTTTCGGCTGTTCTCGCTCCTCGCGCTAGCGATGTCGCTCGGTGCGGTGAGCCCGGTTGTGGCGCAAGTGCAGCAGCCGACCGCCGCAGGCCTCTGGCAGAAGGTCGAAGACGGCAAGACGGTGGGTTGGTTCCTCTTCATCGACCACAACGGCATCTTCGAAGGCGTCATCGCAAAAACCTTTCCGCGGCCCGGCGACGACCCGAACGAGATCTGCGCGAAATGCACGGACGATCGCAAGAACGCGCCGGTGCTCGGGCTTTCCTTCATCCGCGACATGAAGCGCGACGGCTTGAAGTATGACGGCGGCAACGTGGTCAATCCGCGTGACGGCAACATCTGGAAGGCCAAGATGACGGTCAGCCCGGATGGGCAGACCCTGACGATGCGCGGTTTCCTCGGCATCTCCCTGTTCGGCAAGGACGAGACCTGGACACGTCTTCCCGACGCCAACATCGCGCAGGTCGATCCCGCGATCGTCGCGAAATATCTCCCGGCGCAAGCGACCGCCGCGACCAAGCCGGTGCCCGCCCCTGCGGCGAAGAAAGGCGGCGCGATGATGGCGCCGGCGCCGAAGCAGTAGGGTCTACGTCGCGCGCTGTGCCGCCCGAACTTCCGTAGCGCCACACACCGCCGTCATTGCTCGCGAAGGCGGGGGCTCCAGTACGCCGCGGCCTCTCCGCGTTCTTGCGCGGTGTCCTTGGCCCCCGTGTGCAATCGCGCATCCGGCGATGACCGCGGAGATCTTGGCGCGCGAGTAGCGGTCATACCCGTCGAAAGACGAACGCGTGCCGGACGCGCGCCAGTAGTTCCCCGGAATGCGCTGTGGCGCCAGATTTGCATAGCTATCCGCAAAGCTGTTGGGGGAATGAGTCGCTGTCCTTGACGCCCTTCGCCGAGTCGCGGAAGGCGAACGGCAACTATCGCCCCGCGGCGATGATCTCGATCCGCGGAGACGACATGAGACGTGCAATATCGTGTGCCGCCATGCTGCAGGTCCTGACGGTGCTGCTGACGGTCCCGACGCTGGCACGCGACGACGGGCGCTACGCAAACTCGCCGCTCAAGCCCTGGTTCGAAAGCCTGCACAGCGAATACGGCCAATGCTGCTCGGATGCCGACGGCTATGTGGTCGCCGATGTCGACTGGGAATCCGATAAGGGCCGTTATCGCGTGCATCTCGACGGCGAGTGGGTGGTCGTGCCCGACGGCGCCGTCATCACCGAGCCGAACAAGATCGGCCGCACCATGGTGTGGAAGCACTATATCGACGGCCATCCCCGCGTGCGCTGCTTCATGCCGGGCAGCATGACGTAGATTGAAGCGTCATCCCGGGCGATGCGCAGCGTCGAAACGGGACTCGCACCGATGCATCCGCGCGGCGCGGCAGTGTCCGCGCGCAGCGGTCAGGTCACGGGCGCCGGATTGAACAGCGTCAAATCGTTGTGGATGCCCCAGCGATCCGACCAGGGCTGCGTGCGGCCGGAGGCGACATCGAGGATCAGGCGGAACAGGTCCCAGCCGGTCTCCTCGATGGTCTTCTCGCCGGTGGCGATGCCGCCGGCATCGAAATCGATCAGGTCCTTCCAGCGTCGGGCCAGCTCGGTCCGGGTAGCGACCTTGATCACGGGCGCAGCCGCAAGGCCGTAGGGCGTGCCGCGGCCGGTGGTGAACACCTGCAGCGTCATGCCGGAGGCGAGCTGGAGCGTGCCGCAGATGAAGTCGGATGCCGGCGTCGCCGCAAACAGCATGCCCTTCTGCGTCGCCTTCTCGCCGGGCGAGAGCACGCCGGTGATCGCGGACGAGCCGGACTTGACGATCGAGCCGAGCGACTTCTCGACGATGTTCGCAAGCCCGCCCTTCTTGTTGCCCGGCGTGGTGTTGGCGCTGCGGTCCGCGCCGCCGCGGGCCAGATAGGAATCATACCAGGCCATCTCGCGGACCAAAGCGCGGCCGACGTCCTCGTTGATGGCGCGTCGCGTGAGCAGCTGGATCGCGTCGCGCACTTCGGTGACTTCCGAGAACATTACGGTGGCGCCGGCGCGCACCAGCAGGTCGGCGGCGAAGCCGACGGCGGGATTGGCAGTGACGCCGGAGAAGGCGTCGCTGCCGCCGCATTGCAGGCCGATGACGAGATCGGCGGCCGGGCAGGTCTCGCGGGTGCGCGTGTTGAGGATCTTCAGGCGGGCTTCGGCCTGGGTCATGATGGCGTCGACGATGGCGCCAAAACCGTCGAAGGCTTCGTCCTGCATGCGCACGATGGCGTTGCTGACGCCTTCCGGCACCAGACGCTCGGGCGCGAGCTTTTCGCATCCCAAGCTGATGACCAGGATCTCGCCGCCGAAATTCGGGTTCTGCGCGATGTTTTGCAGCGTGCGGATCGGAATCACGGCATCAGGCGCGTTGATGGCGACGCCACAGCCATACGCATGCGTCAGCGGCACGACGTCGTCGACATTCGGATATTTCGGCAGCAGCTCGGCGCGGATGCGCTTCACCGCGTATTCCATCGTGCCCTTGACGCATTGCACGGAGGAGGAGATGCCGAGGATGTTCTTGGTGCCGACCGAGCCGTCGGAATTGCGAAAGCCTTCGAACGTGAAACCTTCGAGCGGCGGCAGCGGCGCGGGAACGGCGGTCGAGATTTCGAGCTTGTCGAGGGCAGGGGCCTCCGGCATGCGGATGCGCGCTTCGTCCACCCATTCGCCGGCCAGGATCGGCGCGAGCGCATGACCGATCACCTCGCCGTAGCGGATGATCGGGGCGTCCTGCGGGATGTCGACCAGCGCCGTCTTGTGGCCTTGTGGCACGAAGGCGCGCAGCGTCAGCCCGCTGGCGAAGCGGGAGCCGGCGGGAAGCCCGAAATCATTGACAACGATCGCGACGTTGTCGCGCTCGTTGAGCTTGATGTAGCGGGGCTGCTCTTTCGCTGCGACTGACTGGTCCATGGACGGACTCCGAAGTGTAGGGTGGGTTAGCGCAGCGTAACCCACCACCGTCTGCATCCGTCGAACCACAAGAGGTGGGTTACGCTGCGCTAACCCACCCTACGACACCTACGATCCATCAACCGGGATAGGTATAGGCAGTCTTCACCGTGGTGTAGAACTCGCGGGCATAGGAGCCCTGCTCGCGGGCGCCGTAGCTCGAGCCCTTCCGGCCGCCGAACGGCACGTGATAGTCGACGCCGGCCGTCGGCAGATTGACCATCACCATGCCGGACTCGCTGTTGCGCTTGTAGTGCGAGGCGTATTTCAGGCTGGTGGTGCAGATGCCGGAGGCGAGGCCGAACTCGGTGTCGTTGGAGATCGCGAGCGCCTCCTCGTAGTTCTTGGCGCGAATGACGGTCGCCACCGGGCCGAAGATTTCTTCGCGCGCGATCCGCATGTTGTTGTTGGCTTCCGTGAACAGCGCCGGCTGCAGGTAGTGGCCGGGCGTTTCGCGCTTGAGCAGCTCGCCACCCCATGCGAGCTTGGCACCCTCGTCCTGACCGATCTTGATGTAGCGCAGGTCCTGGTCGAGCTGGCTCTGGTCGACCACCGGGCCGATATGCACGCCGGCCTTGAGCGCGTCGTCCACCGTGAGGCCTTTGAGGCGCTCGGTCACCGCCGCAACGAAACGGTCGTGAATACCTTCGGTGACGATCAGGCGCGAGGAGGCGGTGCAGCGCTGGCCGGTCGAGAAATAGGCGCCGTTAACGGCGACTTCGACGGCAGTCTTGAGATCGGCGTCGTCGAGCACGACCAGCGGGTTCTTGCCGCCCATCTCGAGCTGGAATTTCTTCATGTTGCTCGAGGTCACGCAGGCCTGCGCGATCTTGCGGCCGGTCTGCACCGAGCCGGTGAAGGTGATCGCGGCGACGTCGGGATGCTCGATCAGGGTCTGGCCGACCACCGAGCCGGAACCGACCACGAGGTTGAACACGCCGGCGGGAACGCCGGAACGGGTGATGATCTCGGACAGCGCATGCGCCGAACCCGGCACCAGCTCGGCCGGCTTGAACACCACGGTGTTGCCATAGCAGAGCGCCGGGGCGATCTTCCAGGCGGGGATCGCGATCGGGAAATTCCAGGGCGTGATCATGCCGACGACGCCCATCGGCTCACGGGTGAGCTCGACGTCGATGCCGGGACGAACTGACGCACCCTTTTCGCCGATCATGCGCAGCGCCTCGCCGGCGAAGAACGCAAAAATCTGGCCGGCGCGGGCGACCTCGCCGATACCCTCGGGCAGGGTCTTGCCTTCCTCGCGGGCGAGCAGGCGGCCGAGCTCTTCCTTGCGGGCGATGATCTCGAGCGAAATCTTGTTCAGCGCGTCATAACGCGCCTGCGGCGTCGACTGCGCCCAGGCGGGAAAAGCGGCCTTGGCGGCTGCGATCGCCTTCTCGGTCTGCGCCTTGTCGGCCTTGGCGTATTCGCCGACGACGTCGTTGGTGTTGGAGGGGTTGATGTTCTTGGTGACGGCGGAGCCATCGACCCATTCGCCGCCGATGAAGTTCTTCAGGATCGCAGTCATAGCTTCCTCCAGAGTTTTTAACGAACCAGGCAGGGACGCTTGTCGTCGAAGGTCCAGCCGGGGATCAGGTCCTGCATGGCAATAGCGTCATCGCGGGCGCCGAGTCCATGCTGCTTGTAGAGGTCATGCGCGGCTTCGATGGCGGCCCTGTCGATTTCGATACCCAGGCCCGGCCTATCCGGCACGGCGATCTTGCCGGCCCTGATCTGGAGCGGCTCCTTCGTCAGGGCCTGGCCGTCCTGCCAGATCCAATGCGTGTCGATCGCGGTGACCTTGCCGGGGGCGGCGGCGCCGACATGGGTGAACATGGCGAGCGAGATGTCGAAATGGTTGTTGGAGTGCGAACCCCAGGTCAGGCCGTTGTCGCGGCAGGTCTGAGCCACGCGCACCGAGCCTTGCATGGTCCAGAAATGGGGATCGGCCAGCGGAATGTCCACCGCGCCGAGGCGCAGCGCGTGAGACAATTGCCGCCAATCGGTCGCGATCATGTTGGTCGCGGTCGGCAGGCCCGTTGCACGGCGGAACTCGGCCATGATCTCACGGCCGGAGAAGCCGCCTTCGGCACCGCAGGGGTCCTCGGCATAGGCGAGGATGCCGTGCATGTCCTTGCAGAGGCTGACGGCCTCGTCGAGCGACCATGCGCCGTTCGGGTCCAGGGTCACGCGCGCATCCGGAAAGCGCCTGGCGATCGCGGTGACGGCCTCGATCTCCTGCTCGCCGCGCAGCACGCCGCCCTTGAGCTTGAAATCGGCGAAGCCGTAATGGTCGTGGGTGGCTTCCGCGAGCCGCACCACGGTTTCCGGCGTCATGGCCTGCTGATGGCGGAGGTTGAACCACTCGGGCTTGCCGGTCTCGCCGGTGACGTAGTCGAGCTTGCTTTTGCTGATGTCGCCGACGAAGAAGAGATAGCCCAGTGTCTCGACGCTGTTGCGCTGCTGACCCTCGCCGAGCAGGGCTGCGACCGGCAGGTTGAGATGCTGGCCGAGCAAATCGAGCAGCGCCGACTCCACGGCCGTGACGGCGTGGATCATGACGCGGAGATCGAAAGTCTGCTTGCCGCGGCCGGCGGCATCGCGATCGGCGAAGGCGGTCCTGATATCGGCGAGGATGTTGTTCATCGCGCCGACGGTCTTGCCGATCACGAGATCACGGGCGTCCTGCAGCGTCTGCCAGATCTTCTGCCCGCCAGGGACCTCGCCGACGCCGGTGTGGCCGGCATTGTCGGTGAGGATGACGATGTTGCGGGTGAAGAACGGCGCATGCGCGCCGCTCAGATTGAGGAGCATGCTGTCACGGCCTGCGACCGGGATCACCTGCATCGCGGTGACGACCGGTGCGCCGGTGATCTCGGTCTTGGCCATCGCAGGCTCCTCCCTGTGTCGCTGTTATTCTGCAGCCTGTTGTGACGATCGGATGGCGGGCAGATTCTTCACCAGCGCCGCGACCTCCGCGATCTCCTGCTCGGTGAGATCGGTCAGCGGCGGGCGGACGGGGCCGGAATCGCGGCCGATCACCTTCATGCCGGCCTTGATGATCGAGACCGCATAGCCCTTCTTGCGGTTGCGGATCGCGATCAGCGGCAGGATGAAGTCCTTCAGGCCGGCGTGGATCTGCGCGTGGTCGCGCTTGCGCACGGCGGCGTAGAAGTTGGTGGCGAATTCCGGAACGAAGTTGAACACCGCCGAGGAGTAGGTCGTCACGCCCATGTCGAGATACGGCAGCGCGAAGGTCTCCGCGGTCGGCAAGCCGCCGATATAGGTCAGGCGGTCGCCGAGCTTGGTGTAGACGCGGGTCATCAGCTCGATGTCGCCGATGCCGTCCTTGTAGCCGACGAGGTTCGGGCAGCGCTCGGCGAGGCGGGCGAGCGTATCGGGCTGGAGGATGGCGTTGTCGCGGTTGTAGACGATGACGCCGATCTTCACGGAGGCGCAGATCGCTTCCACGTGGGCAGCAAGGCCGTCCTGCTCGGCATGGGTGAGATAGGGCGGCAGCAGCAACAGGCCGTCGGCGCCGGCCTTCTCCGCGCCGATCGCGATCTCGCGCGCGGTGGCGGTGCCGTATCCGGTGCCGGCGAGCACGGGAACGCGGCCCTTGGTCTCGTCGACGGCGATCTTGACGACCTGCGGAACCTCGGCCGCCGTCAGCGAGAAGAACTCGCCGGTGCCGCCGGCGGCGAACAGGCCTGCGACGTCATAGCCGCACAGCCAGTCCATATTGGCGCGGTAGGTCGCCTCGTCGAAGGAGTAATCCGCCTTGAACGGCGTGACGGGGAAAGACAGGAGGCCGGATCCGATCTTCTGGGCCATTTCCTGCGGGGTCATCTTGCTCATGGGCGCTGCTCCCTGGTCTCGTGTTGTGGAGGACGCAAAGGCTGCGCGTCCATGCGCCGTGGTTTAGGAGACCGTTCGATGCGGGTCCAAGCCAAAGCCTATATCGACCTATGCGAAATCAGCATCAATCTTCCATCACCTCCGCCGAGGACAATTCGCTCGCGATTTTGACGAGCGCCGACAGCAGCGGGTTCTCGTCGTCGCGGCGCCAGACCATGAACAGCTCGACCGGGACGCGGGTGCGCAGCTTCAGCGGCCGCAGGCGGACATCCGCGATCTTCAGGCTCGCTGCCGCCGCCGGCACGATGGCGAGGCCGAGGCCGGCGCGCACCATGGCGAGGATCGAGTGGATCTGGCTCAGGTGCTGGACATAGCGCGGCAGGATGTCGGCGCGGGTGAACAGCGCCACCAGCACGTCGTGAAAGTAGCGGCTCTCATAGGGCGAATACATCACGAAGGGCTGGTTGTCGAAATCCTTGATCGTGACGCTCTCGGCATTCGCCAGCGGATGCTTTTTCGGGATCGCGGCGAGCAGGGGCTCGGCGACGACGCGGCGGCTGGCGATTTCGGGGCGCGCGATCGGCGGCCTGAGCAGGCCGGCATCGATCTGGCCCGATGTCAGCGCCTCGAACTGGTCGCCCGACACCATCTCCTTCAGTGAGAAGTCCACCTCGGGCAGCTTGGCGCGGCAGGCGGCGACGAGCTCGGGGAGGAAGCCGTAGGCGGCGGCCGCGGTGAAGCCGATCTTCAGCGAGCCGGACTTGCCGAGCGCGATACGGCGGGCGACCTGCGAGGCGCTTTCCGCAAGCTTCAGGATGCGCCGGGCTTCCGGCAGGAAGCTGCGCCCGGCAGGCGTCAGGCGTACCGAGCGGCTGGTACGCTCCAGCAGCGGCGCATCGATGATGTGCTCAAGCACCTGGATCTGCCGGGACAGCGGCGGCTGGGTCATGTTCAGCCGCGCGGCGGCGCGGCCGAAATGCAATTCCTCCGCCACGGTGACGAAACAGCGGAGCTGGTTGAGGTCGAACATCGATACATGCCTTAGATGGATAAGGCGTTTCCCCGGCGCTTCTAGCATCGATTACTCCCAAAACAAAGACGGCGGCCGTGAAGCCGCCGTTAAGTTGCCTGGTCAAGCTCCCATGGGAGCCCTCAGGAGGAACGTTTGAGCACCACGCGCTCGATCTTGCCCACGACCACGAGATAGGCGAATGCGGCCACCAGCGCGTTGGCGCCGACGAATATCAGCGCGCCGTTGAACGAGCCGGTCGCGGCCAGGATGTAGCCGATCACGATCGGGGTGCTGATCGAGGAGAGATTGCCGAAGGTATTGAACAGGCCGCCCGAGACACCGCCGGCTTCCTTCGGCGAGGTGTCGGAGACGACAGCCCAGCCGAGCGCGCCGATGCCCTTGCCGAAGAAGGCGAGCGCCATGAATCCGACCACCAGTGCCTGGCCTTCGACATAGTTGCAGGCCACGATCGACATCGACAGCAGCATGCCGCCGACGATCGGGACCTTGCGTGCCATGGTCAACGAGCCGGTCTTGCGCAGGATCGCGTCGGAGATGACGCCGCCAAGCACGCCGCCGATGAAGCCGCACAGCGCCGGCAGCGTCGCGACGAAGCCGGCTTGCAGGATCGACAGGCCGCGCTCCTTGACGAGGTAGACCGGAAACCAGGTCAGGAAGAAATAGGTCAGGGTGTTGATGCAGTACTGGCCGAGATAGACGCCGAGCATCATGCGGTTGGAGAGCAGCTGGCGGATGTGGTCCCACCCGGAGCCGGCCTCGGCCGCGCGCTCTTCCTTGGGCGCGTCGAGATCGACCAGCGCGCCGCCGTCCTTGATGTAGTCGAACTCGGCCTCGTTGATGCCGGGATGCTCCTTCGGGCCATAGATCGTCTTGATCCAGACCAGGCCCATGATGATTCCGAGCGCGCCCATCACGAAGAACACGTAGCGCCAGCCGTAATCATGCGCGATCCAGCCCATCAGCGGGGCGAAAATCACTGTTGCGAAATACTGTCCGGAATTGAAGAAGGCGGACGCGGTGCCGCGCTCGTTGCTCGGAAACCAGGCCGCCACGATGCGAGCATTGGCGGGGAACGACGGCGCTTCGGCGATACCGACGAGGAAGCGCAGGCCGAACAGCACGGTGATCGCGGTGCCGGCGCTGAAGAATCCGACCCAGCCCTGCATAGTCGTGAACAGCGACCAGACGATGATGCTGAAGGCATAGACGAGGCGGGAGCCGTAGCGGTCGAGCAGCCAGCCGCCCGGCACCTGCGCGATCACGTAGGACCATCCGAACGCCGAGAAGATGTAGCCCATCGCGACCGGATCGAGGTGCAGCTCCTTGGAGAGCGCGGGGCCCGCGATCGACAGCGTGGCGCGGTCGGCATAATTGACGGTCGTGACCAGGAACAACATGGTCACGATGAACAGCCTGACGCGAGACCTTCTCACGTCCGCTGCGGACATCACTGCGCTCATGACGCGCCTCCTTAGAACTCGAAACGTTTCCCCACCGCGACTCCTAGAGGTGCGCGCGGCAAAGTGTCCAAGTTCAAGGCAGTATCGATCGATGCCGCTTTTGGATTGATGGAACGGCAGGTGGGGGGAACGATTGAGGTGATGGCGAACCCGATTGCACCACGCACGCCGTTGTCATTTCCCGCGAAGGCGGGAAATCCAGTACGCCGTGACGTCTCGATTCAATCACGTCTGTCACGGAGTACTGGATCGCCCGCCTGCGCGGGCGATGACAGCGTGCGGGTAGAGGCTGCGCGTGTCTACTGTTGCGCGCCCGGCAGCAGCGGTGCGAGCAGCCCGCGTGTCACCCCCGGCGGTGCCGCATCCAGCCCCAGCACGGCGCTTGCGGCCGGCAGCGCCGCGTCCGCCATCGCGGCGTGGCCTTCGGCGCTCGGATGCACGGCGCCGCCATAGACGGCGGAGAGGACGCCCCAGGTCGCGTCGTGGATGTCGGTCGGCTGGCTCGCCGCCGGCAAGCCTTGCGGATAGGTCATCGCGGCGAAATAGCTGTCATTGGCGTCGCGGATCCAGCGCGCGCGCGGCAAATAGGCGCGGAATTCGGAGGCACCGCGGCCGCACAGCATCGGCTGGCTCGCCGCGCTCACGATGTCGGGATTGAAGCTCTGGCCGTTCTCGGCAAAGCAGGTGCGGTCGAATTCCGGATCGTTGCCCGAATGGGCGCAGAAGCCGTGATCGGCGAACGCCGCCTGATGCGAATCCACGAAGGTCATGCGGTCGGCCTCGGGATCGCGGCAAAGTGCACCGCGGGTGCAGGTGGCGAGCCCCTTCAGCTGCGGCAGGAATTCGGTGTCGACGAAGGTCGAGACGCGGGCGAGGCGCTGCGGATCGGCGTTGAAGGCGGGATGGATGTCGAAGCCAGCGCGGCCGCCGCGACAGGGCACGCCACCATCGGCGAGCGCCGGGTTGGCGTAGGAGACGTAGACCACGTGCGAGAGGTCGCCGCCGACCAGCGGCTTCAGCGCCTCGCGCAGCTTGACGAAGTTCTGCGGCAGCTCGCGCGCCAGCGCATCGCGGGAATCATCGACGCTCGCCATCACGCCGGAGCGGCGGAATATGGCGCGCTCGGTTGAGGTCTCGACGATCACGTCGGCGACGAGGCCCGAGAAATAGACGTCGTTGGCGCCGACCGAGAGCAGCACGAGGTCGAGCGTGCGCTCGGGTTGGCGCTTCCTGGCGGCGGTGAGCGCCTCGCGCAGCTCGGCGACTTGCGCGTTCACGCTGGTGTTGCAGACGCCGGTCTTGCCGGGCGGGCATTCGCGGGCGCGCTGCGAGCCGAGCAGCCCGTCGCTAATGCTGGCGCCGGTGCAGGCGAGCGGCAAAAAGGTCACCGCGACGTGGGTGTAGCGTACCGCGAGCGCCAGCGCGGTGCGCGCCTGGTAGCTGTAGAGCGATCGGTGGCAAGGCGAGTTGAACCAGAGCGCGCTGTAGCGCTGCCAGTTGGCAAGCGTATCCGGCGCTTCGCAGGCGCGGCCGCCCTTGAAGCCGGCGCGGCTCGGCCGGTAATACTGCGCGCCGGCGGTGCCCAGATAGGAGCGGAAGCAAAAACCTTCGTCCGACAGTGCCAGCGGCCGGTCCGGATTGCCTTCGCCCGAGGCGATGCTGTCTCCGAGGCCAGCGACGAAGATATCCCGGACCTGGATCTCGGTCTGGACCCGCTGGGTCGGATCGAAGCCGGAGGAGACGTCGACGCTGGCAACCGTCTGCTTGCCGTAGCGGACCCGCAGATTGACCGGCTCGGCGCAGTCGAATGTGGATTGTTGCGGCCCATCGCCGTCGTCGAACGACCAGGCGCAGGTGGCGCCGACCGGCACTGCGCCGGCGAGGCGCACGGTGACGGGATGGTCGAGGGGGGTGAGGTAATTTTCCTTCGTGTTGTCGCGGGTGCAGGGCTGGTTGACCCGGCCCTGGAGGTCGATGCAGAGCCGGTTGACCATGTTTCGGGCCCAGCCGCGGCCCTCGCTCTGGAGCTCCAGCGATTGCTCGGCGGCGAGGATGCTGCGGTTACGCGCATTCTCGACATGGAGCAGGAAGTCGCGCTCTTCGCGGAACAGCCGGAAGCGGTTGCGCACCTCCCAGCTGATCTGCAGAGCGCCGGCGTCTTGCGCGGCCGCCTGCTCCGGCGGCAGGGCGGTGAGGAGCCCGGCGAGCAGCAGGGCACCGGCGAGCAAACGGCGAAGGGATACAGGGATCATGGCCCGCGTCTTCAACGGCAAAGTTGAGGCGGAAATAAGAGAGCTGCTTTCCGCCTGCAACATTGGTCTGACGGTTTTGCCGGCCGCCGTCTAGCGGACTATGTTGGAGCATGATCCTCTCGGAATCCGCTTCGCACTTTTCCGGATCATGCTCAGCGTTTGCTGGCCTGCCGCAGCGACCGCTCGCGCTCCATCGCTGCCACCTGCTTGGGCAGGTTGGCCTGCGCGCAGGCCTCCGCCAGCCGTCGGCGCTCCTGCCAGGGCTCCACCACATTCATCCAGAGCTCGCGTGTGCCCATGATGGAGATGGCAAGACCGAACGGGATCACGAAATAGAGGATGCGGAAGACGAGGAGCGTGGCCAGAAGCTGTTCGCGGCCGAATTCGGGCAACGCCACCAGCATGGCGGCGTCGAACACGCCGAGCGAGCCGGGGGCGTGGCTGGCGAAGCCGAGCAAAGTCGCCAAAATGAACACCACGGAGAGCGACAGGAAGTCGATCTGCGGAGTGGCCGGCACCAGAAGGTACATCGCCAGCGCACAGAATCCGAGATCGACGACGCCGATCAGGATCTGCACCAGCGTCAGCGGCGCTGACGGCAGTACCACCTTCCAGCCCTTTTGGCCGAGCTCGCGGCGCTTCTCGCCCATGCACAGCCAGACCAGATAGGCGCCGATCGAGGCGAGGCCGCCGATCGCAATCAGCCGGTTGATCGACGATGGCAGCTGATCCATGTAGGAGGCGGCATCCGGATGGATCGTCATTCCGATCGAGAGCACGAAGATGTTACCGAGCCAGAAGGTCAGGCCCGACAGGAAGCAGATTTTTGCGACGTCGATCGCATTCAGCCCGTAATCCGAATAGATCCGGAAGCGGATCGCGCCGCCGGTGAAGACGGTGGCGCCGATATTGTGGCCGATCGAATAGGACGTGAAGCTGGAGAGCGCTGCGATGCGATAGGGCACGTGCTTCTTGCCGATCGTTCGCAGTGCAAAAAAGTCGTAGAAGGTCAGCGTACAGAACGCGAAGCATACGCAGATCGCCGCGAGCCCGATATTACCGCGGGGGATCTCGGTCAATGCGGTCAGGATGACCCCGGTGTCGATGCCCTTCAGGGTCCGCACCAGCGTGGTGATCGCGAACGCAATGATGAAGACGCTCGCCGCGACGCCGAGTCGCCGCCAGCCGATCCATCTCTTGAAGCCGCGCTTCAGCGCGGTCAGCAGTCCGTGCATTCATCCTCCCGGCGGGGGGCAAGACCGACCAGGCCAGACATTGGCCGGTCGGATGCGATCAGTGCCCGATGTGGGCTTGGATCGCTAGGCATGATGTAGCTCATTTAAGGCAAAAACAGTAACTTGTGCAGCCCTTGACAAGGATAGGTTCTGGCTTGGGCCAGCCACTTTGTCATACGCGGTTCACATCGGACGCGCGTTAAGCATATGAGTCGTGGGACCGGTCGCGTCCGTCCGTGACATGATTTCAGATCCTGCACGGCCGGCATTGTTCCAGCGCAAGGGATGCGGGCTTTTTTGGAACGACGATGCCGTGCGCTGGTTAGTGCCCCATCAGCAATCGAACATGGCGGAATAACCGGCTTCTCCTGCAAGCCGGTGCCTCCGTGTTCCCACAACCCGAGAGGATCGGACCGATGGGATTGTTCACAAAAGACATCAAAACCATGAACGACCTGTTCGTGCATCAGCTCCAGGACATCTATTACGCCGAGCAGCAGCTCACCAAGGCTCTGCCGAAAATGGCGGATAAGGCGACCGATCCGCAGCTGAAGCAGGGCTTTTTGACGCACCTCGAAGAAACCAGGGAGCACGTCAAGCGCCTCGAGGAAGTGTTCAAGATGCACGGTGCGCAGGTAAAGGCGGTCGATTGCCCCGCGATCGACGGCATCATCGAGGAAGCCGACGAGACCGCCGGCGAAGTCGCCGACAAGGCGGTGCTCGACGCCGCGCTGATCAACGCGGCACAGGCGGCGGAGCATTACGAGATCGTCCGCTACGGCAGCCTGATCGCCTGGGCCAAGCAACTCGGCCGCAACGACTGCGCCAGCGTGCTCGCCAAGACGCTCGAGGAGGAGAAGGCCACCGACAAAAAGCTGACCACGATCGCCGAGAGCAAGGTGAACCTGCGCGCGGCCAGCTAGGGCGAGGCGTAGCCAGGATCAGGATAGAGCGTCGCGCGGTCATCCGCGCGACGCTCGAACATGAGGCCATCCGTCCCGCATCCATCATTCGATCCTTGTCGTAATATGGCGGCGAGCGGGAAGCGTATATCGTTCGCATGGGGCTGCAACCGAGATGGCAGCATGCGAGTCAGCACCGCCAGATACGAAGCCTTCGAAGCCGGCGTGCCGCATGCCGGCTCCCGCCTTGCGACGTCACTCACCCTTGCCGCGATGAGCCTCGGCTATGGCGTGGTGCAGCTTGACGTCACCATCGTCAACACCGCGCTCGACGCGATGGGCAGGACGCTCGGCGGCGGCGTCGCCGAGCTGCAATGGGTTGTCAGCGCCTACACCATTGCGTTTGCCGCCTTCATCCTGACGGCCGGCGCGCTCGGCGACCGCATCGGCGCCAAGCGCGTCTTCATGGCGGGTTTCGCAATCTTCACCGCGGCCTCGCTCGCCTGTGCGTTTTCGCCCAATGCGACCGTGCTGATTGGGGCGCGGCTGGTCCAGGGCCTGGGGGCGGCGATCCTGGTGCCAAATTCTCTTGCCCTGCTCAATCATGCCTATCCGGACGACCGCGAGCGCGGCCGCGCCGTCGCGATCTGGGCCGCCGGTGCGAGCCTCGCGCTCACCGCGGGCCCCTTCGTCGGCGGCGCGTTGATCACACTGGTCGGCTGGCGCGCGATCTTCCTGGTCAATCTCCCGGTCGGGCTCGTTGGCCTGTGGCTCAGCTGGCGTTGCGCCAGCGAAACGACGCGGGCGCGCTCGCGCGAGATCGACCTGCCCGGCCAGCTTGCCGCGATCGGCGCGCTGGGAGCGCTCGCCGGAGCGATCATCGAAGGTGGCGCGCTTGGCTGGGAACATCCAGCCGTGGTCGCGGCCTTCGTCGCAGCCGCAATTCTTGCCGTGCTCTTCGTCTGGCGCGAGAGCCGTGCGGCGCAGCCGATGTTGCCGCTGTCGCTGTTCGGCCATCGACTGTTCGCGCTGACCGCGCTCGTCGGTCTGCTCGTCAACATCGCGATCTACGGCCTGATCTTCGTGCTCAGCCTGTATTTCCAGAGGATCAATGGCCTGTCGGCGTGGTGGACCGGTCTCGCATTCGTGCCAATGATGGGGGTGGTGCTTCCGGTCAATCTGCTGGCGCCGCGCCTCGCCGAGCGTATCGGCCCATGCCCGACCATCGTTGTCGGCGCCTGCGTCTCGGCGCTCGGATGCTTTGGCCTGCTGTGGATCGAGGCCGGCACGAGCTATTGGGCGATCTTTGCGCAGATGATCGCAATCAGCAGCGGACTTGGGCTGCTGGTGCCGCCGCTGACCTCGACCTTGCTGGGCAGCGTCGAGAAGGCACGCTCCGGCATCGCGGCGGGCGTCCTGAACGCGACGCGGCAGACGGGCAGCGTGCTCGGCGTTGCGCTGTTCGGTTCGCTGGTGGCCTCGGAAGGCGCGTTCATGACCGGCCTGCACCTGTCGCTGGTCGTGTCGGCGGCCGTGCTGCTGCTCGCCGCCGCCGTGATCGGCCTCGGCGCGCCTTCGCGCGGATGAACAATCCGAGCGATTGAACACAGCTTCCGTTCACCATCCACGAAACAGGCACGTAGCCGGTTACCGACTGTCCATCTCTGTCGGTTCCAGTGCGGTCGATAGGGGCCCGCAATGTATCAAGTTCTCTACTGTCTCACCGAGGAGCACGACTGGCGGCTCGTCACGCTTGGCGGCGCGGTGTGCCTGCTCGCGAGCGCGGCGGCGATCAGCCTGTTTCACCGGGCGCGCGCGACGCACGGCCTTGGGCGCCTGGTCTGGATCGCCCTGGATGCCGTCGTCAGCGGATGCGGCGTCTGGGCGACGCATTTCATCGCGATGCTCGCCTACGGGCCGGGGGGCGCCGGCGCCTACAACATCCCGGTGACGATCCTTTCGCTGATCTTCGCGATCTCCCTAACCTTCGTGGGCCTGAGTCTGGCGGCATCCTCTGCGCGCGCGCCGTGGATCGTGCTCGGCGGCGCCATCGTCGGCACCGCGGTCGCGACGATGCATTATACCGGCATGGCGGCGCTGGAGATGCCGGCACGCGTCGATTGGATCGGGAGCACGGTTGCCGCCTCGGTGCTGTTCGGAATCGTATTCGCAGCGCTCGCGCTGTTCGTCGCTGCGCGGCGCGACGACCTCTTCCACGCGCTGACCGCAAGCGCCCTGCTGACGGTCGCCATCGTCGCACATCATTTCACAGCAATGGGCGCGGTCGTGTTGACGCCGGATCCGACGCTCGCGATCAGCGGGTTGTCGATCCCGGCGGACTCATTGTCCTTCTTTACCGCAGGTGCTGCGGTCGCGATCATCGCGATTGCGCTGGTGGCCGCGCTGCTCGACCGCCGCGCCAAGGGCGAATTGGGCCGCCAGCAGATTGTGCTGGACACGGCGCTCGAGAACATGTCGCAGGGACTGTGCATGTTCGACGCGGACGGCAAGATCATCCTGTTCAACGAGCGTTATGCCGCGATGCTCGGCCGCACCGACATCCTGCTCACCGGCCGGCTGCTGGTCGACGTCCTGCGGGAGGAGCAGGCCAAGGGGCAGTGGCAGGGCGATGCCGGCGAATTCTTCGCCCGCCTCGTCGCCGACGCGCGCGAGAGCCGCACCACGACCGACGTCGTGACCAGGTTCGGCCGCTCCATCCGGGTTGTGAACCAGCCGATGCATGGTGGCGGCTGGGTCGCGACCTTCGAGGACATCACCGAATGGCTGGAGGCCCAGGCCAAGATCTCGCACATGGCCCGCCATGACGCGCTGACCAGCCTGCCGAACCGCGTGCTGTTCCACGAGCAGCTCGTGCAGGGACTGCGCCGGACCGGATCGGGCGACCAGCTCGCGGTGCTTTGTCTCGATCTCGACCACTTCAAGGACATCAACGACTCGCTCGGCCACCCCATCGGCGATGCGCTGCTCAAGGAGGTCGGGCGCAGGCTGAAGGCCACCGTCGGCGAGAGCGACACCGTGGCGCGGCTCGGTGGCGACGAGTTCGCCGTGGTCCAGATCGGACGTTCCGAGGAAACCGCGGCACGATCCCTTGCCGGCCGCCTGGTCGAGGTGATCTCGGCGCCTTACGAGATCGACGACCATCAGATCATCATCGGTGTCTCTATCGGCATCTCGCTGTCGCCGCAGGACGGCGACAATCCCGATGAACTGCTGAAGAACGCCGACCTCGCACTGTACCGCGCCAAGGCGGACGGCCGCGGCACCTATCGCTTCTTCGAGACCGGCATGGATGCTCGCGCACAAGCACGGCGTCTGCTGGAGATGGACATGCGCGCGGCGCTGCAACGTGACGAGTTCCAGCCGTACTACCAGCCGATCCGCGACGTCGCCAGCGGTCGCGTCGTCGCGTTCGAGGCGCTGCTGCGCTGGAATCATCCGCAGCGCGGCCTGATCGCGCCCCTCAGCTTCATTCCATTGGCCGAGGAGACCGGGCTCATCATCCAGCTCGGCGATTTCGTGCTACGCTCCGCCTGCACCGACGCCGCCACCTGGCCTGACGATGTCGACGTCGCGGTCAACCTGTCGCCCGTGCAGTTCAGGAACCCAAATCTGATCGCATCCGTGACCGAGGCATTGGCGTTGTCGGGCCTCGACGCGCGCCGCCTCGAGCTCGAGATCACCGAATCCGTCCTGCTGCAGAACAGCGAGGCGACGCTGGCCACGCTGCATGACCTCCGCGCCATGGGCGTGCGCATCTCGCTCGACGATTTCGGCACCGGCTATTCGTCCCTGAGTTATCTGCGCAGCTTCCCGTTCGACAAGATCAAGATCGACCGCTCCTTCGTGTCGGAACTCGGGACGCGCGAGGATTCCATGGCGATCATCCGTGCCGTGACTGGCCTCGGCCGCAGCCTCGGCATCGTCACCACGGCAGAGGGGGTCGAGAACGACGGGCAACTCGAGCTGCTCCGGCGCGAAGGCTGCACCCAGGCGCAGGGCTATCTGTTCAGCAAGCCCCGGCCGGCTTCCGATGTCGCCATCATGCTGGACCGGCCGCAGTTGCGCGCGATCGCCTGAGGCTAGCCGCGGCGCAGTGCGAAATGCCCGCCGCAGAACGCCATCACGGCACCGAGGCCCAGCGCGGCAATTCCGGCCAGCACGCCCGAGACCGTCGGGACCGGGCTCGGCGCCGAGGCCACCTGGCCCGCACCCGCAAGCAGCAGCACGCCGACCGCGATCAGGAATTGCCGCATCCGTTGCGGGATCTGGCCCGAGACGGCGCTCTGCATCAATGTCGCCGTGAAATAGCCGCCGGAGAAGCCGACGGAGGCGATCAGCCACCAGGCGATCGCCGCGCCCGCCGGTATGAACTCGTGCGTGTCCGAGTGCCAGAGGCCGCCGAGGTCGAGCCCGTAGCGCGCGCCCAGCATGTGCACGGCGAGCGCGAGCAGCACGCCGGAGATCACGGCGGCGCCGAGAATCAGGCGGCGCGGAAAAAAAATCGTCTCAGCCATGTCCCGCTTGTAGGATGGGGCAGGGCGCTCACGCAAGCGGATCGCTGATGGGATCGCCCGGATTGGATCGATTGTGAAGACAGAGGATTCGGGAGCTGAGCCGGCTGCGGGCGCGAGCTATGCCTACAAGGCGTCGCTGATCGGCTCGGCGCATCGCTTCGAGCTGACGGAGGAGGGGCTGTCCTGGCACATCGGCGGCCGTTCGGGCCTGTGGCGTTACGACGAGATCAGTGCAATCCGGCTGTCGTTCCGCCCCGTCTCGATGCAGCAGCACCGCTTTCGCGCCGATATCAGCCACACTGGCGGCAGCCGCGTCGCGATCCTGTCGACGAGCTGGCAGACCGCGGCCCTGATGGCGCCGCAGGACAATGGCTTTCGCAATTTCATCGTCGCGTTGCACGCGCGCATGGCGCAGGCCGGCAGCCGCGCCGAGTTGACCGCGGGCCTTGGCCGCAGGACCTACGCGACAATGCTGGCTTTTCTTGCGGTGCTTGCAGTGGCGATGACTGCGCTCCTGATCCGCGCGCTTGCGATCGGCGAATTCGCCGGCGCGCTGTTCATCATCGGCTTTGCCGCGCTGTTCGCCTGGCAGATCGGCGGCTTCGTGCGGCGTAACCAGCCGCGGAGCTACAGCTTCGATCGCCTACCGAGAGCGTTGTTGCCCTAAATGGCCTTGCTGCCCTGGACAGCGCGCTACTCCGTCGAGTCGAAATCCTCTTCCTTGGTGCCGAGTAGCGACACGAGCGTGCGCAGGCCGGAATCGAGCTGCTCGAACGAAGGCGGGGCGAGCGCGAGCCGCACTGCGTTCGGTGCGTGGCCATGGGCGATCGCGAAGGTCGAGGACGGTGTCAGCGCGATGCCGCGCCGGGCTGCCGCGGCGACGAAGGTCTGCGAGCGCCAGTGTGCCGGCAGCGTGAGCCAGAGGTGATAGGAGCGCGGATCGGCGGAGAGCTGGTAGCCGGCGAGCAGCCTTGCCGCGGTCTGCTGGCGGCGCGCGGCGTCGATGCGTTTCAGCCGCGTCAGCTCGGCCACGGTGCCGTCTGCCATCAGCCGCTGTCCAGATGCGAGCGCATGGCCGGACGCGATCCAGCCGCCGGTGCGGACCGCGCTCATCACGCTCTCGCGCAATCGCGGCGGCGCGACCAGGATGCCGAGCGCCAGGCCCGGCGCGACCTTCTTGGACAGGCTGTCGATCACGATGCAGCGGTCGGGGTCGAGTGCGGCCAGCGGCGTGTCGTCGGCCAGGAAGCCGTAGACGGCATCCTCGATGATGGTGAGGTCGAGCTTCTCGGCGACGCGCATGATGTCGGCGCGCCGCGTCGCGTTCATGGTGACGCCGAGCGGGTTCTGGATGATGGGCTGGAGATACAACGCCGACAGATGCGCTTCGCGATGCGCCTTCTGGATGGCGTCTGGGCGCGCGCCGAATTCGTCGATCGGAATCGGGACCAGCGTCACGCCGAGCCGCGCGGCGATGCTCTTGACGTAAGGATAGGTCAGCGCCTCGACGCCGCAGCGGCCGCCGGTGGGAACGAGGGCTGCGAGGGCTGCCGCGAGCGACTGCTTGCCGTTGGCGGTGAAGACGATCTGCTCGGCCTGCGGCGCGAAATCCTTGCGCGCGAGATAGGCGGCGGCGGCATTGCGCGCGCTCTTGGTGCCGGTGCTGGTGGAGACGCGCAGCGCGGATTCGAGCGCGTCGACGCGCTCGAGGCCCGCAAGGCTCTTGGCAATCATCGCCCATTGCTGCGGCAGCAGCGGGTAATTGACCTCGAAATCGATCCGCGCGTCGCGCGGCTCGCTCAGCGCCTCGACCTCGCGCCTGATGGCGCCGGAGATGAAGGTGCCGCGGCCGACCTCGCCGACGACGAGGCCACGGCGGAGCAACTCCGTATAAACCCGGCTCGCGGTCGAGACCGCGATGCCACGGTCATAGGCAAAATTGCGCTGCGGCGGCAGCCGATCGCCCGGCCTTAACGTGCCGTTAGAGATATCGAGAGCAATGGCATCGGCAAGCTTCACGTATTCGAACTTGGACATTATTGCACCGAGAGCAATGTTTCACTTGCTCCGAGTAGTGTACTGGAGCATTTAAGTTCCATCAAGCTTCACGATTGAGCCGAGGAGAGCGAGAGCAATCCGACGGCAAATGAGGTGCATGCGCTCGGGCGCTTGCACCAACGGCATCCGTTTCGCCGCGTGGACAACAGGCCGGAGAAGGACAATGACCACGATCTCGCAGACCGCCGGGCGGAGTTTACGCTCATCCTCGTCAGACGGATTTTTCCGCAAGCTGGCCAACGGCGCCTATGCGCTGTTCGACAGCCTGGAGCGCCGCTCCGCCGTCAAGACGCTGAACGACCTCGATGACCGCGCCTTGCGCGACATCGGGATCACGCGCAGCCAGATCGAGGATGCGGTCTACGGTCAGGCCAAAGCAGAACTGACGCGCTACCTGTAAAGCGCTTCGCTCTTGTCCCGGACGCGCTGCAGCGTTTTTACGCTGCTGCGCAGAGCCGGACCCAGAGGGCCGCGCACTCGCTGTCGCATGGGCCCCGGCTCTGCAGCGCACCGCTAAGAGGCGCTGCGCTGCGTCCGGGGCACGAGACCGTTGTTGAATAACTGACATGGGCTCGCATCCTCGCGGCGCATTTCGCCCGAGCTTTGCTTCGTCGTCTCACCCTCAATTGAAAGAGGGCGCAGGGAAGACCGGGCGCCGGCTGGCACCCGCGGTCCACTGTGCGAAGTTGCAATAAAAAATCTGCACAGCGGCATACAGGTGAAGCCAAAACATCCGGCCTTCCCTGCGCAGTGGCTTTACGGCTTATGTCGTGATCTCCCCGGGGAGCGATGCACTATTGCCCCCGTCGCCTTGCGGATGGCTGACGCGCGTGCCCGGTTGGGCAACCCACATCACCGCAACACTTGGCGCACAGACCCCGGGCGCCAGGACCACACGATTTTGCCGTACGCCGATCACACCGGTCGTGTGCGCGACGCCTTCGCTCACGGTTGCCCGCCCTGCGAAGTCCTTCGCGCCGATGTGACCAACGTCCACCGCCGTCCGGCCCGCGTTCGTGACGATCGCGATACGCCCCTCTTCCTTGGGCCGGGTTGCGGCGACACATACGCGATTTCCGAATTTCGGTAAAGTGGAATATTTTTGGCGGCGAGCGTTGACCGAGCATTGGGGTGTTTTGCCCGACGGGCAACGCAAGGGCTTGTAGCCCGGATGAGCGAAGCGACATCCGGGATTCCTACCACGAGCTGTCCCGGGTATCGCTTCGCTCACCCGGGCTACGAGCTTGTATATGGCTCAGGCGAAGGCGGCCTGATCCCAAACACCGCCGAGAGCTCGATCGTCTTCGGAGCGCTCGGGCTTGCGGTGAGGTCGTGTCGCTGCGCCGCGTTGGCGCCGATGCCGGACATCCCGGCGCGGCAAATGTGCAGCGACGTTGCCGGCGAACCTGGCGATACGTGCGGCGGCCTGTTTAACGACGAACAGCATCGTCGTGACGCGGCTAAGCACGCCGAGCAGGATCAGCACCGAGAAGATGTCGATATAGGCGAGGAAGTCGCCGACCAGCATCAATTCCGGCGGGATTGGGATCCTGTGGTAGTAAGCCAGTACGAGGATCACGACGGGGATGAAGGCGATCACCTTCCGCACCGTCAGCCTGTCCAGCAGTGCGGCCAGTTGCACGACCAGCACCTCCCATAAAGCGTCGCCGATCGCGAGCGGGATCTCGTACGTCCATCTCCGCCACCATTGCTTCACACCATTGCTCCGACCCTCAGTGCCTCACCACCAGCACGGAGCATTTGGCGTAGCGGACGACATGCCCGGCATTGGAGCCGAGGAAATAGGTGCGCATCGCCGGCCGGTGCGAGGTCATCACGATCAGGTCGGCCTTCACGTGCACCGCTTCCTCCAGGATCTCGTGGTAGATGCCGCCCTGGCGCACCACGCTGGAGATGCGGGAAGGCTCGATGCCGGACTCGCGTGCGACGATGGCGAGGGCTTCTTCCGAGGTCTGGCGCTGCTGCTCGTCGAAATCGGCCGGCACGTATTCGGCCAGCATCACCGGCGTCATCGGCAGCACGTTGAGCAGGCGCACCACGCCGCTCCAGGTCTGCGACAGCGTTGCCGCGGTCGCGATCGCCGGCTTGGCCAAATCGGTGTCGGCGAGGTCGATGGGCACGAGGATGGACTTGAACATCTGCGCCTCCAAATCTTCCAGTCAGGACGTCTTGCCGGCACGTCGCGTGATCAACCCGATCGAAGCAGCCTTAACTTCGAAGTAGCCTCAACTTCGAAGCAGCTTTGGACTGACGAACAATACCAGCTTGCCGTGGCGGTAAGCCACGTCACCCCAATCCTTGACGTCAAAATCGAAGATCGCAAGCCCCGACGTGGGCAGGTTGTCGGCGAGCGCCTTGGCGGCGGTCGGATCGCCGCCGCCTGTCAGCATCAGGGCGATCTCGTGCATGCCCGGATTGTGGCCGACCAGCAGCAATTGTCTCGGATCAGCCGGAATGGTTGCAGTGCGAATGGATTCCAGGATCTGGGCGGGATCGGCGGCGTAGAGTTCCGGCAGGACCTCCACCTGCGGCGCGGCGACGCGGTCCTTCATGGTCTCCCAGGCAATGTCCCAGGTCTGCCGGGCCCGGACGGCATGCGATACCAGTACGGCCTCGGGAAAGGGGGGATGGGAGGCCATCCAGTCGCCGATCTCGGCGGCGTCCTTGTGGCCGCGGTCGTCGAGCCGGCGGTCCTGGTCACGGCCGCTCGGCGCGTCGGTCTCGGTCTTGGCGTGACGCAGCAGCATCAAACGGCGCATGGCATTCTCGAATCGTTACACGACCAGGATAATCTACAGGCGCCGGTCGAGGACAAGGTGACAAGCGGCCGCTCAGGCCCTTAAAGCGCGATGAGATTAGGGCGAATCGTCATCGCGCTTTAGGTTATTGTTTCGAGCATGATCTTTTCGGAAAACCGCTGCACACTTTTCCGGATCATGCTCTAAGAAAACAACATGAGCGAGACTTTCACAAGCGTGTCCCAGGAAGAAGCCGGCTTTCGCGACCGAGCGCGGCTGTCGTTCGACCTCGATGCCGATATCTGCGTCATCGGGGCCGGGCTTGCCGGACTGTCCATCGCGCTCGAGGCGGCCCGGCTGGGGGCCAGCGTCGCAGTGCTCGAGGGCCGCCACATCGGCTGGAACGCCTCCGGCAATCAACTCGGCACCGTGATGCCGGGCTTCGCGCTGCCGCTCGCCGAGCTGATCGAGCGCATCGGCTTCGAGGACGCGCGGGAATTGTGGACGCTGTCGAAAGAGGGGGCCGAGTTCGTCCGGGCCAACGCCACGGAAGAGAACATGCCGGGGATCGGCCCGACCGACGGCGTGATCGAGGTCTCCAACGTTGATGCCGGCGACCGGCTGATCAGCCGCTTGCAGATGCTGAACGAGGATTTCGACACCGAAGCCGAGGGCTGGCAGGTCGATCGCGTCCGCGCGGTGCTCAAGACCGATCACTATTTCCACGGCGTCTACTATCCCAAGGCATTCCAGGTCGACGGACGCAAATATGTGCACGGCCTCGCCGCGCTGGCGCGACGGGCGGGAGCGCGCATCTTCGAGGATACGCCGGTCGTCAGCATCGATCATTCCGGCATCCGCAAGCGCATCGTCACGCCCTCGGCGCGGCTGCGCGCCACCCATATCGTGCTCGCCGGCAACATCCATCTCGGTGCGCCCTTGAGGCGCCTGTCGGAGACGCTGCTGCCGGTCTGGCGCTATGCCGGCATCACCGCGCCGCTCGGCGAGCGCGTGCACGAGATCATTTCCTTCAAGGGATCGGTGATGGATTCCGACGGCGTCGATCATTTCCGGATCGTCGACGGCGACCGGCTGATGTGGGAAAGTCCGGAGACCACTTGGGCCGCGCGGCCGCAGCGCTTTGCAGGCGCCGTCAGGCGGCGGATCCGGTCGATCTTCCCTCAGTTCGGCAATGTCGAGATCACCGACATGTTCGGCGGCGCCACAGGCCAGACCGTGCATGGCATGCCGCAGATCGGCCAGTTGCGCAAAGGCCTCTGGGTGGCCAGCGGGTTCGGCCGCCAGGGCATGAACACCTCGGCCATGGCCGGGCAGATGATCGCCCGCAGCATCCTGTGGGGCGACGAGCGCTGGAAGCTGTTCTCGCCGTTCGAGCTGGTCTGGGCTGGGGGAACGACGGGGCGGGTTGCTGGCCAACTGGTCGGAATCTGGGGCAGGGCGAGTTCCGCCGCCGCAGGCTCGCTTGCCCGCTATCGCGAGCGTGCCAGGGTCAAGGACCGGGAACGCGAGGCGCGGCTGGCCGAGGCCAACCGGGCCGCCGGGACCGGTCCGCGACGTTCGCCGCCCGGGGTTCGGCCCCGGCCGGCCCCACCGCCGAAGCCTGTGGCGGAAGCCGTGGAACCAGTCCCGCAGGACGACACTGCCTCGCGATAAGGTGAGAAAAACTCCGCCCGGACGTGTAACGTCGACGGTTAGAGCCCGTATCTCAGGGCGTAGACGCTCCCGCATGGAGAATGAGATGTTTGACCGCCGCATCCTGTTGACGACTGTCGCCGGCCTGTTTGGCCTTGCGGCCTTCCGCTGGCTCAGAGCATCGCCCGCGGAGGCTGGAGAGAAAGCCGCGCAGAAATTCGAGATCGAGAAGACGGACGCCGAATGGCGTGCCCAGCTCACGCCGCAGCAATATGAGATCCTGCGCAAGGAGGGCACCGAGCGGCCGGGCTCCAGCCCGCTGCTCAAGGAGCACCGCAAGGGCATCTTCGCCTGCGCCGGCTGCGACCTGCCGCTGTTCGCCTCCGACACCAAATTCGAGAGCGGCACGGGCTGGCCGAGCTTCTACCAGCCGATCGAGGGCAATGTCGGCAAGACCGAGGACCGCACCTACGGCATGCTGCGCACCGAGGTGCATTGCCGGCGCTGCGGCGGCCATCTCGGCCACGTCTTCGACGACGGTCCGAAGCCGACCGGATTGCGCTACTGCATCGACGGTTTCGGGCTGGTCTTCCATCCCGCGGCGGCGTCCGCAACCTAGGTTTCGTCCCGGCAATTGTTGCCGGTCCCGGCAATTGTGCCCCGGTCGTCAGACCGGGGCTTTTTCATTAAGTCATTGATTTCGTGAAAGTACCCGCATTGGCATAGCCCTTGCGACAGTCTCCTCCGACTGCGGCCATGGTCGACCGGCCGCCGAGATCGGATCTGGAGACAAAGTTATGGGTATCTTCGATGCAATGAACACCTCGGTGGGTGGCCTGCAGGCGCAGTCCTACGCGCTGCAGAACATTTCCGGCAACATCGCGAACTCATCCACCACCGCGTACAAGGGCATCGGCACCAGCTTCGTCGATCTCATTCCCGACTCCTCGGTCCCGAGCAAGCAGGTCGCGGGCGGCGTGACGGCCAACGCGAAGGCCACTATCACCACGCAGGGTACGATCTCGGGCTCCAGCGTCGCCACCAACATGGCAATCACCGGTGACGGCTTCTTCTCGATCCAGAAGGCGACGGGCGTCGTCGACAATGCGCCGGTGTTCAGCGGCGTCACCTATTACACGCGGCGTGGCGACTTCCAGCTCAATGCCAACGGCAATCTGGTCAACGGCGCCGGCTACTATTTGATGGGTGTCACGGTCGACCCGAAGACTGGCAACCCGCAAGGCAACGTCGCGACAGTCCTGAAATTCCAGAACAACTTCATCCCGGCGCAGGCGACCACATCGATCCAGTACGCGGCGAACCTGCCGACCCAGCCGAACACGGTGGCGAGCACGACGGCGGCGACCAAGACGCTGCTGGCGGCCGGCGGACTGAACCCGTCGGACTTCGCGGCCAACCCGCTGCCGGTCGGCACGCCGCCTCCGCCGTATGCAAACGCCACAACGTCCGGCGCTGCCGCAACCGGCAATATCCGCTCGCCATACTCGTCGACCACTGCGACCGGCACAACGGCGCTCCAGAACAACTCTGCGGCGGTGGCATCGACCACCACTTCGCTCGACAACTCCGTGGGTACGCATCTCGCCTCCACGACCCTCACCGCGCTCAGCGGCCAGGTGCTGACCATCAACGGCAACACGGTCACATTCAACGGCGGCACCACCGTCACGACGGTCGGCAGCAACACCACAATCGGTCTCGGCGCCGGAACGACGGCCACGGTGGCCAGCATCCTGAGCGCGATCCAGACCGCCGGCGGTGCCGGCGTTACCGCAACGCTCAGCGCCAGCGGCAACATCGTGATCTCCAGCGGCACCACCACCGACGTAGCGGTTGGTAGCGGCCAGGCGGCCACAGCGCTCGGCATCAGCAGCGTGACGCGCGGCGGCAACGTGCTGTCCTCCCCAGCGATCTCGGGCGCCACGGTGTTGAGCGGCGCGGCGGCGGCCGGCGGCGCCGAGGTGATCACATCGGGCTTCTCCGCCGGCGACGTCATCACGGTCAATGGTCAGCCGCTGACCTTCATGGCCGCCGGCGCGTCAGGCCCGAACCAAATCAACGTCACTGACAACATCACGATGCTGCTCGGCAAGATCGACGCGCTCTCCGGTGCAACGGGGTCGTCGGTCAGCAGCAGCGGCGTGATCACGCTGAACACCGGCACGGCTTCCAATCTTTCGGTGGCGAGCTCCAACAGCGCCGCCTTCGCTGCGCTCGGGTTCACCTCGACCATCACCAAGAATCGTGACGGTGGTGGCGTTGCCGGCACCGGCGGCGTGATCGGCAACGACATCGCCACCTTCACCAAGGAATCGATCAGCGGTGGCGCGGTGACCGCCTACAACGCGGCCGGCACGCCGGTGAACCTGCAATTGCGCTGGGCCAAGACCGACAGTGCCTCGCTCGGCGCGGGCCATGCCGATACCTGGAACATGTTCTACCAGACTGACCCGAACGCGACCGGCACGACGGTCGGCTGGGTCAATACCGGCCAGGCCTTCACCTTTGCCGCCGACGGCTCGCTGACCTCGCCGAGCGGGTCGGGCATCACCATCAACAACGTCAGCGTCAGCGGCCAGTCGTTGGGCTCGGTCTCCTTCAACATCTCCTCGGGCGGACTGACGCAATATGCCAGCACCAGCGGCGCCGTCACCATCAACACCATCACCCAGAACGGCTACGCCGCCGGTCAGCTTCGCTCGGTCGCCGTCAACAACAACGGCCTCGTAGTCGGGACCTTCTCCAACGGTCAGAACCTCGACCTCGCACAGGTCTCGTTGTCGCACTTCAACGGCACCAACTACCTGAAGGCGCAGGACGGCGGCGCCTACGCCGCGACTGAACAGTCGGGCCCTGCCATCGACGGTGCTTCCGGCTCGATCAGCGGCTCGTCGCTGGAAGGCTCGAACACCGACATCGCCGACGAATTCACCAAGCTGATCGTGACCCAGCAGGCCTATTCGGCCAACACCAAGGTGATCACGACGGCGAATACGATGGTTCAGGATCTTTTGAACGTGTTGCGCTGATTGGTGCGTGACGTAACCAGAGGCGGCAAGCCAACATGGGTTTGAGTTCAGCCCTCGCCAGTGCGATGAGCGGTCTGCGTGCCAATCAGGCTGCGCTCTCGATCGTTTCCTCGAACGTCGCCAACTCGCAGACGCCGGGTTACGTCGTCCAGACGCCGAACCAGATCGAGGTCACCACCGGCGACTTCGGCTCGACGGTGACGACGACCGGCGTCAGCCGCGAGCTCGACACCTATGTACAGAAACAGCTGCGCACCGAGACCGGCGGCAGCGGCTACGCCGACCAGATGGCGAACATCCTGAAGCAGCTTCAGAATGTCTATGGCACGCCCGGCAACAGCGGTACGCTCGAAACCGCGCTGAACAGTTTCACCACGGCGCTGCAGGCGCTCTCGACCAATGCGGGCTCGTCGTCGGCGCAAACCGTTGCGCTCGGCGCTGCGCAGACGCTGGCGCAGCAGCTCAACCTCACCACCAAAGGCATCCAGTCGCTGCGCTCCAACGTCGAGCAGGATCTCAGCACCTCGGCGCAGCAGGCCAACGCGGCGATGCAGCAGGTCGCCGACATCAACTCCAGACTCCAGGGCCTTTCGGAACACGACCCCTCGGCCGCGACGCTGATGGACCAGCGCGACCAGGCCATCAACACGCTGTCGAAATATGTCGACGTCCACGTCACCACCGACGGGTCCAATCAGGCCAACATCTACACCACCACCGGCATCCAGCTGGTCGGCGCCGGGCTGGCCTCGCAATTCACCTTTGCCTCCGCCGGCGCGCTGTCGGCGACCTCGCTCTACAACATCGATCCGGCCAAATCCGGCGTCGGCGCGTTCAACATCAAGCTCCCGAACGGATCGTCGGTCGACGTCATCGCCAACAACGTTGTGTCTTCGGGCCAGATCGCGGCCGATCTGAAGCTGCGCGACCAGACGCTGGTGCAGGCGCAGAACCAGATCGACCAGTTCGCCGCGACGATGTCGAGCGCGTTGTCGGACAAGACCACGGCCGGCAGCACGGTCACCGGCCCGCCGGCCGGCTTCGATCTCGACCTTGCGGGAGCGGCGCCGGGCAACAGCGTCAACTTCACCTACACCGACACGACCACCAACACGAAGCGACAGGTCACGCTCGTCAACGTGACCGATCCGGCGGCGCTCCCGCTCCAGAACCCCACCAACGCCAATCCGATGCAGATCGGGGTGAACTTCTCCGGCGGCATGGGCGCGATCGCCTCGGCGCTCAACACCGCGCTTTCCGGCTCGCATCTGTCTTTCGCCGCCGCGCCGTCGCCGGCGACGGCCACCACATTGCGGGTGACCGACGACAACAGCGGCCTCGCCAAGGTCAATTCGGCCTCGATCACCAAGACGATCTCGTCGCTGACCTCGGGCAATCCGCAACTGCCGCTGTTCACCGATGGTGGGCAGGCGCTCTACACCGGCGCGATCACGGCATCGGGTTCGCAGATGACCGGCCTTGCCGGCCGCATCGCCGTGAACACACAGCTCGCCACCGACCCGACCAGGCTGTCGATCTACAACACCTCGCCGGTGACGCCCACCGGCGACACCACGCGCTCGGACTATCTCTATTCGCAGCTCACCTCGGCGGTGTTCTCCTATTCGCCGCAATCCGGTCTGGGCTCGGCCAGCCAGCCCTTCACCGGCAGCGTCTCGAACTACCTCCAGCAGTTCCTGAGCGTTCAGGGCAATGCCGCGACCCAGGCGACCCAGCTGCAGCAGGGCCAGAGCGTCGTGGTCTCGACGCTGCAGGCCAAGTTCAACTCGACCGCCAGCGTCAACCTGGACTCGGAGATGTCGAACCTGATCCAGCTCCAGAATGCCTATGCCGCCAACGCCCATGTCATGTCGGTGGTGCAGAGCATGATGAATACGCTGCTCCAGGCTCAAGTGTAACAAGTAACAGGGCTCTGAAACATGTCGATCAGCAGCATCAACTATTCCTCGTCGATTCTCGGCTCGCAGATCCGCAACATCAACCAGCAGCTCACCGACCTGTCGACGCAGCTCTCGACCGGCAAGCTGTCGCAGAACTATTCCGGGATGGGCACCAACGAGGGCTTTGCGATCGCCGGGCGCGCGCAGCTCTCCAACATCGCCGCCTATACCGACACGATGACCAACGTCAACGTCAGCATCAACCTCGCCAATACCGCGTTGCAGTCGCTGACCACGATCCGCAACACGGTGCAGACGGGCTCGGCCAACACCGCGCAGGATCTCAACGTCAATGGCCAGACGGTCGCGCAGAACACCGCAGCTGCGCAATTCGGCTCGATGGTCGGCGTTCTCAATACGCAATCCGGCAACCGCTATCTGTTCTCCGGCACCGCCTTCAACACGCCGTCGGTCGCGAATGCCGGCGACATCATCAACGGCACCACGACGCAGGCGGGCTTCAAGACCGTCATGGCGGAGCGCCAGGCCGCCGACCTCGGCGCCAACGGCATGGGCCGGCTGGTGCTGGCGACCCCACAGCCGACGCCGAGCTCGGTGAAGGTCTCCGAGGACGCGCCCGCATCGCCATTCGGCCTGAAGATCGCCGCAGTCTCCTCGACGCTGACCGGCGCGACGGTCACCGGCCCGAGCGGCTCGCCGGTGTCGTTCTCGGTCGACCTCAACGGCGTCAATCCGAACAATGGCGACAAGCTCAGCGTGCAGTTCACGCTGCCCGATGGCTCGACCGAGCAGATCGACCTGACGGCGTCCACCGCGACACCGACGCCCGTCGGCAGCTTTGCGATCGATGCAAGCGTCCCGGTCAACCCGAACAACACGGCGACCAACCTCAACACCGCGCTGAACACCGCGATCAAGAAGCTTGCCGGCACCTCGCTGGTAGCGGCATCCGCCGTCACGGCGGGGGACAATTTCTTCAACACGGCGGGATCCGCCACTGCGAATGTGGCGGCCACCGGCAATCTGCTCTCCTATACCTCAACGACCGGGACGGGCTCGGTTGCGTTGCAGGACAGCGCATTGGCGATTGCGTCTACGACCACGTCGCTCGATTCTTCGGCGACACCCCATCTCAACGGGACCATTCTCACCGCGCTCGCCAACGCTCCGACCGGTACCACCCTGACCATCACCGGCGCGAGCGGCGCCCACACGATCACCTTCGACCCTACCGTCACCACTGTCACGACGGCCAGCGGCAATACCACGATCGGATTGGCTTCGGGCAGCGCCGCGAAGGTGTCTGATATCTTGAATGCAATCGCGACGGCCGCCGGCATCCCCGCCGCCAACGTGACTCTGAGCGCCGGCGGCAATATCCAGATCGCGACCGGCACCGGCACCGACGTGGCGGTCACCGGCGGCGCGGCGGCCACGGCGCTCGGTCTCAGCAGCGTGACGCGCGGCAGCGCGGCGTCGACGCCTCAGATCACCGGTTCAACTGTGCTGAGCGGCACTGCGACCACGGGCGGCCCGGAAGTCCTCTCAGCGGCGTTCCAGGCGCCCGATACGATCACGGTGAACGGTCAGACGCTGACTTTTGTCGCCTCGGGCGCCATCGGCCCAAACCAGATCAACGTTACCGACAACATCACAACTCTCCTTGGCAAGATCGATCAGATCACCGGCACCACGAAGCCGTCGACCATCCATGGCGGCGTCATCACGATCAACACGGACGATCCCGGGAGCCTCAACATCACGAGCTCGAACAGCACGGCGTTCGCGGCGCTCGGCTTCACGACCTCCCCGGTCACGGCGGCAAAGGCTCCGCTGCGCGTCGGCTCTTCGCCCCTCGGCTCGGCGACGACGCTGGTCAACGGCTCGGCCACCACCGTGCAATGGTACCTGGGCAATGACGGCCCCGGTTCGCCGCGCTCCACCGCGATGGCCCGGGTCGACGATTCCGTCACGGTGCAGTATGGCGCGCAGGCGAACGAGGACGCCATCCGCAAGGAGCTGCAGGCGGTCGCCGTGTTCGGGACGTTCTCGACCTCGCCGACCGGGCAGTATGCGGGCGGGCAGGTCGCCGCGCTGAGCCTGCGGGTGACGCAGGCTCTGACCAAGCAGCCCGGCCAGCAGCGCATCGAAGACATCCAGACCGACATCGCGATGGCCCAGAACACCATGAAGGACGCGGGCACGCGCCAGACCCAGGCCAAGGCGCAGCTCCAGACCATCATCGACCAGGCGGAATCGGCCCCGCCGGACCAGGTCGCGAGCGAGATCCTGTCGCTCCAGAACGCGCTCCAGGCGTCCTACCAGGTGACCTCGAACCTCGCGCAGCTCTCGCTCGTCAAGTTCCTGTAAGCGGGCGTTAAGGCGCCGTTAACCATGCCTCTTTACCTCTTGGTGAGGATTGCAGCGGGCGGAGCTGACGATGTCGGACAAGATGAAACTGGTGGTGGCCACGCCATGTTTCGGCGGGCAGGTGACGAGCATCTATGCGAGCTCGATCTTCGCGCTCCAGCGTGCCGTGCACGGCATGGCCAATCTCGAGCTCAAGGTGCTGCTGCGCGACGGCGATGCGCTGATCACGCGCGCGCGGGCCAATCTGGCCGCGATGTTCCTGGACGATCCCGAAGCGACGCATTTCATCTTCATCGATGCCGACATCGGCTTCAAGCCGGAGCAGGTGTTCCGGCTGATCGAGTGCGGCGCGGACGTCGTCGCCGGCTGCTATCCGATCAAGCGGATCAACTGGGACAAGGCCGCGCGGGCGATCCAGTCCGGTCGCGCCGACGTGCCGGCCGCATCGCTCGACTACGTGCTCGAGATCGAGGACCCCGACCGCATCGTGGTGGTGAACGGCTTCACCCGCGTGCGCTACGCCGGCACCGGCTTCCTGATGATCCGGCGCTCCGTGCTGGAGGCGATGTGCCGCCATCCGGACTACGCGGCCTTGCAATTCTTCCGCGAGCATTCGCACGATACGCTGGCGGCGAGCCAGAACCGGTTTGCCTTGTTCGAATGCATGATCGATGCGGCGACCGGCACCTATCTGTCCGAGGACTTCGCCTTCTGCAAGCGCTGGACCGACATCGGCGGCGAGATCTGGGCCGACATCGAGAGCTCGCTCGATCACGTCGGGCCCTCGGTGTTCCACGGCGACATCACCTCGCAATTCGCACCGGCGCCCGCGGCGGCGGCCGATGCGGCGTGAGCGTTTCGGGATGAGCGCCGGCGCATCCCGTCTGTCAGCCAGCGAGCGCGCGTCCGACGGCGGCTCGCGCTATCGCCTGCGCGATCTGTTCACACCGCTGGATACGCTGCTCACCTCCGGCGGAGATCCGCGGCTGACGCTCGATCCGAACGACCGTGTCAACAGCTATGGCTGCGCGGCTTCGCCGGAGCCGGAGCTCTGGAATTTCGCCTCCGCGACCGCCTCGACGATCTCGCAGATGGCTTACGACCGCGCCGCGCTGGCGCGCGAAGAGCTGATGCACAAGTGCCTGTTCGACGAGGTCGAAATCGCCTTCGACGCCCGCTGCGAGGACATGCGCGAGGAACTGCGCGGCCACCTTGCGCTCTCGTCGCGCATCGACGTCGTGTTCTCGCCGTCCGGCACGGACTCCCAGCTTCACGCCCTGTTCGTGGCGCGCGCGGTGCTCGGTGCGGCGCCGGTGACGATCGTGGTCGGCGCCGACCAGACCGGAAGCGGCACGCCGCATACCGCACGCGGCCACCATTTCAGCACGATGACGGCAGGCGGCGTTGCCGTGCGCAAGGACGGCGCGGTAACGGGGCTTGCCGGCGACAGCATTGCGGTGCCGCTGATCGATATGGCGGCCGGCATAGCGATGCGCACCAATGCCGATGCCGCGGTGCTGCATGCGGTCGAGACCAGCCTCGCGCAAGGCCGGCGCGTTTTGTTGCAGATCATGGATTCGTCAAAACTCGGTTGGCGTGCGCCGAGCGAGGCGTGTCTCGACGAGATCGCGCGGCGCTGGCCGCGCAAGGTTCAAATTGTCGTCGATGCCTGTCAGGCGCGGCTCGGCCGCCGGCGGCTGCGCGCCTATCTCGATCGCGGTTACATGGTGCTGATCACCGGCTCGAAATTCTTCGGCGGACCCGCCTTCAGCGGTGCGCTGCTGCTGCCGAAAGGCCTGTCGCGATCGATCGACCGGATTGGCGGGATCGCGCCTGGCATCTTCGACTATGCCGGTCGCTGCGACTGGCCGATGGCGTGGACGACACTGCGCTCGCGGTTCGAGCGCCGGCCGAATTTCGGTCAATGGCTGCGCTGGGAAGCCGCGCTGGCCGAGATCGGCAGCTACTACGCCGTGCCGGGGGCTTTCCGCGCCAGGGCGCTGGCCGAGCTTGCAGCCGGCATCGACAGCATGATCGCGTTGTCGCCGTCGCTTCGTGCCGTTCCAACCGCGATCGAGAAGTCCGGCGCGGACGACGAGGAATTCGCGCAAGCCACGATCTTTCCGTTCACGCTGCTGCGCGACGGCAAGCCGGTCTCGATCGCCGAGACCAGCGCCGTGCATCGGGCGCTGGCGCGCGACATGGCCGAGGAGATCAGCGGCAGCGCGGCGGATCGGCAAGTGGCCGCCCAGCGCTGTCTCGTCGGGCAGCCGGTCCGACTGGAGCGGCAGGACGGCGCGCCGCAGGCGGTGTTGCGCCTCTGCGTCGGCGCACGATTGGTGACCGAGGCGTGGTCGCCGGATGCAATGCAGGCCGAGCGCAATGTGCAACACGTTCTCGATCGCATCGCCCATGTGCTGGTGAAGATCGAGCTGCTGCTTGATCGTGGCGCGGTCGCGGCCGTGCCGGCAAAGTCCGCGTTCGAGGTGTGAGATGCAACATCCAGTTTCCGCGCAGAGCGGCGTGACCGCGCCGAACCATGCCGACCGCATCGGCTTTGCGCAGTTGACGCGCCGCGCCTTCGAGGGCGGCGACCTGCATCCGTTGCGCGAGCGGCTGCTGGCGCGGATCGAGGAGGGGACGGCGGAGGCCGGGGAAGGCCTCGATCTCTCGCTGATTGCCCAGCTTCTCGGCGAGAAGGAGGCCGGGCTGGTGATCCAGACCGAAGTGCTCTCCTTCCACCAATTGTTTCGTACGCCTTGCGCTGCTGCAAAACCCCGGCTGCGCGTGCTCGCGCTCGCCGCCGATATCGACATGGGCGGCAACACGCCGATCGATTTCCTGCTTGAAGACTCCGACATCGAGCTGTTGACGCTCTACGTGGTCAAGGGCATCGGCCTGCCGGAGACTCTGCCCGAGCACGACGTCGCCATCGTGATCGCATCGGATTCCGAGGAGTGCCGGGAGGCACTCGCGCTGATCGAGAAGGCCGCGCCGCATTGGCCGAGGCCGCTGCTCAATCGTCCCGATCTCATCGGCAATCTCGATCGCGACAAGCTGTATCGGTTGCTGGCGGACGTGCCCGGTCTCGACATTCCCGTGACCGCCCCCACGACGCGCGCGCAATTGTCGGAGCTTTCGCAAGGCAAGATCGTTTGCGAGGAGATCACGGGCGAACTGCGTTTTCCGATGATCGTGCGGCCGCGCGGCACGCATGCCGGCGTCGGGCTCGCCAAGCTCGACGATGCGGAGGCGCTCGCTGCCTATCTTGCCGAGCGGCACGAACACGACTTTTTCGTCGCGCGTTTCGTAGATTATGTCAGTCCCGACGGGCTCTACCGCAAATATCGTCTCGCCATGGTCGACGGCAAACCCTATGCCTGCCATATGGCGATCGCCGATCGCTGGGACATCTGGTATCTCAACGCCTTCATGGCGTTCAGCGAGGAGAAGCGGGCCGAGGAAGCCGTCTTCATGCTCGACTTCGACCATGCGTTCGCAGCGCGCCACAAAATCGCGCTGGACGAAATGAGCAGGCGCGTCGGCCTCGATTACTTCATCGTCGATTGCGCCGAGAACCAGAACCGCGAGCTGCTGGTCTTCGAGGCCGACAACACCGCCGTCGTGCACAACATGGATCCGCCGGCCGTGTTTCCGTACAAGCCGCCGCAGATGCGCAAGATCTTCGCGGCGTTTACGGCGATGCTGTCGCGGCATGCGCGAGCGGGCGAGGAGAGTGCAGCATGAACGAGATCATCCGCAATACGCAAAGGTCCGTCACGCAGACTTCGCTCGATCCGCAGGACTGGAGCGAGTTTCGCGCGCTTGCCCATCGCATGCTTGACGAGACCATCGACGGGATCGCCAACGTTCGCGCGCGTCCAGTGTGGCAGCCGATCCCCGACGGCGTTCGCGCGGCATTCAAGGCCGACGTGCCGCGCGAGGCGAGCGATCTCGCCGACGTCTATCGCGACTTCACCGAACATGTCGCGCCCTATGCGACCGGCAACGTCCATCCCGCTTTCATGGGCTGGGTACATGGCGGCGGTACCGCGGTTGGCATGGTCGCGGAAATGCTCGCGGCAGGCCTCAACGCCAATCTCGGCGGCCGCGACCACATGCCGATCGAGGTCGAGCGGCAGGTCATCGACTGGATGCGCCGCCTGTTCGCCTTCCCGGAGAGCGCGAGCGGCATCTTCGTCACGGGCACGTCGATGGCGAATCTGATGGCGGTGCTGGTGGCACGCACGAGTACGCTCGGCACGCTGGCGCGGCAGTACGGCATCGGCAATGACGGTGCGCTTCTCACCGCATATACATCGCAGGCCGCGCATGGCTGCGTCTCGAGGGCGATGGACATCGCCGGGCTCGGCAGCGATGCGCTGCGCAAGATCGGCGTCGATGCCGATCATCGCATCGACGTTGCCGCGCTGCGTGCGCAGATCGCGATCGATCGCGAGGTCGGCTTCAAGCCGTTCCTGGTCGTCGCATCCGCTGGTACGGTCGACATCGGTGCGATCGACGATCTCAAGGCGATCGCGGAGCTGTGCCGCGAGGAGGGAATCTGGTTTCACGTCGACGGCGCCTTCGGTGCGCTCGCGATCCTGTCGCCCGAACTCGCGCCGCTGCTCGGAGGCATCGAGCTTGCGGATTCCATTGCGCTCGACTTCCACAAATGGGGACAGGTGCCTTATGACGCCGGCTTCCTGCTGGTGCGCGACGGCGAGCAGCATCGGCAGGCTTTTGCGCAGCCCGCGGCCTATCTGCGTCGCGAGGCGAGGGGGCTTGCGGCGGGCGCGGTCTGGCCCTGCGATCTCGGCCCCGATCTGTCGCGCGGCTTCCGTGCGCTGAAGACATGGTTCACGCTGAAGACGTTCGGCACAAATCGGCTCGGTGCGGTGATCGCGCGAAGCTGTGCGCTGGCGAAATATCTGGAGACTCGCGTTCTTGCCGAGCAGCGGCTTGAATTGCTGGCACCGGTCAATCTCAATATCGTCTGCTTCCGTTACCGCGCCGCGGATGAGGTCAATCGCGAGATCGTCGCGGACATCCAGGAGTCCGGCGTAGCGGCGCCGTCGAGCACCACGCTGGACGGCAGGTTTGCGATCCGCGCCGCGATCGTCAATCATCGCACCGACGAGACTGACATCGATGCGCTGATCGCGGCCGTGCTGGAATTCGGCGGACGGCGGAGCGGGGGAGTGATCGAGGTCGAGGCGCCGCCGCTCGCGGCGCAGTAGTATTGACGCAGGCCCGAAACGACAACGGCCCCGGAGGCGATCCGGGGCCGTTGCCGTTTATGAGGCTTGGTCGTCGTGCGGCCTGGTCGTTCGCGCGGCGTGGGCACGCGAACGCGTGGGATCAGGCGGCGGTGCTGACGTCCTGGTCCGCTTCCGTCTTGGGATGCGTGGCCTCGAACTGGCCCCGCAATTTCTCTTCATAGGCGATCAGCTTGCGGGCATCCTTCAGCGCGCGATAGAGGTCGCCGTTGAGGATGTTGTTGTTGATGCCTTCGATGATCGGCCACGAGCTCGGCACCGCGGTGACGATGTCGCGCACCAGGTTGAAATAGGTGCCGTGCTGGGTCTGCGGATCCGGCGAGATGTACATGAGCTGGACCGCCAGATAGACGAGCTTGGCAGGCGTATCGGCGGTCTCCGGCGTGAGGATGTCGCGTTCGCGCAGGATCGGCACGTTGTCGCCGTCGATCAGAAGGCGGGCGCGCTGGTCGGTGTTGGTTATTACGCAGTTACCGACGATGATGCGTTCGTGCGGTCTGAGCTCGACCTTGAGGGCCATGCCTGTTCTCCATCAACGCTTTCGTAACCGAGCGTGTATTGCGGCGGATCAGGGCGCAATACTCCATCAAGACTAGTTAACGAGTTGTAAATCCCGGCCGATGCCGCGGAAAAGCTCAATCATATCAAGGCTGAAATCGCCTGGCTGCGTGGCGTCGCGAGTGTGCGACTGGGCCGAATCGCGCGCCGACTCAGCAAAAGCGCCAATTTCATTTCATGTTTCGTTAGAGGACTCCGCCCCACGGTCCGCCGGTCGCTGGGTCACTCGATCCATGCAGACGCGTAACAGTAAGCGTCGTTTACCAGAAAGGTAACACCCAATGTCCGGTATCGTTCTCTCCTCGTCGGTTCGTCAGAACCTGCTCTCCCTCCAGTCCACCGCTGATCTTCTCGCCACCACGCAGAACCGTCTGTCGACCGGCAAGAGCGTCAACTCGGCCCTGGACAATCCCACCAACTTCTTCACCGCACAGTCGCTCGACAACCGCGCCAGCGACATCAACAATCTGCTCGACGGTATCGCCAACGGCGTGCAGGTGCTGCAGGCTGCCAACACCGGCATCACTTCGCTGCAGAAGCTGATCGACTCTGCGAAGTCGATCGCCAACCAGGCGCTGCAGACCACCGTCGGCTACTCCACCAAGTCCAACGTCTCCGCCTCGATCGCGGGTGCGACGGCGGCCGATCTGCGCGGCACCACCTCCTTCGCCAGCGCGACCGCGAGCAGCAACGTTGTGTATAGCGGCACAGCCGGCGGCACCACGGCGGCGAGCGGCAGCACGACCCTCGGCGCCACCATCGGCTCGTTCGCCAGCACTGGCGCAACGGCCGGCGACGGCACCACGGCGCTGACCGGCACCATCACGCTGATCGCGACCAACGGCACCACCGCAACCGGCCTGTCCGGCAACGCCCAGCCGGCCGACGGCGACACGCTGACCGTGAACGGCAAGACCATCACCTTCCGCAGCGGCTCCGCTCCGGCTTCGACCGCGGTTGCGTCCGGTTCGGGCGTCAGCGGCAATCTCGTCACCGACGGCAGCGGCAACACCACTGTCTATCTCGGCACCGCGGGCACCCCGGCTGCGAACGTCAACGATCTGTTGACCGCAATCGATCTGGCCAGCGGCGTGAAGACGGTGTCCATCACCGCGGGTGCAGCGACGTTCGCCACCAGCGTCGGCCAGACCGCCTCAACCGCTGCCGGCGGCGCCGTCACGCTGAAGAGCTCGACGGGTGCGGATCTGAGCGTCACCGGCAAGGCCGACCTGCTCAAGGCTCTCGCCCTGACGACGGCCGTGGGCGGCGGCAACGCCACCGTGAGCGTCAACCGGACCACGAGCGCGGCCTCGCTAGGTGCGACCATCGCCGACGGTTCGACGCTGAACGTCGACGGTCACGTCATCACCTTCAAGAACGCGCCGATCCCGGGCTCGACCGGTGCTCCGAGCGTTCCGAGCGGGTATGGTGCGAGCGGTAACGTCCTCACCGACGGCGCCGGCAACTCGACGGTCTATCTGCAGGCCGGCACGGTCAACGACGTGCTCAAGGCGATCGACCTTGCCACCGGCGTGCAGACCGCGACGGTCAATGCCAACGGCACCGCGACGCTTGCGACGGCGACCGGCCAGACCAACTCGTCGATCAACGCCTCGGGTCAGCTCAAGATCTCGACCGGCGTCAACGCCGATCTGTCGATCACCGGCACCGGCAATGCGTTGAATGCGCTCGGCTTCGCCGGCAATACCGGCACCTCGAGCGCCTTCACTGCGGCGCGTACCTCGGGCGTCGGCGGCATCAGCGGCAAGACATTGACCTTCTCCTCCTTCAACGGCGGCACGGCGGTCAACGTCACCTTCGGCGACGGCACCAACGGCACGGTCAAGACGCTCGATCAGCTCAACACGAAGCTTCAGGCCAACAACCTGACGGCGACGATCGACGCCAACGGCCTGCTGACGGTTTCGACCACCAACGACTACGCGTCCTCGACGATCGGTTCGAGCGCCGCGGGTGGTTCGATCGGCGGCACGCTGACCTCCTCGCTGACGTTCTCGACGGCTTCCAGCCCCGTCCAGGACACGGTTGCCCAGACCTCGCGTTCGAACCTGGTGTCTCAGTACAACAACATCCTGAACCAGATCGACACGACTTCGCAGGACTCCTCGTTCAACGGCGTCAACCTGCTGAACGGCGACCAGCTCAAGCTGGTGTTCGACGAGACCGGCAAGTCGAACCTGAGCATCACGGGCGTGACCTACAACTCCAAGGGTCTCGGCCTTGCTGCGCTGACCAGCGGTGTCGACTTCATCGACAACTCCGCGACCAACAAGGTGCTGTCGAACCTGAATGCCGCGTCGAGCACGCTGCGTTCGGAAGCGTCGAGCCTCGGCTCGAACCTCTCGGTGGTGCAGGTGCGTCAGGACTTCAACAAGAGCCTGATCAACGTGCTGCAGACCGGTTCGTCCAACCTGACCCTGGCCGACACCAACACCGAAGCGGCCAACAGCCAGGCGCTGTCGACCCGCCAGTCCATCGCGGTCTCCGCGCTGTCGCTGGCCAACCAGTCGCAGCAGAGCGTGCTGCAGCTGCTCCGCTAACAAGCGGACGACATCGCAAGACGACTATGGCGGCGGGGCTTCGGCCCCGCCGCTTTCTTTTTGCGCCGGCACCAAAGTGCCGCGGCAAAGCGCAGACGATGCATTCGGATGCAGCCGATTGCTCACTCTCAGTTATGGTTGACAAGTCGCAAACATCGCGTCGCTGCACGGAAAAGCGTCATCCAATCATGACGATATGAGCGAGCCAGATCCGGCTTCGATCGCGCACATGGTGAATCCACGCAAGGACTGGCGCGACACGCTTCATGCTTTGTTAGCCGTCTGCGTTCACCGTCCCGGACATCGATTAATCCTAATCGAAGTTTGTTGCGTTGCGTACCAGAAGGGTAACACTCAATGTCCGGTATTGTTCTCTCCTCGTCGGTTCGTCAGAACCTGCTCTCCCTCCAGTCCACCGCTGATCTTCTCGCCACCACGCAGAGCCGCCTGTCGACCGGCAAGAGCGTCAACTCGGCCCTGGACAATCCCACCAACTTCTTCACCGCACAGTCGCTCGACAACCGCGCCAGCGACATCAACAATCTCCTCGATGGCATCGCCAACGGCGTGCAGGTGCTGCAGGCCGCCAACACCGGCATCACCTCGCTGCAGAAGCTGATCGACTCTGCGAAGTCGATCGCCAACCAGGCGCTGCAGACCACCGTCGGCTACTCCACCAAGTCCAACGTCTCCACCACCATCGCAGGTGCGACGGCGGCCGATCTGCGCGGCACCACCTCCTTTGCCAGCGCGACCGCGAGCAGCAACGTCGTGTATAACGGCACGGCCGGCGGCACCACGGCGGCAAGCGGCAGCACGACCCTCGGCGCCACCATCGGCTCGTTCGCCAGCACTGGCGCAACGGCCGGCGACGGCACCACGGCGCTGACCGGCACCATCACGCTGATCGCGACCAACGGCACCACCGCAACCGGCCTGTCCGGCAACGCCCAGCCGGCCGACGGCGACACGCTGACCGTGAACGGCAAGACCATCACCTTCCGCAGCGGCTCCGCTCCGGCTTCGACCGCGGTTGCGTCCGGTTCGGGCGTCAGCGGCAATCTCGTCACCGACGGCAGCGGCAACACCACTGTCTATCTCGGCACCGCGGGCACCCCGGCTGCGAACGTCAACGATCTGTTGACCGCAATCGATCTGGCCAGCGGCGTGAAGACGGTGTCCATCACCGCGGGTGCAGCGACGTTCGCCACCAGCGTCGGCCAGACCGCCTCAACCGCTGCCGGCGGCGCCGTCACGCTGAAGAGCTCGACGGGTGCGGATCTGAGCGTCACCGGCAAGGCCGACCTGCTCAAGGCTCTCACCTTGACGACGGCCGTGGGCGGCGGCAATGCCACCGTGAGCGTCAACCGGACCACGAGCGCGGCCTCGCTGGGTGCGACCATCGCCGACGGTTCGACGCTGAACGTCGACGGTCACGTCATCACCTTCAAGAACGCGCCGATCCCGGGCTCGACCGGTGCTCCGAGCGTTCCGAGCGGGTATGGTGCGAGCGGTAACGTCCTCACCGACGGCGCCGGCAACTCGACGGTCTATCTGCAGGCCGGCACGATTAACGACGTGCTCAAGGCGATCGACCTTGCCAGTGGCGTGCAGACCGCGACGGTCAATGCCAACGGCACCGCGACGCTTGCGACGGCGACCGGCCAGACCAACTCGTCGATCAACGCCTCGGGTCAGCTCAAGATCTCGACCGGCGTCAACGCCGATCTGTCGATCACCGGCACCGGCAATGCGCTGAACGCGCTTGGCTTCGCCGGCAACACCGGCACTGCGAGCGCCTTCACCGCGGCACGGACCTCGGGCGTCGGCGGCCTCACGGGCAAGACGCTGACCTTCACCTCCTTCAACGGCGGCACGGCGGTCAATGCCACCTTCGGCGACGGCACCAACGGCACGGTCAAGACGCTCGATCAGCTCAACACGAAGCTTCAGGCCAACAACCTGACGGCGACGATCGACGCCAATGGCCTGCTGACGGTCTCGACCACCAACGACTACGCGTCCTCGACGATCGGTTCGAGCGCCGCGGGTGGTTCGATCGGCGGCACGCTGACCTCCTCGCTGACGTTCTCGACGGCTTCCAGCCCCGTCCAGGACACGGTTGCCCAGACCTCGCGTTCGAACCTGGTCGGCCAGTACAACAACATCCTTGCGCAGATCGACTCGACCTCGCAGGACTCCTCGTTCAACGGCGTCAACCTGCTGAACGGCGACCAGCTCAAGCTGGTGTTCGACGAGACCGGCAAGTCGAACCTGAGCATCACCGGCGTGACCTATAACTCCAAGGGTCTCGGCCTGGCCTCGCTGACCAGCGGTGTCGATTTCATCGACAACGCCGCGACCAACAAGGTGCTGACCAATCTGAACTCGGCGTCGAGCACGCTGCGTTCGGAAGCGTCGAGCCTTGGTTCAAACCTCACGATCGTGCAGGTGCGTCAGGACTTCAACAAGAACCTGATCAACGTGCTGCAGACCGGTTCGTCGAACCTGACCTTGGCCGACACCAACGTCGAAGCCGCGAACAGCCAGGCGCTGTCGACCCGCCAGTCCATCGCGGTCTCCGCGCTGTCGCTGGCCAACCAGTCGCAGCAGAGCGTGCTGCAGCTGCTCCGCTAACAAGCGGACGACATCTTAAGACGACTACGGCGGCGGGGCTTCGGCCCCGCCGCTTTTTTGTTTCGTCATTTGTCATTCGAGCAGCCACGCAGCGCTCCAAAAAGTAACCAGCGGTTATGGTTAATGGAGAGTAAGCGCGGATAAAAGCCAATGATTTCAGGCTGATTGCCGGCCGGGACCACGCCTTCCCCGCGCTTATGGTGAACCCGCGCTTAATGCGGGCGCGTGTCGTTTCACCCTTTGTTAGCCATGTCGCGGCACGCTGTCCCCGTCACTCGATCCGAAGCGATCGAACGAAGACGCGTAAACCAGAAGGGTAAGAGTCATGTCCGGTATTGTTCTCTCTGCGTCGGTTCGTCAGAACCTGCTGTCTCTCCAGTCCACCGCTGATCTTCTCGCCACCACACAGAACCGTCTGTCGACCGGCAAGAGCGTCAACTCGGCCCTGGACAATCCCACCAACTTCTTCACGGCACAGTCGCTCGACAACCGCGCCAGCGACATCAACAATCTGCTCGACGGTATCGCCAACGGCGTGCAGGTGCTGCAGGCCGCCAACACCGGCCTGACCTCGCTGCAGAAGCTGATCGACTCTGCGAAGTCGATCGCCAACCAGGCGCTGCAGACCACCGTCGGCTACTCCACCAAGTCCAACGTCTCCACCACCATCGCGGGTGCGACGGCGGCCGATCTGCGCGGAACCACGTCCTTTGCCAGCGCGACCGCGAGCAGCAACGTGCTCTATAACGGCACGGCCGGCGGCACCACGGCCGCAACCGGCACCACGACGCTCGGCGCCACCATCGGCTCCTTTGCCAGCACTGGCGCAACGGCCGGCGACGGCACCACGGCGCTGACCGGCACCATCACGCTGATCGCCACCAACGGCACCACCGCAACCGGTCTGTCCGGCAACGCCCAGCCGGCCGACGGCGACACGCTGACCGTGAACGGCAAGACCATCACCTTCCGCTCGGGCTCGGCTCCGGCCTCGACCGCGGTTGCGTCCGGCTCGGGCGTCAGCGGCAATCTCGTCACCGACGGCAGCGGCAACACCACCGTCTATCTCGGCACCGCGGGCGCCCCGGCTGCGAACGTCAACGATCTGTTGGCTGCAATCGATCTCGCCAGCGGTGTGAAGACGGTGTCCATCACTGCGGGTGCAGCGACGATCGCCACCAGCGTCGGCCAGACCGCCTCGAGCGCTGCCGGCGGTGCCGTCACGCTGAAGAGCTCGACGGGTGCGGATCTGAGCGTCACCGGCAAGGCCGACCTGCTCAAGGCTCTCGCCCTGACGACATCTTCCGGTGCAGGCAATGCGAGCGTGTCCGTCAACCGAACCACGAGCGCGGCCTCGCTGGGTGCAACCCTTACGGACGGTTCGTCGCTCAACGTCGATGGTCACACCATCACCTTCAAGAACGCGCCGACCCCGGGTTCGACCGGTGCTCCGAGCGTTCCGAGCGGGTATGGTGCGAACGGTGCGGTCGTCACCGACGGTAACGGCAACTCGACCGTCTATCTGCAGTCCGGCACCGTTGCCGACGTACTGAAGGCGATCGACCTTGCCACCGGCGTGCAGACCGCGACGATCAACGCCAACGGCACGGCGACGCTTGCGACCGCAACAGGCCAGTCGAACTCGACGATCAATACGTCCGGTCAGCTCAAGCTCTCGACCGGCATCAACGCCGATCTGTCAATCACGGGCTCAGGCAACGCACTGAATGTATTCGGGCTGGCCGGCAACACCGGCAGCGCGTCGGCATTCACCGCGGCGCGCACCTCCGGTGTCGGCGGCATTGCCGGCAAGACCTTGACCTTCTCCGCCTTCAACGGCGGCACGGCGGTCAATGTCACCTTCGGCGACGGCACCAACGGCACGGTCAAGACGCTCGATCAGCTCAACACGCAGCTTCTGGCCAACAACCTGGCTGCCACGATCGACGCCAACGGCCGGCTGACCATCACCGCGTCCAACGACTACGCGTCTTCGACGATCGGTTCGACCGTCGCAGGCGGTGGCATCGGCGGCTCGCTGACTTCGGCGCTGACCTTCTCGACGGCTTCCAGCCCCGTCCAGGATGCGGTTGCACAGACGGCTCGTGCGAACCTGGTGTCTCAGTACAACAACATCCTGAACCAGATCGACACGACCTCGCAGGACTCCTCGTTCAACGGCGTCAACCTCTTGAACGGCGACCAGCTCAAGCTGGTGTTCGACGAGACCGGCAAGTCGAGCCTCAACATCACCGGCGTGACCTACAACTCCAAGGGTCTCGGCCTCGCTGCCTTGACCGTCGGTGTCGACTTCATCGACAACGCCGCGTCCAACCGCGTGCTGACCAACCTGAACGCCGCGTCGAGCACGCTGCGGTCGGAAGCCTCAGCGCTCGGTTCGAACCTCTCGGTGGTGCAGGTGCGTCAGGACTTCAACAAGAACCTGATCAACGTGCTGCAGACCGGTTCGTCCAACCTGACCCTGGCCGACACCAACGTCGAGGCGGCCAACAGCCAGGCGCTCTCGACCCGCCAGTCGATCGCGGTCTCCGCGCTGTCGCTGGCCAACACCTCGCAGCAGAGCGTGCTCCAGCTGCTCCGCTAAGTAGCTGGTATCACTGAATAAAATAAGAGCGGCGGGGCCATTTGTCCCGCCGCTTTTTTGCGTCCGGAGGCGGGCAGGGACGTTCACCGCCCATTAACCCTATCCCTTAAACCGGCGTTAACCATACTTTAAAGGACAGCCTCTAAGACTGGACAAAAGCCCGCTTCCAAGACCGCGCGGCCGATTCGTACCTGGTTCAAGAGGAAGACTCGCCAATGTCCAACATCGTTCTCTCGGCGTCCGTTCGCCAGAACCTGTTGTCGCTGCAGTCGACGGCCGACTTGCTGGCCACGACGCAGGAGCGGCTGTCGACCGGTAAGAAGGTCAACACGGCGCTCGACAATCCCACCAACTTCTTCACGGCCCAGGGGTTGGACAACCGGGCGAGCGACATCGGCAACCTGCTGGATGGCATCAACAACGGTGTGCAGGTGCTCCAGGCCGCCAACACCGGCATCACCTCGCTGCAGAAGCTGATCGACAGCGCCAAGTCGATCGCCAACCAGGCGCTGCAGACCACGGTCGGCTATTCCACCAAATCGAACGTCTCCACCACGATTCCCGGTGCGACGCCCGCCGACCTCCGCGGCACGACCTCCTATGCGAGCGCGACCGCCAAGAGCAACGTGCTCTATACCGGCGCAGCCGGTGGCGTGACCCCGGTCACGGGAACCGCCGCGCTCGGCGCCTCGCTGGGCTCAAACGCAGGCACGAATGTCGGGTTTGCCGCGACCGCGGCCGACGGCACGACTGCACTCTCCGGTACCACCACGCTGGTCGGCACAACAGCATCCACCACCTTCGGCGCGGCGCCCGCGGACGGCGACACCATCACGGTCAACGGCAAGACCATTACCTTCCGCACCGGTGTTGCCCCGGCGACGCAGCCGACCGGCTGGGGCCTCAACCCCAGCGGGCACATCGCCACCGATGGTAACGGCAATTCGATCGTCTACGAGGGAACGCCGACTGCGCCCGGCGCGACTGTCAACGACGTCCTCAGCGCGATCGACCTCGCCAGCGGCGTCAAGACCGCGGCAATCAGTGCAGGCGCGGCAACCATCACGGTCAGCGGCTCGGCCGGTCCGGTCGGCACGCTGCAGGTGGCATCGTCCGTCACGGGCGGCCAGGTCACGCTGAAGAGTTCGACCGGCGCCGATCTGAGCCTGACGGGCAAGGCCGACTTCCTCAACAAGCTGGGTCTGACCGCGGCGACCGGCGCAGGCAATGCGAGCGTGACCGCAGACCGATCGACCACCGCGGGCTCGCTCGGCTCGCTCGTTCAGGACGGCTCGACGCTGAACATCGACGGCCACACCATCACGTTCAAAAACGCCCAGTCGCCCCAGTCGGCGTTGAGCGTGACCTCCGGCGGCGTCAACGGCAACATCGTCACCGACGGCAACGGCAATTCGACCGTCTACCTCCAGAGCGCGACCCTCACCGACCTGCTCAACTCGATCGACCTCGCCACCGGCGTCAAGACCGCCAGCATCTTCAACGGCGCGGCGACGCTGCAGACCACCGCGGGCCAGATCCCCTCGTCCGTCAACAGCAGCGGTCAGCTTGCGCTCTCCACCGGCATCAACGCCGACCTGTCGATCACCGGCACCGGCAATGCGCTCAACGCGTTCGGTCTCAGCGGCAATACGGGCACGGCGACCGCTTTCGCCGCGGCGCGCAACTCCGGTGTCGGCGGTGTCAGCGGCAAGACGCTGACCTTCACCTCCTTCAACGGCGGCACGCCGGTCAACGTCACCTTCGGCGACGGCACCAACGGCACGGTCAAGACGCTCGACCAGCTCAATGTGCAGCTTCAGGCCAACCACCTGACGGCGACGATCGACGCCAACGGCGTGCTGACGGTCACCACCGTCAACGAGTACGCATCCTCGACCCTCGGCTCGAGTACCGCCGGCGGTACGGTCGGCGGTACACTCACCGGCGTGCTGGCCTTTACCACCGCGCAGCCCCCGATTCAGGATCCCGTCGCGCAGACCGCGCGCTCCGGCCTGGTCAGTCAGTTCAACAACATCCTGGCGCAGATCGACACGACGTCGCAGGACTCGTCCTTCAACGGCGTCAACCTGCTCAACGGCGACACGCTGAAGCTGGTCTTCAACGAGAACGGCAGTTCGACGCTCGGCATCAACGGCGTCGTGTTCAACGCGGCCGGCCTCGGTCTCAGCAATCTCGTTCCGGGCACGGACTTCATCGACAACGGTGCCACGAACAAGGTGCTGGCCAGCCTGAATGCCGCCTCGAGCACGCTGCGTTCCGAGGGTTCTTCGCTCGGTTCGAATCTGTCGATCGTGCAGGTGCGTCAGGACTTCTCCAAGAACCTGATCAACGTTCTGCAGACCGGCTCGGCCAACCTGACGCTGGCCGACACCAACGAGGAAGCGGCGAACAGCCAGGCGCTGTCGACCCGCCAGTCGATCGCGGTGTCCGCGCTGTCGCTGGCCAACCAGTCGCAACAGAGCGTGCTGCAGCTGCTCCGCTAATTTCGCGGCGCAAGATCACTCATCGATTTCGCGGCGGGGCTAAGGCTCCGCCGTTCATTTTAGGGAGATCGCTAAGGCAGGATTAGCTGAGATCGACGCACACCACGCGTGACGTGTTTACAGCGTGCACATGCGCGTCTAGCTTCACAATGACGAAGAACTCCGAGACCCGTAATAATCCGGAGTGCTTCCAAGCACACATGTAAGCAAATCTTAAGCGGTGCTGCCTAGGGTCAGGAAAGAAATCCTTAAGCGCGTTCAACGGGCTAGGTAACCTCCAGGGTGTGATTGATGTCGAATTCCGCTGCCTCGGCCTACGCGCGTGTTGCAACGACCACCGCATCTCCTCGCGACATCGAAGCGCAGACCCTGCTCAAGGCCGCGAACAAGCTTCAGGATGCGATCAACAGCGCCGAGCCGTTCAGCGAACAGACCACGCAGGCGCTGATGTTCAATCGCAAGCTCTGGACGATTTTCCTGAGCGAGGCCATGCGCGAGAACAATCCGCAGCCGATCGACGTCCGGCAGAAGATCGCCAACATCAGCGTGTTCGTGCTGAGCCAGACCGCCGCGCTGCAGATGAGCCCGCAGTTCGATCACTTCCGTCCGCTGATCGAGATCAACCGCAATATCGCCGCTGGTCTGTCCGGCCGTCCGTGATCGAGCACGGCTCGTTCCGCTTCGGCAACATCAAGTTCATGCTGACGGATACCGGCAAGACGCAGATCAAGAACGTCGTTACCGGTCCACCGACCGGTTCGAGCGATCTCGATGTTGCCGTTGCGAGGCTCGACGCCCGATGGTCAGGCGCTGCGGTCCGTGCTGGCCGGACGCGAGGGCTCGGATTTCAAATCCTGCGCATGGAAATAGGCCCGCCGGCGCAGCATTGCTTCGTCGGGGAACTGGTTGACGACCGCGTCGGTCCTGTCGTTGACGACCTGGAAGACGAACGACGCCGCCGCCTGGTCGAACACGACCTGGCGTGAGATGTTCTCGTTGCTTCGCAAATCATTGCGTGCAGGCGCGCTCGCATCGCCAGCGGCCACTGTCTGGTTCACGGGCAGATCGGTTTGCACGGCCTCGTTCGCCGCCGCATTCGACGTCGTTACGATCTGCACGGCGACCGGTATCCCCACCGGCCTGATGCTGAAATCTGTACTCATGGCAGCCTCCTGGTTGCCTCGCGTGAGTCAAATCCCAACCCCTCTCAATACGCAACCATGGAACACCGGGATTGAACATCCGGTAAGGAAACGTGCCTAACCGCGCGACGATGTTGTCGCGCGGTTTTTCGTAAAATTGTCGCTTGTTGTTGCGCGCGCTCAGAGCGAGCGGCTGACTGCGAGCGGCGTGATGTGGCGCGGGCCGGGCGTGGCGCGTCGTCCCGCGGCCGTGTAGGTGTTCGGCACGTTGCGCTTCTGGATTTCGGCGTTGACGCCGCGCACGACGCTCTCCGACACCGCGTGAGCGGTTGCGAGCACGGTGAGGTTGACCTGGAGCATCGCGCGGAATGCATCGTGGTGCCGATGCAGCGTCGAGAGCAGCTCGGGCGCGGATTTGGCGAGGTGAGCCTGGTTCGCCTTCAACTGGGTGACGGCGCCGACATAGTTTCGCGACAGCTCCTGCTTCTTGCTCCCGAGGGTCATCGCCTCGCGGACCTGGCCGGCGCGCACGAGCTCGGTCTCGCGCTCGATCACACCGAGCAGGGCACTCATCGCATCCATCAACTGCTCGGCGATCTTGCGCGCCTCGGCGCTGCCGGGTGCGGTGTTCGGGCGCTGCGCTTGCACCGGCTGACGCGAGGCGTTGAAGTGGTTCATCTCGTTTGACCTTATGCCGTGCGGATCGTTTTTGCCTGCTGCATGATCAGGGTGCGATAGACGTCGGTGGCGATGCCGACGCCGCCGGCGTTGGCGAAGTTCTTGGAATATTGCTCGGTCAGCATCGAGCGCCACACGCCGGTGCCAGGCGTGTCGCCGAACGGGCCTTCGCCCTTCAGGCCCGAGGTCATCTGCGAGAACATGCTGTTGAGGAACATCGCCTCGAAGTCGGTGGCGATCTTCTGCGCCTTGGCCTGCTGCTTCGGCGAGACTTTTTGCAGTGCCGCCGCGAGATCGAAGTCCGGCCGGCCGTTGCGGCTCTCCACCGAGAAGGCGGAGCTGGCGAGCCGGGCGGTGTTGACCATGCCGGTCTGCATCACATCACCTCGATGTCGGCTTCGATCGCACCGGCGGCCTTGATCGCCTGCAGGATGCTGATGAGATCGCGCGGGCCGATACCGAGACCGTTGAGGCCGTCGACGAGCTGCTGAAGCGAGACGCCGTCCTTGACGACGGCGAACTTCTTGCCATCCTCGGTGACGCTGACGCTGCTGCGCGGTGCGACCACGGTCCGCCCCCGCGACAGCGGGTTGGGCTGGCTGACCTGCGGGCTCTCGGAGATCGTGACGGTGAGGTTGCCCTGTGCGACCGCAACGGTGGCGACGCGGACGTCGCGACCCATCACGATGATGCCGCTGCGTTCGTCGATGATGATCTTGGCGGCAAGATCCGGATCGACCTGGAGCTGCTCGATCTCGGTGAGAAAGGCGACGACGTTGCCCTTGAACTCCGGCGGGATCGCAAGCTGCACGGTCGACGGGTCGATCGGCTCGGCGGTCTTGACGCCGAGATAGTCGTTGATCGCGGCGGCGATCCGCTTGGCCGTGGTGAAGTCGGCATTGCGCAGCGCAAGGCGGACGTTCGGCAGGCGATTGAGCGCGAACTCGATCTCGCGCTCGATGATGGCACCGTTGACAATGCGTCCGACGGTCGGCACGCCACGCACGATTTTCGCCGCCTCGCCCTCGGCCTGGAAGCCGGAGATCGCGAGCGAGCCTTGTGCGACCGAATAGACATTGCCGTCCGCGCCGAGAAGTGGGGTGACGAGCAGGGTGCCGCCCTGGAGATTCTTGGCGTCGCCCAGCGCGGAGACGGTGACGTCCATGCGCGTGCCCTGGGTGGCGAAGGCCGGCAGATTGCCTGTCACCATCACGGCGGCGACGTTGCCGGTGCGGATGGTGGCGCCGCGGATGTTGACGCCCATGCGCTCGAGCATCGCTTGCAGCGACTGCTTGGTGAAGGGGATGTTGTTGAGGGTGTCGCCGGTGCCGTTGAGGCCGACGACGAGGCCGTAGCCGATGAGCTGGTTCTGCCGCACGCCTTCGATGTTGGCGAGATCCTTGATGCGCGATGTCGCGCTTGCAGAATTGACCGAGAGCACCAGCGCTGACAGCGCGGCGCAGGCCACCCCCACAAGTCTCACCCAACGAACGCTTGGCATCCTCTGCTCCCCGAGGCTCCTCAAATCAAAGGACCATCACGACACTCCCATGACGAGCTGGTCCGACGCTGTCCTTGCGAGCGCTGTGCCAACTCGGGGCAGCGGGGGTAGGTAGCTGAATTGGTTGAATAAATCTGTTTCGAGCGACCTCAGCCTGTGTTGTCCCTGAGGAGCGAAACTGCCGCCTGTCGGCAGATTTTGCCGGGCTGTTTACGGGCCGTTAACCATAAAACGGCGAATGTGGCGCATCGATCACCCGGATTGCTTCCGATGCGCATCTACGGACCGAACGGCACCACGCTTGGAACGCCGGCCAACCAGGCTAGGCGGACCAGCTCCGGCGGCTTCGTGCTACCCGACACCTCGTCGGCGCCGGAGACGCGAGGCGCCGCCGCACCGAAGGCGGCCGCCAACATCGACGGGCTGCTGGCGCTGCAAGGCATCGAGGAGGATCCGGTCGAGCGTCGCAAGCGCTCGGTCGTGCGCGGAAAGACCGCGCTCGACGTGCTGGACGATCTCAAGATGGGACTTCTCTCCGGCAAGCTCGACGCCTCGACCGTGATGCGGCTGCGTGACGCTGCGGCGAACCTGAAATCGTCCTCCGGCGATCCCGGCCTGGATTCGGTGCTGTCCGAGATCGAGCTGCGCGTCGAGGTCGAACTCGCCAAGGCCGGGCAGGCCTAGCGTCTTACGCCGCTTCATCCTTCAACTGCGCGTCGTAGCGGCTCTGGGCGGCGAGCACGTCTTTCAGATTCTGTTCGGCCCAATCGCGCAGCGGATCGACGGCGGCGGCGAGCGTCACGCCGAGCTGCGTGATCGAGTATTCCACGGTCACCGGCACGGTTGCGATGGCGTGACGCTTGAGCAATCCATCGCGCTCGAGCGACTTGAGAACCTGGCTCAGCATCTTCTGCGAAATGCCTTCGATCGTCCGGCGCAACTGATTGAAGCGCATCGGCTCCTCGCGCAGCAGCAGCAGGATCAGCACTGCCCATTTGTCGCCGACGCGGTCGAGGATCTGTCGCGTGGGGCAGTTCGCTGCATAGACGTCTGGCTTCATCGTCGGTCCTCACGATCCATTCCGCTCATTTGCCGGCCGCCGCCGGTTACTCCGGTGTAATCAGGTAAGCACAAAGTGCTCTCTTAACACCAGCGCTCTTTGCGATATCTAGTTACCGATAGTTACCAAAGAAGCAAAGGAGCCTTCCATGAAAATCGCAGTTGCCGGCGCCTCGGGCCGGGCCGGGTCGGAGATCACCAAGGAACTGTCCCGCCGCGGCCACAGGGTGACGGCCATCGCCCGCAACCCCGAGAAGATCGCGGTCCTGCCGAACGTCACCCCCACCAAGGGGGACGTGCTCGACCAGCCAGGCCTTGCCAAGCTGTGGGCCGGGCACGACGTCGCCGTGAGTTCCGTGCACTTCCTGGCCAGCGATGCGCTCAAGCTGATCGGTGCGGCCAAGGACTCCAAGGTCGGCCGTTATCTCGTCGTCGGCGGGGCCGGCAGTCTGGAAGTGGCTCCGGGCGTCAAACTGGTGACAACTCCCGGCTTTCCGGCTCAGTACAAGGCTGAGGCGGAGGCAGGTTCGGCCTTTCTCGACCTGCTGCGGCAGGAAAAGGAGCTGAACTGGACCTTCATCTCGCCGTCCGCCCTGTTCATCGAGGGGGAGCGCACCGGCAAGTTCCGGCTTGGGACCGATCAGCTTCTCGCAGATGCGAACGGGAAGAGCTGGATCAGCTTCGCGGATTACGCCATCGCGCTCGCCGACGAGATCGAGCGGCCGGCCCATGAGAGGCGGCGTTTCACGGTCGGCTACTAGGCCGTCGGCCGCTCCCGGGCCCTCCAGGATAAACCTTCCTGTGCAAGGGCTTGGGGGCGCCGGTCGGGCGATCAGGGAAACATTGTCTGTCACAGGAGGCCGCTATATAACGCCCCGCTCAGCGGACCCTGTTCCGCGAACGAGTCGTTGCTTAGACAGATAGGCCGCCCTTGGAAAAGTTGAAAAACTACCGACCGACCGAAAAAGAGCCTTTCATGAACGACAGGCAGAAGGAGTACTTCCGCTTGAAGCTCCTCGCCTGGAAGGATGAGATCCTCAAAGAGTCCAAACTCACCCTGCAGGCCCTGCAGGAGGAGAACGTGAACCACCCCGATCTCGCCGATCGGGCATCGTCCGAAACCGACCGCGCCATCGAACTCCGTGCCCGCGACCGCCAGCGCAAGTTGATCGCCAAGATCGACGCCGCGCTCCAGCGTATCGAGGACAACACCTACGGCTATTGCGAGGACACCGGCGAGCCGATCTCGTTGAAGCGGCTCGAGGCCCGTCCCATCGCGACGCTCTCGGTGGAAGCGCAGGAGCGCCACGAGAAACGCGAGAAGGTCTATCGCGACGAATAGAGTCCGAGCCGCAGCGATGCGGCTCTTTGTTTTTTGAACGCAAGGCGCGCCTTTTCGCGCCGTGATCGGCGTTTTGCCTGTCGCTTGCAACCGCGCGTTCGGCGCGCGAGCGCAATCACGAAAAGTGAATCGCGATCAATGGGCTAGACTCAACTCCTCCGAGCTCACGTGAGTTCGGATGAGAAACAGCCTTCACTTCAGGTGCGGGACGTTTTGCGAGTCGCATCAAGGACATCAACTCGAGTGTTGAGGCACTGATCCAGCAGCTTCACGCCTTGCTGCAATCAGGCCTGATGCGACGCTGCAAGGCGCGCATCCCCATAAAGCCTGGACCAGCTCAATATTTCCTTAAACGCCGGCAGCAGGCCGTAAGCCGCATCCGTCAGCCCGTACTCGACCCGCAGCGGCTTCTCCGAGAAGGCGGTGCGCGACACCAGCCCGTCCTGCTCGAGCTCGCGCAGCTGCACGGTCAGCATGTGCTGGGTGATACCGCCGATCGATCGTCGCAAAGCGCCGAAACGAACCGCGCCGTTCATCAGCGCGAACAGGATCTCCAGTTTCCATTTGCCGCCGAGGGCATGGATGGTTCGCTTGAAGTCGGCGAGCAGGATGGGGTCGGGGCTGCAATCGCAGTCGCCCTCGCAAATGCTGGTCAGGTTTTCCATACCGGTCTCGAAATCCATTCTACTTGTTCGGCAGCAGATAGTGACCAGATGCGGCGCTGGGCAGGGCCTGCGCGGAACCAATTCGCCGGTCCCGAGCAAAGGGAAATTTGACAATGAGCACCGTTCTGGTCACCGGCGGATCCGGCTTCGTCGGCATTCATGTCGTCCTGCAACTTCTGGCCGCCGGCCACGAGGTTCGGACGACGGTGCGCCGGCCGGACCGGAAAGCCGAGGTGCGGGCGATGCTGTGCGAGGGCGGCGCGGCCTCGCCCGACAGCCTGTCCCTCTTCACCGCGGACCTCACGGCAGACCAAGGCTGGCGCGAGGCAGTTGCGGGCTGCGACTACGTGCTGCATGTCGCTTCGCCCTTGTCGACCAGCGTGCCCGCGGACGAGAACGAGATGATCATCCCGGCCCGGGACGGCACGCTGCGGGTGCTGCGTGCCGCACGGGAGGCCGGCGTCAGGCGCGTCGTCATCACCTCGTCGCTGGGCGCGATCGGTTACGGCCATCCGCCGCGCGACAAGCCGTTCGACGAGTCCGACTGGACTAATCTCGACGGCGCCGATGTGCAGCCCTACGTCAAGTCCAAGACATTGGCCGAGCGGGCGGCCTGGGACTTTGTCGCGCGGGAGGGCGGCGGGCTCGAATTGTCCGTCGTCAACCCCGCCGGCATTTTTGGCCCCGTACTGGGGCCGGATTTCTCCGGCTCGATCGAAATTGTCAAATCGCTGCTCGACGGCGCCGTGCCGGCGGTGCCGCGGGTCTATTTCGGCGTGGTGGACGTGCGCGACGTCGCCGACCTGCACCTGCGGGCGATGACGGCGCCCGAGGCCAACGGCGAGCGCTTCATCGCAGTCTCCGGCGCGACGATGTCGATCCTCGACATCGCCAAGTTGCTGCGGGAGGAACTCGGACCGGCCGCGCGCCGGGTTCCTCGGCTCCAGGCTCCGGACTGGCTGGTGCGGCTCGCCGCGAACCGGATTCCGCTGTTGCGCGCCGTGGTGCCGATGCTCGGAAGGGTCAGGCATTCCACCAGCGTCAAGGCCAGGTCGCTGCTCGGCTGGCAGGCCCGCTCCAACGATGAAGCGATCCTCGCGACGGCCGAGAGCCTGATTCGGCTCGGCTTGGTCAAGGACTGAGGGCACCCTTGGCCGTTCTTCGGCCCGCGCTTGTCACGCCCCGGCCGGGATGCTGAAGTGCCGCCCCTGATTGCGTAGCGTGGGAGCCGGCGCCGATGGACAGAATTCTCGCAGCCGCAAAGGCGATCGCGCTGGCGCGCCGCAACCATGCGCCGCTCGCGGCGCTCGAAGTTCCTCCCGCCGATGAAGCCGAGGGCTATCAGGTCCAGCGCGCGCTGCACGATCTGCTGCTGCCGCATGCGGGCCCGCTTGTCGGCTACAAGATCGGCTGCACCAGCCAGGTGATGCAGGATTACATCGGCATTCCACACCCATGCGGCGGCGGCGTGTTCCAGAAGGGCGTGCACGACAGCGGCGTGCGGCTCGCCGCTGCCGACTATGTCCGCGTCGGCGTCGAGTGCGAGATCGCGGTGCGGTTGAAGCGCAATCTCGCCGCCGGCGAGGCGCCGTTCACGGCCGAATGGGTCGGCGAAGCCGTCGAGGCCTATCATCCCGCGATCGAGATCGTCGACGACCGCTATGTGAAGTGGGAAACGATGGGGGCGCCGACGTTGATCGCCGACGATTTCTTCGCCGCCGGCTGCGTGCTGGGCGAGGTCGTGCCGCGCTCGTCGGTGCCGGACCTGAAGGCCGTCAAAGGCCGCGCCATCGTCAACGGCGAGGAGGTCAGCCACGGCACCGGCGCCGACGTGCTCGGCCATCCCCACAACGCACTCGCCTGGCTCGCCAACCATCTCGCCGCCGAGGGCAAGGGTCTTCACGCGGGACAGCTCGTTCTCACCGGGAGCCTGGTGAAGACGCTGTGGCTGAAAGCCGGCGACAAGGTGCGGATGGAGCTGGACGGGCTGGGGACGGTGGAGGCGGAGTTTACTTAGGCGCCGCGGTACTCCCCGCAGTCATTCCCCGCGAAGGCAGGGAATCCAGGATGCCGCGGCTTCTCGGCTCATCACTGACGTCTCGAAATACCGGATCGCCCGCCTTCGCGGGCGATGACAGTTGAGAGGGCGGAGAGGGGGATAGCGGCGTCGCTACAATCGCGCGTGCCTGAGCGCTGTATGCAGCCATCGCCAAAATACATGCGGCCCTCGCCAGGGGAGCTAGCGAGGGCCGCGTCGTACATCGTCGTCCGCGCCTAGATTCGCGAACACGATGTGGGAGCTCGGGAGAAGGCTAGAAGGGCAGCAGCACGTCCATGACTTGCTGGCCATAGCGCGGTTGCTGCACGTCCATGATCTGGCCGCGGCCGCCGTAGGCGATGCGCGCCTGCGCGATCTTGGTGGAATCGATCGTATTGTCGCTCTGGATGTCTTCGGGGCGGACGATGCCGGCGACGATGAGCTCGCGGATCTCGTAGTTGACGCGGATCTCCTGCTTGCCTTCGACCACAAGGTTGCCGTTGGGCAGGACCTGGGTGACGACAGCGGCGACGTTGGTCTGCAACGCCTCCTTGCGGTCCACGCTTCCTTTGCCCTCGCTGGACGCGGTCGAGTCAGCGGTGAGGATGCGGCCGGGCAACACCTTCTGCGCTTGGGCGCCCAATGTCTTGGCGCCGATGAAGTCGGTGATTCCGGAGTCTTCCTTGTTGGTGCGGCTACGCTGAGTGTCGTTTTCGATATTGGCCTTGTCGGTGATGTTCACGGCCACTGTCAGGATGTCGCCGACCTGATGGGCGCGCTGGTCCTTGAAGAAGGCGCGGCTGCCGCTGCGCCACAGCGAGTTCGGATTGTAGGAGGCGACTTCCGGCTTCGGCATCGGCATCTGCACCGGCTTGTAACCGGGCTGCGTCGTCGGATTATCGATCGCCGACAATTTCGGCTGCTCGCCGATCTGCGACAAACGGTCGATCGAGGAGCAGCCGCTCGCCAGCGCGCAAGTCGCCAGCAGCAGGGCAGAGATCGCGATGCGACGGAGACGAAGAGCCGAACTGAACCTGGACATGACTTACTCTGACTTGGCTGGAGCTTGCGAGACGCGAACTTGCGGGATCTGGGCTTGCGCGATCTGCGCCGGGGATGCCGGGGTCTGGACCAGGTTCCGGACGAGGGCTGCGGTATCGACCGGGGCGGGCGCCTCGTCGCGCTTGAGCGAGGAGGTCTGCTCGACCGCGGCCGGCATCGGCGCGGCCTGGCTGGCGCCCTGGACCGTCACCTGGCCGCGGCCGGTGACGACGCCGCTCAGGGTGCGCTTGGTCTGCAGGTTGAGCACGCTGATGGTGTCGCCCTCGGCGCCGCTCTCGATCGCCTTGCCGCGTGTGGTGAGATAGATTCCGGGGACTTGGTAGATGACGGTGACGTTCTGGTCGCGCTGCACGAAGTCGGGCTTGACGATGTCGGCGACGCGGATCGGCGTCCCCGCCCGCATCGGCCGGCGGAGTTGCATGCCGAGCGTGCGATCGCGCGAGGCGGCCTCACCGATGACCTCGGCCTTCGGCCGGCGCTCCATGGCGACGTCGGACGCCTTCAGGAGATCGACGCGATCGATATCGCGCGTCAGCACCGCCACTTCCACCGTCTCGATCGCGGTGCCGGTGAAACGCAGCTTGGTCGGCGCCGGATTGTTGTCGTTGTTGATCTCGAAGGCGATGTCGAAACGGCCGCTGCGGGCGTCGTAACGGGTCGCGACCGGCTGCAGTGCGCCGGTGTTGGAGGCATCCAACCGCATGTCGGCGATGCCACGGTCGAACGTGACGGAGATGTTGGCGGCATCGCCAAGCCCGAAGCGGCGCTCGAGCGCCGAGGCGACCGCGGTTTCGAGGTCCTTGTTCACGAGCGTGCGGGCGAGACGAGTGACCTGGACCTCCTTGATGTCGCCGGTCATCACGCCGATCACCTGCTTCGCGCGCAAGACCGCCAGCACCTGCGCGACCGGCAGCGCACCGGTGGTGCCGAGATCGGGTGAGCGGTAGAGCGGGATCAGCGCGGCCGAGCCGGCATTGTCGATGAGATCGCCGACCCGCACCACGTCCGAGGTCACGGTGATGCTCGCGCGCAGCGTCGGCGTCGCGATGAAGTCGTCGGCGGCCCGTGCGGGCAGCGCCAGCACGAGGAGAGCGGAGATGGTGGCGAGGGTGGTGCGGATCATCGTCATCACCTCAGCGGAACAGCGCCGTGGTCGACTGCATCATCTGGTCGGCGGCGCTGATCACCTTGGCGTTCATCTCGTAGGCGCGCTGGGCGGCGATCAGGTCGCTCATTTCCGAGACGACGTCGACATTGGCCTGCTCGAGGCTGCTCTGGGTGATGTTGCCGAAACCTTCGGAGCTCGCGGTACCGTCCTGCGGCGGGCCGGAGGAGGGCGTCTCGGTGAACTGATTGTTGCCGACCGGCTGGAGGCCGGCCTTGTTGATGAAGCGGGTCAGGCCGATCTGGCCCTGGACTGCCGAGGTCGACGAACCCGGCAGCGTCACCGAGACCTGGCCCTGCACGTTGATGGTGAGGCCCGAGGCGTTGTTCGGGATCGTGATCGTCGGTTGCACCGGGTTGCCCTGCGCGGTGACGATGCGCCCCTGATTGTCCATCTGGAAGGTGCCGTCGCGGGTGTACTGGTAGCTGCCGTCGGGCATCAGTATCTTGAAGAAGCCTTCGCCCGTGATGGCCACGTCGAGGTCGTTGCCGGTCTGCGACAGCGTGCCCTGGGTCATGCTGCGCGGGGTGCCGACGGTCTTGACGCCGCCGCCGATGTCGACGCCGACCGGCAGGATGGTGCCCTGGTCGGACGACTGGGCGCCGACGCGGCGGACGTGTTCGTAGATCAGGTCCTGGAACGCCGCGGTCTGCTTCTTGAATCCGGTGGTGCGCAGGTTGGCGATGTTGTTGGAGATCACCTGAACGTTGAGTTCCTGTGCCGCCATTCCGGTTGCTGCGGTGTGAAGCGCCTGCATGTCAGTTCTCCCTCAATCAGGCCGGAACGTCGGCGAGCTTCTCGATCGCCGATTTGTGCATGTCACTCTGCTGCTGGAGCAGGTTGGCGATGGCGGTGTAGCTGCGCATGACTTCGACCATGCGGCTCATCTCACCGACCGAGTTCACGTTCGACTTCTCGACATAGCCCTGCTGCACAGTCGACTTGGTGTCGGCCTGCGGGACGGCGGAGCCGATGTCGTAAAGGTTGGCGCCGAGCTTGGTCAGCTTGGCCGCATCGTCGAACGAGGCCATGCGGATCTTGCCGCGGATGGAGTCGTTCTTGGCCGTGCCCTCGAGTACCGTGACGGTGCCGTCCGGCGCGACGTTGATGTCGTGGTCGGTCGGCTGGAAGGTGATCGGGCCGCTGGTGCCCAGCACGAGGTTGCCGTCGGAGGTGACGAGCTGGCCGGTGCTGTTGAGCGAGAATTTGCCGTCGCGGGTGTAGCGCTCGGCGCCATTGGCCTGAACCGCGAAATAGGCGTTGCCGCTGATCGCCATGTCGAGCGGATTCTTGGTCGGCTCCATCGGCCCCTGGCCGACGTCGCGGAAGGTGCCGCGGTCCTGCACATAGGAGACCCGGCGGTCGGAGGCGACGAAATTGTCCTCACGCGCGTTGGAGTTGAGGTACTCCTCGAACAGCGAATGATCGGCCTTGAAGCCGTTGGTGTTGGCGTTGGCGACGTTGTTGGCGATGACATCCATCTGCCGTTCCAACGTCATCTGTCGTGACAAGCCGATCAGAAGCGCGTTCTGCATCGGAAATCTCCCCTGAGTGAGATCCGCCAGCTCGCTCTCCCAAGCGCATTGGCCGATCCCGTGAACGAGACCTCGTGTTCTCCCAAACCTTGGGTCTCGGTCCTTTCTCAGCGAAACTCGTGCCAAGCAGGAATATCGCGCGATTTCAATATCTTGTCTGTTTTTAGAGGGCGCGGGGAGGCGGCAGAAAGGGTCTGTTAGCCATGTTTGCCCGGCAGATTTTTCCTAGCGAAGGCCCAATGGAAAGGTTCCGTTAACCATTATTACCGTAGCGTTTGCGGGTAAGAGGAGCACTGCGCTGGGGCATTTGTATCGCGTCATTGTCTGCCAGGAGCTTCGCTCTTTCGACCCTTTTTGAGAGATGAGCGAGCGCGGCGATCATGGCAGAGAATGAAGCGGAAGGTGGCGCAGCCACTGAGGGCGCGGCAGCCGCTCCGCCCAAGAACAAGTTCAAGCTGATAATCATGGTGGTGGGCCTGCTCGCCGTTCTCGGCGGCGGCGCGGCGACCTGGTTCTTCTTTTTCCGTCACGGCGACGACGAGCATCACGCCGAGGCGGCGCCTCCGCCGAAGCCGCCGTCTTTCGTCGAGGTTCCCGACATCATGGTCAACCTCGCCGGCGCGCCGGGCGAGCGCGTGCAATATCTGAAGCTCAAGATCGTGCTGGAGCTGAAGGAAGAGAAGCAGGTCGAGGCGATCAAGCCGACGATGCCGCGCATCACCGACATCTTCCAGACCTATGCGCGCGAGCTGCGCTCCTCCGACCTCAACGGTTCCGCCGGCATCTTCCGCCTCAAGGAGGAGCTGACCAAGCGCGTCAACGCTGCGGTCGCTCCGGTCCAGGTCAGCGCGGTGCTGTTCAAGGAAGTCGTGATCCAGTGAGCATGACGGGCTAGGGATCATGGCAGGCACTGACCAACCAGACCAGGATGCAATTGCCGCCCAATGGGAGGCCTCGCTCGATTCCGAGGATCCCGCCGAGGCCGCGAAGGCTGCTGCCGAAAACGAACTCTCCGAGACCATGGCCCTGCAATGGGCGGCCATGGTCGAGGATGGCAGCCGCGATCTCGGCGCGGGCAAGAATTCCGGCGAACGGGTGCTGTCGCAGGAGGAGATCGACAACCTCCTCGGCTTCGCGGTCGGCGACGTCACGCTCGACGACCATTCCGGCATTCGCGCCATCATCGATTCGGCGATGGTCTCCTACGAGCGTCTGCCGATGCTCGAAATCGTCTTCGACCGCCTGGTGCGGTTGCTGACGACCTCGTTACGCAATTTCACCTCCGACAACGTCGAAGTCTCGCTCGACCGCATCACCTCGGTGCGCTTCGGCGACTACATGAACTCGATCCCGCTGCCCGCCGTCCTCACCGTCTTCAAGGCCGAAGAGTGGGACAATTTCGGCATGGCTGTGGTCGATTCCAGCCTGATCTACTCGATGATCGACGTGCTGCTCGGCGGCCGCCGCGGCTCGAGCCAGCTGCGCATCGAGGGCCGGCCCTACACCACGATCGAGACAGAGCTGGTCAAGCGGCTGGTCGAAGTCGTCATGACCGATGCCGAACAGGCGTTCCGGCCGCTGTCGCCGGTGACCTTCACCATCGACCGGCTCGAGACCAACCCGCGTTTCGCCGCGATCAGCCGTCCTGCCAACGCCGCGATCCTGGTGCGCCTGCGCATCGACATGGAAGATCGCGGCGGCAACATCGAGCTCCTGCTGCCATACGCGACCATCGAGCCGATCCGGGGCGTCCTGCTCCAGATGTTCATGGGCGAAAAGTTCGGCCGCGACCAGATCTGGGAAGGCCATTTCGCCACCGAGATCGTCCAGGCCGAGATCTCCGTCGACGCCGTGCTCTACGAAGCCGACATTCCGCTCAAGCAGCTGATGCGGCTGAAGGTCGGCGACACGCTGCCGCTGGACATGCGCGCGGATGCCAACGTCACCGTCCGCTGCGGCGACGTCACCATCACCGAAGGACGCATGGGCCGGGTCGGCGATCGCGTCGCGATACGGGTGACGAAACCCTTGCGCAAGCCAAGTACGACACTTGCGATGTTCGAAAAGGTCGACGAGCAGAACAAGATGATGGAGGCCCCATGAACCACTCCCTGGGAATGGCGATCGAGACGCTGGTGGCTATCCTGCTGATGCTGACCATCGTCTACTGCGTCACGCTCAACAAGCGGCTGACGCGGCTGAAGGCGGACGAGCATTCGCTGAAGGCGGTCATCGGCGAGCTGATCACCGCAACCGAGATCGCCGAGCGCGCGATCGGCGGGTTGAAGCTCGCCGTGCGCGACGTCAACGAGAACCTCGGGAGCCAGCTTGCGTCGGCGACCCAGATGTCCGAGCAGCTCTACAAGCAGCTCGGCGAAGCCGATAACGTGGTGCGGCGGCTGTCCAAGATCGCGATCGCCGCGCGCCCCGTGACGAACCCGGAAACGGTCGCCGCGCCCGCGGCCAAGCCCTCGTCGGCGAAGGCGGTGGCGGCTGCGGCCGAAGCCTTCTCCGAACGTCGACGATCCAACGGTCTTGCCGCATAAAGTCAGGGTATGAAGTCTTTTCGCAACATCCGCGTCATTCCGATCGTGCTGGTTGCCGTCGCAGGCCTCGCCACGCTGAAGGTGGCGGGCCTCGTGCTCAATGGCGGCTATGTCTTCGACTACAAGCCGAGCCCGACCAAGAAGTCCTGGGCGCAGGAGAATCTGAACTTCCCGGCGAGCCGCGAGGATCCCGACATCACCGGCTCGACCCATGGCGCGCCGAAGGAGGCGCCGAAGCCGGCCGCACCCGATACCAAGTCCGAAGGCGCCGCGGTCAAGGAGGAAGCCCAGCCGCAGATCTCCGCCTCGGAGCGCGCGATCCTGGAACGCCTGCAGTCGCGCCGCCAGGAGATCGAGGCGCGCCAGCGCGAGATCGACATCCGCGAGAGCCTGTTGAAATCCGCCGAGAAGCGCATCGAAAACAAGGTCGAGGAGATGAAGGCGGTAGAAACCCGTATCTCCGCGACGCAGGCCGAGCAGAAGGCCGCCGAAGCCCAGCGCATGAAGGGCCTCGTGACCATGTATGAGGGCATGAAGCCCAAGGACGCCGCGCGGGTCTTTGACCGGCTCGAGATGGGCGTGCTGATCGAGATCGCCTCGCAGATCGCGCCGCGAAAAATGTCGGACATCATGGGACTGATGTCCCCGGAGGCCGCCGAGCGGCTGACGGTCGAGATGGCCCGTCGGGCCAATGGCGGCGGCGATCAGTCCGCCTCGGCCGGCGAGCTGCCCAAGATCGACGGCAAGCCGACGCAAAAGCCGAATTGAGGGCTCATACTTAAGAAGTCCTTAATTGCCAAAATCTACAGTCTGGGGCAGGGGCCGGCAGCAATACCGGCGTGGACCGTCGAACCGGAAGTAATGCCGCCAATGGCGCGAGAGGCTGCCGCTGGATTTGTGTCGCGAGCCCGCGCCCTGGCGCGGAGGCTGTCGCGTCATGTCCGCGCGGCGCCGCTGCTGGCAGCCAGCCTGCTGATCGGCTTCACGGCGCCTGTCCTGGCGGCCGACGCGATCCGGGGTGAGGCGACTTTCTCGGCGAGCGGCGGCTTTGCCCGTCTCGTGATCAAGCTCGGGGAGGACGTCCCCTCCGAGGTGACGACGGCCGGCTCCATTCTCGTCATCCGCTTCGACCGGGCGGTCGACGTTCCGGTCGACCGCGTTCCGGAAGGTGCGCCCGACTACGTCAACTCCGCCCGCCGCGATCCCGACGGCGGCGCCATCCGCCTTTCGCTGGCGCGGCGCGTCACCGTCAACACCATGAATGCCGGCGAACGCACCTTCATCGACCTCTTGCCGGAGGGTTGGAAGGGGCCGCCGCCGAGCCTGCCGATGGACGTGGTCAAGGAACTCGCCGAGCGCGCGCGCGTCGCCGAACGCGCGCTGCGCGCCCAGCGCGCCGCGGCGGAGAGCAAGAAGCGTCCGCAGATCCGCGTGCGCGCCTCGGTGCAGCCGACCTTCGTCCGCTTCGTGTTCGAGATGCCCGACGGCGTCGGTGTGTCCTCCGTGCTCAACGAGCAGAAGCTCACGCTCGCTTTCAACGCCAACCTCAATTTCGATCTGGCGGACGCGGTCGTCGCAGCGCCGCCGAACGTCGCCTCGATCAAGCAGAAGGGCGACATCGACCAGACCAGTGTCGAGATCGCGCTGATCGGCGATTCCGACGTGCATTCCTTCCGCGACGAGAAGAACTACGTCGTCGATATCTCTTTCCAGCCGGACAAGGGCAAGATGGCCTATTCGGCGGAGGCTGCGATCGCGCAGGCCAAGCCCCCCGCCCATGGACCGGCGCCTCCGCCTGAAAAGCCGGCGGCCGAGAAGCCGAAGGACGCGCAGCGCGAGATCGCGCCGCCGACGTCCGAGACGATCGCGCGCGAAGCCAGGATCGACGTCAAGCCCGAGGTGAAGGCGGAAGCGCCCGCGGCCATGCCGCCCGCTGAAGCGCCGAAACCGGTGCCGGCTCCTGCATCCGAAGCCGCGCACGCTGCGCAAGCGCCCAAGGAAGCGGTCAAGGAAGTTTCAAAGACTGTCGCGCCAGTTGCAGAAACTGCGGTCGCGCCTGCCAAGCCCGTCATGGCCGAAGCGCCTCAAGAGGTCGTGAAGGAAGCTGCCAAGGAACCTGTCAAGGAACCCGTCAAGGAGCCGGTCAAGGAAGCCGTCAAGACTGCGCCAGCAGAGGCGCCCGCCGCGCCACCACAGCCGAGCGGTGCCAGCGTCGATGTCCGTCGCGACAGCGACGGCCTGCGCGTGACCTTCCCGCTTCAGGTTGCAACGCCTGCGGCGGCGTTCCGCCGTGGCGACACCGTCTGGCTGGTGTTCGATACAGCGAAGCCGATCGACGTCGAGGCGATCCGCACCAAGGGCGGTGCGATGATCGGCGAGGTCGGCCGCGTCCCGCTCGAGAAGGGACAGGCGGTACGCATCCGTCTCACCCGGCCGCTGGTCTATTCGCTGTCGAGCGAGGAGGTCGGCAAGCAGACCAACTGGCTCTTGACCCTCGCCGACAGGATCCAGGCGACGCCGCTGCCGCTGATGATCTCGCGCAACATCACCGACCCGGCGCTTGCCAACATCGCGATCCCCTTCGCCAATCCGGGGCTCCTGCACAAGCTCACCGATCCCGATGCCGGCGACACGCTCTATGTCATCACCGCGCAGCGGCCGGTGCGCGGCTTCATCAAGCGGCAGGACCTCGTCGATCTCGCGCTGCTGGAATCCGCGCATGGCATCGCGATCCGGCCGAATTCCGACGAGGTCGGCGTCGAGGTCGGGGCCGACAAGGTCATCCTCGGCAAGAAAGGCGGGCTGACGCTGTCGCCGGTCGACATCTCGGCCGAGCGCGCGCCGACTGCAGTGCGGCCGGTCTTCAGCCCCGAAGGCTGGCGCAAGGGCCAGTCGGAAAATTTCATAGCGCGCCAGAACGAGCTGATCACGGCGATCTCCAACGTCGAACCGGCGATGCGTTCGCTGCCGCGGCTCGACCTCGCGCAATTCTACATGTCGCGCGCGATGTATCACGAGGCCAAGGCCGTCACCGAATTGATGCTGGCCGATCCCCTCAACAAGGAGGAGAGCGGTGCGCTGATCATGCATGCGATCGCGAGCATCCTGATCGGCCGGCCGGCGCAGGGCCTGAAGGACCTCGCCAACCCCGTGATCGGCAACAGCCACGATTCCCAGCTCTGGAAGGCACTCGCCTATGCGCGCCAGGGCAAATGGGCGGATGCGCGCGAGAAGTTCAAAAACGTCGAATTCGCCATCGCCTCGCTGCCGCTCGACATCCAGCGCATCGTGACGATGGAGGCAATGCGCGCTTCGCTCGAGGTGAAAGATTATGCCGGCGCCTCCAAGCGCCGCAGCGAGCTCGAGGTGGTCGGTGTCTCGCCCGAGGCCGCGCCCGGCTTTGCCGTGCTGCGCGGCCGGCTCGCCGAGGCGCTCGGCCACGACAAGGACGCGCTCGACGACTACAAGTTCGCGGTCGGCTCGTCCGACCGGCCGGCTGCGGCCGAGGCCAAGCAGCTCGAGGTCGCGCTGCGGCAGAAGCGCGACGAGATCGGCAAGGAAGACGCGCTGCGCGAGCTCGAAACGCTCGCGATGACCTGGCGCGGCGACTCGATCGAGGTCAAGACGCTCCAGATGCTGTCGCAGATGTTTGCCGAGAACGGGCGCTACCGGGATGCGCTCACCGCGGCGCGTACCGCGACAAAGCTGCAGCCGAACGCGGACGCCTCGCGCCAGGCGCAGGACCTCGCCTCCGACCTGTTCACGCAGATCTTCCTGGGACCCAAGGGCGACGAGCTGCCGCCGATCGAAGCGCTGGGGATGTTCTACGAGTTCCGCGAGCTGACGCCGATCGGCCGCCGCGGCGACGAACTGATCCGACGCCTCTCCGACCGTCTCGCCTCGATCGATCTGCTCGACCAGGCCGCCGAGCTCCTGCAATACCAGGTCGACCATCGCCTCGAAGGCGCGGCGCGTGCGCAAGTCGCCGCGCGCCTCTCCATGATCTATCTCGCCAACCGCAGACCCGACATGGCGATCACGGCGTTGCGCGCGAGCCGTATCAGCGACCTCTCAGGCGAACTCAGGCAGCAACGCCTGCTGCTGGAGGCGCGTGCGCAGAGCGACGTCGGCCGCCACGATCTCGCGCTCGACATCGTCTCCAACGTTACGGGGCGCGAGGTGCTGCGCCTGCGATCCGACATCTTCTGGGCGGCGCGGCGCTGGCGTGAGTCCGCCGAGCAGATCGAGCTCTATTACGGCGAGCGCTTTCGCGACTTCAAGCCGCTCAACGCGGTGGAGAAAAGCGACGTCATCCGCGCAGCCGTCGGTTATGCGCTCGCCGACGACTCGATCGGCGTGTCGCGCTTCCGCGAGAAATATGCGCCGCTGATGAGCGAGAGCGCCGATCGGCTCGCCTTCGACATCGCGAGCAAACCGACCGGCGCCTCCAGCGCGGAGTTTGCCGATATCGCCAAGCTGGCTGCCAGCGTCGACACGCTCGACGGCTTCCTGCGCGAGATGAAGCAGCGCTTCCCCGACGCCACCGCCCGCGCGCCGGCCTCTCCGCAGGCCAAGGACGAATCCGACCACACCGGCTCGCTGCCCACGATTCCGGTGGTGCGGCAGATCAAGATGACGCGGTAGGATCGCTGCTCCTTCTGGGCCTCGCGAGAGGTGTCCGTGACCAAGCTCCTCGAAGTGACGGGCAGGGGCCGAAGACGATCGTCCAGGGGCGCGTACTCATCAACCTGATCAGCCCGCGCGGACGTAAGCCATGTCCATTCAGTCTTTGAGACCGGACATGGCCCGTTTGCCTTTGCTAGTCGGCTGAGGGCTCCAAGTCCATTGTGAGAAACACATACTCCGCGAACCGATCTTTGGGCATAGAAACAGCGAAGCAGCTAAGGCCAGCAAGCGACGTTAACGGGCTTAATGGAGCTTTACTCGCACCTGATAAATTGCCGAGCCCAAGGTCGACGCAAGCACAAGCACAAGACCAAGCCCGATCATAGGGTTCCTTGCGATCACCGCCGCAAGCGATACCCCCAGCGCTGCGGCCAACATCTGCCAGAAACCCAAAAGGGCCGAGGCAGCACCGGCGCGATCGCCGAATGGCGAAAGAGCTTGCGCGCTGCAGAGCGGATTGACCATGCCCATGCCTAGCAGGAATACGCATGCGCCGACAAGAAATGGCAAAAAGCGCCCGTCGAAAAGCGCGAACAGCAACACCATGCCGCCACCGACGCAGGCCAGCGCGAGGCCGATGCAAATCGATCGGTCGAGACCAAGGTGCGGAACAATTTTTGTAGCGATAATGCCCGCGCTAAAGACGATCATGACAGTGCCTGCGAAGAACAGGCCGAGTTGCATGGGTGTGAAGTCGAGGCCTTCTATCAAGACACGCGGCAACGCCGAAAACATTGCAAACAGCGCACCTAAGATGAGGCTGACAGTTGCGGCAGGAACCAAGAAACGGCGGTCAGTCGATAGCGACCAGTAATTCTTGGCGATCGTCGAGAAATCGAACTCGGCGCGTGGCGCGTGGTGCGTTTCTCCGAAAGCCGCAAGAAATGCTGAAGCGGCGACGACGGCGAAGATTCCGACGAACACAAATGCTGAACGCCAGCCAAAAAAATGATCCAGCGCGCCACCGACCAGGGGCGAGAATCCGGGCGCCGCTGCCATCGCGACCATAACGAAGGTGAGCACGCGCGCTAGCTTTTCGCCCTGAAAAAGATCTCTTGCGATAGCTCGCGAAAGCACAGACGTGGCACATGCGCCACCGGCCTGCACAACGCGACCGATCAATAGTGCCGTCAAATCATTGGCCAACGCGCACCATATGCTACCTGCGAAAAATACAGCAAACCCGATCATCACGGGTATGCGCCGGCCGAAACGATCCGACAACGGACCGACAACAAGTTGTCCGACCGCGAACATGGCGAGGAATATGGTGATAGCTGACGTTACCTGAGCGCTGGAGACGCCTACCGCGACGGCGATACTCGGGAGCGAAGGCAACAGAATGTTAGTGGCCAACGTGCCACTCGCAGACAACGCAGCAAGAACGGCGACCTGAAGACCAAGCGGCACGATTCGAGCGAACGGACGGTTTTCGGCGTTGCTGGTCATAAGCCGCTTCGGATCAATGGATGATAACCATCATATCAACGGCCCATTGAGTGCGCAACCTGAGCATATTCCGGTATGTCACGACCCGCCGAACGCGCCCACGGTGGCGGGCCTCCGCCTTGCACTGGTAAGCTGAAGTGCATGCCTGCAAACCCTGGGCCAGAGAGGACGGGGGCGCTGACCGCTCCCCGGGCCCGCTACCCCCCGTAACTCTGCACCAGGCTCCCTGCCACCAGCGACCAGCCGTCGACCAGCACGAAGAAGATCAGCTTGAACGGCAGCGAGATGGTTGCGGGCGGCAGCATCATCATGCCCATCGACATCAGCACGGAGGCGACGACGAGGTCGATGATCAGGAAGGGAAGGAACAGCAGAAAGCCGATCTCAAAGGCGCGCTTCAGCTCCGAGATCATGAAGGCGGGGACGAGGATGCGTAAGCCGAGCTCGTCGGGAGTTGCGGGCGGCGGCTCGCCGGACAGATCCAGGAACAGCTTGAGGTCCTTCTCGCGCACGTTCTTCTGCATGAAGCCGCGCAGGGGGACGGAGGCGCGCTGAAGCGCGTCCTCGACGCCGAGCTGATTGGCGACGAGCGGACGGATGCCTTCGTCGTAGGATTTTTGCAGGACGGGTCCCATCACGAAGAAGGTGAGGAACATCGCCAGCGCGATGATCACCGAGTTCGGCGGGGCGGTCGCGGTGCCCATCGCGGTGCGAAGCAGCGACAGCACGACCACGATGCGCGTGAACGACGTCATCATGATCAGGATCGACGGGGCGATCGACAGCACCGTCAGCAGCGCGATCAGCTGGATCGCGCGCTCGGTGACGCCGCCACCGCCAGCGCCTCCACCGCCGAGATTGATGCTGATGTCCTGCGCATGCGCCGGCATCGCGAGCGAAGCCGCGCCGATCAGGACAGAAAGAAAAAAAACTCTACGCGGGAGGGCCGGCAGCCTCACGAAGACGGCTTCGGACGGCCGAGCAACGAGGCCATCTCGTCTTCGAGATTTTCAAAGCTGGTCTTTTCCGGAGCCGGCTTTGCGGGAGCGGCCGGTGGTGCCGGCGGTTCGCTGCGGGCCGCACGTGGAGGTGCGGCGGGGGGCTCCGGGGCGACCGGAGGGGCAAGCGTCTCGCCGGCGGGGCGGCGCAGCGCAGCTTCGAGTCGCTGCGCCATCTCGGCGAGATTCTGCTCGGCGCTCGATGGCGCCGCAGGAGCGGGCGCCGGCGGCGGAACGGGCGGAGCCTGCGGCAAAGGTGGAGGGGGCGCGGCTACGCGCTCGGCGCGCACTGGAGGCGCCTTCACCGGCTCGCTCTGGCGCGGCGGACGCGGCATCAGAGGGGGTTCGTTGCGCGCAACGCGCGGCGGAATAGGTTCGGGACGCAGCTCGCGCTCGGGGCGCGGCGCGATCGGCTCGGAGGGGAAGCCGCCTAGGGGCGGCTCGTTGCGGCGTTCGGCCAGGGCGGGAGAGGGCCGGCGCACTTCGTCGGCAAAGGAGGGGCGCGCGGGCCGCGGCGGCGGCTCGGGCATTTGCGGCTCGGGATGATCGAGCAGCTCGGGCCGCGGTGCCTCGTCGGCCCAGCTGCTGGTATCATGCATCGGCGCAAGACGCGGCTCGGTGGCATTGGGGCGCTGCGGGAGCTGGTCGCGGCCGGGCGCTGCGCGCACGATGTTGGGTTCGACGACGATGTCGGTGGGGCCGCCGATCATCAGAAGATGCTCGACATTGTCACGCCGGACCAGCACCAGGCGGCGGCGGCCGTCGACCGCGGCGGCATCGATCACGGCGAGCCGGGGCATCCGGCCGCGCTGGGTGTTGGCGCCGAGCCGGCTGGTTGCGAATCGGCGAACCAGCCATGCAGCGACGCCGATCAACGCCAGAACGACGATGAACGCGACGATGAAGGTGATAGGGCTGCCTTGCATACTTGTCCCCGACAAATGGCGCTGTTCTCGGGCCCGTGGTCAGATGCGCCAACCACCGGCTTACGTTGCCCCAAACTGCGATTTCTTAACGTCCCACGGCAAGTTTTGCCGTCCCCAACTCTTAATAACCCATGAATCGCTCGATCCAAAACGACTTCTTGGCCTGTGCATGCGCCGCCAAGCGGTTGGGTTAATGCCGCTTTTGGAGGCGTAGATCACGGGGCACGCGGCATTGGTGTCCCGGCGGGGGACAACTGCCTGCGATCTCCTTAACCAGCTGTTAACCATACAGGCGGCAAATTCTGCCTAGCTTCGGACCATGGGTCCTGCGAGGCGGAAGGAGCCGCAACGATGTCCATCAACGATCTTCCGGTGCTCTCGGCGCTTCGCACCAAGATGCAATGGCACCAGGAGCGCCAGCGCGTCCTGTCCGAGAACGTCTCCAATTCCGACACGCCTAAATTCCGGCCGCGCGACCTGGTCGAGCCGAAACTGGACAAGGCCGGCGCCGTCACGGGTTCGATGGGCCCCTTGAAGCTCACCCGCACCAGCGGTTCCCACATGGCGCCGTCAGGCGCGGCCTCCGGATTCGACCAGAACAAGAATGCGGGTTTTGAGACCCGCCCCGCGGGCAACGCCGTCAATCTCGAAGAGGAGATGATGAAGGCCGCCAGCAACCAGATGGATTATGCGGCGGCGACCTCGCTCTATTCGAAGAGCCTGCACCTGCTCAAGACCGCGATCGGCAAAGGCTAGAGCTAGAGGAAGCGCATCATGGCGAATGACAGCAGTGACTTTGCCCGCTCGATGGCGATCGCGACCTCCGGTCTGCGGGCGCAGGCCGGGCGCATGCGGGTGATCTCGGAGAACATCGCAAATGCGGATTCGACGGCGCCGACCGCCGGCGGCGATCCTTACCGGCGCAAGGTGCCGACCTTCTCCTCCGCGCTCGACCGTACACTCGACGCGCAGGTCGTCACCCTCGGCAGGATCAAGCCCGACCAGTCCAATTTCCGTACCAAATACGAGCCGAGCAATCCGGCGGCGGATGCGACCGGCAACGTCAAATATCCCAACGTGAACTCGGTGGTCGAGATGACCGACATGCGCGACGCGCAGCGGTCCTACGAGGCCAATCTCAACATCATCAGCGCGACGCGCCGGATGATCCAGCGCACCCTCGACATCCTCAAGAGCTGAACAGGACATTTGAACCATGGCAACACCGACAATTGCCGCCAACGCCTATGCAAACCTCGCGCGCGTGCTGGAGAACAGCGGTGCCGGCAAGGGCAGCGAGCCGAGCGGGCAGTCCTTTGCCTCGCTTCTGAAAGACACTGTCGGCAGCGTCCTGGAGTCCGGCCGCAAATCCGATGCGCAGACGGTGGCGATGGCCGCCGGCAAGGCCAACGTGATGGACGTGGTCACGGCGGTCGCAGACACCGACGTCGCCGTGTCCACGCTGGTCTCCGTCCGCGACCGCGTGATCGCGGCCTATGAAGACATCATGAAGATGCCGATCTGATTTTTGGTGCTCGCGCCCCCCCCAATCGTCATTGCGAGCGTAGCGAAGCAATCCAGAATCTTTCCGAAGCGGCAGTCTGGATTGCTTCGCTACGCTCGCAATGACGGGGGATAGGCCTTCGCATCGCTCGCAACAGCGATGGGGAGGCGAGGAATGAACAAAGGAACTGCGAAATGACCGGACCGGAAACCCTCGACGTCGCGCGTGATGCGATCTGGACCATCGTGATCGTGTCGTCGCCCCTGATGGTGGTCGGCCTCGTGGTCGGCGTCGTCGTGTCGCTGTTCCAGGCGCTGACGCAGATCCAGGAGCAGACGCTGATCTACGTGCCGAAGATCCTGGCCATCTTTGCCACAATGCTGTTGGCCTTGCCGTTCATGGCCGACGCACTGCATTCCCACATGCTGCGGATATCGTCGCGAATCATCGGCGGCTGAGGCACAATGCGCCCGTCATGCGCATCGACGTCTCGCTGCTGCCGGCGCTTGCCGCCTCCTTCATGCTCGCCTTTGCCCGGGTCGGCGCGATGGTGATGCTGTTGCCGGGCCTGGGCGAGACCAATATCCCGACACGGATCAAACTGTCGATCGCGCTGCTGCTCACGCTGATTATCCTGCCGCTGCATCGCAATGCCTATCAGGTCGACATGGGCTCGATCGCGCCGCTGCTGGTCCTGATGCTGCATGAGATCGTGATCGGCATCGTGCTGGGGGCGACCGCGCGGGTGACGTTGTCGGCGCTCCAGGTTGCCGGTGCCGTGATCGCGCAGCAGATGGGGCTCGGCTTCGTCACCTCGGTCGATCCGACGCAGGGACAGCAGGGCGTGCTGGTCGGCAACTTCCTGACGATACTGGGGGTCACGCTGCTGTTCGCCACCGACAGTCATCATCTGGTGATCGCGGCGCTGAACGACAGCTACACCATCTTCGCGCCGGGCGAGACGGTGTCGAGCGGCGATGTCGCCGCGCTGGCGACGCGTGCCTTCGCCGCCGCGTTCCGCCTGGGCTTGCAACTTTCCGGACCGTTCCTGGTGTTCGGCCTCGTCTTCAACATCGGGCTCGGCGTGCTGGCGCGGCTGATGCCGCAAATGCAGGTCTATTTCGTCGGCGTGCCGCTGTCGATTTTCGCCGGCTTCCTGGTGCTTGCCGTCGTGCTCACGGCGATGATGGGCACCTTTCTCGACTACTTCATCGGTGTCATGCACCAGATGATGCCACTCAAGTGATCGGGTGATCGATGGCGGAAGACAACGATCCAGAGAGTCAAACAGAAGACCCGACGCAAAAACGTCTCGAAGAGGCGCTCGAACGCGGTGACGTCGCCAAGAGCCAGGAGATCAACACCTGGTTCATGATCGCGGGCGCCACGCTCGTGGTCTCGAGCTTCTCGGGATCGGTCGGCAGCGGGCTGTTGGCGCCGATGCGCAACCTGCTCGCCAATTCCTGGATGATCAAGACCGACGGCAGGGCTCTGCTCGCCCTGATGCAGCAGATCGAAGTCGCGGTGCTCGCTGCGGTGGGCGTGCCGCTGCTGATGCTGGTGCTGGCGGCAATTGCCGGCAACATGCTGCAGCACCGCCTGGTCTGGTCGGCCGAATCCCTCAAGCCCAAGTTCAGCAAGCTGTCGCCTGCCGAAGGCCTCAAGCGCATCTTCGGCAAGCAAGCGGCGGCGAACTTCCTCAAGGGTCTCGGCAAGCTGATCGTGCTCGGCGCGGTCATGACCACGATCCTGTGGCCGGAGCGGCATCGCATGGAGGCGATGGTCAGGCTCGATCCGGCCGCCCTGCTCGGCGCCTCCACCAGCCTGACCATTCAGCTGCTCGGCGCGGTGGTCGCGGCGCTCGCGATCATCGCCATCGGCGACTATTTCTTCCAGTATCGCAGCTGGTTCCAGCGCCAGAAGATGTCGCTCCAGGAGATCAAGGAAGAGTACAAGCAGTCCGAAGGCGACCCGCACATCAAGGGCAAGCTCAGGCAACTGCGCCAGCAGCGCTCCAAGAAGCGCGTGATGGCGGCGGTTCCCAAAGCCTCGGTGATCATCACCAACCCGACCCACTATTCGATCGCGTTGTCCTACGAGCGCGGCATGTCGGCGCCGATCTGCGTCGCCAAGGGCGTCGACAACCTCGCTTTCAAGATCCGGGAGATCGCGCGCGAGCACGACATCCCGATCGTCGAGAACGTGCCGCTCGCCCGCGCGCTCTACGCCACCGTCGAGATCGACGAGGAAATCCCGACCGAGCACTACCATGCGGTCGCCGAAGTCATCGGCTACGTCATGCGTCTGAAGAGCGGATTTGGTGCCAGCCGGCAATAAAACCCCTGAAAAGTACTGGAAATGGCCGTAATCTGGGAATCAGCGTACCTTTCGCCCCTGCTGCCCTTGCGTCTGCGGGTCCGATTCAGGCAGGGAGGACCCTGCGCGCCCTGTAGCGCGTTGATTCTCTGCCGACAGGCTGTGCCAGCTTGAGATGACTGCCGAGACCGACCACGACCTCACACGCGAGCCCGTTGCGGCGCACGAACCGTCGCCGCGCTCGGGCAGCATTGCGCTGGTGCTGCTGGTGGCCGCCGGCCTCGTCGCCGTTGCCGTCGGGCTGATGACGCTTGGCCGCGCGCAGGCCCAGCCTTATATTCTCGGCATCCTCGCCGTGCTGGCCATGGTCGGCCTGTTCAACCTGTTCGCCTTCGCCGCCGGCATCATCCGCTTCGTCGATCGCAATCTCGATGATCCCGTGATGGGGCGCATCGCCGACCACGCCTTCGATGGCCTCGCCGTGACCGACCCGCGCGGCCATGTGGTCTATTCCAATGCGGCCTATCTGACGCTGACCGGCGCCGCCGGCCCTCAGGACGTGCGCCCCGTGGAGCGCGTCTTCATCGGCAACCCCGACGTCTCCGAAGCGGTGTTCCGCCTGTTGAAAGCCGCGCGCGAAGGCAAGCGGCAGCAGGAGGAGGTGCGCATCTCCGGCCATGACGGCAGCCAGGGCCGCTGGCTGCGCATGCGGGTGCGGCCCCTCGGCACCGGCAAGCGCGAGACGAGATACGCGGTGTGGTCGATCGCCGACATCACACGCGACCGCGAGCGCCAGGAGGACGTATTCCAGGAACTCCAGCACGCGATCGAATATCTCGATCACGCGCCCTGCGGTTTCTTCTCGGTCAATCCGGCCGGCGAACTCGCTTATGTCAACGCGACGCTGGCGAACTGGCTCGACTACGACCTCGCCGAGATCGGCTCGGGCGGGCTGAAGCTCACCGACATCGTCTCCGGCGACGGCGCTTCGCTGCTCACGGCGATCGTGGCGGTGCCGGGCGAGGTCAAGACGGAAGTCTTCGACATCGACCTGCGCATGCGTACCGGCAAGACAATGCCGGTGCGGCTCTATCACAAGCTCGCCTTCGGCGCCGACGGTGCGCCGGGGCCGTCGCGCACGCTGGTGATCAGCCGCGCCCGCGACGAGCGCAGCGATCCGGACCGCGCCGCCGAAGTGCGCTTCATGCGCTTCTTCGACCACACCCCGATGGCGATCGCGACGGTCGACCGCGGCGGCAATGTCGTGCGCGCCAATGCGCGTTACGCCAAGCTCGGGCAGGCACTGGGGCTCGACAGCGCCAGCAAGTCGATCTTCCGCGCGGTCAATTCGCGCGACCGGCACCTCTTGATCGCGGCCATCAACCAGGCCGCGGAGGGCCAGGCCGACGTCGCGCCGGTCGAAGTGGCGCTCGAAGGAACCAGAGAGCGCTGGGGCCAGTTCTTCGTCACGCCGGTGGACGCGGCCGAGAACGACGCGGAAGTCGCCATCGTGCACATGCTCGAGACCACCGAGCGGCGCGCGCTGGAGAACCAGATCAACCAGTCGCAGAAGATGGAGACCGTCGGCCAGCTCGCCGGCGGCATCGCCCACGACTTCAACAACGTGCTCTCCGCCATCATGATGGCGAACGACTTCCTGCTGAACGCGCACAAGCCGACCGATCCGTCGTTCCAGGACATCATGCAGATCAAGCAGAACGCGACGCGGGCCGCCACGCTGGTGCGGCAATTGCTGGCGTTCTCGCGGCGGCAGACGCTGCGGCCGCAGGTGCTCGACCTCGGCGATGCGCTCTCCGATCTCGCCATGCTGCTGCGTCGCCTGATCGGCGAGAAGGTCAAGCACGAGACCATCCACGGCCGCGATCTCTGGCCGGTCAAGGTCGACGTCTCCCAGTTCGAGCAGGTCATCGTCAACCTCGCGGTCAACGCGCGCGACGCCATGCCCGACGGCGGCAAGCTGATCATCCGCACCGCCAACGTCACCACCGAGGAAGCGGCCAGGCTGGCCTACAAGGGCATGCCGGCAGCGGACTATGTGCGGATCGAGGTCGCCGATACCGGTACCGGCATTCCTGCCGATATCCGCGACAAGATCTTCGAGCCGTTCTTCTCGACGAAGGAAGTCGGCAAGGGCACTGGCCTCGGGCTCTCCACCGTCTATGGCATCGTCAAGCAGACCGGTGGCTTCATTTACGTGGACTCCGAGCCGGGGCAGGGCACCTCGTTCCAGATCTTCCTGCCGCGCCATCATGCCGAGCCGGAGGTGCTAGTCGAGCAGCCGGCGCCGGTCGTTGGCGCCAGCAATGGTGCCGCGAAGGAGGCCGGGTCCGTGGCGGACGCCAAGCCCCGCACAGATCTCACTGGACAGGGCACCATCCTCCTGGTCGAGGACGAGGAGGGCCTGCGCGCGCTCAACGCACGCGGTCTGCGCTCGCGCGGCTACACCGTGGTCGAGGCCGAGAACGGTGTCGAGGCGCTGGAGGTGCTGGAAGAGCAGAGCGGCGGAATCGATCTCGTCGTGTCCGACGTCGTCATGCCGGAGATGGACGGCCCGACGCTGCTCAAGGCAATGCGCGAGAAGAACCCCGACATCAAGTTCATCTTCGTCTCTGGCTACGCGGAAGACGCATTCGAGAAGAGCCTGCCCGAAGGCCAGCAGTTCGACTTCCTGCCCAAGCCGTTCACGCTCAGCCAGCTCGTGGCGGCCGTGAAGGAGACGATGGCGAAGGCGGGGTAAGGGCCTCAACGCGATGACGACGGAAAAGCGGAATTTGCTGTCGCAAAAGCGCCGGTAACCCGCGACCGCGGTTCCGTCGCACACGCAGCCAAGCTGCCGCCAAAGAGAGGCTTTTGTCACATCCCCGCGACTGAGGGCCGCAGCCATAAGTTCCGATAGTGGCTTCCTTTTTACGGAAGGCTGCCCATCTTAGGGGCACGTCCCCATGCCGGGGATCTGGGAAACGAACATGAATTTCTCGCAACGCTCCCGCAGTCTCTTCAAGACGATTGCCGTCGTGCTGGCGCTTGCGCTGCCGACTGCGCTGGCGATCTCGTCCGCCGACGCGCGCGTCGGTGGTGGCATGTCGTCTGGTTCGCGCGGTTCGCGCACCTATTCGGCCCCGCCATCGACCACGACCGCGCCGGGCTCGACCTCGCAGTTCAACCGGACCTACACCCAGCCGGGCGCAGGCATGAATTCGGCTGCCGCCGCACCCGCGCGTGGCGGCCTGTTCGGCCGGGCCGGCGGCTTCATGGGTGGCCTCGCGGCCGGGTTCCTCGGCGCGGGCCTGCTCGGCATGCTGTTCGGGGGTGGCCTGTTCGGCGGCCTCGGCGGTCTGTCGTCGATCATCGGCCTGATCATCCAGATCGTGCTCGTGGTGCTCGTGGTTCGGCTGGCGATGTCATGGTGGCAGCGCCGCCACACCCCGCAGGCGGCCTATGCCAACGCTGACGCCGGTGCTGGTCCGGGACCGCAGGCGAACAACCGTAGTGGTCTTGGTAGCGGTCTTGGCGGCGGCTTCGGCTTCGGCGCCAACAACGCACCGCTCGAGATCAAGCCGGACGACTATGAAGCGTTCGAGCGCCTGCTCGGCGATGTCCAGACCGCGTGGTCGAATGAGGACGTGGCCAAGCTGCACACGCTCGCGACGCCGGAAATGGTCTCCTATTTCGAGCAGGACCTTGGCCAGAACCGCGCGCGCAACGTCGTCAACAAGGTCAGCGATGTGAAGCTGTTGCAGGGCGACCTCGCGGAATCCTGGCGCGAAGGCGAGACCGATTACGCAACGGTGGCGCTGCGCTTCGCACTCACCGACAAGACGCTCGACCGCAATACCGGCGCAATTGTCGCCGGCAGCGAGCAGCCGGGTGAGGCCACCGAAGTCTGGACCTTTGCCCGACGTCCGGGCGGCGCCTGGGAATTGTCGGCGATCCAACAGACCAACTGATCGCGTATAGCGACAAACGAGGGCGTCGTGCTTCGGCACGGCGCCCTTTTTGTTTGAGCGGCAGGTTTCCGGTCAGGCGGCCATTTGGGCGATGCACTTAATTGCTTGTTGGCCGCGCAGAGCTGCCGCAATTTCGCGCCTGCCGGTTGGATGAGGAGATATTCCGTGAGCCAGTGTGTCGCGCGCCTCAGGACAAACTACGAAGGCATTGCCAGGAGTTCGTCCGTGCTGCTGGAGGCGGTCGGAACGGCGTATGACCGGATCGAGGCCGAGGGCGACCGCAATTGCTGGATCTATCTTCGCCCACGGCAGGAGGCACTCGAAGAATGCCATAAGCTGGTGGCGCGCGCGCGGACGGGCGAAAATCTTCCGCTGCTCGGCATTCCCTTTGGTGTGAAGGACAATATCGACGTCGCGGGAATGCCGACCACTGCCGCATGTCCGGCCTTTAGCTACACGCCCTGGCATTCCGCGCATAGCGTCGAACGCCTCACCGCAGCCGGCGCAATTTGCCTCGGAAAGACCAATCTCGATCAGTTCGCCACAGGCCTGTCCGGCGTGCGCTCGCCCCATGGCCCCTGCGCGTCGGTTGCCGATGCGCGCTATGTTGCGGGCGGCTCCAGTTCCGGGTCCGCGGTCGCCGTGGCGGCCGGGCACGTCGCCTTTGCGCTTGGCACCGATACCGGCGGCTCGGGGCGCATACCTGCCGGGTTCAACAACATTGTCGGAATCAAGCCGACCGTTGGGCTGGTATCATCACGTGGCCTGGTGCCGAATTGTCCGACGATCGATTGCGTTTCGGTATTCTGCAATACCGTGAGCGACGGCGAGGCAATCCTCGACATCATCGAAGGGTTTGATTTCGAAGATCCCTATAGCCGCCTGCCCAGAACCTTTTTCCCCGCCAACGGAGCGGCGGCATCATTCCGGTTCGGCCGCGTCGCGCCAGCAGATATCGAATGCTTCGGCATGTCGGAATGCGGCGAACTCTACGAGAGCGCTTGCGAACGTCTTGCTCATATCGGAGGAACGGCGATCGAGGTGGACTTCGCCCCATTCCGCCAGGCCGGGGAGTTGATGTTCAGCGGTCCCTGGGTCGCGGAGCGGCACTCTGCCATTGCTTCGCTCATCGACGTCGAATCCGGCTCCTTGCTTGATGTCACGAGGACCGTGCTGGGCTCGGCCGCCGGCTATTCGGCGATCGACACGTTTGGCGCCATTCACCGGCTGCACCGGCTTCGCCGCGACGCCGAAGCAATCTTTGCCGGCATCGATGCCCTGGTGGTTCCGACTGCACCGCGGCCGTTCACACTGGAGGAGATGCATCGTGATCCGATCACCCTCAACAATCGTCTGGGCTACTACTCGTACTTTGCCAATCTACTCGATCTCTGCGGCGTCGCCGTTCCGAATGCGAAATTGCCAAACGGCATGCCCATGGGGGTGACCCTGCTGGCGCCGGCCTGGCACGATCGCGCGCTGATCGGACTGGCGCGGCGGTTCGAGGCCGGCGCAGACGGATCGGCGTTCGAATTGAACTCTGGCGGCTAAAGGGCGGACATTATCCCATCGCCTGTCCGAGCGTAGAAACATCCAGGATCGAAATCACGGATCTTTCGTATCTGATCACGCCTTCGTCCTGGAGCCGCGCGAGTTGCACGGTCACCCATTGCCGGGTGGATCCGATGAGGTTGGCGAGATCCCCGTGGGTAAACGGTATGCCGACGACGATCTCACCGTCGCGCTTTACGCCGTAGACATGCGACAGGAAGATCAGCAGGCTATGCAGCCGCTCGGTGACCGAGCGCGTCCCAAGCATCTGGGCCATTGCCGAATAGCATCGCGCCTTGAATGCGAGGGCATCCAGCAAGGCGACGGCGATTGCCGGCGATTCAAGCGCAAGCCGCCGCAACGCCAGTCCGGGCATGAACGTCAACCGGCTGCGCTCGGCCGCAACCGATGTCCACATGTGCGGGCCCGTCCCGAATATGTCGGGCCCACCGACGAAGTTGCCGGGAAACCAATAGGCGAGCGTGACTTCGCGCCCCGACGGCGCCGCATAGTAGCTGCGTATGCGCCCCTCGCTGATCAGGTAGATCCCGGCCTGTGCGTCGCCCTGAGACCAAACCAGTTGGCCGGCTTCCAGGATCTTTTCGCGTCCGATCGCACGCAAGCGATTGCAATCAGCCCGGTTGAGACCATCCAGCAAGCCGGGTAGCGGTCTGACGAGATCGTCCGACTCTGCGAGCATCACACCTGCCGCTATCGCGCTGTTCGCCCTGTGCATGGCCGGCTCCGCATGTGAGACCCGGCATCGGTTATTCAAGAACCATGCCAGCCCGCTGCGGTCCGCCTCAGACCCGCGGGCTCCGCGTCATCAGTCCGTGTCCGACTGATTGAACGCCCGCAACCCTTCTGCGCGGATGACGTCGAGACAATCCTTCTTGAGCGAAAGATATGCTGGCTCGACCATGACAGAACTCGACCGTGGGCGCGGCAGCTTGACCGCGACTTCGCGCAGGATGCGGCCGGGTCCCGCGCTCATGATGAGAACGCGGTCGGCCAGCACGATGGCTTCATCGACGTCATGCGTCACGAATACGATGGTCGCCTTGATCCGGTCGCGCAACGCCAGCAGATTGTCTTGCATCACCGCGCGGGTCTGCGCGTCGAGTGCCCCGAAGGGCTCGTCCATCAGCAGCACACGGGGCTGATTGGCCAACGCTCGCGCGATTGCCACGCGCTGTTGCATGCCGCCGGACAGCGTGTTCGGATAAGCGTCGGCGAAACGCTTGAGGCCGACCATCGCGATCAGATCGTCGGCGATGGCATACGCTTCCGTCCTGGACTTCCCGAGCATCCTGGGACCGTGGGCGATGTTGCTGCGGACGGACTTCCAGGGGAAGAGATGCGGCTGCTGGAACACCATGCCGACATCGGGACGCGGACTGTAGACAGGCGCGCCCTCGACCAGGATCTCGCCTTCGAACGGCACTTCCAGCCCGGCGATCGTATTGAGTACCGTCGACTTGCCGCAGCCGGAGGGCCCGGCGATGCAAACGAACTCGCCAGGCGCCACGTCAAACGAAACGCGATCGACCGCGATGATTTGCCCGCGCTTGGTGTCGAAAACGATGCTCAGGTTCGAGACTTGAATGGCCGGTTGTTTTCGCGCCGATTCGACGGAGGCAGGCGAACTTGCCAGCGCCAGTTTCATGCCAGATCGAGATCCCGACATCAGCGCCACCAGACAATACGTTCGGCAAGAGCCGCAAACAGCCGGTCGGCGATGAACGACATCAACCCGAGCGCAGCGAGCCCGCCCATGACCTGGCCCGTTTGCAAATTCTGCTGCGCAATCTCGATCCTGTAGACAATGCCGGCGAAAGCGCCGGCCAGTTCAGCCGCGACAAGCGTGTAGAAGGAGATGCTGACGGCGGTGCGCAACCCGACCACAATGTAGGGAAGCGCCCCCAGCAGCACGATCTCCTGCAGCATCTGCCGTCGGGGCGTGCCGAGCATCAACGCCGCCCGAATCAGGCCACGGTCGACCTTCTGCACGCCAATGTGAGTCGAAAGCCATACCGTGAAGAATACGCCCCATACGACGAGGAACAATTTTCCCGCCTCCGAGAGGCCGAACCAGAGAATTACGATCGGCACGAACGCAATCGGCGGAATTGGCCGCAAGATATGGAATAGCGGGGACAGCAAGCTCGAGATAACGGGGAATTGGCCGGTGAGAACACCGAGCAGGATGCCGAGCGCGCCGCCTATGATGAATCCTGTGGTGACGCGAAAGAGGCTGGCCAACAGATCGCTAAAGAACTGTCCGCTTCGTATCCATTCAAGCACGGCCGCAGCAACCACCGTCGGCGGCGGAAACAGCACCATGTTGACGGTCCCGGAACGGGAGACCAGTTCCCAGAGCCCAATGAACAAGGGAAGCGAAAGCGCCCCGACCAGAATATTGAGGCGGCGAAGCCGAACTGAATTCGGCCGCCGAGCGCGACCGCCAGTGCGGATGGCAATATCGCGTCCCGCTGACGTGGCTTCCTGCATGGCCGCGCGGGTGGCTATTTCCATGACAGGGTGACGCGTGCGGGGTCGACCTTTTTCAGTGGCTCGGTGACGACGACCTTGCTGAAGTCGGGCATCGCCGCTCCCGGAGGATGGTTGCCGCTCTCGAGGCGCCATGCGGAATGGGTCTTCAGAATCTCGATCAGCCGGTCGTCGAGACGCACCCGGTAAACATAGTCGGCCCAGATGGGGGCGAGTTCGTCCCGCTTCATTCCAACCGCGTCCGCCACTGTCGTGATTGCTTCATTCGGGTGTGCCTTCATCCAAATCTCGGCATCGATCAGTGCGGCGATGAAGTTCTCGACCAGCACTGGGTTGGCGTCCAGATAGGGCTTCATGACGACGATATTGAACGTCTCGGAGTAGGTGCCCTTTGTATCTATCTCAGCGACGGCTTCGCCCAGGGCTTTCTTCGCGTTGGCGACGTGGGGCTCCCAGGTGTCGATCGCGTCGATGCTTCCGGCTGCAAGTGCCGGCAGCATCTCCTGCGGCCGCAGATTGACGAGGGTGACATCCTTGGACGTCAATCCCGCCGACTTCAGCAAGGTCGCGGTGTAAACCTCGCTACCGGTGCCGGCAGTGAAGGCGATTCGCTTGCCGCGAAGATCTGCCCTGGTCTTGACGCCGGCCTTGGCCGCGACGAGTGTCTTGAGATCGGAATATTCCATCCCGGCGACGAAGGCGATGGGCTGGTTTGCCATCGTCGAAGCGGTGACCGGCGCCTCCGCCGTCGTCGCGATGTCGGCACCGCCCCCGATCACGGTGTCCAGGCACTGCTTGCCGGACGTGAAGTTCGACACCGTGATGTCCAGTCCGTGCTTTTCGAAAATTCCCTTCGACTTGGCGACGATCGCAAGGCCGGAGATCGGTGCGAGATTTTGCGCCAGCCGGGCCTTGAGCAGTTCCGCGGCCAGGGCGCAGTTCGGACCGATGGCAAGACCGACGGCAAGGCAGCAAAGGGTGGCACGGCCGGCAATTGCCGTGATTGGGCGGGTGGTGGTCCGGTGCATGACGATCTCCCTTGCGCCGCGCGCTGCGCAGCCCCGATGTGATCGCGGATACCGCCCTGAACGGTCCCGCCACAGTCCCCGCGTCCTCCCCTGGACGACCACTTGAGGATCGGCCCATTTGGTATGCTCGCCCGGCACCATTATTCCGGGAAGCAATTAATCGACATGGCGGTCGGGAAGCGGCTGGGAATCGTCGGCGATCCCGCTGACCAACTGATCGCAGACGACATGAAGAACAAGGCGTCGTGCTTCTTGCAGGGCGCCTTTTTCTTTTGGGCGTCTCGCATCGCGGGATCGGAATAAGCGGGCCTGCGTCGGGTTGAAATCTGGCGGCCAACGACAACACAAAGGGAGGACAGGATGATCCGCATTGAGAGATCCGTGACGATTTCAGGCCTCGCGCTCGCCGCGGCCTTGCTGGCGGCGCCATCGGCGCAGGCGCAGTCGGCCGATATGACGTTCTTCGTGACTTCCAACGGTCCTGGCAAAGGCGCCGATCTCGGCGGCCTGGAGGGGGCCGATGCGCAGTGCCAGAAGCTGGCCCAGGCCGGCGGCGCCGGCAGCAAGACCTGGCGCGCTTATCTTTCGACCCAGGCAGCCGACGGCAAGCCGGCCGTCAACGCGCGCGACCGCATCGGCAAGGGACCGTGGCAGAACGCCAAGGGCGCTGTGATCGCCAAGGACGTTGCCGACCTGCACGGGGCGGCCAACAACCTCACCAAGCAGACCACGCTCAGCGAGAAAGGCGAGGTCATCAACGGCCGCGGCGACACGCCGAACCGCCACGACATCCTCACGGGTTCGCAAGCCGACGGCACCGCATTCCCCGCGGGTGACGACAAGACCTGCAAGAACTGGACGTCGAGCACGCAGGGGGCGGCGGTCGTCGGCCACGCCGACCGTCAAGGCCTGCGCGACGACGAGCCGTCGAAATCGTGGAACAGCTCGCATCCCTCGCGCGGTCCCGACGGCGGCTGCTCGCAGGCCGATCTGAAGAGCACCGGCGGCGACGGCCTGCTGTATTGCTTCGCGTCGAATTGAGACGCGGAACTCGCTCCGCCGTCATGGCGTTCGTGGTTGCGTGCTACACTCGCCACCCCCGCAATCACGGACAGTTTCCATGAAATACGAGCTCTATTATTGGCCCGAGATCCAGGGCCGCGGTGAATATGTGCGGCTGGCGCTGGAGGAGGCGGGCGCGGCTTACGTCGACGCGGCGCGTGGCCCGCGCGGCACGGCTGCGATGATGAAGATGATGGACGCGCACGAGGGTACGCCGCCCTTCGCGCCGCCGTTCCTCAAAGCCGGCAAGCTCGTCATCGGCCAGACCGCGAACATCCTGCTCTATCTCGGCGGCCGCCACGCGCTCGCCCCGAAGTCGGAAGCGGGTCAACTCTGGGTGCATCAGCTCCAGCTGACAATCACGGATCTCGTGGTCGAGATTCACGACACCCATCATCCGCTCGGGCCCTCGCTCTACTACGAAGATCAGAAGCCGCCGGCGAAGAAGCGCACGGCCGACTTCTGGGGCGAGCGCGTGCCGAAATATCTCGGCTATTTCGAGCAGCTCCTTCGGGACAATGGCGGCGCCTATGTCACCGGCCGCAGGCTGACCTATGTCGATCTCTCGCTGTTCCAGATCGTCGCGGGGCTGCGCTATGCGTTTCCGAAGCGGATGAAGGCGTTCGAGACAGATATCCCGGGCCTCGTCGGTCTGCACGACCGCGTCGCGGCGCGGCCGAACATCAAGGCCTATCTCGAAAGCCGGCGCCGCATTGCCTTCAACGAGCAGGGCATCTTCCGCCGCTACCGCGAGCTGGATGGTCAAAGCACAGCAGAGTGATGCGCGCGCTCACCGAAGTTGCGGCCGGACACGCGAAAAGCCCGATCGACCGGATCGGGCATTTCATCTTCGACGCGGCTGATCAAGCGAGCTGATCGATCCGCGTACCCTGACCCGGCGGCAGCGGCGCAGGCGGCGGCGGCTTATAGGTCGGGTCGTTGTCCTTGGTCTTGATCTGATCGTCCTGCTGCTTGGTCGTGTCGTAGCTCGGCACCACGATCGCGATCGGCGGCGGCGAAACGGTAGAAACGCTCATCCACAAATCCTCACATATGGAAACAACTGACACTGCGCCGCGAGACGCGAAATTTCCTTCAAGCCAATCGTTAAAATGCGAGGGATCCGGTGCGGTGGAATGTGCTCTCGGGCCTCTCCTCGTCATTGCGAGGAGCCCTTGCGACCAAGCAATCCAGTCTGTCACCGCAGAGACAGTCTGGATTGCTTCGCTTCGCTCGCAATGACGGAGTGCGTGGAAAGAGCGGGGTCGCCCCGCCTATTCGTCTTTGCCGCGCGTGATCGCGATGGACGCATCCGTCTTGGTGCGGGTGCATTCCATGTTGAGACGCCGGTAACGCATGCTGATCTTGTCGCCGCGCAAGAGCCCCATCCGCTTCAGGCAGCGTGTGGCGCCCGTGGTCGTATCGTCCTTGGTCACGGTGAAGACGATCGCCGCCATCGACCCTACCAGCGCAAAGAACTCCGGCTTGGGCTTGCGATCGCCCTTGGCATAGAGCTCGATGGAATATTTGTCGCCACGGCAAGCCACGGACAATTCCTTGGCCGCCGGATGAGTCAGGTAGACGACATTCGCGGCGCGGAAATTCACCTTGAGGCGATCGACCTGGTTCGCCAGCTCCTTGGCGCTGTCATCGCAGCGGTCCGCGCGGGCGGGCGAGGCGATGGTCACAAGGCCGGTGATGGCGGCGGCGACCAGGATCGCGCCGCGGACGTGCAAGTTCAATGTCATGATGAAAAGCCCCTTAGCGGGCGCATTCAACCGTCGTCGCAGGCGGAGCGCAAGGGGTGCGCTCAAGGTCTTCACCGGCATCATGAGGGTCTGGTGTCCGCCGACAGCCGCCGAAAATAGGTCGCCATGCCGCCGAATCGGGATGCCCCGACCGCACCAGAGCGCCTTCCCTTTGCGGCAAAAAAGCTTAGAACGCTTCTATGAAAGGGCCCATGCGAGGGCCCCAAAACCCCGAGATTCCGGTCCATGAACGCTCCCACCGCCTTTCCCGATCCCGCCAAGCCCGTTCCGCCCTACAAGCACACGCCGCTGTTTCCGCTGGGCAAGGACGAGACGCCCTACAAGAAGATCACAGCCGAGGGCGTGCGGGTCGAGAAGGTCTTGGGCCGGGACATGCTGGTGGTGTCGCGTGAGGCGTTGCGGGCGCTGTCGGAAGCGGCCTTTGGCGACATCAACCACTATCTGCGGCCGGGTCATCTGAAGCAGCTCCGCGCGATCCTGGAGGACGGCGAGGCGAGCCCGAACGACAAGTTCGTCGCGCTGGACTTCCTCAAGAACGCCAACATCGCCGCCGGCGGCGTGCTGCCGATGTGCCAGGACACCGGCACCGCGATCATCATGGGCAAGAAGGGTTGCAACGTCATCACCGACGGTGACGACGAGGCGGCACTGTCGGAAGGCGCGCGTGATGCTTACCTGCGCCGCAATCTGCGCTACTCGCAGGTCGCGCCGCTGTCGATGTACGAGGAGAAGAACACCGCCAACAACATGCCGGCGCAGTGCGAGATCTACGCCGAAGGTGATGACGCCTACAAGTTCATGTTCATGGCCAAGGGCGGCGGTTCCGCCAACAAGAGCTTTCTATTCCAGGCCACGCCCTCGGTGCTGACCAAGGACCGGCTGCTCGCCTTCCTCAAGGAGAAGGTGTTGACGCTGGGCACCGCGGCGTGCCCGCCTTATCACCTCGCGATCGTAATCGGTGGCACCTCCGCCGAGCTATGCATGAAGACGGTGAAGTTGGCGTCGGCTCGTTATCTCGACGCGCTGCCGACACACGGCTCGCCCGACGGCAACGCGTTCCGCGATCTCGAAATGGAGCAAGAAATCCTGAAGATGACGCAGTCGCTCGGCGTCGGCGCGCAGTTCGGCGGAAAATATTTCTGCCACGACGTGCGCGTGATCCGCATGCCGCGTCATGGCGCCTCGCTCCCGATTGGGCTCGGCGTGTCCTGCTCGGCCGATCGCCAGGTGCTCGGCAAGATCACCAAAGACGGCGTCTATCTCGAAGAGCTCGAGCACAACCCGGCGCAGTATTTGCCGCAGGTCGAGCAATCGCTCGGCGGCGAGGTCGTCAAGATCGACCTCAACCAGCCGATGAAGGATATCCTTGCCACGTTCTCGAAGTACCCGACCAAGACGCGGGTCTCGATGACCGGCACCATGATCGTCGCGCGCGATTCGGCACATGCCAAGCTGCGCGAGCGGCTGGACAAGGGCGAGCCGCTGCCGGACTATTTCAAGAACCATCCGGTCTATTATGCGGGCCCCGCCAAGACGCCGGAGGGCTATGCCTCCGGTGCGTTCGGCCCCACCACCGCCGGCCGTATGGATTCCTTCGTCGATCAGTTCCAGGCCGCCGGCGGCTCGATGGTGATGGTCGCCAAGGGCAACCGGGCGCCGGCCGTGCGTGAGGCCTGCAAGAAATATGGCGGCTTCTATCTCGGCTCGATCGGTGGTGCCGCGGCGAACCTTGCCGAGCACTGCATCAAGAAGGTCGAGGTGCTCGAATATCCCGAGCTTGGCATGGAAGCGATCTGGCGCATCGAGGTCGTCGACTTCCCGGCGTTCATCATCATCGACGACAAGGGCAACGACTTCTTCAAGGAGTTGAATCTGGGTTAGTTCTTCACCTCGCTCCGGAATGCCAGAAGAGCTCGGCCTGCATGGTTCGAGACGCCCGCTTTGGCGGGCTCCTCACCATGAGGGCCTGATATCTCGCCGCGAAACACGACCTCATCCTGAGGGCCCGCCGGAGGCGGGCGTCTCGAAGGATGGGCCGCAGGCTAACTGCAATTCGTGACCTGGTTGGAGTACAGCCCGCGCCACCAGCCGCGAACGCCGTCCTGGCTCTCGACCAGACCCCAGAGACCGCTACAGGCAAGGATGCGCTTCGGCCCGCCATCGGTGTCGATCGGGCCGCCAAGCTCGCGCTGGGCCGGCATCCACTTCGCATCGACGAAGGGCGCCTGGAACAGGCCGCCCATGCGTGTCGCGCCATTGGCGTAGGACGCGCCGACCTTGTTGGAGGCGACCCAGCCGCGTCCGGCATAGGGCTTCGGCGCGCTACGCGGATATTTCTTGTCGTCCTCGTAGTCCTTGCCCGGCGGCTTGGCGCCTTCAATCAGAAACCAGCCGCTCTTGAAGCCGATGATGCGGAATTCGGTGAGCCAGCCGCCATCGGGCGTGTTCTCGCTGCCGCCGAGCTTGAGCCGGTAGGGCGGCGGAAGCGTGCCGAGCACACGCGCCTTGATCGATGGTTCGGCACGCACGTTTAGGCCACCAGGATCCTTGTCGACGGACCACGCGCCGAGATCGCACGGCTCGGTGCCGTCGGGGAGCGTTGAGCGCTTGGCGGCGAGATCGGCGTGCAGCTTTGCGAAATCAGTGTCGTCGTTTTCGGGATCCGGCCCGCTACGCGGCTCCAATGCGGCTGAGACTGCGTGCGTCGCATCCGGCGTCAGCGCGATCACGAGAGCCTGGCGCGCAGCGAACACGCTTGCAGGCGACTTCGGATCGTTCGACGAGGCCGGATAGACGGCGAGGTAGCCCGTCGAACCTTCGGTTCGATAGGCCGTGCCGGCGACATAGCCTGCTGGCACCATGGCGAGCGCGCTTGCCCGCCACGCCGGTTCGGCATTGGCCGCGCGCGCCGCTTGTGTCGCGACACACAGGATCGTCGCCGCGATGAGATCGAGCGCGCGCACGGTTGCCGCGCGGCTTAGGCGCGCGTGCCGGTGAACGGGAAGCTGCCCATCGGACCGATGCCCATCTCGCCGCTCATGCTGTCGCCGGAGACGGTTCCGATGAACTCGAGCGTCAACGGCATCGGATTGGTGATCGAGACCTTCCAGTTGACCGCATCGCCGCTGACGGTGCCGTCGAAGATCTCGGTGGTTTGACCTTCGGCCCCCTGCGTGCCCGTCAGCGTTCCGCCGGAGCTCAGGAGCGTAAGCGTTGCCTGACGCTCGCCCATCGGCGTCGTCATGGTCAGATTCCAGTTGCCGTCTACCGCCATTCCCGTCTCCCGAACAGATCCAGGCAGGCCGCGACGATCCGCAGCCAGTCCTGGGGCGAGCGTATAGCGCAACTCATGGCGGCTGACCAACGTCGCGTGAGCGGCAATCAGGCGCGGGCGGCGGCGCGCCGGCGGCTGGTGACGATGAGCCGCAGAACGACATATTGCACGGCGAAGGCGAGGATCTTGGCACCGCCCGCGACGACGGAGATGTAGAACGCCCACAGCTTCAGATCGCCGGTCGAGGCGACTGCGATCGTGCCCGCCCCGATCACGAACATCAACACGGCCCAGGCATAACCCGCGGCAGTTACATATTCAGGGACGGTCTCGGTGACGATCGGCGGCATGTAGCGCAGCATCCAGCCGCGCTTGAGCATGATGACGCCGATCGCGAAATGCGCGATCGCCGGCTTTGCCAGCATGAAGCGGGGATCATGTGTGAGCAGCGTGACCGCGCCGAGCACGATGACGAGTCCCAGACTGGCATAGGTCATGAAGCTCAGCTGCTGCCCTTTGACCCGCGCATAAATCACTTGCGCAAGCGCGCCGGCAATCGCCACCGACGTTGCCAGCACCACGTTGTCGGTGATGAGGTAGATGACCAGGAAGACGATGGCGGAGAGGAAGTCGGAGGCGAGGCGGGCGAATACGTCCTTCATCGTCGATCCTGTTCAGCGGGAGGTGGGCGTTGCGCTGGCCGGCGCACCGTACTTGATCTGCCGATATTCGGGATACCATTTTGTGAAGTAGATCGCGCTGTTGCGGGCGGCGAAGGCGACCGCAAGGCTCGACCAGAGCGGCAGGCCGGGGACATAGAGCAGCACGAGATTGGCGGCTGCCATCAGCAGCGCAGCCGCGGTCCAAGCGCCGGTGATGACGTAATTGGCATGGAGAAAGCCGGGCATTGCCGCGGTCTCGGCCGGCACGGCCTCCAGCGCGTATTGCAGCGTGAAGGGACGGCGGACCAGCATCGAGCCGAGCGAGATGACGAAGATGCCGATGTCGAGCGACAGCTTGACACCGAGCGTGCCGAGCGTCGGGTCGAACAGCGCGAGGTGGAGGCCGATTGCGGCGAATAGCAGTGCCGAGCCCATAGCCAGGATCTTCACCGAGCGACCGCGCACGACATCGATCGCGACGGTGGCGAGACAGATTGCCGAGGCTACGAAGACGCTGATCGTGGCCGAGGTCATCAGCATCAGGAAGGTGAAGGCGCCGTAGGGCGCGAGGATCAGGAAAATCGCCATGGTCCGCCTCGGTCAGGCCTTATCTTTACGGTGTAAAGATCAATAAGTCAGGAGCACGACGGGGTCAAGCAAAATCTTTACAGTGTCAAAATGACGTAAGCGACTTCCAAAAATTGAATTGCTGCAACGGCTTGGTCGGCCACCTCGTCGATGAATCCGGCCGGGGGCAGGTGCGACAGCACAGGTAACGCACAGGCGATCGAAAGGACGAAGGCGAGCAAGATGCCGCCGTTCAAGATGGTTTGGCCGCTCCGCCGCGGCCAGATCATCTGGAGCGTGATCCCGGCGCAGATCAGGACCAGGATCAGGACAGCGAGGCGGTCCGCGGCGATCGAGGGCATATGCATGAGAGACCTTTTTGGTGACATCAGCGATGTCGAGAGGAGAGCTACCGCGCGCCGACCCAATTGCCGTGAAAACCGTCGGGCACGCGATGGCCGAGTTGCACCAGCGCGACGGGACCGGCCTCGACATCCTTGGCGTTGAACACGGCGAGGTCGCTGCGGTTTTCCCGCGCACGCCAGACCACCGCCAGCAGCCAGCCGTCGCCTTCCGCGGCATCCTGCGACCGCTCGACGAAGACGGGTTCGGAAATGGTGTCGCCGACCGGCAGCAGGTAATGGCCGAGACGCTTTCCATGGCCGTCGACATGGACGACGCCGGACAACGCGCCGAACATCGGCAGCTTCGGATTGGCGCAGGCGTACCAGCCGTGACCGCTCTTCAATCCGGCGCGGCGGTCGTCGATGCGCGGGAATTCGCCGGTGAGATCGTCGAGATAGGTCTGCTGGAAGCGGTCGGTGTCGCCTGAGAGATCGAACGTCCAGCGGCAATGGCGGGCGCGCGACTTCTCCGGATCGGTCTGCCGACCGTCGGGATGCGGAAACAGCGGCGCTTCCTCGAACTGCATGACGTCGGCGATGATGCGGTTACCGTCCTCCCACGCATTCATGACGTGGAAGACGTAACAGGCTTCAGCGCGGAACCAGACGATGTCCTTTGCGCTGCCCTTGCGCTTGATCACGCCGACGTAGGCGCCCTTGTCCGGTTCCCAGGCATAGGGAGGCCGCCCGCTCATCGCGCGCTCCATGCTGCCGGTGATGGGCAGGATCGGAAACAACACATGGTTCTCGGTGACGATGAAGTCGTGCACCATGCTGGCATAGGGCGCCTCGAAGCGTTCGAAGCGCGTCGCCTTGCCGGACGCATCAATCGATCCGTAAGAGAGGGCAGGCGTCAGCGGACCCGCCGCATTGTAGCCGAAGAACACCAGCTCGCCGGTGACGGGATCGATCTTCGGATGCGCGGTGAAGCTGCCGGCGATGCGGCCCTGATAATTGTGATAGCCGCGCGTCGCGAGCGTGCCCGGCTCGATCTCGGTCGGCAAATGCGCTTCCTCCAGCGCCAGCAGCTTGCCGGCATGGAAGATGATGTTGGTATTCGCAACGCCCCCATCGGTCAGGTTCGCCGGCGCATCCGGCAGCTTGCGGCCAAAGCCGCCGAACAACGCGCGGCCGGCATCGTGCTCGGCCAGCCATTTCGGCGTCTGGATCCAGCGGTTGCGATAACTGGCGCGGCCGTTCTCGAGGTGAAAGGCGTGCAGCATGCCGTCGCCGACGAACCAGTGCGCGCCGGGCGACTCGAACTGCGGATTGGGGCCGTTGCGATAGAGCGTGCCGTTCAGTTCGCGCGGCAATTCACCGATGATTTTCAGGAAGGACGCGTCGGCCTCGAACGGAATCGGACCGAGATTGTGGCGGCGTTCGGCACCTGCGTCCTGCTGCACGGCGTATCCCTCCTTCATCTTTACATCGTAAAGATGAAATAGCCGTACGAGGGGTTCTCGTCAAGCGAAATCTTTACACTGTCAATATTGCGTCCTATAGCTGGCCCATGGGCAAGAGCGAAATAAGGACAGAAATTGCGCGCGGTGCGCGCGCTTCAAAAAAGGCGAGCGCGCCGGCGCGTCCCGCGCGACGACCGGCGAGCGTCAAGTCCGAGGCGCCCTATCACCATGGCGCGCTGCGCGAGGCGCTGCTCCAGGCCGCCGAACGGGTGCTGGAGCGTGACGGGCTCGCCGGCCTGACGTTGCGCGCGGTGGCGCGCGAGGCGGGCGTCTCGCATGCGGCGCCCACCCATCATTTCGGCGACCTCACCGGGCTTCTCAGTGAGCTCGCGGCAGTCGGCTTCCGCCAATTCAATGCGGCGATGGCGTCGTCCTCCAACGCCGCCACCACCCCGCTCGAGCACGCGCTGGCGCGGCCGAAAGCCTATGTCGCCTATGCCCAGGCTCATCCCGGCATGTACGGCATCATGTTCCGTACCGAGCGCCTCGACTATTCCAGGCCGTCGTTGCACGAGGCCGCCGAGGCGTCCTTTGCCGGGCTTGCCAATGCCGTCGGCATGATGCGGCAGGAGCAGATCAGCGGCGACGCGCTGACGCTCAATCAGGGCGCCGCGATCGCGCGCGCCTGGTCGATGGTGCACGGTTTTACCATGCTGCTGCTCGATGGGCGGCTGGAGGATATTCTGGGCCGCCTGCCCGAGGGGACGACGCCTGAACGCCTGCTCGAGGCGATGCTGATGTCGCCCGTGACGGGGAAGCCGCCGGGTCCCTGATTCAGCCGGGACGAACGCAACCTTTGCGGTGGTCGCGCCAAGACGAAAGCCTAGCGCATCGTCGCGAGCTCGACCGCGCGGCCGCGTGCGCCGATGATCTTCACCTCGTCCTTGCCGCAGGTAAAGCTGCGGGCGAACTCGTCCGCGGCCTTGCGCGCGAGCTCATTGGCGTTCGGGTTGGCGATCGCGTCGACATAGGCGACGTGGCAGAAGGGGCCGGGTGGCAGCCGGGTCACGATCAGCATGGCCTTGGTGTTCGGCCGCCCCTGCTTGTCGGGATCGGTGCCATCGGCGATGTGCCAGCGCTGGATCATCGCAAACGGCTTGGCGGCCGCGGTGCGCCATTCGACGGTGGTCTCGGACGAGTTGAACGGAGCGAACCAGACTTTTGCCGCCGGTTCCTCGGCCGCGGCCTTGCGATTGCGGCCGACGGAGACGATTTCGCGAAGATCGTCCTCGGCGATCAGGACCACGAGGCCATCCTTGCCCTTGCACACCCGGGTGGTGCTGCCGTCGAGCTCGCTGGGCTTGCCGATCTGGCGGCAATCCTTCGGGGCCGTCGAGGTATATTGGCTGCCCAGGGATTGGGCGTCGGCGCGGTCGAGACCGCTGCACATCAGCAACATGGCCAAGAGCAATACGGCCAAGGCTGCGGTGGTGATGCGGAACATGGCGACGCCTTTTGTCGAGCGGGAACTCCGTACCATCAGACGTCTTGATTGTGGGCAAGGTTCAAACAGGCTCGACAGACACCTGACAGCGGCGCGGAATCGTTCTAGAAGAGCGGCTTCGCTTGGGCTCTTTTAGCCTTGTTCGCGTCCTCGTTTTTCGTGATCATGCCAGCCACCTCCTCGAACAAACCTTATCGCGTCGGCCGCTCGAAAACCGGGCTCGGCCTCTTCGCAACCAAGCCGATCAAGAAGGGCACCCGGATTATCCGTTATTACGGACCAATCCTGGACTCCCGGATTCCCGAGCACGACGACATCGAGAACAAATACCTGTTCGAGCTCAACGGCCGCTGGACCATCGACGGCTCGGTGCGCAAGAACCTCGCGCGCTACATCAATCATTCGTGCCGGCCCAACGCCGAATCCGACGTCCGGCCGCGCGAGCGCAAGGTCTTCATCCGCGCCATCAAGAACATCGAGCCGGGCGACGAGATCAATTACGACTACGGCACCGATTATTTCAAAGCTTACCTGAAGCCGATCGGCTGCAAGTGCGAATCTTGCGAGAAGAAGCGCAAGAAGCTGCGCGCCGAGGCACGGGTCGAACGCGCCAAGGTGAAGGCGCGCGCGGAGCGTAAAGCGCAGAAGGCGGGGGCGAAGCCCGTCAAAAAGAAGAAGCTCAACGGCGTCGCTGTTGGCAAAGCCAACGGGCGCCCGCGGGCGTAGCCTGAGTTCGAGCTTCTGGCAAAACTGTCATGCCCCGCGAAAGCGGGGCATGACAGTACGCCGCAGCCTCTCCGTATGCGACGACTTCCTCTGGGATACCGGGTCGCCGGTCAAGCCGGGCGACGACAGCGAGTGATGTGGCCTCACGCGGCCAGCACACTCCCGCTCCTGCGCAATCCCACATATTGCAGTTCGGCAAACACGCCGGTCGCGATTGCCTGCGCCACGACCATGAGCTCGCCGGCAAGGTTCGGCGACACCGCGCCCGAGAGTAGCAGCGCGATGCTGCCGACCGTCCAGGCCGCGTTGCCGACCACGACCAGCACCACGAGCGGCTTTGCCACGGCGGCGCGTGAGGCAAGCCAGCCGACGAGTGCGGTGTAGGCGAGCAGGAACAGGCCGGTCTCGCGCAGCAGTGCTTCGGGCAGGTTGAACAGTGACGCGAACGCGCTGGCGCCGAAAGTGAAACCGAGAGCGGCGACGCCGCTGAAGATCGCGTCGGCAAGAAGCGCGCGGCGAAGGAAGGTGGATGCGTCGATCATCGTGGGTCTCCATGGTTGGGTTGGGCTCGAGGTGAAACTCAGTGCCATCCGCGCCACCAGGCGCGGAGCAGGCGGGCGAGGCGGAACGGACAGAGGCTCCTGCCGACGCTGTGCTCGAAGGCTGTGACCTGCGCGACGACATAGTCGCCGGTCGAATGCACCAGCGGCTCCGGCATGTTGAGGCTGCGCGCCAGCATCCGGGTTGCGAGCGCCATGGCCCAGGGAACAAGGTGGTCTGTGATGGTCCGGTAGAGCAGCAGTGCGATCATGGTCGTCTCCTGATGCGACCCAGGATGCGCCGACCCAAGGCCCAATTCGATTACCTCCGACGTAATGGAAGGGCCGAAATCTGCGTGCTAGGTTTTCGACCATGAACGCACATGCATCCGCGGCACAGGCCGAACGCAGCCAGCCGATCCATATCGGCGACCATTTGCGCGAATGGCGGCAGCGCCGCCGCATGAGCCAGCTCGATCTCGCCGGAGAGGCCGAAATCTCGGCGCGGCATTTGAGCTTCGTCGAGACCGGCCGCGCCGCACCCTCGCGCGACATGGTGCTCAGACTTGCCGAGCGCCTCGACGTGCCGTTGCGCGAACGCAACGTGCTGCTGGTCGCCGCCGGCTATGCCCCGGCCTTTCCACAGCGCCCGCTGGAGGATCCCGCCTTGAAATCAGCCCGCCAGGCCATCGACCTCGTCCTCAGGGCGCATGAGCCCAATCCGGCGCTGGCGTATGACCGGCACTGGAATCTGGTTTCGGCCAACCGCATGCTGGCGCCACTGCTCGCCGGCATTCCGCAGCGGCTGCTCGGTCAGCCCTTCAACGTGCTGAGGCTCGCCTTCCATCCCGAGGCGCTGGCGTCGCGCACGGTCAATCTCGCGGAATGGTGCGGACATCTCTTGGAGCGGCTGCACCGGCAATGCGAGGCGACCGCCGATCCCGAGCTGATCAAGCTGTACAACGACCTGAAGAGCTATCCGATCCCGGCGCGCGCGGCGCCGCTGTCGAGCGACAATGTCGCGATCCCCTTCAAGCTGCGACACGACGGGGAGATCCTCAGTTTCTTCTCCACCACCATGGTGTTCGGCACGCCCGTCGACATCACGCTGTCGGAGCTGGCCCTGGAAACCTTCTTCCCGGCCGACGAGCGCACTGCCGAGCGGCTCCGGCAAATGGCAGCAGCCATGAGTTAGCGGCCTTGCCTCGGAATGGGTTCGGCTTATCTTTGGGCACAACCCGCAACGCCCCAAGGAGGCGCTCATGAGCACCCTAAAGCCGCTCCAGATTGATGTCGTTTCCGACGTGGTGTGCCCCTGGTGCTATATCGGCAAGCACCGGATCGAGAGCGCGCTGGCGCTGGTGCCCGATGTTCCGGTCAAGCTCAATTTCCGTCCCTTCTTCCTCAATCCGTGGGTGCCGTCCGAGGGCATCAGCCGGGAGGAGTATCTCACCAAGAAGTTCGGCTCGGTCGAGGCCTATAAGGGCATTGCGGGGCGCGTCGTCGCGGCCGCGAGCGAAGAGGGGCTCGTCTATCGGCCCGAGCTTGTCGCGCGTCAACCCAACACCACCGACTGCCACCGCCTGATCCTCTGGGCCGAGGCGATCGGCAAGGCGCCCGAGATGAAGCAGCGCCTGATGGAGCTTTACTTCCGCGACGGCGGCGACCTCACCGATTTGAACGTGCTTGTGCAGGCGGCTGCCGATGTCGGCCTCGATGCCGACGACGTGCGCAAGCGCCTTGTGACCGACGAGGACGTCGCGCGCGTATCGGCGGACGCGCAGGAAGCCGCCGAGAAAGGCATCTCCGGCGTGCCGACCTACGTGTTCGCGCAAAAATACGCCGTCTCCGGCGCGCAGGATCCCAACATGCTCGCGCGCGCCATCCGCGAGGTCTCCGCGGAGATCAACGCCCAGGCGGCGGAGTAGGAGCTCTCTTATTTACGAAGCAGACGAACTGCGCGGCGCGCCGCCGCGTAGGCGATGCCGTGCGCGACGAGTGCTCCGTGAACAAGCGTCACGATGGGGTCGTTCCGCCGCAACGGTATCAGCACGTCGCCGACGGCGAAGCGCCCGCGCCAGATCGGATTGATCATGGGGTGATCGGCGCTCGCCGTGGAATCCGCGCTGGCGATGGCGGGATCGGCACAGAGGCGGCGGGTGAGCTCGAGCGTAAGCTGCACGCCCGGCGAATATCTTGCAAAGCGCTCGTCGATGCCGAGCTTGAAGAAGAAGGCGCGGTCCTGATGGCGCAGCACGATGCCGGCGGCCACCGGCGTCGCGCCCGCGCGAAGGGTGACGATCTCGCATTGCGCGGTTTCTGCCAGCGCGGGAACGGCGCGGCGGATGAAGGTTGCATCGCCGGCATGTTGGGCCAGCGCGGTTCCGCGCTTGCCTTTCCAGCCACTGGCTTCGAGCTGCAAAAATGTCTCGAGCGCCGGCCTGATCTCGTCGGGGCTGCGCGCGACGTCGAACACGGCTGCGCCATGTTCTTCGAGGCGATGCCGTTGGCGGCGTAGTTCCTTGAGCTTCTTGGTGCCGAGCGCGTCGCGTAGCAGCGTCTCGCCGTCTTGTGTCGCGTCGAGACTGGCGCGGATGTAGGAACTCAGGAGGCGCGGCCTCAGGCCGTCGCGATTCAGAACCTCGTTGAGGGCGGTCATTGCTGCCCCATCGAGCGCGACGTCGTTCAGCACGAGCGCATGGGCGCCGGTCGCGCGGGCCTGCTGCAACAGGCGCGTCGCTGCCTCGATCGGGGCATCGCGGTCAATCAGCGGGCTGCACAGCGTGCCGTAGGGATGCGCGCTCACCAGCGCGGGCAGGGGGATCTTCCATGCCCGCCAGAGCGAGATCACCGGCATCAGCCCGATCAGCCGCGATCCCTCGCATGCGGCAAGCGCCGAGGCATCGGTGCGGTCGCGCGCGGTTGCGCTGACAGCGAGTTCCCAGCCCGGCAGGTAATATCCGTTCGGCTCGATGGCGCGCTGCGCGAGGGCGCGCCACTGGCCGGGTTCGATCGCCGTGAGCGGGACGCGCGCGCGCGCGGCCGCGGCATGCTTTGCCGATGCCGGCTTGATCGCATCCTGGTGCGCGATGTCGACCACGTCCCGTCGTCCCCGTTCAGGAGGCCATGCTTAGCGCAAAGATTGGAAAATACCGTTGGGACGCCGCTTCAATTCGAGTGGTAATATTAACGTCTCGTTGAGCATCCGGCCGCGAGCCGCCGGATACCGCGGGAGACGGTGCCTAGCGGTCACCCGGTACGAAATGGTCGCGGGCGCTTGCACGTCCGCCGCCGGCGGCGTCGGTGATCCCGATGTCGATGTCGCGCGAGGTCTGCGGCAGCTGCGTCGGGCCGACCTGCACCGACAGCCGGACCTCGCGGGTTTGATCCTGCCCGACCTCGACGACGGGCTTGCCGTCAGTTCCAGCCTCGATGCCGGCGACGCGAATTGTCGCGCCCGGCAGGCCGGAGATTTCGAGCGCAAACGACCGCTGCGCGCCCTTGTTGAGGATGCGCACGGTGTAGTCGTTGCGGACGCCGCCATCGGCGAGCTGAACGAAGAGTGGATTGCGCTCGTGCAGCACGTTGACGTCCATCGTCGCGCGCGTGGCGAGCGCGTAGAGCATGATGCCGCCGACGATGGCAATGGCCGCAGTATAGATCAGGGTGCGCGCGCGGATGATGCGGTAAATCGGCGCCTTGCCCTCGCTCCGGCGCTGCATGTTGATGTCGGTATCGTAGCCGATCAGGCCGGCGGGCCGGCCGATCTCGCGCATGACGTTGTCGCAGGCATCGATGCACAGTCCGCATTGGATGCAGCCGAGCTGGATGCCGTGGCGGATGTCGACGCCGGTCGGACAGACATTGATGCACTGATGGCAGTCGATGCAGTCGCCCGCGATGTCGCCATGGCTGCGGGCGACTTCCGCCTTCTTCACCGACATGCGTGGCTCGCCGCGGTCGCGGCGATACGTGACGTTGAGTGCCCATTCGTCGGTCAGCGCCGCCTGGATGCGCGGCCAGGGACACATGTAGATGCACATCTGCTCGCGGGCGTGGCCTGCAAAGACGTAGGTCGTCGCGGTCAGGATGCCGATCCAGAGATAGGCGATGAAGGGAACCTGGAAGGTGGCGAGCTCCTTCACCAGCGTCGGCGCGTCCGCGAAATAGAGCACCCAGGCGCCGCCGGTCCACCAGGCGATCATGATCCAGAGGAAGTGCTTGGTTGCGACCTTCCGGATGTGACCAAAGGTCCAGTAGCGCTTGTCGCCCAGCATGCGCTCGCGCCGGTCGCCCTCGACCCAGCGTTCCACTGCATAGAACAAATCGGTCCATAACGTCTGTGGGCACATGTAGCCGCACCAGATACGACCGGCCACCGCGTTCATCAGGAACAGCGCCATGGCGGCAATGATGAGCAGGCCCGTGAAGTAATAGACTTCCTGCGGCCACAGCTCGATGAAGAAGAAATAGAAGCGGCGATGCGGCAAGTCGACCAGGACAGCCTGGTCCGGCAGGCCGGGTCCGCGGTTCCAGCGAATGAAGGGCAGCAGATAATAGGTCCCGAGCGTGACGCAGAGGATCGCCCATTTGATGCGGCGGAACGGCCCGTGGACCGATTGCGGGTAGACCTTCTTCCGCTTCTCGTAGAGCGGGCCTTCGATGATGGTGTCGTCGGTCATGGTCGGCCTCTGCAATCAGTTGCGAATGAAATCACGCAATGTCGGCCACGACTTGCTTCAGCAACTCGCGAACTTGTCCGGCGACGGTGCCGAGCTTCGGGTTCTCGACCGCCGCCATCGACGCGACGGGATCGACCGCGGAAATCTCGACCTTGCCGCCGTCGTGCTGCTGGATCACGACGTTGCAGGGAAGCATCGTCCCGATCTTGTCCTCGAGGGTCAGCGCCTCGTGGGCGAGCTTGGGATTGCACGCTCCCAGGATGAGATACGGCCGAAAATCGGCCCCGAGTTTCTTGTTGAGGGTGTCCTTGACGTCGATCTGGGTAAGCACACCAAAACCATGGTGCTTCAACGCCGCAATCGTCGCCGCAACCGCCGCATCGAACGGCAGCTCGACCGTCTTCGAGAAGTGATATGTCACGGGCTGTCTCCGTCGAACTAGGTTGTCTTTGCCGCGCCGCGCTCAAGAGAACGCACAGCCGCCTCGCAACCCGAGCTTCCGGAACACGACCGCTGCGGGGCAGAATCCGGTGAACGAGGCCTGGATCATGTTCAGGCCGGCAAAGGCCGTCAGCAGATACCAGTAGGCGTTGACGTAGGTGCCGAGCGCGAGTCCGAGCAGGACGACGAACCCCGCGAAGGCGAGAACGGCTTTGTCGACATTCATGGCAGGCTCCTCTGGAAGATATGGTGACGTCAGGAACGGGTAAGGCCGGTTTCGGTCCAGGCGACGATACTGCGTGCATCCATCGCGCCGGCGTGGCGCGCGATCTCGCGACTGCCGCGCATTAACAGCAGTGTCGGTATGCCCGTGATGGCGAGGCGCGACGAGACGGTAGGGGCAGTGTCGGAGTTGAGCTTCAGCAGCCGGACCCTCGGCTCGAGCTCCAGGGTGGCGCGCTCGAACATTGGTGCCATGGCGCGGCACGGGCCGCACCAGGGCGCCCAGACGTCGACCAGTACGGGAATGTCATTGCCGGCGACGTGGCGTTCGAAGCCATCTTCGTCGACCTCGATCGGGTGACCGGTGAAGATCGGCTGGTGGCAGGCGCCGCAACGCGCGCTGTTCGGCGCGCGCTCGGCTGGCAGGCGGTTGGTCCGCCCGCAATGTCCGCAGACGATCTGACGCATCTCGCTCATGTGCCGGTCCTGACCTCCTTGATCTTGGTGATGTTCAGCTTGTCGAGCAGGAAACGCTCATAGAAAGGCTCGCTCTCGCCGCGCCGCATCTTGCGGAGAAAGTATTTCTCGAAGGCGACCTTGGCGTAGTGCACCCACTCGCCTTTGGACGACCAGTTGACATTGCGCGGCGGGATCTGCGGTTGCGCCAGGAAGGCCACGCCGGAATCGCCAAAATCCGCAAGACAGATCGCATTCCAGGTCGGCTGCGCCGTCGGCTCCTTGCCACGGAGCAGAGCTCCGATGTTCAGGGCGGTCGCCGTCACCATGGACTCGATCATGAATCCGGTCTTCGGCACGCCGACTGGTACTGGCGTTGCCCCGACCGGCGCGATCGCAACGCAGACGCCGACGGCGAATATGTCCTGGTAGGTCGGGTTGCGCTGATGTTTGTCGACGATGACGAAACCGCGAGGGTTGGTCAGTTTCTCGATGCCCCGCACCGCCTCGACACCGCGAAAGGCGGGCAACATCATCGAATAGGCAAAAGGCAACTCGTGTGCTTTATGAGCCGTACCGTTCTCGGCAAGTTCCTCCACCGTCATCATGCCGGGCCCAACGTTGTCCACGCGTGCGTTGGTGATCCATTTGATGTGCTTCTCGCGCATCTCGCTTTCGAGCAGGCCTTTGGTATCGCCGACTCCGTCAAGGCCGAGATGTCCGATGTACGGCTCGGAGGTGACGAAGGTCATCGGCACCTTGTCGCGCAGCTTGCGGCGGCGCAGCTCGGTTTCCAGGATGAAGAGGAACTCGTAGGCGGGCCCGAAACAGGAAGCGCCCTGGACTGCGCCGATCACCACAGGACCCGGATTGGCCGCGAGCTTCTCAAACGCTTCATTCGCGCGGGAGGCGTGATCGACGTGACAGATGGACTGTGTGTGCCCTTGCGGACCCAGGCCCGGGATCTCGTCGAAGGCAAGCTCGGGACCTGTCGCGATAATCAAGTAGTCGTAATCGATCGAGGTACCGTCGCCGAGATCGATACGATTATGGGCCGGATGCACACGCTTGGCGCCCTGCGACAGCAGGCGGACGCCCTTCCGCTTCATGATATCTTCGAGATTGATCTCGATCTCGTCTCGCTTGCGCCAGCCGATTGCCACCCAGGGATTCGAGGGGACGAAATGATAGACTGCGCCCTGCGACACCACACTCAGGCGATCGTCCCGTCTCAATTGGGGCAGCAGCTCATAGGCCATCAGTGTTCCGCTCAGACCGGCTCCGACTACGACGATTTCCGCCATGGGTACCTCCATTGAAGATCGCTACGCCGGTTCAGTCCCGGCCGTTCTGCGCTTGACAATATATTCGTAATATCGTATATACGCAAGTATGAAAATAAATAGCGAAATCATGGAGCGGGCGGCCGACCAGGCGAGCGAATTGCTGAAGGCGCTCTCCAGCCGGCACCGGCTCCTGATCATCTGTCAGCTGATCGACGGCGAACGTTCTGTCGGCGAACTTGCCGAATTCCTGAACCTGCGGGACTCCACAGTCTCCCAGCATCTGGCGCTTCTTCGCAAGGACGGGTTGGTGTCCGCGCGACGTGACGCGCAAACGATATTCTATTCGATCGCGAGCGAGCCGGCGCGGGAGGTCTTGAAAACGCTCTATCAAATCTTTTGCGCGCCGAAGTCCACGAAAGCGAAATGAAACTACATGCATTCGAGTGGCGGCGCGTTGAGCGAGATCAACACGACATTCGATCGAGCTGATCAGATCACAGAGGCGCACCGCACCCCGGTGTGACGGTTCCATGATTTTGCGGATACAGCCCATGCGACCCTTGAGATTTCTGGTCGCGCTCGCGACCGCCGCCTTGCAGGCCGGTCTCGCGTCGGCGGAAACACTGACGGTAGCCCAGCACGTCGTCGCTGACGAAAAGGCCGTCTTCGCGACCGTCGAGAGCATCAGCGTGGTGCCGGCGCGCGGGCGTATTGGCGGAACCGTGGTCCAGCTCCAGGTCAAGGAAGGGGACCGCGTGACCGCAGGGCAAGCGATTGCCACCATCGGGGACGAGAAGCTCGGCCTCCAGATGAAGTCTCTGGATGCTCAGATCGAGGCGCTGCAGGCGCAGGCCAACCAGGCGCAGATTGATTTCACGCGGATCGAGGGCCTGGTCGAGCGCGGCACGCTTCCGCGCGTCAAGCTCGACGAGACCCGGACCGCGCTGAACGTGGCGGAGAACGGTCTCCGCGCCAAGACCGCCGAGCGCGCCGTGATCAACGAGCAGCTCAACCAGGGCCAGGTCCTGGCACCGACAGAGGGACGCGTTCTGAAAAGGCTCATTACGGTTGGTTCTGTTGTGATGCCGGGCGATCCCATCGTCACGGTCGCACAGCAGAACTTCAAATTGCGGCTGCGGGTGCCGGAGCGCCATGCGCGCCATCTCAAGGCTGGCGACAGGGTTCGCATCGACGGTGCGGAGCTTGGCGACGAAACCGCCAAGTGGGGCGTTATCGATCTCGTCTATCCGCTGATCGAGGAAGGACGCGTGATCGCGGATGCCACCGTCGAAAGTCTCGGCGAATATTTCGTCGGCGACCGGCTTCGGGTGTGGATCGCCGGCGGCACGCGGCCGGCCTACGTCGTTCCGGCAGGTTACGTGACGACCAGGTTCGGCATCGACTACGTGCGGCTGCAAAAGGCCGGGGCGGTGCTCGACGTTCCGGTTCAGCGTGGACCGGAGTTGCCGACGCCCGCGCTTCCCGATGGTCTTGAAATCCTGTCCGGCGTTCGCGCCGGCGACCAATTGGTGAGGCCGTGAATCTCGGACTCTCGGGCAGGCTCACCAAGGCGACGATCGCGTCGCCGCTGACACCGTTGTTTCTGATCGCTGCGCTCGTCGTTGGCCTGATTGCCGTCGTCGTAATTCCGCGCGAGGAGGAGCCGCAGATCAGCGTCCCGATGGTCGATATCCGCGTCAATGCCGACGGTTTGCGCGGACCCGACGCGGTCGAGCTGGTTACCAAGCCCCTCGAAGCGATCGTCAAGGGCATCGATGGCATCGAGCACGTCTACAGCCAGACCGAGGACGACCGGGTGATGGTCACCGCGCGGTTCCTGGTCGGCACCAAGGCGGAAGATGCTATTCTCCGCGTCCATGAGAAAATTCGTGCCAATCTCGACCGCATCCCGGTTGGAATTCCAGAGCCTTCGATCGTCGGCCGCGGCATCAACGACGTTGCTGTGACAATCCTGACGCTGTCGCCGAAACCGGAGGCCGCCGGACGCTGGACCGACAAGGACCTGTTCGAGCTTGCCGACAAGCTCCGCTCGGAGCTCGTGAAAGTCGACAACATCGGGCTGACCTACCTATCCGGTGGCGCGGCCCAGCAGATCCGGGTCGAACCAGATCCCGAAAAATTGTCGCTGTTCGGCGTCACGCTGCAACAGCTCGTGGCCAAGGTGAAGGATGCCAACCGTTCGTTCCTCGCCGGCCAGGTCCGCGATGCCGGCACCGTGCGCAATGTTGCGGCCGGCCAGACGCTATCAGGCATTCCTGACATCGGATTGCTTTTGATCTCGACCCGCGACGGGCGACCGGTCTACGTCAAGGATGTCGCTAGCGTCATCATCGGTCCGAATACGATCGAGCACCGGGTCTGGAACGATGCGCGAGCCGCGAACGGGCAGTGGACGCGGATGCCTGCGGTCAGCCTCGCGCTCGCCAAGCGCGCGGGCGCCAACGCGGTGGTCGTTTCCGCCGATATCAATCGCCGCTTGGAGGGATTGAAGGGACGCCTCATACCCGACGACGTCCAGGTGACGGTAACGCGGGACTATGGCGAGACCGCCAACGAAAAGGCCAACGAGCTCCTGTTTCACCTTGGGCTCGCGACGATCTCGATTGTGGTGCTGATTGCGATTGCGGTCGGCTGGCGCGAGGCAGTGGTGACCTTCGTCGTGATTCCGACGACGATCCTGCTCACGATGTTTGCGGCCAATCTGATGGGCTACACCATCAATCGGGTCAGCCTGTTCGCCCTGATCTTCTCGATCGGCATCCTGGTCGACGACGCCATCGTCGTGGTCGAGAACATCGCGAGGCATTGGGGCATGCGAGACGGGCGGCCGAGACTGCATGCGACCATCGAGGCGGTGGCGGAGGTCGGCAACCCCACCATCGTCGCGACGCTGACAGTGGTCGCGGCACTGTTGCCGATGCTATTCGTATCCGGCCTGATGGGCCCCTACATGGCGCCGATTCCGGCCAATGCTTCGGCGGCCATGCTGTTCTCATTCTTCGTCGCGATGGTGGTGGCGCCCTGGCTGATGCTGAAGCTCGCGCCGAAGGGCGACATTGCGCCGGCACATGCGGCGCAGGTCGAAGATCGGTTCGGCCGGCTCTACCGGCGCTTCGCCATGCCGATCGTACGTAGCAAGCGCTCGGCCTGGACATTCCTGCTCGGCGTAGGCATCGCGACGTTGCTGTCGATGACGCTGTTTGCGACCAAGTCGGTTACGGTCAAGCTTCTGCCGTTCGACAACAAGTCCGAAATTGCCGTGGTCATCGACCTGCCGGAAGGAGCGAGCCTGGAGGCGACCGAGCGCACGCTATTCGGCGCGGCCGAGATCGCGCGGCAATTGCCGGAGGTCACCTCGTTGCAAGCCTATGCCGGCACGCCTGCGCCGTTCAATTTCAACGGCCTGGTGCGGCATTACTATTTGCGGGAGCGGCCGGAGCTCGGTGAGGTGCAGGTCAACCTCACTGCGCGCGGCGAGCGCAAGCGCGCGAGCCACGAGATCGCGCTCGATCTGCGCGGGAGGCTGAAGGCGCTCGACAGTCCGAAAGGCACCAGCATCAAGGTCGTCGAGGTCCCGCCGGGACCACCCGTGCTTTCGACGCTGCTGGCCGAGGTCTACGGTCCCGACGCCGCGACGCGTCGCGCTGTCACGACTGAGCTCAAGAAGATTTTTGCTGAGATTCCCTTCATCGTCGATATCGACGACTCCATCGGCGAGAAGCGGCCGCGGTTAAGGCTGTCGATCGATCAGGACCGGCTCGAATTCTTCGGCGTCGAGCAGCGGGACGTTTACGAGACGATACAGGCGCTGTTCGGCGGCATCTCGATCGGCTATTCGCATCGCGGCGAGGACCGCAACCCGATCGAAATCGCAGTGCATCTGGGCAAGCGCGATCTGGTCTGGGACGAGGCGCTGGCCTCGACGCCAGTACCCGCCAACACCCTTCCCGGCAGCAAGACAATTGTCGAGCTCGGACAAGTCGTGAAAGCGACCGTGGAGGAGGGCTCGCCAACCATCTTCCGACGCGATGGCCGCTTCGCCGACATGGTGATGGCCGAACTTGCTGGTCGTTTCGAGGCCCCGCTTTACGGTATGCTCGCAGTTGCCGACCGCGTGGATGCGCATGACTGGGGGAGGCTGCCGAGGCCCGCGATCAGCCTGCACGGCCAGCCGGCGGACGAGTCGCGGCCCACGCTGCTTTGGGACGGCGAATGGGAAATTACCTGGGTTACCTTCCGCGACATGGGCGCGGCCTTCGGTGCGGCGATCCTCGGGATCTACGTGCTCGTCGTTGCCCAGTTCAAGAGCTTCCGCCTGCCGCTGGTCATCCTGACGCCGATCCCACTGACGCTGATCGGAATCCTGATCGGGCACTGGCTGCTCGCGGCCCCTTTCACCGCAACCTCGATGATCGGGTTCATCGCGCTCGCCGGCATCATCGTGCGCAATTCGATCCTGCTGGTCGATTTCATCCGCCACAGCGATGGCCGGGACAAGTCGCTGCGCGAGGTGGTGCTTGAAGCCGGCGCCGTGCGCTTCAAGCCGATTCTTCTGACCGCCCTTGCGGCAATGATCGGAGCTGCGACCATCCTGTTGGATCCGATCTTCCAGGGGCTTGCAATCTCGCTTCTGTTCGGTTTGGCGTCATCGACGCTACTGACCGTGCTCGTCATTCCCGCGATCTACATCGTCTTGCGCGCGCCGCGCGAGGCATCCACCAAGATCAAACCCGGTTAGAGAGGCACGATGGACAAGAATTACCCCGAGATCACCCGCCAAATCTCCGCCAACCTGCGCAAGCTGCGCAGTGACATTCCCGACACCATGAAGGGATTTTCCGCGCTTGCGCAGGCCGCCACGCGCGACGGCGCGCTGGACAAGAAGACCAAGGAGATGATTGCGCTCGCGCTCGGCGTTGCCGCGCATTGCGACGGCTGCATCGGTTTTCATACCGAAGCCCTGGTCAAGCTCGGTGCAACGCGTGAGGAGGTCGAGGAGACGCTCGGCATGGCGGTGTACATGGGCGGCGGGCCGTCGCTGATGTATGCCGCGGATGCGATCGCCGCCTACGAGCAGTTCCAGCAACAGACAGTTGCCGCCTGACGTCTGTGGTCCGAATCGCATGGGCGGGACCGGACGAGTTGTCTCGTCCGGTCCCGTCTGTCATGGCTTCATCGATTACCAGCGGTCCCGGCCGACACCGACGCCAATACTGACGCCGGGCGCGCGGATGCCGACGCCGCCGCGCGGACCATCGTCCCAGTCGCGATAGGTGCGGCGCTCATAGTAGCGGTCGCGCGGCATGGTCGCGTAGGAGTCGCGCACGATCACGCGCGAGCCGCCGCGGCTGCGATAGCAATTGCCGGATTCGTCGCAGACCAGCCGCACTTCCTGGACGAGATCGGGGCTGGTGTATTCGCTGGTCGTATAGACGTCGGCGGCCTTCGCGCCGCTCACCGCTGCCAAGGCTCCGACGCCAGCCAGCAATGCAATCGTGAATGTCCTCATCATGTCCTCCTCGAAACTGCCCTCGGCGGTAACAAGAAAGGGAGGCGATGATCGTTCCCGGCGGTCTTGCTGGTTTTTCCCGGAGCCGGATCGCATGTCGGCGTGATTTGTTCCTAGATCGGCTCGTAGCTTTCCGACCCGCAGATGTCGTCCGCCTCGGCGCGGCGGCGATCGACCACCTTTCCGCCTGATATGGTCACGATGTAGGTCTGTGGTCCGAGCGGCGATCCCGCCGCCGAGGTGAGCTGGGCCCGGACGCAAGCTGTCCAGCCCGGTCCCCGTACCTCACGATGGGGTGTGGCGACGTGCACCTCGCGCGGATAGGACGTGCTGAGGAAGACGAATTCGATCTGCTCGCGCACGACGCGTTTGACGTCGGGGGGCGCTTCCGGCGGCGGCTGCTCGGCCTCCTTCATGCGCATGAACTCGGGCACCGGTGCGCGGCTGTCGGCAAAGCCGCAGGCCCCGAGCGCGAGCGCGCTGCCCAGCAGCGCGGCGTGAGCAATAATCCGTAACATCCGTGAAGATCCCCTGCGGGCCAAAACATAGGCACGAATGCGATCCGACGAAGACCCGGCCGATCAAGATTTGCTGAAGCCAGGATTTCTTGGAGCCGGGATTTCCTGAAGCCAAGATCTCCTGAAGCCCTGAAGCCCGCGGCATTGGCTATTCCATCATTGCCGGCTAGTTTGTACCCCAGACGAGGGGGATTGCGCCCATGAGGATTTTGGTCATAGCGGCCGCCATGCTGGCGCTGGCGGTTGCCTCCGCGCAGGCGCAGATGGGTGGTGGCAGGCGTCAGCCTAACGAGGGCGGCCAGAAGGCGGACAACAAACCCAAGGTCGACGAGAAGGCCTACAAGGCCGCACTCGAGCGCATTCCCGAGTCCAAGGAGAAGTACGATCCGTGGAGCGGGGCGCGTCCGCCTGAACCTGCCAAGAAGCCGAAATAGGTGAGGCGGGCGTTGGCGAGCCGCCCGCGCTATTTGGCCGCTCTCATCACGCTCCTCGCATCGTCACCGCAGCCAAGCATCGGGCGGCAAACGGCTGGCCCATAGCGAGCCCGCTGGGCAGGCGAGGTTTCGTCGTCGTGCTCGACCGCGACACCGGCAAGCCCATGTGAGTCTGCGCGAGCCGTCGCCGTCGCATCAAAGCAATCATCATCGTGTTGTGGATGTGATGCGAACGATCATTCACATCATGTGCACTACTGTACGAAAGCGAGGCCGATGCGCTTCTCGCTACGCCAGACGGCGCGGCATTTGCGCACGAAATTGTCGCGCGCGATCGCGAGCGTGAACGATTGCGGCAATGTGACGGTGGCGTCGAGGTCGATTGCGGCTCCGTTCGCCGACATGTTTCGCACCGTGCACGTGATGCCGCTGTTTTCAAAGGTGATCTTTCCACCCTTGAAAACCCGGTAACGCTGCGCTGCACGCTTCTCGATCATCCACGTTAATCCATAATGATCTTTGTGATGTAGTGCATAGAAATTACGTTGAACTAAACTCAATACTGGCGCTACTTGCATAGTGCTTCAGATTTCGTTTACGACGTCGAAGCGGAAGTCACTCCGCCCATTTTTCCCCAAGCCGTTCCTTTGTGGCGCTACACGCCGATGGAGATATTGATGAAGACCACGTTCTCGCTTCTGTTCGCCGCAGCGCTCTCGCTGTCGTCCATGCCCGCCCACGCCACCAAGCTCGATCTCGCGACCATGAGCTGCAAGCAGTTCCTGGAGAGCGGCGACGACACCATCAAGATGGTGCTGACCTGGATGGACGGCTGGTACAAGGGCGATGAAGAGAACGCGATCATCGACACCGACGTGTTCGTCCAGAACGCCAAGCAGTTCGGCAGCTATTGCGGAAAAAATCCGAACGTCAGCATCGTCACCGCGGCTGACGAAGTGCTCGGCAAGTAATTTCTCCGCGTGACGGCGCGACGCGAGATCACAACCGCGTTTCCCGTCTCGACATGACGCCATTGAGAGCCGCGGTGCGCTTTGCGCTCACGCGGCTTTCTTCTTTCGAAGATGCTCACCCCGGCAGCATCGCGAACGCACTCGACACCATCGCCACCGGCTTGTTGTCGGTGGCCGAGAGCAGCGTGACCCGGCCAAAGCTCATGGTGCGCCCGAGTCGCACCACGCGGGCGTCGGCCAGCACGTCCGACGAGGAGACGGCGCGCATGAAATGCGTGGTCTGGTCGACCGTCGTCATCGGACGATAGCCGCGGTTGGCGGCGAGGTTCGCGATCACCATCGCGGTGTCGGCGAGCGCCATCAGCGCCTGGCCGCAGACCACGCCGCCGTTGCGGCACAGCCGTTCCGAGAACGGCATCCGCAGGAGCGCTGCGGGCTGCCAGTCCGGCACGTCCGGCGGCGGCAGGTGCTCGATGCGCTCGACCGACAGGTTGAGATCCTGGACCCAGGGCGCAAAGACCTCGCCGAGGATGCGTCGGGCCTCAGTGATGCCGAACTCGGCTTCTGGCTGCGATGGCATTGCTGTCGTTCCCTCCGTATTGTCGGATGTTCGGCATTCCGAGCGGGCCGGCGCGGCAAAGTCACCCGGTCTGCCGCGGGTCCCGTCGGCTTGAAAATGCCTGACTTCGCCCGGTATGATGCCACGGAGTGGGTATGGGTGGGTGATGTTGCGTCGGTATGTCCTCGTGTTTTGTCTGGCCGGGCTCGGCCTGTTGCTGAACGGGTGCACCAAGTGCGGCCCGATCTGGGACGACTGGCTCCACGCGCCGAAATCGTGCCGATCGGACCGGCTCTAGCGGGCCGAGCGGCCCCTGCGGTTGTGACAGGGGTGACAAGGCGCGGGCGACCCGCGCCGTCATGGATGATCAAGGAGTCAATGATGAAGCTTTTCCGTGTGGCCGCGGTGCTGGCTGTTCTGGCGGGACCGACCGTGCTGGCGGGACCGGCCTCTGCGCAACTGCCCAATATCAATTTGCTACAAGACGGGCCTAGCAAGACCCCGGAGGAGAAGGCCGCGGAAGCCGAGCGTGACAAGGCCTACAAGGAAACGCTGAAAAAGATTCCGGATTCCAAGGCGTCCAGCGATCCCTGGGGCGGCATGCGCTCCGACCCGCCGAAACAACCGGCGCCGCCAAAGGCGTCGGCCGCAACCGGGGCGCCGAAGAAGAAATCCGGCACGACTGCCAATTGACCTTCCGGCCGATCGGAGGCGGCTGGCGCCTTCGGCCGGGACTCCTCTTTGATCGGCCTGCTTCCTACATTGCGCGGGAGCGTATTGCGTCGAGGAGGACAGGGCATGGCCGATCGTCCGCGGGATCTCGCCGAGCGGATGGCGCGCCGGCGCAAGATGGGCGGCAAGCCCGGCCCGACGGCCGGCGACGGCTATCTGCGCGAGACCTTCACGCTGCCGCGCGCGGCGGCGCGGGAGAGGGCGCAGGCTTTCTTCGCCCGCTACCCCAAGGCCGGCTATATGAGCGCGGTCGAGACCTGGCGCGAGCTGCCCGGCGGCGACATCGAATTCACGATGCGGCGGCTGCCCAGCGCGGATTAGGCATGGCCCCTATTCGAAGGTTTCGGACGTGATGCGGATCCGGAACACGGGCTCCTTGGCCTCGTCCAGCAGCTCCATGTGCCATTCGGAATTTTCCTGGAGCTTGCGGGCGATGCCGGCGGCCATGTCGGCGCAGAGGCTGGTCATCTCCCTCCAGGCCAAATCGCGATTTGCAAATTCCGACGCCTGGTCGGCACAGCCGGAATAGCTGCCGTTCCGGATTCGAAAAAAGTAGAGCGGCATGGTTCGTACCGATCGCGCCTGATGGCTCAGTCCCCACGGCCATAATCGCGGCAGTCCAATCCCAAACCATCGGCAGATCAATTCCGGGCGGCTACGGAATAGCCTCCCATGGACGCGGCTTGCGACCGATCGCCTTCAGCTCCCGATCGATGCGCAGCTGCACCCGCCGGATCGCCAACAGATCGATCTTGGTCTCGGTCCTGCCGGTCTTGATCTGCTCGCCGATTCGGAACTGCCACCGCCAGATCCCGGGAATTGCCGTCTTGGCGACGGTGAACTCGATGCCCCTGTGATTCATGGCCATCTCCCACGATTCACTTCCATCACTGAGAACATGCTGGAGGGCATAATATTCCAGCGAAAGCCAAATCTGTCGGTAAGTCCCGGATAGCCCACGGCTATCTCGCAAGCGCACGCACTTCCGAAACATTCGAAATCGGATGTCGAAAGACGCCGGCCGCGCGCGGCGGCGCGAGACCTCATGCCCGTGGTTCTCCGACCAAGAACAGAGTTCCTGGGATGGGTAAGGGCGCCTTCCGGAACGCGGCGGCATGTGGCTTGCTTGGCCCGATGACGGTCAGCAACATGGGCGCGTCATGCTGGGCATTCCCCGCCGCTATTCTCATTTCGTGTTCGGAATCATCCAGTCCGGATTGACCTCGCTGGTCGCCGCGGGCATCGCCAGCCTTCCCTTGGGGAACGCGCTGGACTTCCTCGCGCACTGGCTGGCGTCGTGGCTGATCGCATGGGCGGCGATGCTGCCGATCGTGCTGCTCGCGGCGCCGGCGATCCGCGCCTTCTCGCTGCGCCTGACGCGGGAGGAGGGCGGTTCGCAAACCGGCCGGCCGGCATGAAAATCCGCAAGAAAATAAGCATGAAAAAACCCCGCTTGGGAGAGCCAAGCGGGGAGAAGGTTATTGGAGGCTGAGGTGCTGGGCTGCAACACCATAGCCGGACGACCCTAGCCGGCGCAGCTTACGACAGCCTGACAAGGCCCGACGGCGGCAGCGAAAGCCAGAGCTCGGGGGCCGCACACTGGCCCCGCACCGGTCCCAATTTCGACATCCGTTCGCACAACTCAGGACACAACGGCAGGCGAGATTTCGCAGCGACGGTGCTGCCATGGGGGAAACGTGGCGTGCCGGCAACGGGGTGGCATCATGGACAACGTAGAGCGGTCATTCGCCGCCGCGACGGCGGCTGGCTTCGTCGTGCTGGTGATCGGGATCGGGTTGCTGGTTCTGCTGTAGGCGGTGTTGGCTGCGGGAGACGGCTCGGGGTGAAAGGCCCATGCGCGCCTTTCAAAAACACGAAAACAACCCCATGCACAGTAGCCCGCCTGAAAATTCAACCATGAAATCAATGGCTTACTGGTAGTATTTAGATACCTCATCGGCTCGGACTCACCTCCATGGCCATCCGAATCTCGATCCCCGTGCCGATTCCCTGAGATCAACGGGGCGGCCGTTCCGGCACCGTCGCCGGCGCGTTGCCGCTGGCGACCACCGCCACGCCTGACGCGTCGGCCGGCTGGCCTCGGCTCCGCCGCCTTCGTCCCGGCGGCTAATGAACCTTGATCGCGTCCAGCGGCAAATGGAGTTCGGCGGCACGCTCTTCGCGGTCCTTCTTGCGGAACTCGTTTTCCTTGCGCTCGAACTTGCTCATCTCCTCCCGCGCCGCTTCCAGCAGCGGATTGCGCCGGGCCGTATCGTGATGCGTGTTGTTCGTCATGACTGAGGTCCCCAGAGTTGCGGTCCCGTCCAAGAGAAGACCGCAGACCGCGAAAGGTTCGGTGCCGCAGGATTACGGAATTCTGACGGCGCGCAGCTCATCCGTCTTTGATGCGTGTCAGGCAAGACCAAAATCGCAAAAGAACATATTGCGAACCTAGAACAAATGGGGTACATTGGTTTTATCGCCGCGCCGCCTCGCCAATCGTTTGTCCCTCACGCGAATCCTCGTCATAAGGAGCACGACCCGATGTCCACCACTGCCCTGCGTATCGTCGAAGGATCCTCCATGGACAAGAGTAAAGCTCTGGCCGCCGCACTCTCCCAGATCGAGCGGCAGTTCGGCAAGGGCTCGGTGATGAAGCTCGGCAAGAACGACCGCTCGATGGATGTCGAGGCGGTGTCCTCGGGGTCGCTCGGGCTCGATATCGCGCTCGGGATCGGCGGCCTGCCGAAGGGGCGCGTCGTGGAGATCTACGGGCCGGAATCCTCGGGCAAGACCACGCTGGCGCTGCACACGGTGGCGGAAGGGCAGAAGAAGGGCGGCATCTGCGCCTTCATCGACGCCGAGCACGCGCTCGACCCGGTCTATGCACGCAAGCTGGGCGTCAATATCGACGAGCTCCTGATCTCGCAGCCGGACACCGGCGAGCAGGCGCTGGAAATCTGCGACACGCTGGTGCGCTCCGGCGCGGTCGACGTGCTGGTGATCGATTCGGTCGCGGCCCTGGTGCCGAAGGCCGAGCTCGAGGGTGAGATGGGCGATGCGCTGCCGGGTCTGCAGGCCCGCCTGATGAGCCAGGCGCTGCGCAAGCTGACGGCGTCCATCAACAAGTCCAATACCATGGTGATCTTCATCAACCAGATCCGCATGAAGATCGGTGTGATGTACGGCTCGCCGGAAACCACCACCGGCGGCAACGCGCTGAAATTCTATGCCTCGGTCCGCCTCGACATCCGCCGCATCGGCGCGATCAAGGAGCGCGACGAAGTGGTCGGCAACACCACGCGCGTCAAGGTCGTCAAGAACAAGCTGGCGCCGCCGTTCAAGCAGGTCGAATTCGACATCATGTACGGCGAGGGCGTCTCCAAGATGGGCGAGATCCTCGATCTCGGCGTCAAGGCCGGCATCGTCGAGAAATCCGGCGCCTGGTTCTCCTATGACAGCCAGCGTCTTGGCCAGGGCCGCGAGAATTCGAAAGCGTTCCTGAAGGCCAACCCCGACATCACCGCCAAGATCGAGACCTCGATCCGCCAGAACTCCGGCCTGATCGCCGAGCAGATTCTCGCCGGCAGCCCCGAGCGTGACGCCGACGGCGAGGAGCCGGGGGACGAGTAAGCTTCAACAGTAAAGTTTTTCGCGAGGAGCGGGCGCTGAGGACGTTGAGTTGCCGACGTCTTCGGCGCCTGTTTCGTTTGGGATTGGTCGTGCTCGGGGGGCGCGATGAAGCGGTTGCCCGCGAAGACGACATGTGGCGCCACAACCGGATCTATCGCTGGTGGGGTGGCACGGAGCTGACCAACGAACGGCTGTGGCGATGGGATCGCGAAAGCCGATTGCTGGTTGCGCCTTAGATAAATAAAATCGTGTGCCGCAGGCTGTAGGATGGGTAGAGCGAAGCGAAACCCATCCTACGCAGCGTCTTACTCCGCCGCTTCCGCATAATCGCTTACCGGCGGGCACGAGCACACCAGGTTGCGGTCGCCATAGACGTTGTCGACGCGCCCGACCGGGGACCAGTATTTGTCGGTGCGCGAGGTGCCCGCGGGGAAGCAGCCCTCGGCGCGGGTGTAGGCGCGCTTCCAATCGTCGTCCGCGATGTCGTGCACGGTGTGGGGGGCGTTGCGCAGCGGGGACGCCTCGATCTTGAAGCGGCCAGCCTCGACCTCGGCGATTTCCTTCCGGATCGCGATCATGGCATCGCAGAAGCGATCGAGCTCCGCCTTGGATTCGGATTCGGTCGGCTCGATCATCAGCGTGCCCGGCACCGGGAAGCTCATGGTGGGCGCATGGAAGCCGTAGTCGATCAGGCGCTTGGCGATGTCGTCGACGGTGACGCCGGACGTCGTCTTCAGCCCGCGGGGATCGACGATGCACTCATGCGCGACGCGGCCCTTTTCATTCTTGTAGAGCACCGGGAAGTGCGCATCGAGCCTTGCTGCGACGTAGTTGGCGTTGAGGATCGCGATCTCGGTGGCGCGCTTGAGGCCTTCGCCGCCCATCATCAGGATGTAGATGTAGGAGATGGTCAGGATCGAGGCCGAGCCGAACGGTGCGGCCGACACGGGCCCGACCGGCGCTTTCCCATCCGTCACGGGGTGGCCCGGGAGGAACGGCGCGAGATGCGCCTTGACGCCGATCGGTCCCATGCCCGGGCCGCCGCCGCCATGCGGGATGCAGAAGGTCTTGTGCAGGTTGAGATGGCTGACATCGGCGCCGTAGTCGCCGGGCCGCGACAGCCCGACCTGCGCGTTGAGGTTGGCGCCATCGAGATAGACCTGGCCGCCATGGCCATGCACGATGTCGCAGATCTCGCGGATGTGCTCCTCGAACACGCCATGGGTCGAGGGATAGGTGATCATGACCGCGGCGAGGTCGTTCGAATGCTTCTCGGCCTTGGCGCGGAGATCGTTGACGTCGACGTCGCCGTTCTTCTGGCAAGCGACCACCACCACGTCCATGCCGACCATCGCGGCCGAGGCCGGGTTGGTGCCGTGGGCGGAGGAGGGGATGAGGCATATCTTGCGATGGCTCTGCCCACGCGCCGCGTGATAGCCACGGATGGCCAGAAGCCCGGCATATTCGCCTTGCGCACCGGAATTCGGCTGCAGCGAGATCGCGTCATAGCCGGTGATGTCGCACAGCCACTTCTCCAGGCGCGCGAACAGCGCGTGATAGCCGCGCGCCTGCTCGCGCGGGGCGAAAGGATGAAGCGAGCCGAATTCGGGCCAGGTCAGCGGCATCATCTCGGTGGTCGCGTTCAGCTTCATGGTGCACGAGCCGAGCGGAATCATGGCGCGGTCGAGCGCGAGGTCGCGGTCGCTGAGCTTGCGCATGTAGCGCAGCATCTCGGTTTCCGAGCGATGCGCATGGAAGACGGGGTGGGTGAGGAAAGAGGTCGCGCGCTTGAGCGCCTCCGGCAGCGCCTCGCGCGTGGTGGCGTCGATCTCGGCGTATGCAAGCTGCCCGCCGAAGGCGCGCCAGACTGCTTCCACCGTCGCTGGCGTGGTGGTCTCGTCGAGCGCGATCCGCAATGCGGTTTCGCCGACGCCAAGGTTGATCTTTTCGGCAGCGGCGCGCGCGACGGTCTCGGCGCGTTTGCTACCTGCATCCACGCTGAGCGTGTCGAAGAAACTGTCAGACTGCAGCGCAAAGCCGAGCTTGCGCAGGCCCGCGGCGAGCACGGCCGCGCGGCGATGCACATTGCGCGCGATCTGCGTCAAGCCTTCGGGGCCGTGATAGACCGCATACATCGAGGCGATCACGGCGAGCAGCACCTGCGCGGTGCAGATGTTGGAGGTCGCCTTCTCGCGGCGGATGTGCTGCTCGCGGGTCTGCAGCGCGAGGCGATAGGCAGGCATCCCGCGCGAGTCCACGGAGAGGCCGACGATGCGGCCGGGCAGCGAACGCTTCAGCGCATCGCGCACCGCCATATAGGCCGCGTGCGGTCCGCCATAGCCCATCGGCACGCCAAAACGTTGCGCCGAGCCGATGGCGATGTCGGCGCCGAGCTCGCCGGGCGAGGCGAGCAGTGTCAGGGCGAGGAGATCGGCGGCGATGATCGCGAGTGCGCCCTTGGCCTTCAGGCTGGCGATCGCGGGCCTGAGGTCGCGCACAGCGCCTGAACTGCCCGGGTATTGCAGCAGCGCGCCGAGCACGTCGGTCTTGTCGAGATCGGTGAGGGGATCGCCGACGACCAGGGTCCAGCCCAGCGGCTCCGCGCGGGTGCGCATCACGGCGAGCGTCTGCGGATGCACTTCCTTGTCGACGAAGAAGGCTTTTGCTTCAACTTTCGAGTGCCGCTCCGCGAGCGCCATCGCTTCGGCGGCAGCGGTGGCCCCGTCGAGCAGCGAGGCGTTGGCGACGTCGAGCCCGGTGAGGTCGCAGATCATGGTCTGGAAGTTGAGCAGAGCCTCGAGGCGGCCCTGGCTGATCTCGGGCTGGTAGGGCGTGTACGCCGTGTACCAGGCCGGGTTCTCCAAAATGTTGCGCTGGATCACTGCGGGCAGCATCGTGCCGGAATAGCCTTGGCCGATCAGGGAGGTGAAGACCTGGTTCTGGGCGGCGAGCTCGGCCATATGCGCGATCGCCTCGGTCTCGCTGAGCGGCTTGCCGAGATCGAGTGGGGCGGCCTGCCGGATCGAAGCGGGCAGCGTCTGCGCCATCAGCGCGTCGACGCTGTTCGCGCCGACGGCCTCGAGCATCGCGGTGACGTCGCGTGCCGAGGGACCGATGTGGCGGCGTACGAAGCCGGTGGTGTCGCCGTTGGATTTGCGGTGCGCGGTCATCATGGGTCCTCGCTTTAGGTCATCTGTCGTCGTCACGCCCGCAGGCGCAGGGGCAATCGCATAAGCGGATCACGTTGCTTCGGCACGTCCGTGCCACAAACTCGTCATGCCCGGGCTTGTCCCGGGCATCCACGTTCTTGGTGTCGCGCGAAGGCCGTGGATGGCCGGGACAAGCCCGGCCATGACGTTGTGGAAACATCCCGTACACTCTCGTGCGATAGCCCTGCGCCTTCGCGGGGCATGACAGTGAGTGTGTGGAGACGGATCGTCTCATATCCTCACGCCGTGTGAGCCTTATACGCCGCTTCATCCATGAGGCCGCCGAGCTCGCTCTTGTCGGCCATCTTGATCTTGAAGAACCACGCCTTGCCCTGCGCATCCGAGTTCACCAGCGCCGGCTCGCTCGCGAGCTCGGGGTTGGTCTCGAGCACCTCGCCGCTAACAGGCGCGTAGACGTCCGATGCGGCCTTGACCGATTCGACGACGGCGGCGGCTTCGGTCTTCTTCAGCGTCCGGCCGAGCTTGGGCAATTCGACGAACACGACATCGCCGAGCTGCGATTGCGCATAGTCGGTGATGCCGACGGTGGCGACATCGCCGTCGATCGCAAGCCATTCGTGGTCGGAGGTGTAGAGCGTCGTGGTCATTTTCTCGGTCCTCAGCGTTTGTAGGTGTTTTTCACGAAGGGCATGGCGGCGATTTGCACGGCCAGGCGTTGGCCGCGCACCTCGGCGAAGAGTTTTGTGTCGATCGCGCTCGATGCGGTGGGCACATAGCCCATTGCGACCGGCGCATTCAGGCTCGGGCCGAAGCCGCCCGAGGTGACCTTTCCGATCGGCTCGCCGGAGGTCGCGTCCGCAAACAGCAGCGCGCCCTCGCGCACCGGCGCGCGGCCCTCGGTCCGCAGGCCGACGCGGCGGCGGGATGCGCCGTGGTCGAAATGGGCCAGAATCTTTGCCGCGCCGGGGAAGCCGCCGGCGCGCGCGCCGCCGGTGCGGCGGCTCTTCTGCACCGACCATTCCAGCGCGGCCTCGACCGGCGTGGTCGCGGTGTCGATGTCGTGGCCGTAAAGACAAAGCCCGGCCTCGAGCCGCAGGCTGTCGCGGGCGCCGAGCCCGATCGGCATCACGACCGGATTGTCCAGCAGCGCCCTGGCGAGCCGTTCGGCATCGCCGGCAGGAACCGAAATCTCGAATCCGTCCTCGCCGGTGTAGCCGGAGCGCGAGACGAAGCAGTCGAGGCCGGCGACCCTGTGCGGGCCGGAATCCATGAACTTCATGGCGGGCGCCTCTGCACATAATTTCGCCAGCGCCGATTCCGCCTTCGGCCCTTGCAGCGCGATCAGCGCGCGGTCGGCAAGCTGCTCGATCATGCAGTCGTCCGAGAGATTCGCGCGCAGATGCGCCTCGTCCTCGGCCTTGCAGGCGGCGTTGACGACCAGGAAGAGGTGATCACCGAAATTGGCGACCATCAGATCGTCCAGAATTCCGCCCTCGCCATTGGTGAACTGGGCGTAGCGCTGCCGGCCCGGCGCAATCGCCAAGATGTCCTGCGGCACCAACCGCTCCAGCGCACGGGCGGCGTCCTCGACTTTGCCGGACTTCGGCCTGAGCGCGATCTGACCCATGTGGGAGACGTCGAACAGGCCGGCCGCGTTGCGGGTATGAAGGTGCTCCTTCAGGACTCCGGCCGGATATTGCACCGGCATGTCATAGCCAGCGAACGGCACCATCTTGCCGCCGAGCGAGACATGCAGGTCGTAAAGGGGGGTGCGTTTCAGGGAGTCTTTGTCGTCACGCGCAAGCATCGGGGGGGCCCTCGGCGGTTCCCCGGGAACGATTTCCCGTGGACACCAGTCGAAGCCCCATCTGTCGCTGTGCCTGAGAGTATTATCCCGTCGGCGGACGCTATCCGGGTTAAGCCCGTCGGCGCCTCTTTCCAGATGCTGTCAAAGCCACGCGGTCCTTTTGCCTGAGAGTTTCCGGGGCGGTTGCTCCTTCGGCGCCGGCTACCAGTGCCGGTCTCTCCCGACGTGGCCGTACGATACAGATAGGTAAAGACCACAGGCCGGCCAAGCCTGTCAACGCGGCATCGGCGGCTTTCCAACGGATTGCAAGGGGATTGCAAACCTGCGGCAACGCCTTGATCTGTCTGCACAGTTTCTGGACAGCGAAGCTGGCCTTGTCTAAAAGCGCTTTGACCCGCAGATATCAGCCCAAACTCGCGGTTTGGATGGCTGGAAGGCGGGTGCAAGCACACCCGATTGGATGAACATGAGCGGCGTCAACGAGATCAGGTCGACCTTTCTGAACTTCTTTGCCGAGAACGGCCACGAGATCGTGTCGTCCTCGCCATTGGTGCCGCGCAACGATCCGACGTTGATGTTCACCAATGCCGGCATGGTGCAGTTCAAGAACGTCTTCACCGGCGTCGAGAAGCGGCCCTATCAGCGCGCCACCACCTCGCAGAAATGCGTGCGCGCCGGCGGCAAGCACAACGACCTCGACAATGTCGGCTACACCGCGCGCCATCTCACGTTCTTCGAGATGCTCGGCAACTTCTCGTTCGGCGACTATTTCAAGGAGCGCGCGATCGAGCTCGCCTGGACGCTGATCACGAAGGAGTTCGGGCTCAAGAAAGACAAGCTGCTCGTCACGGTCTACCACACCGACGACGAGGCGGCCGGGCTGTGGAAGAAGATCGCGGGCTTCTCCGAGGATCGCATCATCCGCATCCCGACCTCGGACAATTTCTGGGCGATGGGCGACACCGGCCCGTGCGGCCCGTGCTCGGAGATCTTCATCGATCGCGGCGAGCACATCTGGGGCGGGCCTCCGGGCTCGCCTGAGGAGGACGGCGATCGCTTCCTCGAATTCTGGAATCTGGTGTTCATGCAGTACGAGCAGGTGACGAAGGAGGAGCGCGTGGCGCTGCCGCGTCCCTCGATCGACACCGGCATGGGGCTGGAGCGCATGGCCTGCATCATGCAGGGTGTCGACAGCGTGTTCGAAACCGACCTGTTCCGTCATTTGATCGACGCGACGGCGTCCGCGCTCGGAAGCGGACCGAACGAGCAGACCGTGGCCTCGTTCCGCGTCATCGCTGACCATCTGCGTTCCTCGGCCTTCCTCGTCGCCGACGGCGTGCTGCCCTCGAACGAGGGCCGCGGCTATGTGCTGCGCCGGATCATGCGCCGCGCGATGCGCCATGCGCAGCTGCTCGGTGCGCAAGAGCCGCTGATGCATCGGCTGGTCTGGGCGCTGGTGCGCGAGATGGGCCAGGCCTATCCGGATCTGATGCGCGCGGAAAATTTGATCGAGGAAACGCTGCGGCTGGAAGAGACCCGCTTCCGCAAGACGCTGACGCGCGGCCTCGCCATTCTCGACGAAAAGAGCGCGTCCTTAAAGAAGGGCGACATGTTCGACGGCGACGTCGCCTTCACGCTGTACGACACCTATGGCTTCCCGCTCGACCTGACGCAGGACGCGCTGAAGTCGCGCGGCATCAGCGTCGATCAGGCCTCCTTCACCGACGCGATGGAGCGTCAGAAGGCCAAGGCGCGGGAATCCTGGAAGGGGTCGGGCGAAGCTGCTTCCGAGGCGATCTGGTTCCCGCTGCGTGAGAAGCTGGGCGCAACCGAATTCCTGGGTTACGAGACCGAGAGCGCCGAAGGCGTGGTGACCGCGCTGGTCAAGGACGGCAAGGAAGCCACCAGCCTCAAGGCCGGCGACACGGGCGCGATCGTGCTGAACCAGACGCCGTTCTACGCAGAATCCGGCGGGCAGGTCGGCGACACCGGCGTGTTGACCGGCGAGGGCGGCATCAAATTCCGCGTCACCGACACGCAGAAGAAGCTCGGCGATTTCTTCGTTCACGTCGGCACGGTGGAGAGCGGGGAGCTGAAAGTTGGCACCGCGCTGCAGCTCGAAGTCGATCACGGCAGGCGCTTTTCGATCCGCGCGCATCACTCGGCGACCCATCTCATCCACGAGGCGCTGCGCCAGGTGCTCGGCGATCACATCGCCCAGCGCGGCTCGATGGTCGCGCCGGATCGGCTGCGTTTCGACTTCGTGCATCCGAAGCCGATCACGGCGGAAGAGCTCGCGCGCGTCGAGGACATCGCCAACGACGTGGTGCTGGAGAATGACGAGGTCTCGACCCGCGTCATGGGCGTGGACGAGGCCCGTGAGGCCGGCGCACGGGCGCTGTTCGGCGAGAAATATGGCGACGAGGTTCGCGTCGTCTCGATGGGCCGGACCGCGCGCGAGCGCGGCGCCAACGCACTCGGCTGGTCGGTCGAGCTGTGCGGCGGCACCCATGTCAGGCGCACCGGCGACATCGGCCTGATCACGCTGACGGGCGAGAGCGCGGTTGCCTCCGGCGTGCGCCGCATCGAGGCTTTAACCGGCAACTACGCGCGCAAACACGCCAACGACACCATGGCGCTGGCGAAGACCGCGGCCCACGAGCTGCGCACCTCGATCGACGACGTCCCGGCGCGCATTGCCGCGCTGATGGAGGAGCGCAAGAGGCTCGAGCGCGAGGTCTCCGACGCCCGCAAGAAGCTGGCGATGGGCGGCGGTGCATCCTCGAGCAACGGCGCGGCCTCCGGCGTGCGCGAGGTCGGCGACGTCAAGCTGATGGCGCGCGCGGTCGAGGGCATCGAGATGAAGGATCTCAAGAGCCTTGCCGACGACGGCAAGAAGCAGATCGGCTCCGGCGTCGTCGCCATCGTCGGCGTCACCGAGGACGGCAAGGCTGGCGTGGTTGTCGGCGTCACCGCCGACCTCACCTCGCGTTTCAATGCGGTCAATCTGGTGAAGGTCGCCTCCGAAGCGCTCGGCGGCAAGGGTGGCGGCGGGCGGCCCGACATGGCGCAGGCCGGTGGCCCCGATGGCGCGAATGCGGCCGCGGCGCTCACGGCGATCGAAAAAGCCATGACTGAACAAAAATCGGCCGGCGCGTAAGCAGGTGCGCCCCGTTCCGCGAGGACGTGGCTCAACCGATCCCGATCTGAGGGATCGCCTCTACGAATTGCTGGAGCACGATCCGCTGGCCTACTCGGTCGGATCGCGCTTCATCCAGCTGATCATCGGCGTCATCGTGCTCGACGTCGCTGCGATGATCCTTGCCTCGGTGCCGGAGCTGGACGCGCAATTCGGCGCGCTGTTCGCGGGCATCACCATCCTGTCCGTGATCGTGTTCGCGCTGGAATATGCGGCGCGGCTGTGGACCGTGGCGGGCCATACCCAGCGCACGGCGTCCGCGCTGTCGGACCGGCTCGGCTATGTCTTCTCCGCGCTCGGCATCATCGATCTCCTCGCGTTCCTGCCGGCCGCGATCGTGCTGGCCACCGGCCGGCATGCGACGCTGGCAGCGCTCGGCGTGCTGCCGTTCTTCAAGCTGGTGCGCTACTCGCCGGCGATGCGTTCGCTGCTCGCGGCCGTCCATGCCGAGCGGCGGGCGCTTATCGGCTGCATCGTCATCCTGATCGGCGCGGTTCTGACGTTTGCCTCGCTGCTCTACGCCATCGAGCGCGACGTGCAGCCGGACAAGCTCGGCACCATTCCGCAGGCGATGTGGTGGGCGATCGTGACGCTCGGCACCGTCGGCTATGGCGACGTCGTGCCGGTGACGGCGTTTGGAAAATTCATCTCCGTCTTCACCATCATCAGCGGATTTGCCATGATCGCGCTGCCGGTCGCGATCATCTCGACGGCCTTTGCGGAAGAGGTGAAACGGCGCGACTTCGTGGTCACCTGGGGCATGCTGGCGCGGGTGCCGCTGTTCTCGCATCTCAGCGCGTCCGAGATCGCCGACATCATGCGGCTGCTGCGGGCGCGCACGATCGAGCAGGGCGAGATCCTGGTGCGGCGGGGCGATGCGGCTTCGTCGATGTATTTCATCACCGCCGGCGAGGTCGAGATCGCGCTGCCGAACCAGCAGGTGCGGCTCGCGGATGGCACCTTCTTCGGCGAGATCGCGCTGCTGCACAAGACCAAACGCAGCGGCACGGTGACAGCGACGCGCAAGACCCGACTGCTGGTGCTCGACGCCCAGGACTTTCACGCCCTGATCGAACGCATGCCGACGCTCGCCGCGCATGTCCACAAGACGGCGAAGGCGCGGCTGGAGGGCAGCGGCGACCTTGCGGTGGCGGAGCTGGCGCAGGCGGAGCGCGAAGGCACCGACCCGCTGAGGGCTCAGCCTTTCTTCAGGAAGACATACTCGGCCGAATAGGGCGCGCTTCTGAAATCGCCGGCCTTGTCGCAAGAACCCTCGAGCTTGCCGCCATGGGTGTTGACGCGCTGAACCGTCGTAACCGGCGTGAGGATGCCGCTGCCGCGGTGGGCGGTCACTTCCAGCTTCAGCCAGGGAATGTCGGCAGCGGTGGTACCCGGCGCATTGCCGGCGGCCTTGGCGGCCACGGCGCTGCCGTCGGCATGCTCCCAGTTCGGCCCGGCATAGTGCCGGCCGATCGTCTTGCCCTCGGACAGCAGCGTGGCGATCGGCTCGCGAAAAGCCCAGGCGAGCTTGCCGTCGGTGCCGGCCTTGCACTCATAGACCTGCGCGCCCTCGGCGTGGACGCTGAGCACGATGCTCTCGCCGGGCGCGGCGATGGCGTCGGGGCGCGGGTCGGCGGCCAGAACCGGTCCAGCGAGCAGCAACAGGCAGGGGACGGCAAGCTTGATCGACATGGTCGCATCTCCGCGCAAAGGTCCAAAAAAGCGAACGGGCCGCGCTTACGACGCGGCCCGTGATGATGTCCGATCCAGTCGGGCGAAATTGCGGACGGCTTACGCCGCCAGCGCCTTCCCGAGGTTCTCGGCGACCTTGTCGAGGAAGCCGGTGGTCGAGAGCCAGCGCTGGTCGGCGCCGACCAGGAGCGCGAGGTCCTTGGTCATGTAGCCTTCCTCGACGGTGTCGACGCAGACCTTCTCCAGGGTGTTGGCGAACTTGGCGAGCTCGGCATTGTTGTCGAGCTTGGCGCGGTGCGACAGGCCGCGGGTCCAGGCGAAGATCGACGCGATCGAGTTGGTCGAGGTCTCCTTGCCCTTCTGGTGCTCGCGGTAGTGGCGGGTCACGGTGCCGTGGGCGGCTTCGGCTTCCACCGTCTTGCCGTCGGGGGTGAGGAGGACCGAGGTCATCAGGCCGAGCGAGCCGTAGCCCTGCGCCACCGTGTCGGACTGCACGTCGCCGTCATAGTTCTTGCAGGCCCAGACATAGCCGCCGGACCATTTCAGCGCCGAGGCGACCATGTCGTCGATCAGGCGGTGCTCGTAGGTCAGGCCCTTGGCGTCGAATTCCTTCTTGAACTCGCGCTCGTAGATGTCCTGGAAGATGTCCTTGAAGCGACCGTCATAGATCTTCATGATCGTATTCTTGGTCGAGAGATAGACCGGGTAGTTGCGCAGCAGGCCGTAGTTGAGCGAAGCGCGTGCGAAGTCGATGATGGAATCGTCGAGATTGTACATCTGCATGGCGACGCCGGCGCCGGGCGCCTTGAACACTTCACGCTCGATCACGGTACCGTCCTCGCCGACGAACTTCATCGTCAGCGTACCCTTGCCCGGGAACTTGATGTCGGTGGCGCGGTACTGGTCTCCATAGGCGTGGCGGCCGATGATGATTGGCTTGGTCCAGCCGGGAACCAGGCGCGGCACGTTCTTGCAGATGATCGGCTCGCGGAAGATCACGCCGCCGAGGATGTTGCGGATGGTGCCGTTCGGCGACTTCCACATCTGCTTGAGGTTGAACTCCTTCACCCGGGCCTCGTCCGGAGTGATGGTGGCGCACTTGACGCCGACGCCGACCTTCTTGATGGCTTCGGCGGCGTCGATCGTCACCTGATCGTTGGTCTCGTCACGGTACTCCATGCCCAGGTCGAAATAGAGCAGCTCGACATCCAGGAACGGGTTGATCAGCTTGTCCTTGATGTACTGCCAGATGATCCGGGTCATCTCGTCGCCATCGAGTTCGACGACGGGGTTGGACACCTTGATTTTTGCCATGATCGGGGAAGCCTCTTGGGAACGGCGCTTTGGCGCGCCACGGGAATATCCGCCGCCTCTTAGCACCGGGACGCGGCCGGCGAAAGCCAAGGGATTATGCACTTTTAGCTCATCCAGCCCCCGCAGATGGGGGGCGGGAGCAGCCCTGCCGCGGGGACCGGGCTGAGGTTTCAGACGAGATTCAAAAGTCGAATCCAACCCGTTATTTCCCTTGAGAATTTCGTCAGGACAGGCAAACGACAGGCGGACGGTCAGCCGGCCCGAGAGCAGGTCAAGACCGGGTCGAGACCAGGCCAGGACCGGCCTTGAATCGATTCATGAAGAGCGCCTCTCCAAGGCCTTGAGAACCAGTGTGAAAGCGAAGCGAGATGTCGGGGACTGACAAGAGCAAGGCGGGCCTTTCCCTCGACGGTCCCATCGTGATCCTGGTCGAGCCGCAGCTTGGCGAAAACATCGGCATGGCCGCGCGCGCCATGGGCAATTTTGCGCTTTCCGCGCTGCGCATCGTCAACCCGCGCGACGGCTGGCCCAACATCGCCGCCCAGCGCGCCGCAGCCGGGGCCGACTATATTCTGGACAAGGTCGAATTGTTCGACACGGTCGGTGAGGCCGTCGCCGACCTCGACCTGCTGTTCGCCACGACCGCGCGCCCCCACGACCAGGCCAAGCCGGTGGTGGGGCCGGAAGCCGCAGCTAGCGAGATTTCCGGGCACGTCGCGGCGGGCGGCAAGGCCGGTATCCTGTTCGGCCGGGAGCGCTGGGGCCTGACCAACGAGGAGGTCGGGCTCGCCAACCGCATCATCACCTTTCCGGTCAATCCGGGCTTTGCCTCGCTCAACCTCGCCCAGGCCGTGCTCTTGGTCGGCTACGAATGGTTCAAGCGCGCGACCTCCGGCCAGCTGCCGCACGCCATGCCCGAGCGCTCCGAGCGCGCCTCGCAGCACCAGATGCAGGCGTTCTTCGACAATCTGATCCGCGAGCTCGACCGGGTCGAATTTCTGCGCCCGGCCGAGAAGCGCGACACCATGCTGGTGAACCTGCGCAACATCTTCACCCGGATGGAGCCGACCAAGCAGGACATGCACACCCTGCACGGGGTGGTGATGGCCATTGCCGAGGGACGCAAGGGCCCGGCCAAGGGCGGCGTGCTCGACGGCGAGCAGGCCACGCGCCTGCGCGCGCTGCTGGCCGAACACGGTCAGGGCGGCGGTGTGCCCGACAGTGGCTCCACCGTACGCGGCCTCGCACGCCTGCTCCGCCGCAACCCGACCGATGCCGAGCGGCTGCTCTGGCAGGCGCTCACACGCGATCGCCGCTTCGCAGGAGGGTTCAAGCGCCAGACCCCTGTGGGGCGGCACATTCCGGACTTCGTCTCGTTCCCGCACCGGATCGCGATCGAGCTGGTCAACGCGGGTGAGAACGAGGCGATCGTCGCGGATCGTGTGGCGAGGCGAGCGTGGCTGGAGGCAAGGGACTATCGGGTGATCGAGATGCGGGCGGCGGATGTCGAGCGGGGTCTGGAGGCGGAGCTGGAGCGGCTTCAGGAGATGATGTCTCAGAGCGCGTAGGCTTCGTAGGTGGATTAGCCGAAGGCGTAATCCACCTCTTCTCGTACCGCTGCCAAAGTGGTGGATTACGCTTCGCTACTAATCCACCCTACGGAGTGCGCCCGAACTGCACCTCGCGATTGACCGCGATCCATGTCGTGCGCGCCACCGCCAGCAACTTCCCGGCTCCATCATGCACCGCAGCCTCGGCCATGCGCTTGCGGCCGTCGCGGCCGGTGGGCCAGGCCGTGATGATGCAGCGTTCTCCCGGGCGCGGGCGGGCCTCGATCCGCGCCGACATCCGCCCCAGCAGCAGCGGGGTCCGGTCGAAGCTGCCGGTCTGCTGATCGCAATTGCAGGCAAAGCCGGTGGGGCAGTCGAGCGCCGACCAGAGGAATTCCGGCGCGATCAGGCCGTCCTCGGCAGCGAGATTCTGATCCGGGGTCCAGCTCGCCGCGAGAACGGCTTTGTGACCACGGAGCGAACCGGCAAAAATGCGCAGGCCATCTCCCTTCGCCCTTGCGGGACCGCACACGAAACATGTCGGCAGCGGATGCTCGTGCGGCTCGATCGGGGTCAGCAATTCGGCGGCGCAGGCCTCCTCGAAGCTGGCTGTCTCCACGCGTGCAAGCTCCACGCTTGCCGCTCGCCCGGTCGCGACGATCTTGTCGCCGTCGCGAAGCTCCCATGTGCCGTCGTCTGTCGCGACTGCATCGAGCGGCGTGTCCAGTGGAGGCGGTGCGCGCAGCGTCACCTCGGCGCCGCCGGGAATGTGGCGGGCGAGCCGGCCGCAGACATAGCCGCCGTTGCCGGAGTTCGGAGGACCGCAAAAGCGTTTATCGATGATGATCTGTGTCATCGGCTTTGTTCTCTCTTCCCCGTGCACTTTACCTGATCTTGAGGACAATTCGGCCCTGAACCGTTCGGTTGGCCACGGCACGCATGGCTTCTGCGGCCTCCTCCAAAGGGAGGACGCGATCGACGTGCGGGCGGATTTTTCCGCCGGCCAGCAATTGCATCAGCGCGTCGTTCATGCGCGCGGCTTCCGCGGAGAATTTTTCCGCCCAGGCGCCGACGAAGACGCCGAGGATGGAATAGTTCTTCAACAGCGGCAGGTTCATCGGGAGCTGCGGAATTTCGCCGCTGGTGAAGCCGATCGGCATCAGCCGTCCGCCCCATTTCATCGACCGGGCCATCTGCTGGAATATCTCGCCGCCGATAGTGTCGAAGCCGATATCGATGCCTTCGCCACCGGTGATCGCCTTGATCCGGTCGCGCAGATTCTCGGTGCGATAGTTGATGATCTCGCTGGCGCCGTAACTCTGGACCAGGGCAGCCTTGTCATCGGAGCCGACACCGGCGATGACACACAGGCCCAGATCACGGCCGAGATCGGCCGCGGCAAGGCCAACTCCGCCGGCAGCGCCGGTGACGAACAGCGTTTCGCCGCGCTGCGCCCGGGCCCGCTCGACCAGCGCATAATAGGCCGTGCCGTAATTGTGCAGGACCGTCGCCGCGGCTTCGAACGCGACGCCTTCAGGCAGATGCACGCACTTCGAGTCCTTCGCGATCATCCGTTCGGCGTAGCCGCCGGTCCAGGCGCTGCACGCCACGCGGTCGCCGGGCGCGAATCCCGTGACCTCGTCGCCGACCGCGACGACGACACCGGATGCTTCCGTGCCGGGCACGAAAGGCGTCGGCGGCCGCATCTGGTAGAGGCCCGAGACCACCAACTGGTCCATGAAACTGACCGAGGCCGCATGGACGTCGATCAGGATCTCGTCGCCGACCGGCTTCGGCTCGTCGATCTCGCCGACGCACAAATCCGCAGGGCCAGTGAATGAACTGCACAGAATCGCTTTCATCGGGGTGCTCCGAAAAGACGCGGCAGCAGCATGGGAACGCGTCGGCGATAGTCCTGATAGGTCGCGCCGAATTCGGCGATCAGGTCGCGCTCCTCGAACTGAAGCGCGGCCAGGATGTAGGCGGTGTTTGCAAGCGCAAACAGAAGGTGGCCAACGGTCATCTCGGGCGTGGCCCAGAATGCGAGCAGAAAGCCGAGCATGATGGGATGGCGCACGATCTTGTAGAGCAGCGGCGTCCTGAACGACTGACCTGGTATCTCGCTCCCGCGGAACGCGACGAAGGCCTGGCGGAGGCCGAACAGATCGAAATGATCGATCATGTGGGTCGAGGCGAATGCGATCAGCCAGCCGAGCCAATGCACGCCGATCAGCAACCAGGCCGCTATCCCGCTCGCGTGCCAGACCGGCGTCGGGATCGGACGCCACTGCCAGAACAGCAACAGCAGGATCAGGCTGGAGAGCAGCACATAGGTGCTGCGCTGGCAGGCGAGGGGAAGGAATGTGGCCGACCATCGTTTGAAAGCCGGCCGCGCCATCACGCTGTGCTGGATCGCAAACAGGCTCATCAGCAGCAGGTTGACGACGATGGCCACGCTCAGGTCCGTCGGGCTGCCGACGCCGATTGGCATATCGATCGACTTATCAATCGACATATCTATCGATTTGGGCACGACATAATTGCCGACGAAACCGAGCGCATAGAGAAAGGAGACCGTGAAGATGACGTAGCTCACGATGGCGTAGAGCAGGATCAGGAGGCGCGAGATCATGTTTTTTCCTATTGTGCCTGATGCAGCCGTGCCGCATGCAGGAGCCTGAATTGCTCGCCGGCGGCTGGATCTGCCCCGACTGCTATCGCTGGACCGTCCCCTGTGCGTCCCCCCGGGGGCGCCGCGAGGGGAGGGAGGACTTTCATGACGGCTTTCTCGCTGGGGACGTTCGGGTTCCCGGAGGTCCACGCCGACGGCCACCCGATCAAATTGGCCCTCCGCAAGGGCCTCGCGCTGCTGGTCTATCTCGCGGAGGCCAAGGGCGCTGTGGCCCGCGAAATCGTGGCCACGCTGCTGTGGCCTGAAACTGACCGCGAGACCGGCCTTGCGCGATTGCGGCGGCTGCTTCACCGCATCGAGCTGACGCTCGGTCAGCAGGTGTTCGAGACCGACCGGACCAGCCTGCGATGGTCTCCGGCAGTCGCGCTGCAGGTCGATGCACATCTATTCGAGAGCGCCTGCGATCGCGGTGATTTTGACGAGGCCTGCCAGATCTATCGGGGAGATTTCCTCGCAGGCTTCTCGCCGGAGGACTGTCGGGAATTCGACGACTGGGCGTTCTTTCGCCGCGAGGCACTGCGCGGACGGCTGATGCACGCGCTGGAGCGCCTGGTGCAGGACAAGACCACCGCCGGCGACTACTTTGCCGCGGCCGCGCATGCGACCCGTCTGGTCGAGCTCGATCCTTTGAGCGAGGTCTACGGCCGGCATCTGATCCGCAGCCTGCTGCTGGCGGGTGACCGCAGTGCGGCAGAGCGGCACCACGCGGCACTGACGCAGCGGCTGCGTGACGAGCTTGGTGTTACGCCCGAAGCCGCGACCGAAGCGTTGATGAGTCCGGCGGCGGCACATGCGATTCCAGCGACGCGCTATGTCAAGGGCGCCGGCGTGCATCTGGCGTATCAAACCTATGGCAGCGGTCCGCTCGATATCCTGGTCATGCCGGGCTTCGTGTCGCATGTGGAACGCGCCTGGGAGCATCCCGCGAGCCGGACGTTTCTGGCCTCGCTGATGAAGCTGGGACGTCTGATCGTGTTTGATCGTCGCGGCATCGGGTTGTCCGACCGGGTTGGATCTGCGCCCGGTATCGACGTCACCGCGGAGGATATCGGCACCGTGCTGCGGGCCGTGGATGCGCGCCGCGTCGTGCTGTTCGGCGCATCCGAGTGTGGACCTGCCTGCATCAAATTTGCGGTGGACGAGCCACGTCTCGTGGCCGGGCTCATTCTGTTCGGTGCATTGGCCAAGGGCTGCTGGTCGCAGGACTATCCGCACGCGTTGCGCGCCAGCCAGTACGACGCCTGGAGCAAGCGCCTCATTGCGCAATGGGGAGGTCCGGTGGAGATTGAAACCTTCGCGCCGAGCCTAGCCGGCGATCCCCAGGCCCGCGCCTGGTGGGCCGGGCTATTGCGCGCGGCGTCCAGTCCCGGCGGCATCTCGGCGGTGCTCGAGGCGTTTCGCGACGCCGACGTGCGGCACCTTCTGCCGCAGATTGCCATGCCGACATTGGTGCTGCATCGTCGGGACGACAAGGCGGTACGGATCGCGGCCGGCCGCGATGTGGCGAGCCGGATCAAAGGTGCGCAATTCGTCGAGCTTGACGGCCACGATCACTGGTTCTTTGCAGGCGATCAGGGGCCGGTGCTCGATGCGATCAAAAGATTCATAGATCTGTTGCCGTGGGAGGCGAGAGCGGGCCGTAAGGTGCTGTAGCCCGGATGGAGCGGAGCGCAATCCGGGACAGTGCCCCCGCATTGCGCTCCGCTCCATGCGGGCTACGAAGATAGAGCGATCACACCGCCTCGAGCTGATCCGCCGCGCGCTTCTTCTTTGCCTTGGGCTGGCTGAGCAGGGGACCTGCCGTCAGCGCCGCCGTATCCGCCACGCCTGGATCGCGCGACACCATCGCGGCGACGATCGCGCCGTCGATCAGGAGGCCGAGCTGGTGCGCGAGCACGACGGGCTCGTTCGATCCGAGCTCGCCGGCGAGCTTCTCGATGTGGCCGAGCACGATCTTCTTGTGCTTCATCGCGATGTTGCGGAACTGCTTGGCGTCCTTGTCGTGCTCGCCGACCGCGTTGATGAAGGGACAGCCGTAGAAGCGCTCTTCCGCGAACCAGCTCTTCAGGGCCGGGAAGATGCGCGTGAGTTTGGCTTGCGCGTCGCCGCCGCCTTCTTCCATGGCGCCGATGAACCATTCGCGCCACTGCTTGCCTTCGCTCTCCAGTACCGCGTTGACCAGATTGGTCTTGGAGCCGAACAATTTATAGAGCGTGGTCTTTGCGGTGCCGGCTTCCGCGATGATCGCGTCGATGCCGGTGGCGTTGATGCCGTTCTTGCAGAACAGATGCGTGGCCGCGCTGAGCAGGCGCCCGCGTGCGGACTCGTCGTCACCCGCACCGGCGTGCGGCGACTGAGACTTCTGCTTAGAAGTCTTGTTCGGTGAGGGCTTGTTCAGTGAAAGCTTGGCCATGGGATGCAACTTAATCGCAGCCGCGCCGCATCAGCAAGCCGCATCTGTTCTGCGCTGAAAAGATTCGCACGGGAAAGCTCATCTGCATCGCCTTTGAGCAGACGGCCGCTGATCAATCCGCAGGCAGCGTTCGCTAAGCGGCTCCAATGCTTCGCCTTTTGATTTTGGCTGGGTCTGGCACGCTCCATGCAAGGAAACAGACCGTTCGGTATCCTACCGATTTCCACTTCTGCCAGGGAGAAGATGATGACTGCCGTCGTTCAAAAGACAGTGCTGACGGGTTGCCTCGCGCCCATCGACAAGAATGGCCTCGAGCAACTGATCGCCAACGGCAAGGCCAATCCGAAGGTCATCAAGACCTTGAAGTGCAAGACGGTCGCGGAAGGAAAATTCCGCCACGCCAACTACATCCGCAATTTGCAGCCCTACATCGTCGACGAGCCGCCCGGTCTGCTCGGCGACGACACTGCGCCCAATCCGTCCGAGGCCTCGCTCGCCGCGCTGGGCTCCTGCCTCGCCGTCGGCCTGCACGCCAACGCCGTGCATCGCGGCTGGATCGTCAACAAGCTCGAGCTCGAGCTCGAGGGCGATCTCAACATCACCGCGGTCTGGGGCACCGGCGACGTCTCGGACAAGCCGGTCGGCTTCACCGACGTACGCGTCAAGGTCGACATGGAATGTGAGGGGATCTCGCCGGACGAGATCAATGCGCTGGTCGCCCATGTGAAGCAATGGTCGCCGGTCGCAAACACCTTCACCCGCCCGGTCAATCTCGAGGTCGGCATCTAGTAGACGGCAACAGGAAAGGTGCGGGAGACGATCATGGGGTCACTGGCTTTATCACGGGCCGAAGTTTTGGATCAGCCCGCACCGTCCATTGCAGGCGAGGTGGCGCGGATTGCACGGGAGCAGCTCGCGCCGCTTGCCGCCGGCATCGATGCCGGCACCGTCTATCCGGCCGAGGTGCTGCGCCGATTCGGCGAGGTCGGCGCCTGGGGCAGTCACGTGCCGCACGAGGGGCCCGCTGACCTGCGCTGTGCCATCCAGGCCATGTCGGCGATCGGCGAGGTCTGCGGCAGCACCGCCTTCATGGCGTGGTGCCAGAACACGCTGGTCTGGTACGCCGCCAACTCGACCAATATGAAGCTCGCCAAGCGCTTCGGCGATGCGTTCTCGACCGGCCGCGTGCTCGGCGGCACTGGGCTCTCCAATCCGATGAAGAGCTTTTTCGGCATCGAAAAGCTCAAGTTGAAGGGGCGCAAGGTCGACGGCGGCTACATCGTACGCGGCGCGCTGCCCTGGGTCTCCAATCTCGGCCCCGACCATTACTTCGGCACCATCTTCGAACGCGAGGACGAGCCGGGCATCGCAAGTGGCGAGCCCGGCCAAGTGATGTTTTTGGCGGACTGCTCGGACCCCGCGATCACGCTGACGCCATGCAAGCCGTTCCTTGCCATGGACGGAACCGGCACCTACGGCGTGCAGTTCCGCGACGTCTTCGTGCCTGACGAGCTGATCCTCGCCGATCCCGCCGCGCCTTTTGTGAAGAAGATCCGCGCCGGCTTCATCCTGCTGCAGGCCGGCATGGCGCTTGGCCTCATCAAGGACTGCATCAACATCATGGACGAGGTCGATAATCCCCTCGGTCACATCAACCGCTATTTGCCGCAACAGCCGGTGCACTTCCGCGATCTCGCCGCCGAGCTCGAGGCCGAGACCATGGCGCTGGCGCGCGATCCCTACAACGAGGAGGAGACCTACTGGCGCAAGGTGATTGCGCTCAGGCTTCGCGCCGGCGAGGCCAGCGTCGCGGCGGCGCATGCGGCGATGCTGCATTGTGGCGCGCGCGGCTATCTCAAGTCCCACCGCGCGCAGCGCCGGCTGCGCGAGGCCTATTTCGTCGCGATCGTCACGCCTGCCACCAAGCAGTTGCGCAAGATGCTCGCCGATTCCTGAGTTCTACGAGCCCACCCACCATCTAACCTCAACGGAGAGGCTGCCAATGACGGACGTTCTGATCTCTGCCAGCGAACTTGCCGATCTCTTGAAAACCGAGCCCTGTGTCGTGATCGACACCCGCAACCCCGACGCCTATGGCGCCGGGCACCTTCCCAACGCCGTGAACGTGCATGAGATATTCACGTTCCTCGCGACCTCGACGCCGGAGGGCATGGCCGAGCTGAAGACCAAATTCGCCGACGCGTTCGGCGCTGCCGGTCTCTCCGGCAAGGAGACGGCCGTGATCTACGAGCAGTCGATGAACTCCGGCTTCGGCCAATCCTGCCGCGGCTACTACCTGCTCACCATGCTCGGCTATCCCAAAATCAAGGTGCTGCATGGCGGCTTCGACGCCTGGGCGGCCGCAGGTCTTCCGGTGACGAAGGATGTGCCGGCGCCGGCGAAGGCGTCGTTCTCGATCGTGCCTGAAGCGGGCGAGATCCTGATCGACGCCAAGACCATGCTCGCCGCGGTCGGCAAGCCCGGCATCGCACTCCTGGACGTGCGCGATGTCGACGAGTGGATCGGCGACAGCTCCTCGCCCTACGGCAAGGATTTCTGCCCGCGCAAAGGCCGCATCCCCGGCGCGGTGTGGCTGGAATGGTATCGCATGATGAAGCCGACCGCCGAGGGACCGCGCTTCAAGTCCAAGGACGAGATTCTGGCGGAATGCGCCACGGTCGGCATCTCGCCCTCCACGCCGGTCTATCTCTACTGCTTCAAGGGGGCGCGCGCCTCGAACACGTTCCTGGCGCTCAAGAACGCCGGCGTGAAGGACGTGCGGATGTATTTCGGCTCCTGGAACGAATGGTCGCGCGATCCGTCGCTGCCGATCGAGCAGGGATTGCCGATCGCATCGGAGGTGACGACCAAGGCGGCGTGATTACCGCTAACCGGCGGCCCGCGGACTCGGTACCCCTTCTCCCCTTGTGGGAGAAGGTGGCGCGGAGCGCCGGATGAGGGGTCTCTCTCCGCGATTCAAATCGGCGTCGGACTCGCGGAGACAGACCCCTCACCCAAGCGAGTCTGCGTCTACCGGCGTCGCTGCCCTCTCCCACAAGGGGCGAGGGCACATCAACATGCATTCCAATCTCGCCATGCTCTAACCGTTCGCGCCGGCCCGCGGACGGGGCGCGATTCCCAGCGCCTTGATCCGCGAGGCCAGCGTGGTCGGCTTGATATCCAGCATCTCGGCCGCGCCACCGGGGCCGAACACTTTTCCGGCGCAGCCCTCGAGCGCGGCCAGGATGTTGGCGCGCTCGTGGTCGCGCATTTCGGATGATGTCATCACAACGGGCCGTGCGTCAGCCTTCTGCCGCGTGGCGCCGGCTGGGGCCTGCGTGCCGGAGGAGTCGGGCAGATCGATCCGCAAACGGCCGTTCTGCGACAGGATCGCGGCGCGCTCGATCACGTTCTGGAGTTCGCGGACATTGCCCGGCCAGTCATAGCGCGCCAGCCGACGCGCATCGCCTTCCGACAGGCGCAGATTCGATTTCAGCGCCTTGCTCTCGCGGGTGAGGAAATGCTGGGCGAGCAGCGGAATGTCCTCGCGCCGTTCGCGCAGGGGCACCGTCTCGATCGGAAACACGTTGAGGCGGAAATAAAGGTCCTCGCGAAAACGCCCGCGCTGCACCTCCTGCTTGAGGTCGCGGTTGGTCGCGGCAATGACGCGGACGTCGACCGCGCGGGTGCGTTCCTGACCGACGCGCTCGAAATTGCCCTCCTGCAACACCCGCAGCAGCTTGCCCTGTAATTCGAGTGGAATCTCGCCGACCTCGTCCAGGAACAGCGTGCCGCCATCGGCGAGCTCGAACCGGCCGATGCGGTCGCGCGTCGCGCCGGTGAAGGCGCCGCGGACGTGGCCGAAGAATTCGCTCTCGAACAATTCGCGCGGGATCGCGGCGCAATTGACGCGGATCAGCGGCCGGTCGCTGCGGGTGGAATCCTCGTGGATGGCGCGCGCGATCAGCTCCTTGCCGGTGCCGGACTCGCCGGTGATCATCACCGCCGCGCTGGTCGGCGCCACCAGCTTGACCTGGCGCAGCGTCTTCTGGATCGCCTCGCTGCCACCGATGATGCCGCGCGGATTGGTCTCGATGCGGATTTCTTCCTGGAGGTAGGCGTTTTCGAGCTCTAGACGTTCGCGCAGGCGATCGACCTCGGCCAGCGCGGCGTGCAGCTTCTCGTCGGCCTCGCGGCGCTGGCTGACGTCGCGAAACACCACGACGGCGCCGACCACCACGCCGCGATCACGGATCGGCGTGGAGGTGTATTCGACCCAGGCCGGCGAGCCGTCCTTGCGCCAGAACACCTCGCCGTCGACCTGGTGCACGGCGCCGTCGCGGAACGCCGCGTAGATCGGGCAATCATGGTTGGGATAGTGCCGCCCGTCATGGTGGGTGTGGTGCATGATGGGATGGATTTCCTTGCCGACCAGCTCCTCGGCCGTCCAGCCCAGCATCCGCTCGGCGGCGGGGTTCACGAAGGTGGTCTTTCCTTCCGCGTTGACGCCGTAAATGCCTTCGCCGGCGGCGCGCAGGATCAGCTGGTTCTCGCGCTCGATGTCCTGGAACACGCGCTCGACCCGCTGCCAGGTCGAGATGCCGCTGCGCATGTGATCTTCAGCGGCGGCATCGACATTGCGGCGGCGGCGCGCTTCGAGATCGGTCAGGGTGATCTGGACCAGCGTGCGCCCGTCATGGGGCAGCACGCAGCCGGCATATTCGAGCCGGAGATTTTGCCCGGTGGCATGGCGCGGGTTGAGCGCCGTGGTCCAGTAGGCGCCCTTGTGCAGCACGGCCTGGGTGAACACGGTCAGCGCCGGAAGCTCGCCGGCATGCAGCGTGCTCGCCCTGGTCTGGCGCAGCAGCGCGCGGTCGTAGCCGAGCAGGGCGCAGGCGGCGGGATTGGCATCGACGATCTGGTCGCCGAAGGGGTCGACCAGCAGCGTCGCCTCGACCGAGGATTCGAAGGCCGCGACGCGCGGATCAACGGTCGTGGCCAGATCGTCGTGGGCGAGTATTGGCGTCGTTGCCATTACGAAATCTCGTTATTCAACTACGAAATATCGTTTATCACGAATTTTCGTAATGACCAAGTGTGAGCGAAAGTGCTGCGTCATCAAGGCACTGGCCGGCCTGAGGGTGGTGGCATGCTCCTTGCGTAATTCTCCTCGCAAATGACGCGCAGGAGGTCCGATGTCCACTTTCGACAATCCGTTTGATCCCGATCGCAACCTGCGAGCCGGCTGTGCCTGTGGTCAGCATCAATCCGCGGCGGAGCATGAGCAGGCCACCGCGTTGCGCTGTGCTCCCGTCGAGAGCGAAGAGAAGCGCTACGAGGGCGTGGTCGCCTCTGCCGTGATGCGCGCGATGTTTCCGCAGGACGTTGCGCGACGCGCGTTCCTGAAGTCGGTCGGGGCCTCCACCGCGCTGGCTGCGCTGTCTCAGTTCTTCCCGCTTCAGACCGCGACCGAAGTGTTTGCGCAAGCCGGCGCGCCGGAAAAGAAGGACCTCAAGGTCGGCTTCATCCCGATCACCTGCGCCACGCCGATCATCATGGCGGCGCCGCTGGGCTTCTATGCCAAGCACGGCCTCAACGTCGACGTGGTGAAGACCGCCGGCTGGGCCGTGGTCCGCGACAAGACCATCAACAAGGAATACGACGCCGCGCACATGCTGGCGCCGATGCCGCTGGCGATCTCGCTCGGCCTCGGCTCGAACCCCATTCCGTTCGCGGTCCCAGCGATCGAGAACATCAACGGGCAGGGCATCACGCTTGCCATGAAGCACAAGGACAAGCGCGATCCGAAGGACTGGAAGGGCATGAAGTTCGCCATCCCCTTCGACTATTCCATGCACAATTACCTGCTGCGCTACTATCTCGCCGAACACGGGATCGACCCCGATACCGACGTGCAACTGCGTTCGGTACCGCCGCCGGAAATGGTGGCAAACCTGCGCGCCGACAACATCGACGGTTTCCTCGCGCCCGACAACATCTGCCAGCGCGCGATCTATGACGGCGTCGGCTTCATGCATCTTTTGTCCAAGGAAATCTGGGACGGCCATCCCTGCTGCAGCTTCGCCGCCAGCCGCGAGTTCATCACCACGGCGCCGAACAGCTTTGCTGCGCTGACGCGCGCGATCGTCGATGCCACGGCCTATGCCTCGAAGGCGGAGAACCGCAAGCAGATCGCGGAAGCCATCGCGCCGGCGAACTACATCAACGCGCCGGTCACGGTGTTGGAACAGGTCTTGACCGGCACCTATGCCGACGGCCTCGGCGGCGTGAAGACGGATGCCAAGCGCGTCGATTTCGATCCGTTCCCCTGGCAGTCCTTTGGGGTGTGGATGCTGACGCAGATGAAGCGCTGGGGCCAGATCAAGGGCGACGTCGATTACAAGGCGATCGCCGAGCAGGTGTATCTCGCCACCGACACCAGGAAGCTGATGACCGAGATGGGCCTCGCGCCGCCAGCCGGCAGCTACAAATCGTTCGCGGTGATGGGCAAGACTTTCGATCCAGCCAAGCCGGAGGATTATTTGGCGGGCTTCAAGATCAGGAAGGCGTCGTGAGCGGCCGCGCTTTTTTTTCACCTCGCCCCGCTTGCGGGGAAAGGTCGGATTGCATCGTTAGATGCAATCCGGGTGAGGGGGACTCTCCGCGAGTTCGTCTCTCACCGAATATGCGGAAGCATGCCCCTCACCCCAACCCTCTCCCCGTAAGAACGGGGAGAGGGAGATGACCACCGCCTCCCTCCGTCTCCGCGCCGGCCTGGTATCGATCGTGCTGCTCGTCGCGTTCCTCGGCGTCTGGCATCTCGCCGTGCGCTCGACCGCACCGGTGGCCACGATGAGCGCGGAATACGCCAAGCTGATGGGCCTGACCGCGACGCAGGGCAAATCCGCCATGCCCGGGCCGTTCGATGTCGGCGCAAAGCTCTGGGAGCATTTGAGGAGGCCGTTCTACGACAACGGGCCGAACGACAAGGGGCTCGGCATCCAGCTCGGTTATTCGATCGCGCGCGTCGGCGCCGGCTATCTGCTCGCCGTGCTCGTCGCCATCCCGCTCGGCTTCCTGATCGGCATGTCGCCGCTGCTCAGCCAGGCGCTCGATCCCTTCATCCAAGTGCTGAAGCCGATCTCGCCACTGGCGTGGATGCCGCTCGCGCTCTACACCATCAAGGATTCCTCGATCTCGGCGATCTTCGTCATCTTCATCTGCTCGATCTGGCCGATGCTGCTCAACACCGTGTTCGGGGTCGCGAGCGTACGCAAGGAATGGATCAATGTCGCGCGAACGCTCGAGGTCGGAACGATCAGGCGCGCCTTCACCGTGATCCTGCCCGCGGCAGCACCGACGATCTTGACCGGCATGCGCATCTCGATCGGCATCGCCTGGCTCGTGATCGTCGCGGCCGAAATGCTCGTCGGCGGCACCGGCATCGGCTATTTCGTCTGGAACGAGTGGAACAATCTGTCGATCACCAACGTGATCATCGCGATCCTCTTGATCGGGGTCGTCGGCATGCTGCTCGACCAGATCCTCGCGCGTTTCACGCGCATGGTCACGTTTCCGGAGTAGGGCCGTTGACCGAAAAATTCATCTCCATCGAAGCCATCGCAAAGCGCTATCCGGGCGCGGACGGCGCGACAACGGCGGTCTTCGAGAATCTGTGGCTGTCGATGGCGCGCGGCGAGTTCTGCTGCGTGATCGGCCATTCCGGCTGCGGCAAGACCACGGTGCTCAACATCCTCGCCGGCCTCGATGCGCCGAGCGAAGGCGCGGTGATCGTCGACGGGCAGGCCATTTCAGGGACGAGCCTCGATCGCGCCGTGATCTTCCAGAGCCATGCGCTGCTGCCCTGGCGCACCGTGCTCGGCAACGTTGCCTACGCCGTGAGCTCGAAATGGCGGAGCTGGGATCGCGCCAAGGTGAAGGCGCATGCGCAGAAATTTATCGATCTCGTCGGCCTGACGGGTTCGGAACACAAGCGACCTTCCGAGCTTTCCGGCGGGATGAAGCAGCGCGTCGGCATCGCGCGTGCACTGTCGATCACGCCAAAGATGATGCTGATGGACGAGCCGTTCTCGGCACTCGACGCGCTGACGCGCGGCACGCTGCAGGACGAGGTGCGGCGCATCTGTCTGGAGACCGGGCAGACCGCGTTCATGATCACCCATGACGTCGACGAAGCGATCTATCTCGCCGACAAGATTTTCCTGATGACCAATGGACCCGGCGCGGTGCTGGCGGAAGTGGTCGAGAACCCGTTGCCGCGGGATCGCGGCCGCACCGATTTGCACCGCCATCCGCTGTACTACGCGCTGCGCAACCACATCGTTGATTTCCTGGTGACGCGCAGCAAGACTTTCGCGGCCGAGACGCCCGGTCAAGATCCGCGCAATGTACCGGTGGTGCATATCGGCAAGCCCGGACTGACCGTCGCGTCCGGTGGCGACGAGCAACGACAGACCTGGATACCCGGGACGAGTCCCGGGCTGACTGCTTGAAAAAGGAGACCCTGACATGAAACGCGAAGACCTCACCGAGAAGCTGCTCGACATCAAGCGCGAGAAGGGCTGGACCTGGAAATATATCTGCGAGCAGATCGGCGGCTATTCCGAGGTGCTGATAACAGGCGCGATCCTCGGCCAGATGAAATTGACTAAGCCGCAGGCCGCCAACGCTGCTGAGCTTTTCGGCCTGACGAAGGCCGAGACCACGATGCTGAACGAGACGCCGATGCGCGGCATGCCGATGCCGCCGACCGATCCCTTGATCTACCGCTTCTACGAGCTGGTCATGGTCAACGGTCCGGCCTGGAAGGCGCTGATCGAGGAGGAGTACGGCGACGGCATCATGTCGGCGATCGACTTCGACATGGTGATGGAGCGCCTGCCCAACCCGAAGGGCGACCGTGTCAAGATCACCATGAGCGGCAAATTCCTGCCGTACAAATATTACGGCGCCAGCGGCAATGTGCCGGAATATGGCTTCAAGGAGGGGTAGCTGGTTGGCATTCCGGGGGCGCGTCGCAGACGTGCCCCCGGAATGACGCTTCGTCCTATTTCCCGGCCTTCACCTCGGCCGCCGCCACCGCGATCAGCTCGTTCATCTTGGCCCGAATCGCCTGTTCGGTGACGGCCACGTTCTTGGCGGCGAAATCGGCCATGACCTTGCGCAGGACGTCGGCATCACCGGCTTCCTCGAAATCGGCCGCGACCACCTCCTTGGCATAGGCCGTGGCGGCATCGCCGGCGATGCCGAGCTTTTCGGCCACCCACAGACCGAGCAGCCGGTTGCGGCGGGCTTCCGCCTTGAATTTCTGCTCCTCGTCGAGGGCGAACTTCTTCTCGAAGCCTTCCTCGCGCTTGTCCAACGTGCTCATGCCTTTTCCAATTCCCTGCTGACTGGACCCGGCTGGCCCTCGTTGCGAGAGCCCCGGTGCATGCCTAGATAGGGGGCACGAATCGGCAAAACAACGAGCCGTTAAGCCGCAGGCAAGACGGTATAAGTTTGATGCCGGACGGCCGGATCGATTGTGCTGGGACAGCCAATCGGATAGGTTGCCTAAGGCTGGGTTCCCGTTCTGTTTCTTGGGGTTCCGGGCCGTTCACGGCAGCTCCGCTGTGGGTCGTAGTCTCGTCAACCGGAGCACACCAGATACATGGATTTCAACAAAACACGGTACATCCCCATGAGCCGTCGGCGTCGCATTTATGAAGGCAAGGCAAAGGTTCTTTACGAAGGTCCGGAGCCCGGTACCCTGATCCAGCACTTCAAGGATGACGCCACCGCGTTCAATGCGAAAAAGCATCAGGTGATCGAGGGCAAGGGTGTCCTCAACAACCGGATCTCGGAGTACCTGTTTCAGCACCTCAACGACATCGGGGTGCCGACCCATTTCATCCGTCGCCTCAACATGCGCGAGCAGTTGATTCGCGAGGTCGAGATCGTGCCGCTGGAAGTGGTGGTGCGGAACGTTGCCGCCGGCTCGCTGTCGCAGCGCCTCGGCATCGAGGAGGGCACGCAGCTGCCCCGTTCGATCATCGAGTTCTACTACAAGAACGACCAGCTCAACGACCCCATGGTGTCGGAAGAGCACATCACCGCTTTCGGCTGGGCGACGCCGCAGGAGATCGACGACATCATGGCGCTTGCCATCCGTGTCAACGACTTCCTCACCGGTCTCTTCCTCGGCATCGGCATCCGCCTCGTCGACTTCAAGATGGAGTGCGGCCGGCTGTTCGAAAACGACATGATGCGGATCATCGTCGCAGACGAGATCTCGCCGGATAGCTGCCGCCTGTGGGACATCAAGTCGAACGAGAAGCTCGACAAGGACCGTTTCCGCCGAGATCTCGGTGGGCTGCTCGAGGCCTATACCGAAGTCGCCAAGCGTCTCGGCATTCTCATGGAGAACGAGCGTCCGGCGGGCTCAGGCCCGGTGCTGGTGAAGAGCTAAGAGGGATCTGACGTGAAGGCACGTGTTACCGTGACGTTGAAAACGGGCATCCTCGATCCGCAAGGTAAGGCGATCGAGGGTGCATTGAAGTCGCTCGGCGTCGACGGCGTCGCCAGCGTCCGGCAGGGCAAGGTGTTCGACATCGAGCTCGCGGGCGCGGACAAGGCGAAGGCGGAGGCGGCGTTGAAGGACGCCGCCGACAAGCTGCTGGCGAACACCGTGATCGAGAATTATCGGGTCGAGCTGATCGGGTGAACGGGATGGCTCACAGCCATCCGACCCGACGAAAACGCCAGTAAAGCGCGCCGCACGCCGTCAGCATCACGCCGAGCAGCGTGTAATAGCCGTACTCCCAGTCCAGCTCCGGCATGTGCTTGAAGTTCATGCCGTAGATTCCGGCAAGCGCGGTGGGGATCGCGATGATCGCGAGCCAGGAGGCAAGCTTCTTGGAGACCGCCGTCTCCTGGGCCTGGCCGACCAGCAGGCTTGCTTCGAAGGCGAAGGCCAGCACCTCGCGCATCGAATCGATCCGCTCCTGGATGTTCCTGACGTGGTCGGTGACGTCGCGGAACAGCGGTTGCATCGTTGCGCGCACCATCGCCAGCTCGTCATGCTCGAGCCGGCGGCAGACCTCGACCAGAGGGCCGATCGCAGTCCGGAGCCGCAAGAGGTCGCGGCGCAGCATGTAGAGCCGCTCGATCTGCGCCTTGCTGATCGCCTTGGAGAGCACGTCATCCTCGATGCTCTCGACCTCTTCGTGAATGCTCTCGAGCACGGGCGAGTAGTTGTCGACGATGAAATCGAGAATGGCGTAGAGGATGTAGTCCTCGCCGCGCGCGAGCGCTCGCGGGCAGCTTTCGCAGCGTTCGCGCACCGGCGTGTAGGACGTCGACGCGCCGTGGCGCACCGAGACCAGATAGCCTTCGCCGACGAAGATGTGCGTCTCGCCGAAGGCGATCCGGCCCTCGATCAGTTGCGCGGTCCGCGCCACGATGAACAGGGCCTCGCCATATTGCTCGATCTTCGGTCGCTGATGGGCGTGGTTGGCGTCCTCGATGGCGAGTTCGTGCAGATCGAACTGCTTCTGCACCGCGGTGAGCAGCGCCATGTCAGGCTCGTGCAGCCCTATCCAGACCACGTGGCCGGGCTTCGCCCGCCAGCTCGAGGCCTCGCTGATGGCGATATTGGCGACGCGCCGGCCGTCGACATAGGCGCCGGCGGCGATGACGCCCTCGGTGGACACTGGCTCGGAGAGGGATGCGGGCAGCGAGGGGACATTCATGGCTTCAATCCCGGGCGAATCGATCGGCCGAATGGCGGGCTATGGCCTGTGCACAACGCTCGCGAGCAAGGCTAGCACTGGTAAAATCCCCGTCAAATGGATATGTCTGCTGCCGATTTGGCAGCCGTGCCAGCCCCATTCCAATCCTCGTTCGGAACCTCTGCCATGAAAGCCGCCATCCTCGTCTTTCCCGGAATCAACCGCGAGCGCGACATGGCGCGTGCCTTGAGGCTGATCTCGGGCAGCGAGCCCGCGATGGTCTGGCACGCCGAGACCTCGCTGCCTGCGGGGACCGATCTCGTGGTCGTCCCCGGCGGGTTCTCCTATGGCGATTACCTGCGCTGCGGCGCGATTGCGGCGCGGGCGCCGGTGATGGACGCGGTGCGCGACTATGCGGCCAAGGGCGGCCTCGTGCTCGGCGTCTGCAACGGATTTCAGATCCTCTGCGAATCCGGCCTCTTGCCCGGCGTCCTGATGCGCAATGCGCGGCTGAAATTCATCTGCCACGACGTGCATCTCCGCGTCGAGCGGTCCGACACGCCGTTCACGCGCGGCTACAATGCGGGGCAGGTGATCCGCGTGCCCATCGCGCATGGCGAGGGCAATTATGCGGCGGACACGGAGACCATCAAGCGGCTCGAGGGCGAGGGTCGCGTGCTTTACCGCTATTGCTCGGCCGACGGCGCGATCGACGATATCAGCAACATCAATGGCGCCGCGCAATCCATCGCCGGCATCGTCAACGACAAGGGCAACGTGCTCGGCATGATGCCGCATCCGGAAAACCACGTCGAAGACATCATGGGCTGCACCGACGGCCGCGGCCTGTTCGCCGGCCTCACCGCGCATCTGGAAAAAGCCGCGTGATTGCGTTCGTGCTGAAGCGGCTGTCGGCCGCTGTCGCCGTCGTTGCGCTCTCGACGGCCGCGTTCGCGACGGCGGCGTTCGCACAGGATTTCCCAAAGCGTCCCGTCACCATGATCGTGCCGTTCGCGGCCGGCGGCACGTCCGACGTGATCGCGCGCACCGTTGCCGAGCAGATGGGCATCGCGCTCGGCCAGACCATCGTGATCGAGAACGTCGCCGGCGCCGGCGGCTCGACCGCACTGGCGCGCGCCTCTCGCGCCGAGCCCGACGGCTACACCATTGCGATCGGCAACGCCGGCACCAACGCCGCGACCTATACGATCTATCCAAAGCTGCCGTTCACGCCGGATTCCTTCGTGCCGATCGCCATGGTGGCGAAAACGTTCGGCATCATCGCCGTGCGCAAGGATTTTCCGGCGAAAGACCTGAAAGAGTTCATCGCCCACGCCAAGGCCAATCCGGGCAAGATCAATCTCGGCCATGCCGGCGTCGGCTCTTCGAACTACCTGATCTGCAAGAGCTTCATCACAGCCGCGGGGATCGACGCGACGCTGGTCGGCTATCGCGGCGCCGCGCCCGCGCTCACCGATGCGATCGGCGGCCAGATCGACGGCGTCTGCGATGCGGCAGCCTCCGTCTCGCAGTCGATCAACGAGAAGCTGGCGCGCGGGCTCGTGGTCGGCTCGACCGTGCGGCTCGCGACAGTGCCGGATCTGCCGACGTCGGCCGAAGCCGGCCTGCCCGAATTCGAAGCGCAGGGCTGGAACGGCCTGTTCGCGCCCAAGGGCACCCCGCCGGCGGTCATCGCCAAGCTGAATGCCGCAGCACGCACGGCGGTCGAAACCGACGCGGTGAAGAAGCGGTTCGCCGACCTCTCGACCGTGGCCCCCGATGCCGACGAGCACACGCCCGAGGTGCTGCAAAAGGTCGTGACGCGCGACGTCGAGAAGTACCGCAAGATGCTGGCGGAAGACTCCAAGCCATAGCTAGCGTCGTTTCAGCCGTTCCGTCGGCACCGTCATCGCTGCGACGCCCGCCATGACCAGCACCAGTCCCAGCGCCAGGTTCGACGGCACGCTCTCGCCGAGCAGCAGCACAGAGAGGCCGACGCCGATCGGGATGCGCAAATAGCCTTGTGCGTTCGTCGTCAGCGTGCCGAGCCGTCCCAGGCACATGTAGAACAGCATCAGCCCCAAGGCGCTGGAGACGATGCCCATGACGATGGTGGCTGTGATCGCGGTCGGCGTCGGGTGCAGCGTCCAGGGCTGGTCGATGATCAGCGAAGGCGGCAGCAGCACGAGGCCGCCGAACAGCAGCGAACCGGCCGCCACCACCATCGGATCGTACTCGGACAGTCGCAGGCCGAAGATGGTGGCGCAGGCGAACGAGATGGTGGCGAGCAGGATCGCGATCTCGGCCACGATCTCGCTACCGAAGCCGCGCAATGCGTCGAGGCCAACGATGACGATGGTGCCGGCAAGGCCGAGGATCGCGCCCGCGAGCTTCAGCAGCGTGGCCGGCTCATGACG